>NZ_CP058316.1:2400000-3000000 GCF_013389665.1 Microbacterium oleivorans | reverse complement strand
GCTCCGGACGACGGCACCGCGGACGTGTTCGCGCACTTCAGCGCCATCGCCGGCTCTGGACACCGCAACCTTTTCGAGAACCAGAAGGTCGAGTTCGACGTGGAGCAGGGCCAGAAGGGCCTGCAGGCGACGAACATCCGCGCTCTCTGAGCGACACGACGCATGAAGGGGTCGGCCCGATCGGGCCGGCCCCTTTGTCGCACCCGGGCCGGCGTCAGTCGAGGACGAGGTCGACCTCGGGGTGATCGGCGAAGACGCGCACGACGAGGTCGAAGTACGTCGCCCCCGCTCCCCGATCGAGATCGTCGAGCGCAGCCTGCGCCGGGCCCGCGGCGAAGAGCCCGGGCCGCGCGAGCTTGCCCTGATACCAGGCCCGTGTGGCATCGACCCCGAGGGCGATGCGAGCACGCTCGTGGTCGGTCCAGACGATGCGTGCACCGGTGGCCCGCGCCAGGACCCCGTACCCGCCGTACAGCAGATCGTCGAGCGCATCCATACTCTCGCCGAGCTGCCACGGCTCGTCGGGCATGAGCACCCGGTCCAGCTCCGCGTACAGCGAGGGAATGTCGCGGATGCGACGGCCGTCGAGGCGGAACGTATCGGTCACACCGCGACGATATCCGTCGCCGCGCCAGGTCCCGTCATCGTCCCCGTCGTCGTGCTCGATCGGGCGCCCTCGCGGATGACGCGCTCGCGCAGCGCGGAGGAAGACCCCTAGGGCATCACGCCAGGCCGCTGCGCGAGGCGCCCGGGCACGCGACGGGCTTCGGGAGGGTGCCGAACCTTCCGAACACTCCGTCGACGCCGAAGACCTTCTCCGCGAAACGTCGCGCGATGAGCCGATGCGCGTCGGCGTCGGGGTGGAGCGCATCGGCGAAAGGCAGCGCGTCGGCGTCGGCGGCCCCGAACAGCTCGAGGCCGTCGAGGTAGTGAAGAGCGGCATCATCCGATCGTGCGGCGACGATTCCACGGAGCGCGTCGCGGACTACTTCGAGCGTCAGGTCGAGACCGTCAACTGCTGCAACGCGGCGAACGTGTGGTTCTCCCGGCTCGGCGCCGAACCCGACTTCGAGGCCGCGGTCGGGGCCGCCGCTCGCGGGTGCTGACGCGGGGATCGTGCCCGCAGCACGGCACGGGGAAGAGATCGCCGCGGCGCGGTCGCCGGCGTCAGCGAGCAGCGGCGAACAGCGCCTGGGTCTCCTCGCGCATGGCGCGCACCCAGTCGCCCTTGACGCCGCGCCAGGCCTCGTCGTCCATCCCGCGCCGCCAGTAGGGCGACGACGAGAGCATCTCGGGGCGGCACCACCCGCCGCGGGCGAGGACGCGCACGACCGCCAGCGACTCCGCGGCCTCGCCATGCACGAAGGCGCTGAGCCGGCCCGCCGGTGGGCCCGAGGAAGCGACGGCGTCGGCGAGCGCCGTGACGGCCCTGTCGTTGACGGCGCTGTCGGCGACGGCTGACCGGTGGACCCACACCACGTCCAGGTCTCCCGGCGATTGCAGCGCGATCTCGTCTTCCGGCGCCTCCACGAGCCCGAAGACCCGCACCCGCTTGCCCGCGGTCACCGCCTCCGCCGAGGCGGCGATGGCGGGGAGAGCCGACTCGTCGCCGACGAAGAGGTACTCGTCGGCGTCCGGATGAGGCGCGTACCCGCCCGCCGGCCCGCGCAGCTGCAGAAGGTCGCCGGGGCGCGCGCGCCCGGCCCACCGGCCGCAGTAGCCGACGTCGCCGTGGCTGACGATGTCGAGCGTCAGCTCGCCGGCATCCGCGTCCCACCGGCGGACGGACAGCCGGCGCGGACGCGGCCTGTGCTCGGCAGCCGCGGCGCGCGCCGTCTCGTCATCCCAGGGGACGGTGAGTGTCGAGCCGTCCGGCAGGAAGAGGCAGTTGACGTAGGCGTCGGTGAACTGCGAGCCCGCGAAGTCCGCGAGTCCCCCACCGCCGAGCACGACGCGGATGAGGCTGTGCGACAGCCGCTCCGTGCGGATGACTTCTCCGTGCACCTGATTCCTCACTCTTCTCGCACCCTGACAGCCAGCTTAGGACAGCCTTACCCGTGGCCCGTACTGCCGGGAACGTAGACCCGCGCAGTCTCGTCGTCGGTCGTCGCGCGCCGCCCTCACCGCGCGATGGGCTCCTCGTCGACGCTGTCGTCGTCGGCGGGTCGCGCCGCGGCGATGTGGGAGATCGGGCGCCAGACGAGCAGCAGAGTGATGGCCGCCCCCTCGAACGCGAACCACCAGGGGCCGGTCGGTCCCCACACCTGCGCGATCACGCCGCCGAGGGCCTGCCCGATCACGAAACCGCCGTAGACGCCCACCATGTTCACCGAGGCGATGCGGCCCTGGAACTCGCGGGGCACGAGTCGCTGGCGCACCGTGGTCGAGATCGTCGCCCAGACGAACGCGTAGGCGCCGAACGCGATCATGATGGCGAAGGCGAACGCTCCCGACGTCGTGAGCGCGAACGCGAGGTGCATGAGCACCTCCGCCGACAGGCAGACGCGCATCAGGGTCGCGAACGAGAACCGTTTCTCGAGCCGCCCGAAGAGCACGGTGGCCAACAGCCCGCCGATGGCGGACGCCGTGGTCAGCGCCCCGTATCCGACCGGCCCCATCTGCAGATAGTCGGTCGCATAGAGAACGAGGACGCCCCACGGCGCCGCCCAGGTGATGTTGAAGGTCAGGATGATCACCACGAGCATCCGCACCGGCGGGTTGCGCCACAACCACCGGATCCCAGTCAGGATGTCGGTGTGCACCGCCGTGCGCTCGCGCGCGGACCCGGCCGCCTCCGCCTCCCCGGACGAGGTGGCGGCGATCCGTGAGATGAGGACGACGGCGAGGGCGACGCACACGCCCTGGACGGCGAACGGCCAAAACGACCCGAGGGCGAAGAGGAACGCGCCCAGCGGCGGTCCACCCAGCTGGTTCGCCACGAGGAAACCGGCCTGCAGCCGAGCGTTGCCGATACCGAGGTCGCTCTTGCGCACCATCATCGGAAGCAGGGTGCTGCTGGTGGTATCGACGAACACCTCGGCGGTGCCGTACAGGAACGCGACGACCAGCACCATCCAGATGCTCGCGACGCCGGTCACGAGGAAGACGCACAGGCCGACGAGCACGAGGGCGCGGATGCCGTTGGCGACCATGATGAGGATGCGTCGATCCACCCGGTCGGCGATGGCGCCGGCGTGCAGCCCGAAGAGGAGCCAGGGCAGGAACTGCATGATCGCGCCGGACGCGACCAGAACGGGAGAGTCGGTCATCGACGCGATCAGCAGCGGGGATGCCGCCAGCGCGATGCCGTCGCCGATGTTGCTCGTCACCGACGACGCGAACAGCCACCGGAAGTCCCGCCCCAACCGTCGCGGCGCGACCCATTCTCCGATACCCACCGCACGAGCCTAGGGCGAGCCGCCGACACCGACCCGCCAGCACCGGCGGGGGCTGCCCCGCACCCGGCACGCTCAGCCGACGAAGGCCGACCGTGCCGGGCGCGGGTCGGGCGGGAGTGCCGCGCCGAACCTCGCGGGGACGTCAGGCCAGGGTCTTGGCGTCGATCACGAATCGGTAGCGGACGTCCGAGGCGAGGACGCGCTCATAGGCCTCGTTGATCTGCTCGGCCGAGATCAGCTCGGTCTCGGGCAGGATGCCGTGCTCCGCGCAGAAATCGAGCATCTCCTGCGTCTCGGCGATGCCGCCGATCATCGATCCGGCCCACGTGCGGCCTCCGCCGATGAGCGCGAACGCGGGGACCTCGAGCGGCTCGGACGGCGCCCCGACGTTGACCATCGCACCTTCCGGCTGCAGCAGGCCGAGGTAGTCGCTGACGCTGATCTTCGCCGAAACGGTGTTGATGATGAGGTCGAACGAGCCGGCGAGCCGGGTGAAGGTCTCGGCATCCTTCGTCGCGTAGTGCGCGGTCGCGCCGTATCGCAGCGAGTCGTCCTGCTTCGACGTCGTCTGCGACAGCACCGTGACCTCGGCGCCCATCGCGACGGCGATCTTGACGGCCATATGGCCGAGCCCGCCCATGCCGACGACGGCGACCTTGCTGCCGGGGCCGGCGTTCCACCGGCGCAGCGGCGAGTAGGTCGTGATGCCGGCGCACAGCAGCGGCGCGACCTTCTCGATGTCGAGGTTCTCGGCGACCTGGAGCACGAAGTCCTCGTTCACGACGACCGCTTCGGAGTAGCCGCCCTGCGTGATGCTCCCATCGGCGGGGTCGACGCCGCCGTAGGTCTGGATGTTGCCCTTCAGGCAGTACTGCTCCTTGCCCGCGGTGCACTGCACGCATTCGCCGCAGGAGTTCACCATGCAGCCGACGCCGACGCGGTCGCCGATGCGGTGCTTGGTGACAGCCGAGCCGACCTCGGTGACGTGACCGACGATCTCGTGGCCGACGACCTGCGGGTAGGCGATCGGGCCCCACTCGCCGCGGACGGTGTGGATGTCGGAGTGGCAGATGCCCGCGTAGGCGATGTCGATCAGCACGTCGTGCGGGCCGAGGTCGCGACGCTCGATGGTCGTCTTGACGAGGGGCTCGTCGGCAGAGGTCGCGGCGTAGGCGTTGACGGTGAGCATGGCGCTCCTTCCCCCGGCGCAGATGAGCCGGGTGTTACGTGAGGCGGGGGTTGCCCGACGGGGCTGCGTCCACGCTAAACGGACTCCCGACGGCCAGGCAGTCACTCTCAGTACACCCCTCGCACGTGGTAGAGGGCTCGCGTCCGGCGACGCCCACCGGCACCTAGGCTGGCACGATGCCCGAAAACCACCGCGCGACCCCTGACACCTTCGTGCGCGTGCGCGGAGCGAACGAGAACAATCTCCGCAACGTTGATGTCGATGTGCCGCGCGACGCGATCGTCGCCTTCACCGGGGTCTCGGGCTCCGGCAAGTCCTCGCTCGCGTTCGGCACGATCTTCACCGAGGCCCAGCGGCGGTACCTCGAGTCGGTCGCCCCCTACGCGCGGCGGCTGATCCAGCAGGGTCACAACCCGCACGTCGAGTCGATCACGGGCCTCCCGCCGGCCGTTGCGCTGCAGCAGCGGCGCGGCGCGCCCAGCTCGCGATCGAGCGTCGGGACGGTCACGACGCTGTCGAACTCGCTCCGGATGCTGTTCTCACGTGCGGGCACCTTCCCCGAGGGGTTCACGACCCGGCTCGACTCCGATGCCTTCTCCCCCAACACGGCGGCCGGCGCGTGCCCCGAGTGCCACGGTGTCGGCGTCGCGCACACGGTCACCGAGGACACGCTCGTGCCCGACCCGTCGCTCAGCATCCGCGACGGTGCGATCGCAGCCTGGCCGGGCGCCTGGCAGGCGAAGAACCTCCGCGACATCACGATCGCACTCGGTTACGACGTCGACCGCCCGTGGCGGGAACTCGCCCCCGGCGAGCGCGAATGGCTCCTGTTCACCGACGAGCAGCCGGTCGTCGAGATCACGCCCCAGCGCGACCGCGTGGCCAAGCCCTACAAGGGCATGTTCTGGAGCGCGAAGAAGTACGTCTTCCACACGCTCTCCGACTCCAAGAGCGCGACCATGCGGGAGCGCGTCCTGCAGTTCGTCCGCACCGGCATCTGCCCTCTCTGCGGCGGATCGGGGCTGCGCCGCGAGGCGCTGGCCGTCACCTTCGCCGGCCGCACCATCGCCGAGCTCAACGCGGTGCCGATGACCGAGCTCGCCGACATCCTGCGCCCGACGACGACGCTGACGGATGCCGCGCCGGCCGTCCCCAGGTCGTCGTCCGGCGAGCGCACCGATGTCGCGGTCGCGATCGCCACCGATCTGCTCGCTCGCATCGAGGTCCTCACCGAACTCGGCCTGGGCTACCTCGGACTGGGTCGCGTGACGACGACCCTGTCGCCGGGCGAGATGCAGCGCCTTCGCCTCGCGACCCAGCTGCGCTCGGGGCTGTTCGGAGTCGTGTACGTGCTCGACGAGCCGTCGGCCGGTCTCCACCCGGCCGACGCCGAGCCGCTGCTCGATGTGCTCGAGCAGCTCACCTCCTCGGGCAACTCGGTCTTCGTCGTCGAGCACAACATGGACGTCGTGCGCGGCGCGGACTGGATCGTCGACGTCGGGCCCGGGGCGGGCGAGGGCGGCGGTGAGGTGCTCTACAGCGGGCCCGTCGACGGGCTCGCCGAGGTGGGCGGGTCGGTGACGCGTCCGTTCCTCTTCCCCGAGCTCGACAACGAGCCCGCCGCCTCCCGCGCGGCGCGAACGCCCACGGGCTGGCTGAGGCTGGAGGGCGTCTCGCTGCACAACCTCGCCGGGCTCGATGCGAGCTTCCCCCTGGGAACGTTCACGGCCGTCACCGGCGTCTCGGGATCGGGCAAGTCCTCGCTCGTGGGCGGAGCGCTGCGAGACGCGGTCGACCGATACCTCCGCGGCGGCTCGGCGCAGCCGGACGAGCCCGCAGACCCGACCACGGGTGCAGCCGGTCTCGCCGAGGCGACGGTGCCCGACCCGCGGGCCGACGCGCTCACCGTTCGCGCCGCGGTGGGGCTGGAGCACCTCGACCGACTCGTCCGAGTGGATCAGAAGCCGATCGGACGCACGCCGCGCTCGAATCTCGCGACCTACACGGGATTGTTCGACGCGGTGCGCTCGGCCTTCGCGAGCACCGACTCGGCCCTCGAGCGCGGTTACACCGCCGGACGGTTCTCGTTCAACGTCGCCGGTGGCCGCTGCGAGACCTGCCTCGGCGAGGGATACGTCTCGGTCGAGCTGCTGTTCCTCCCCGGCAGCTACGGGCGCTGTCCTGTGTGCCACGGCTCCCGCTACAACGACGACACGCTCGAGGTCACCTACCGCGGCAAGAACATCGCCGAGGTGCTGGCGCTCACCGTCGAGGACGCGGCGGCTTTCCTCGACGACGTGCCCGCCGCGTCCCGGAGTCTTCGCACCCTGCGCGAGGTCGGGCTCGGGTACCTGCGTCTCGGGCAACCCGCGACCGAGCTGTCGGGCGGCGAGGCGCAGCGCATCAAGCTCGCGACCGAGCTGCAGCGCGCCCGCCGAGGCCACACGCTGTACCTGCTCGACGAGCCGACCACGGGGCTCCACCCCGCCGATATGCGCCTGCTGCTCACCCAGCTGCACACGCTCGTCGACGCCGGCAACACGGTGGTCGTCGTCGAGCACGAGATGGATGTCGTCGCCTCCGCCGACTGGGTCATCGACCTCGGTCCCGCCGGGGGCGATGCCGGCGGGCGCATCGTGGCGGCCGGGACGCCCGACGCCGTGGCGAACGAGCGGGCCAGCCGTACGGCGCCGTATCTGGCGCGGAGCCTCGCGCGGGCGACGGGACGGCGGGCCGCTCCCGCCTCGTGACGGGGGGGGCTGCGCGGGGAGGGCACCGCGCCGTTGGCGTGCGGGAACCTCCGCCTGGCACAGTGGACCCATGAGTTCACCGACGAGCATCGAGCTGGACGAGCGCGCCCTCCGGGGCGCGATCGACGACGAGGCGTTCTCGGGGGTCGTGAGCGTCGACCTCGCGGACGTCTCGGTATGGCGGAGCGCGCACGGCCTCGCGGACCGCGCGAGCCGGACCCCGGTCACCGCCGACACGCGCTTCGCCATCGCATCGGGCAGCAAGGCGTTCACCGCTCTCGTCGTGATGAGGCTCGTCGAGGACGGCACGCTCTCGCTCGACACCCCGGCGCGCAGCATCCTGGGCGAGGATCTGCCGCTCATCGGTGATGCCGTCACGATCGAGCACCTCCTCGGCCACACCTCGGGCATCGGCGACTACATCGACGAGGACGACGACCTGGACGTGTCCGAGTTCTTCCTCGACGTGCCGGTGCACACGCTCACGAGCGCCGAGGCGTTCCTGCCCCTCCTCGACGGGACTCCGGCGCGGGCGGCCGCCGGCGCGACGTTCGCCTACTGCAACAGCGGCTACATCCTGCTGGCGATCGTCTGCGAACGGGTGACCGGCCGGGGATATCACGAGCTCGTGCAGGAGCTCGTGCTCGACCCGGCCGGCCTCGACGCCACCGGATTCCCCCGCACCGACGAGCTGGGCGCCGATCACGCCCGCGGCTACGTGTTCGACGAGGGACTGCGTGCGAACACGCTGCACCTGCCGGTCCGCGCGAACGGCGACGGCGGCGCGTCGACGACGGCATCCGACATCCACCGGTTCTGGCGGGCCTTCTTCGCCGGGCGCATCGTCTCGGCCGAGTCCGTTGCGCTCATGACCACGCCGCGGTCGCACGACGAGGACGAGGGGACGAGGTACGGCCTGGGGTTCTGGCTGAACGAGACGGGCCCGGGTGTCGTGCTCGAGGGCTGCGATGTCGGCGCGTCGTTCCGAACGGTGCATCACCCCGCCGCGGCGGTCACTGCGACGGTGATGAGCAACACCGCGGACGGGGCGTGGGCCGTCGCCCGTGTGCTCGCGGAGGCGGTCGGGGCGCTGGACGAGGCCTGACACCCGCCCCGACCCGCGTCTGCATCCGGTGCGCGGGTGCGGTCAGGCGAACCGTCCGCCGATGCCCCCGTCGGGTGCGATCTCGTCGATGAGGGCCAGATCGTCGGCGGTCAGCTCGATGGCCGCCGCGGCGCTGTTCTCCTCGACCCGGCGCGGGCTGCGCGATCCGGGGATCGGGACGATGTCGTCCCTCCGGGCAAGCAGCCACGCCAGCGACAGCTGCGCGAGAGATGCCCCCTTCTGCTCGGCCAACGCCGTGAGCCGACGCACGATGGCCAGGTTCGCCTCGAAGTTGTCGTCGTTCCACCAGGCGAGCCCCCGCCGGAAGTCGCTCGCGTCGTAGTCGTCCCGGTGCTGGACCGCGCCGGTGAGGAATCCGCGCGCCAACGGCGAATAGGCGACGAAGCCGATGCCGAGCTCTTCGAGGACGGGAAGGATCGGCTCGACGTCGCGGGCGAAGATCGAATACTCGGTCTGCAGGGCCGAGATCGGGTGCACCGCGTGGGCTGCCCGGATCGTCTCGCCATCGGCTTCGGAGAGCCCCAGGTACCGGACCTTTCCGGCATCCACGAGCTCCTTCATGGTGCCGACCACGTCCTCGATCGGGACCTTGGGGTCGGGCCGGTGCTGATAGAGCAGATCGATCGACTCGACGCTCAGATTGCGCAGGCTGTTGTCGACGACCTCGCGGATGTGATCCGGACGCGAGTCGACGTCGAACTCCCGCGTGAGACCGAACTTCGTGGCGATCACGACCTCATCGCGCACCGGGGCGAGCGCGCGTCCGAGGAGCTTCTCCCCCTCGCCCCAGCCGTACATCTCCGCGGTGTCGAAGAGGGTGACGCCCAGCTCGTGCGCCCGACGGATCGTCTCGATCGATCGGGTGTCGTCGCTCGGGCCGTAGCCGGCCGCGGTGCCCATCGCACCGTATCCGATGCTCGAGACGGTGAGGCCCTGGGTGCCGAGCGCGCGCTGCTGTGGAGTATGGAGAGCTGTCATGCCGTCATGCTACGCCGCTTTTGTCTGAGTCAGACACCCTCGGCAGGATAAGCTCGCACCATGCCCCGAGACGTTGCGCGAGGGAGCCTGCGCGAGCTGACGCGAGAGGCGGTCCGCGCCCGGATCTCCGACGCCGCCATCGAGCTCTTCGACGAACACGGCTTCGACCAGGTGACGGTCGAGCAGATCGCCGCTCACGTGGGCATCTCGACCCGCAGCTTCAATCGCTACTTCCCCGCGAAGGAGGATGCGGTCATCGGAGACACGACCGCTTGGGGCGACGCGCTGTGCCACGAGCTGCTGGCGCGTCCGGCCAATGAGTCGGCGTGGGAATCGCTGCGCATCTCGTTCCAGACGTTCCTCTCGCTCGCCGACAGCCACGACGAACGACAGAAGCGCTCGATCCGCGTGTTGAACACGGCGCCCTCGCTGCGGGCGCGGAACCTCGAGAAGCACCTGCAGTGGGAACAGCGGCTCACGCCCATCATCGCCGCTCGTCTCGACGACGACGATGCGCAGCTTCGCGCACGCACCATCGTGCAGGCGAGTCTGACGTGCTTCGACGTCGCCGTGGCCACCTGGGCCGAACCCGATGAGACCCGCAGTCCGGCCGAGTTGGTCGCAGTATGCTTCGCCGCTCTACAGCGGCCCTGACCGTCGCTCCGCCGCCGGCGGGCGGAGCCGTCAGTGGTCGTGACCGCCGTCGGCGAACTGGAAGGCCAGCCGGCCGTGCGCGAACCCTCCGCCCGCGCGGATGGCCGTGGCCACCCAGGCGGCTTCGGCGAGCTCGGCCTGAGAGGCGCCGGCCTGCACCGCGCGTTCGGTATGCGCATCGATGCAGTACACGCACTGGGTCGTGATGCCGACGGCGACCGCGATGAGCTCGCGGAACTTCAACGGGATCTCTCGCCCGTCGCGCGCGAACACCGCGCCGTCGAAAGCCGTGAACGCCTGCAGGATGTCGGGGGTCTCGGACTTGTAGACCCGCGTGTAGGCGCGGTCGCGCTCCCGGTCGAAATAGGCGGTCATGCGGTCTCTCTCGTTCGATGACGTGGTGTGTCTCATCAGCGTCGCAGCACCGGCACGACAGGCGCCGGGATGCGACCGTCCGTGACGATGGGTGACCTCGTGTTTCGGCGACGGGAATGGCGGGGCGACACATGCCCCCCTCTCCCGCCGCCACTGGCCGAACGGCGGCGGTCAGCTCGAACAGCATCCGGAATGCCCACGGCTCCGCTCTGTTGACATCATGGTGACCACCTCAACGCACGCCCCCACCTCCCCCGTCCGCCGAGCTCTCGTCGTCGGCGCCTCGGGCATCACCGGGTCGGCGCTGGTCGACCATCTGGTCGCAGACGGCTGGGAGGTCCTCGCGCTCTCGCGGCGAGCGTCGTCCGACGGCGCGGTGCGTGGCATCGCGGCCGATCTGAGGAACCCCGACAGCCTGACAGCTGCCCTCGCGGGCGAACACCCCACGCACGTCTTCTTCACCGCGTGGCAGCGACAGGCCACCGAGGCCGAGAACATCGCAGTCAACGGCGCGATGGTGCGGGATCTTCTCTCTGCGCTCGCGCACGCGCCCCTCGAGCACGTCGCGCTGGTGACCGGGCTGAAGCACTATCTCGGTCCGTTCGAGGCCTACGCGGCCGGCGAGATGCCCGACACGCCCTTCCATGAGGAGGAGGAGCGCCTCGACACCCCGAACTTCTACTACGCGCAGGAGGACGAGCTGTTCGCCGCGGCAGCGGCGCAGGGCTTCACCTGGTCGGTGCACCGTTCGCATACGGTGATCGGGTACGCCGTCGGCAATGCGATGAACATGGGCCTGACGATCGCCGCGCAGGCGACGATCGCGAAGGAGCTCGACCTCGACTTCGTCTTCCCCGGCAGCGAGACGCAGTGGAACGGCCTGACCGACATGACCGACGCCGGTGTCCTTGCCGAGCAGATGGTGTGGGCCGCGACGGATCCGGCAGGCGCCGACGAGGCGTTCAACATCGTCAACGGAGACGTCTTCCGGTGGCGCTGGATGTGGCCGCGTTTGGCCGAGCACCTCGGCGTCGACCCGGACAGGGTCAAGGGATACGAGGGCGCACCGCGGCCACTCGAGCAGCAGATGGCGGCTCATGAGCAGGCCTGGCCCGACATCGCCCGCAAGCATGGGCTCGCTGAGTCCGACCTGAGCCGCATCGCCTCGTGGTGGCACACCGACGCGGACCTCGGCCGCGACATGGAGGTCGTCACCGACATGGGCAAGAGCCGGGATGCCGGGTTCCTCGCGTACCGGCGTACGGAGCAGGCCTTCGCCGACCTCTTCGACCGCTACCGCGCGGAGCGCCTGATTCCCTAGGGGCGCCGGTCCGCGAGCGCGGCCGGCCGTTGCGGTCGGGCGCCGTACTCGACCACGCCCGACCACCCGCACCGCATCAGCCTTTGAGGCCCGTCTGGGCGAGCCCTTCGACGAACTGCTTCTGCGCGAACACGAACACGATCAGCACCGGCAACGCAGTCATGGTGGATGCGGCCATCTGCACGTTCCACATCTCCCCGCCGTACGCGTCGGTGTAGCGGGTGAGCGCCTGAGGCAGCGTGAACAGCTCGGGCGACAGCAGGTAGACGGTCGGCTCGAGGTAGAGGTTCCAGACGTGCAGGAAGGTGAAGATCGCCACCGCCGCGAGCGCGGTACGCGATAGCGGAAGCGCGATCCGCCACCAGATCGCCCATCGACCGAGACCATCCAGGCGTGCAGCCTCCTCCAATTCGACCGGGAGCGTCAGGAAGAACTGCCGCATGATGAAGGTCGCCAGCACGCTCGGTGCGCCGAAGGTCGTCACGAGCAGAATCGGCCAGTGTGTGTTCACCAGTCCCAGCCCGTTGAACATCTGGAACAGCGGAACGATCGTGACCTCGCTCGGGATGAGCAGCCCCATGAGCACCACGAGGAACAGCGCGTTCTGTCCGGGGAAGCGGATGCGGGCGAAGGCGTACCCGGCCATCGCCGCGATGAGCATCGTCCCCGTGGTCACGACGATCGCGATGTACAGGCTGTTGAAGTACTGCTGGGCGAACGGCTGGATGGTGAAGGCGTCTGCGTAGGCCTGCAGCGTCGGGTCGGCCGGCCAGAGACTGGGCGGGAACGCGAAGATCTCGTTCACGGGTTTGAGGGATGACGTGATCATCCACCACGTCGGGAAGACGAAGGGTACGGCCAGCAGGCTCAGTACGCCGTAGAAGACCACCTTGCGCCCTGCCGAGGAGGGACGGCGAGGACGACGCGCGGGCCGGCGGCCCGCTGCATCCAGGTTCGGATCGAGCGAGCCCGCGGGCTCGGTATCGAACAGGGTGTCAGTTCTCATAGAAGACCCACCTCTTTCGAAGCTGCCACTGCGCGATGGTCAGGACGAGCACGATCAGGAACAGCAGGATGGCCAGCGTCGACCCATAGCCGAAGTGGTGGAAGTCGAACGCCTGCTGCACCAGGTAGTACACGAGGACGGTGGTCGAGATCCCCGGGCCACCCTGGGTGAGGACGGCGATCTGCGCATAGACCTGCAGGGACCCGACGATCGTGATGATGACGGTCAGCAGGATGGTCGGGGAGATGAGCGGGATGACGATGCGACCGAAGATCTGCCGTTCATCGGCGCCGTCGACCTTCGCCGCCTCCTGAAGCTCCCGCGGAACGCCCTGCAGAGCTGCCAGGAACAGCACCATGTTCAGGCCGACGTTCTTGAACACCTGCACCACGACGACACTGAGCAGAGCCGTCGGTCCCTCACGCAACCAGTTCGGCCCGTCGACGCCGACGAGAGCGAGAAGTCCGTTGATGCCGCCGTTGTCCTGCAGGAGGAAGCCCCACACGATCGTCCAGGCGACGAGGGAGACGACGACCGGTGAGAAGAAGATCGTGCGGAAGGCCGTGACGCCACGCCACCGACGGTTCAACAGCACCGCCAGCAGCAGCGCCAGCGAGAGGTTGAACACCACCAGCCCCACCGAGAAGATGCCGGTTGCGGTGAGCACCTCCCCCATCTGCGGGTCGGCGAAGAGCGCCTCGACGTTCTCGAGTCCCACGAACGTGAAGGTGCCGGCGAGCACGTTCCACTCGTGGACCGAGTAGTAGAAGATCAGCACGAGCGGCACGAGGACGAACCCCACGATGCCGATCAGCTGGGGTGCGATGAAGACGTAGCCGGCGAGAGCGTCCTTGCGCTGATACGTCAGCCACGGGCGCCGGCGCGGGGGGCTCCCGGGTCGCGAGGCGTCGCGACCCGGGAGCACGGGCGATACGGAGGTCGTCATCTTCTCAGAGCAGCGGTTCGATCGCGTCGCAGGTCTTCTGCAGCGTCCCCGGGATATCCGCATCGGCCACCCAGAGGCCGTCGAGCGCCGCGCGCACCTGCTGGCCGATCTCGGCCGAGTCCGTGTGACTGGGCCGCACGACGCCGTCCTCGATCGCGGGCACGACCACCGATTCAATCTGCTCCGGCGTGAGCAGGGGGTTCGCCGCCGACAACGTGTCGACGTCCAGCAACGAAGTCCGCGGCGGCGGGAAGTACTGCGCGAGGAGCGCGGCGTTCTCGGGGTTGGTGAAGTACGCGAGGAAGTCCGCGGCGGCCTGGGTGTTCTTGCCCTGCGCGAGCACGCCGAGCCCCGCCTGCCCGGTGACGGCGTACTCGCCGACCGGTCCCTCCGGCAGTGGGAGGAGGTTCCAGGCGAACCCGCCCTCGGGCAGCAGGTTGGCACGCGAGATCTGCGTCACAGTGAATGCGGCCTCCCCGGCGAAGAAGTCCGCCGACGTGCCGGGACCCGGCATGGCGGAGTCGTCGAACGCGGCGGCGTGGAGGAACTCGAAGGCTCCCACCATCTCGTCGCTGGCGAATGTGCACTCGGAACCATCCGCACTCCAGGGCGCGGCGCCCCAACCGTTCCACACGGTGGAGAGGTAGTCCCAGTTGAGGTAGTCGAAGTCGCGGACGACGAAACCCGATCGTCCGGTCGCCGCAGTGACGGCGGAGCTGATCTCGCTCACGGTCTCCCAGTCCCACGATCCGTCGGCGAGCAGCTGCGCGGAGGTCGGCTGGCCCGCTTGGGCGAGAAGATCGTCGTTCGCGAACACGACGAACGGGGACGTGCTGAACGGGTAGGCCAGGAGATCGTCGCCGGACGTCCACAGCTCCAGTGCGTTGGGCGCGAGGTCGTCGAAATCGTAGCCGTCGGTGTTCTCCAGAACGTCGTCGAGAGGCAGGAGCGCCCCGCTGGAGACGAAGTCGGGTGCCGCGTTCTCGAGGACCCACGCGAGATCCGGGGCGTTGCCGCCGGCGATCTGCGTGGTCACCGTCGAGGTGTAGTCGTCGAAGGGCAACGGCTCGAACGTGATGGAGGCGACCTCGGGATGATCCGCGATGTACGCATCGGCGATCTCCGTGAACAATGCCAGGTGATCCTCGTTGGAGGTCCAGACCGTCATGCGCAGCTCGATGTCCTCGGTGGGCTCGGCTGGGCCGGTCGGACCGCCCGCGCATGAGGCGAGGCCCCAGGTCGCGACCGCGACGATCGCGACGGCGGCCAGCGTCTTTGCTGATCTCATTGCTGTTCTCCTAATAGCCGCGGACGTCGGGCCAGTGCAGCTCGACGCCTTGTCGGGTGAGGGTTGTCTGGAACTCCTGGAGGAGCGCCGGGGTCGCGTGGACCGCGCGAGGGCGCTCGCCGCGGTCGATGCAGAAGGCGGCCAGCGCACCCGCCGCCTCGCCGATGTTCCACTCCACGGGGTGGAGGCGGAACGCGCCGTTGGTGATGTGGGTCGTGCCGGCGTTCTTGCCGCCGGGCAGCAGGTTCTCGAGCCGTCGCGGGATCAGGATGCCGAGCGGGATCTCGAAGGGCACGCTGGCGATGTCGAGATAGTTGTCGCCGCCGGTCGAGGGGTGCAGGTCTATGCGGTACATCCCGATACCGACGCTGTCGGGCACGGTGGCCGGCCGGGCATCGCCGCGGACCTCGATGGACAGGTCGTTCTCGGTCACGCGGGAGACGGCACGGATGCGACGCGACTCTCGGATGTACGGCGCCATGGCGAGTCCGTCCGGCCCCTCGGTGATGTCACCGCGCAGTCGCAGTCCGGCGAAGCCTGTGCCGCCGTCGAGCCGAGGCGCCTCCGTCTGCAGCCAGTAGAGCATCGAGAGTGACTGCTGCCGCGCGGCCGCCTCGTGCCGGGCGGCCTCCTCCGGTGACACGTCGATGATCGATCCACCCAGGTAGTCGATCATCGGCCAGTTGACGAGCACGAGGTCGCTGTCGAGAGACCCGGGCAGCAGATTGTCGCGCGCCAGAATGCGTCGGAACGTCCACAGCTCGCGATCGCCGGGATCCTTGCCCTGGTCGGCGATCGCCTTCGCACGCGCCGCATGGGGCGTGAACGTGCGCGTCAGCGTGTCGAGAGTACGCGGATCGGGTCCGGTGAGCGAGATCATCGGTGCACCCCAGTAGTCGGGCTGCACCGCGCGCCACCGGTCGTACTCCGCGGGCCGGTCGATCGTGTGGTCGCCGTCGACATGGTCCACCACGAAGCACCAGCTGAAGGCCTGCTGGTTGTTCGGCTGCGCCGTCTCGGGGGCACTCGGCTCCCCGGTGTCGGCGCGACTTTCGAACCCGGTGACGTACTCGGCCCCGGCGAGCGGGAGCAGGTCGCCGAGCTCCGTCGCATCCACCACGTACGCCGCCTCGACCTCGACGAGCGAGCCGTCATCGAGTCGCTGCACGGTGACGGATCGGATGCGGTCGCCGGCGACATCGACGGCGCGGGCGACTGCCGGCTGCACGACCGTGAGTCGCCCCGACGAACGGTACGGCGCCAGCATGCCGTCGAGCACGGCGACGCCCGCTCGCGGCTCGGCGCACATGCGGCTCACGAGGCCGTTCCCCGGATTGAGGGTGCTGTCGGCCCGCGCAGCGGGCGTGAGCGGATACCAGCGCCGGTAGTGATCGCGGATGCCGTCGCGCACGCGCCGATAGCGGGCGGTGGCGCCGAACTGCTCGATCCAGCTGTGCTCGTCCAGCGGCACCGCCTGGCTCGTGAGCTGACCGCCGAGCCAGGCGTATTGCTCGGTGAGGACGACGGATCGACCGGCCTCGAGCGCTGCCAATGCAGCCGAGACCCCGCCCAGTCCGCCACCGACGACGAGGACGTCGGTGCGCATGCCGGTCATCGAGCCACCGCCGCAGCGCCCAGGGTTTCGCCGTCGAGGATGGGACAGGGCAGGAGAACTCGCCGCTCGGCAGCCGGCACCGCGTCGCCGTCCGCGAGGATGCGGGCCAGCAACTCGACCGCCCGCTCTCCCAGCTCGGCACGCGGAGGCTGCAGGCGCGTCAGTTCGGCGGCGTCGGCGCCCGGCCGCGAGGCCGACCCGAGCGCGACGACGCTGAGGTCGGACGGCACCGAGACGCCGTCGCGAACAGCGAGCTCGAGGAGGGCTGCCGCGAGGTCCGGCTCCTCGACGACCAACAGGGTCGCCCCGCTCTCGCGGACCGCCGTCCAATCGGCTTCGACGTCGGTGCCGTCGGTCGTGCGGTCGGTCAGCGCCAGTCCCGCCTCGCGCGCGCCGTCGACGACCCCGCGCCGACGGTCGAGAACCGACTCACCGAGGCTGGAACGATGCAGGAAGATCACCTCTCGATGGCCCAGCCCTCCTGCTCGACGCAGGAGCTCACCGGCTGCCGAGGCGTAGTCGATGCCGACGTAGGGGATGCCGGGGGTGTCGCGTCGACCGACGGCGACCACGCGGAAGTTCTCGGCGACCAGACGCGCCAGCTCGTCCGGATCCATCTCGACGCCGAGCAGGAGGACTCCGTCCGCCAGTCGCAGTCGGTTGCGCTCGTGGAAAAGCTCGCGGCGACCCCCCGACACCGGAGCGCTGGTGAACAGCAGGAGGTCCGACCCGACCGTCTCGGCACCCGCCTCGATACCCGCGAGAAGCGGTGTGTAGAAGTCGAGGCTCTCGGTCGGGAAGGCGGGCTCGTACGTGAAGACGCCGAGGATGTGGTTGTCGGCTCCGGCGAGCCGACGCGCTGACGGATCGGCGACGTAGCCGGTCTCCTCGATCACCTTGAGGATCCGATCTCGCGTGTCCTGCGGGATGCGGACGCTGCCATCGGAGCGTCCGTTGAGGACGAACGAGACGGTGGACTGGCTGACCCCCGCGAGCTGCGCGATGCGCTGCTGCGTGATCCGGCCGGTGTCGCTGCGGGTCATGTGCTCTCCGTCGAGTGGTGCTGATAATGCGCATCATCACGATGCGGAGCCCACGCTAATGCGCATGATCGGATACCGCAAGACCGATTTCTCGCCGTGGAGATCGGACTGGCGGACAAGTCACGAACCGTTCTAGGCTCAGACCGCCGCGCAGGTAATGCGTATTATCGCGCGGCGCGCAAGTCCTGCTCTCGGTTCGAGACCGTTTCGGAAAGACACGATGACGTGACGAAGAAACTCCCCGCTGCACGCACCGGAGGTCCCGGGAAACTGCTCAACGCCCGCGAGCCGAGGACGCGGAGTCCCCGGTCAGGCCGGCGGTGCGGTCGAGGCCCGGAGGATCAGCCGAGGCTCGACGTGGAGATGAAGGGGCGGCTCGGCGCTCGGCTCGCGGATGAGGTCGAGCAGCGTCCGGGTCGCGAGCGCTCCCACCCGTCGCCGATCGGGCGCCACCGCCGAGATCGGCGGATCGGCGTGCGCGGAGACGTCGTCGTCGTAGGCGACGATCGACAGCCGCTCGGGCACGGCGATGTTCCGCGAGCGAGCGTTCTGGAGCAGACCGAACAGCGAGTTCTCGTCGCCGTGGCAGAACAGCGCCGTCGCGCCGGTGCGCTCGACGGCATCCATCACGATGTCGCTGCCGCCTCGCTCCCAGCGCGGGCCCGCGCCGAGTTCGTCCGGCCCCAGGATGCTGCTCGCAGGGTCCAGATCGAGTCGTTGCAGGGCGTTGCGCCACCCTTCGCGCACGAACTCCGAGCTCTGCGAACTGCCGCGGCTCACCATCAACAGTCGGCGGTGACCGAGCCCGGCCAGGTGCTGCAGGACGGCGAAGACCCCGCGTTCGTGCGCCGAGCGCACCGAGGTCACCGAACCGAAACCCCCGCCGGGGGTCTCTCGCTCGATGAACACCACAGGGACGGGCAGGCGCTCGAGCATGCTGAGGAACCCGGGCGGAGCGAGCCGCTCGGACACCGTCGGCACCCACAGGAGGCCATCGATGCCGCTCGCGACGAGCTCGTCGATGAGGCGGTACTCCTCGTCGAGGTCGTACTCCGAGATGACGAGCTTCATCTCGCCGCCGGACGCCAGGACATCGTCGATGCCCTCCACGACGTAGCGGTAGTAGTAGGACGTCGGCATGACGACGCCGATCGTGCCCGAGAAGACGGGCATCGGAGCAGGCGCGGTCAACGGCCGATCGGCGCGGAGCACAGCGCCCCCGCGGACCTTGTCGAGCATCTGCTCCGCAACGAGCGAGTCGAGGTCACGGCGGACCGTGACATGAGAGACGCCCAGATCGTCGACGAGGGCGGTGATGCTCACCGCCCCGTCCTGCTGAGCGCGACTGAGAATACGCGCACGGCGTTCGGCGGCGAGCATCGCGGTCCCCCTTCAGAGCGAATGACAGGCCTCAGCCTAACAACGGCGCACGCGTCGGATCACGACGACGCCACTCTGATCGAAGTTCTTAAATATTGTTACGAATCTTGCCATTTCTTTCGGCTCATGTCGATACTGGCTTCCGTTGCGGCGATGGAGCTGCGACGAACTCCGGAGGAGGAGCCATGACTCGAAGGCGAGCGATGCTGATCTGGAAGGCGGCTGCCGCGGCGACCGCCGTCGCGGTGGGCGGGGCGGTGATCGCTGCTCCGCCTGCGCACGCGGCCACCGTCGAACGCGTGGCCGTCAGCCAGGCCGGGTACAGTGCGGCGGGCCACAAAGCGGCTTCGGTGATCGCCGACGCCGCCCTTCCCGGCTCGACGACGTGCCGCATCCTGCAAGGCGGGAGCGTGGCAGTCCCCTCCTGCACACTCCTCGACCGTGGCACCGTGTGGGGTGATCGCGTGTACGCCGTCGACTTCAGCGCCCTCACCGCGGTCGGCGACGACTACGCGCTGGAGGTCGGTGGCGTGCTGTCGCCTCGGTTCTCGATCGCCGAGAACGTGTGGTCCGGCTACCTCGACGAGATGACGGCCTTCTACCGTCTGCAGCGTTCGGGAGTCGCCACGAGCGACGCCTACCCCGCGGGCTACAGCAGCATCTCGCCGTCGGAGAAGATCTTCCACGGGGCCGGGCATCTCGACGACGCGGCGTCGCAGGACGGCACCGTCCACTACGACCTGACCGGGGGATGGTACGACGCCGGCGACTACGGAACCTACGGCGGCAACCAGTGGGTGGGCGGCAACATCGCCATCACCTACCTTCGTTACGGCGACACCCCCGAGGTGGCCTTCGACAACGACGCCAACGGTGTCCCCGATCTCGTCGACGAGGCCCGCTTCGGCAGCGAGTACCTGCTGCGTATGCTCGAAGCCTTCGACGGGGCCTTCTGGGACGTCAAGGGCAGCGGGGGCTTCCAGCATCCGGACGCGCACACCGACGGGATCGTCGGCACGAGCGACGATCGTCGCATCTCCGGATACGGCGTCGGCGGATCGGCCAAAGCAGCGGGCTCACTGGCCGCGACCGCACGGGCCGTCGAGAAGGCCATCGCGGACGGCCGCATCCCGACCGCCGACGTGACCGACTGGCAGGCGTTCGCCGACGAGGCCGAAGCGGGGGCGGTGGCCTTCTACCAGTACGTCGACGCGCACCGGTCCGACCCGCTCGGCGGGTACTCGACGACCCGCGGCGGCATCGAAAATTCGCTCCTGTTCGCCGAGGTCCAGCTGCACCTGCTGACCGGCGACGCCGCGTATCGCGCATCGGCGGAAGCCACGATCGCTGCGACCGAGTACTCGATCCTGTCGAACACGAACTACTGGGACATGGCGCCACTGTCGATGGCGGAGCTGTATCCGGCCGCGACGGCGACGGGGAAGACCGACATCCAGCGCTACCTGGAGAAGCAGCTGGACTACTTCCTGTCGACCACGGACGACACCCCGTACGGCGTGGTGAACCAGTTCAAGAATTTCGGTGTCAACGAGCCGCACATCTCGTACGTCGCCGACGCGCTGCGCTACTACGAGCTGTTCGGTGACCAGCGGGCCCTCAAGGCGGTCCAGCGCGGCCTCTACTGGGTCTTCGGCAACAACCCATGGGGCACCAGCTGGGTCTCGGGTGTCGGAGAGGACTCGGTGAGATTCCTGCACACCCGGCTCGACGAGGAGGCGCAGAGCCAGACCGGGACGGGAGTGGTGCTGCCCGGCGCCCTGGTGAGCGGCCCCAACGCCAAGGACCCCCTCGACGCGCGTAGCGCGAGCCCGTGGTACGCCGACCGGCCGGTCTGGCAGGACAGCGGCCAGCAGTGGCGGTACAACGAGTACAGCGTGAGCATTCAGACGGGGCTGTTCTCGACGCTCTTCGGCTTGACCGCGATCGGCGACGCCGCCTGGTCCGCCGGCACCGCCCCGACGGCCCTGAATGTCACCTCTCCCCAGATCGGCGACTATGTCACGGGCGACGTGACCGTCTTCGCCCAGAGCGGCACGTCGCTCGGCCAGCATGCGCTCGGCCCGAACTGGACACCCATGACGGCGGCGGCCGGAGTCTCGACGGGAACCATCAGCACCGACGCGCTCGCACCCTTCACGACGGCGCGCGTCGACGTCCGCGGCACCCAGGCCAGCGGTGCCCACTCGTACTCCTCCACCCATTACACGGTGGCTCCGCCGCTTCCGAGCCCGGACAACCCGCTCCTCTACGACGGCTTCGGACGAGACGGCGTGTTCGGGATGCAGGGCTACACGTGGGTGAACTGGTACAACAACCATGCCGGCGTCGGGTCGGCCACCAACACCGTCATCGATGGCCGTACGGTCGCGAAGCTGTTCCAGAACCCGGCCTCCGCGATGTCCCAGGCGAAGTTCCAGCCGTGGCATCACTCGGTGGATGCGGGCGGATACCGATATCTGACCGTGACGATGCGCAGCCCCTCACCGAACCTGCGGCTTCGCATCGAGGTGTCGGATGCCGACTCCAATCACCGCGTGACCGGAACTGCGCCCATCACGGTGTCCGGGCAGTGGAACACGTACGCGTTCGACCTGGCGGCCTTCCCGGGCCTCGATCGCACGAAGGCGAAACTCGTGTTCTGGCTGCAGCAGACAGCGGACACCGATGGTGAGCTCTTGGTCGACGAGGTCAGCTTCACGAACCAGGCGAGCGGCACGCCGCCGACGCTGTCGGGGATCACCCACACCTCCGGGACGCTCACGAACGGGACCGACGTCACCGTGCAGGCGACCTACACGGACGCCGACGGCACGCCGCCGCACGCGGTGGAGTTGGTGCTCGACGGGGTCATCCACCGGATGACGGCGGTGGATCCCACCGACACCGATGTGACCGACGGCGTCCTCTACGCCGTGGTCCGACGCTGGGTGAAGGGAGTGCACAGCTACGAGGTCCGCACGACGGACACGACCTCCAGCGTCGTCGTCTCCCCCGAGGTGGCCGGGGTCGTGGTCGGATGACCGAGCGCGCGGGGGCGGACCGCTTCGGCGGTGCGTCCCCGCGCCCGCGAGGTTCAGGCGATGACGCTCAGCGACGCGACGTCGACGCGATGGCGGGGCACCCGACCGGTGACGAGAGCCTCGAGGTCGTCGAGCGCCGAATCGGCCAGACGCAGGGTCTCGGCGTGCATGGCTCCTGCGATGTGCGGGCTCAAGACGATCCCCGGAGTGTCGAACAGCGGCGACTCGGCGGGCAGCGGCTCGGGATCGGTCACGTCCAGGACGGCTCGCATGAGGCCGGCGCGACAGCGCGCGACGAGCGCGTCGGTGTCGATGAGCGAGCCGCGCGCGGTGTTGATGAGCACCGCGCCGGGGCGCAGCATCCCGAGTCGGCGCGCGTCGATCAGGTGTCGGGTCTCGGGCAGCTCCGGAGCGTGGATCGTGACGACGTCACTGGCGCTCATCAGATCGTCCAGGACGGTGAGCCGCGCCCCGACGGATGCCGCGACGGCTCGGTCGATGTGCGGATCCGCGACCAGCACCTCGAGGTCGAAGGGGCGCAGCAGTTCGGCGACCCGCCGGCCCACGCGCGACAGCCCGACGATGCCTACCGTGCCGCCGAAGGTCACGGCGGGTGGGATCGCATCGCGCCAGGCGCCCGCGACCTCGCGCGATCGGTCGTATCCCTCGATGTAGCTCGGAGCACGTTTGGCCTCCAGGAGGATCATCGCCAGCGTGAACTCCGCGACGGGGATCGCGTTGGCGTCGGCCGCGCTGGTGACGACGATCCCGCGCTCCCAGAGTTCGGGCGAGACGAGATGCTTGACCGATCCGCCCGTATGGACGACACCGCGCAGGCGCGGGGCCGCCGCCAGGACCTCGGCGTCGAGGGCTGGTCCACCCCAGCCGGTCAGGAGGTACTCGGCGGCGGCGAGGCGCGACCTAGCCCGATCGGTGGCGAGATCGTCGACGCGGATCGGGTCGACGAGATGGACGAGCTGACGCAGCCGCCGCAGGCGGGCGTCGTCGAAGAGATCGGAGAAAGCGCGAGCGCCCATGAGAAGCAGGGCCGACGGCGAGCGCTCGTCGGTGTCGTCGCTGTCGGATGCGGCCATGCGGACGAGAGAACCACATCGCGGGGGTTCTTCACAAGATTTAAATATTTGGTTTCGAACTTGAATGCATTTCTTGCATTCTGTGCCTCGCGTCCTCATACTGGGCGCAGCACACGACGGAGTGCGCCCGGGGTTCCGGTCCTCACCACCGTCGGCTACTCACGTGACCGCCGACGGCGGTCGCAACCGAACGGAGGAATCATGCATCAGCGCACCCGACGCGCCCTCGCGGCCCTCGCCGTGGTCCCTGTGCTCGCCGGTGTCGCCGCCTGCAGCAGCAGCGGGGACGCACCCGAGAGCAGCGGCAGCGGCGACGAGGAGGTCACCATCAGCATCATGGGTAAGCCTGCCGCGACCAACACCGCGGCCGTCGAGCTCTTCGAGCGTCAGGTTGCGGCGTTCGAGGAGGCCAACCCGAACATCACGATCGAGGCCTCGGATGTGCCCTGGGACGCCAAGACCTTCACGACGCGTCTGGCCGGGGGCAGCGCACCGACCCTGCTGCGCGTTCCGCTCACCGAGCCGCCCGCGCTCATCGAGCGCGGCCAGGTGGCCGACATCGCCGATGTGGCCGCTGAGCTCGAGAGCTTCGACGATCTGAACCCTCGGGTCATGCAGTTCCTGGAGGACGACGGCGCGGTCTACGGGATCCCGGAGAAGAGCTACGCGTTCGGTCTGGTCTACAACCGCGACCTGTTCGAGCAGGCGGGACTGGATCCCGACAGCCCGCCCGAGACCTGGGAAGAGGTACGCGAGTACGCCAAACAGATCTCCGACGCGACCGGCAAGACGGGCTTCGGCGAGATCACGACGAACAACAGCGGCGGCTGGCATCTCACCGGGTACGGCTACACGTTCGGCGGACGCGTGATCGAGCAGAACTCGGACGGCACGTGGGCGGCGGCGTTCAACGACGACGCCTCGCGCGACGTCATGGAGCTGTGGAAGGCGATGCGTTGGGAGGACGACTCCCTCGGAGACAACGTCCTCGGCAAGCAGGAGGACCTGGTCGCCGAGTTCACCGCGGGCAACGTCGGCATGTGGGTCTCCGCCCCACCGGACGTGTACCCCAACTACATCGCGGCCGGCGGTGACCCGGCGGCCTTCGGCGCCGGTCCGATGCCCCAGGGCGGCGCGGACGCCACCCTCGCCGGTGCGACGGTGCTCATGGTGAGCGGAACCGCCACCGAGGCGGAGAAGCGTGCCGCGGTCAAATGGATCGAGTGGCGCGCCCTGCGTCCGAACTACGACCTCGAGGTCGCCGCGGAGACGGCGAAGGCCTCCGCGGCCGACGGCCTGCCGGTCGGTGTGCCGGTGGCCCCGATCTTCAGCCAGGAGGCGTACGACGCCTACCGTGACGCGATCGCCGAGTACGTCAACGTCCCGGTCGAGAACTTTGCGCCCTATGTGGCCTCGCTCGAGGCGTTCGAGTACGTGCCCGAGCCCGCGGTGGCCTCGCAGGAGATCTATGCGGCGCTCGACCCGGTCGTGCAGGCGGTCCTGACGGACCCGGATGCCGACATCGACGCCCTGCTCGACGATGCGGAGGCACGCGTCAACCAGATCCTGGCGCAGTACGCGTCATGACTCTGAGCCCCGAACGTCTGAGCGGCACGGCTCCTGGCCGTGCCGCTCAGACGGCCGACCGCCCTCGGACGGTGCGGCGCGGCGGCGCGCGCCGCCGTGCCGCGGGGGCGGCACTGGTGTTCCTCGCCCCCACGCTGCTCATCTTCGGCTACTTCGCCTGGTGGCCGATCGCGCAGAGCGCCGTGCTGGCGTTCCAGCAGACCAACCTGGTCGACCCGGCGGAATGGGTGGGCTGGCGCAACTTCGAGGTCTTGTTCGCCGACCCGTTGCTGCCCCGCGCCGCGCTGAACACCCTGTGGTTCACCGCGCTCTCGCTCGCCATCGGCCTACCGGTGCCGCTGCTGTGCGCCGTGCTGATGTCGGAGCTGCGCCGCGGAGGCACCCTCGCGCGGATTCTGGCTTACCTGCCCGTCGTCATCCCGCCGGTGGTCTCCGTCCTGCTGTGGAAGGTGTTCTTCAGCCCGGGCGAGACCGGCGTGGTCAACAGCCTGCTCGCCGCGATCGGTCTGGGGCCGCTCCCCTGGCTCCAATCCCCCGAGCTGGCGATGCCGAGCCTGGTGATCGTGGCCACGTGGTCGGGCGCGGGCACCGCGATCCTCATCTACCTCGCCGCGCTCACCGGCGTGAGCACCGAGCTGTACGAGGCGGCCGAGCTCGACGGGGCATCGGTGTGGCAGCGCATCCTCCACATCACGCTGCCGCAGATGCGCGGCGTCATCCTCGTCCTTCTCCTCCTGCAGATCATCGGGGCTATCCAGGTGTTCACCGAGCCGTACGTCATGACCGACGGCGGTCCCGCCAACGCCACCGTGACCGTGCTGCTGATGATCTACCGCTACGCCTTCCTGTTCGGAAACTACGGCGTCGCGACCGCGCTGAGCCTGCTGCTCGCGATCGTCCTCGTCATCGTGTCCGCGATCTACCTGCGCCTCACGCGTTCCTGGAGTACCCGATGACCATCACCACCTCACCTCGTCGGCGCCTACGCCGCACCGCGGCACCGCGCGATCGCGGCATCCTGTCGAGCTTCGACTGGCGCCGACCGCGCATCCTGATCGGGTGGCGGGCGATGCACATCGTCCTATTCGTCGGGCTCGTCGCTCTCGGTGCGATCCCCCTGGTGTGGATGCTGCGCGCCGCGATCTCGACGACCACCGACCTGGTGCAGAACCCGCTCAGCCTCATGCCCGACCCGGCGAGATGGGAGAACATCACCACCGCGTGGACACTGCTCGACATCGGGCACTACCTCGGCAACACGATCGTGCTCGTGGGGGGATCGTGGGTGGTCCAACTGGTCGTGTCGGCGACGGCCGGCTTCGCGCTCGCCGTCATCCGGCCGTGGTACGGACGTTTCGTCTACGGGGCCATCCTGTTGACGCTCTTCGTGCCGGGCACCGTGACGCTGATCGCCCTGTATCTGACCGTGCTCGACCTGCCGCTCATCGGGATCGGCCTCACCGACACCCCCTGGGCGGTATGGCTGCCCGCCGGCGCCAACGCGTTCACGATCCTGCTGGTCAAGCAGTTCTTCGAGGACATCCCCCGCGACCTGTTCGAGGCTGCCCAGCTCGACGGCGCCGGGTGGTTCACGATCTTCTGGCGCATCGTGCTGCCGATGTCACGGCCGATCCTCGCCGTCGTCTCCCTGCTGTCGATCATGACGGCGTGGAAGGAGTTCCTCTGGCCGCTGATCGTGCTGACAGACCCGGACACGCAGCCGCTGGCCGTCGCGCTGCCACGTCTCGCGCAGGCCACCGATCCCGCCTTCCTGATCTCCGGACTGTTGATCGCGAGCATCCCGCCGATCCTCATCTTCGTCATCTTCCAACGCTCCATCGTGCGGGGTATCGGATTCAGCGGGCTGAAGGGCTGAGGCGTGGCCGCCCCCTATAGAGACAGCCGTCTGTTCCCGGTCGAACGGACGGCCGACCTGCTCGGTCGCCTGAGCGTGACCGAGGAGGCCGGGCTGATGTTCCACACCGTCATCGAGTCCGGCCCGAACGGCACGCTCGTCGAGACCGCCGGCGCGCTGAGCAAGTCGCCCACGAGCACGGTCGTGCTGGACAAGCACATGAACCATTTCAACGTGCACGGTCTCGGCACTCCACGCGAGGCGGCGCGCTGGGCGAATGCTTTGCAGCGGCTCGCTAGGCAGACGGAGCACGGGATTCCCCTGACCCTGAGCACCGACCCGCGGCACGCGTTCACCGAGAACGCGGGGGCGTCGTTCGCGGCGCGCGGCTTCTCGCAATGGCCCGAACCGCTGGGGCTCGCGGCCCTCGACGACGCGGACGTCCGAGCGCACGCCGAGATCGCCCGGCGCGAATACCTCGCGGTCGGGATCCGCATGGCGCTGCACCCGCAGGTCGACCTCGCGAGCGAACCGCGCTGGGGCAGGCAGTTCCAGACCTTCGGCGCCGACAGGGACCGCACCGTCCGTGCGCTCGCCGCCTACCTCGAAGGGTTTCAGGGCTCGGAGCTCGGCCGCGACTCGGTCGCCTGTGTCACGAAGCATTTCCCGGGAGCCGGACCTCAGCTGGACGGCGAGGACGCCCACTTCCCGTACGGACGCGAGCAGGTGTACCCCGGGGGCAGGTTCGACGAGCACCTCGCGCCGTTCCGCGCGGCGATCGCCGCCGGCACCGCCGGCATCATGCCCTACTACGGCATGCCGGTCGGCCTCGAACTCGACGGCGAGCCGGTGGAGGAGGTCGGCTTCGGCTACAACAAGGCGATCGTCACGCAGCTCCTGCGCGAGAGGCTGGGCTTCAACGGCATCGTGGTCACGGACTGGGAGCTGATCCACGACAACGTCGCCCAGGGCCAGGTGCTTCCGGCCAAGGCCTGGGGTGTCGAGCACCTCTCGCCTGCGGAACGGATCATCAAGGTCCTCGACGCCGGATGCGACCAGTTCGGCGGCGAGGAGTGCGTCGAACTGCTCGTCGACCTGGTGCGCTCCGGTCATGTGCCCGAGGCACGATTGGACGTCTCGGCGCGGCGCCTGCTCGAGTTGAAGTTCCGGCTGGGGCTCTTCGACGACCCGTTCGTCGACGAGGACGAGGCCGAGCGTGTCGTCGGCTCAGCAGGACATCGCGAGGCCGGATTCCGCGCGCAGGCCGCATCCGTCACTGTGCTCCGCGACGGCGACGCCGAGACCGGCCCCTTCCTCCCCCTCACCACCGATGCCCGTCGTCGGGTCTACGTCGAGGGCGGATCGCCCGAGGCGGCGCGGGAGCTCGGCGAGATCGTCAGCCGCCCCGAGGACGCCGATCTCGCCCTCGTTCGCCTTCCGGCGCCGTTCGACCCGCGCGACGACCTCCTGTTCGAGTCACTCTTCCACCAGGGTTCGCTCGACTTCCGTCCCGGACTGCTGGCACGGCTGCGGCACATAGGGTCCGTCACGACGTTGATCGTGGACGTGGGGCTCGAACGCCCCGCCATCCTGACCCCGCTCGTACCGCTCGCGCGCGTGCTCGTCGGCACTTATGGAACCAGCGATGAGGCGCTCGTCGCCGCCCTGACCGGCCGCATCCCACCGCGCGGGCGCTTGCCCTTCGAGATCCCCCGCTCGATGGAGGCGGTGCGCTCCTCGCTCGAGGACGTACCGAACGACACCGTCGACCCGCTTTTCGCCGTCGGCTTCCGCGTGGGCGGAGCAGAGCTGTGAACGGCGCGTCGGTGCAGGACCGCCTGAAGCGATTCGTCGAGGAGACCCTCCGCAAGGCCGCGGTCGTTCGCGCCGCCCCGGTCGACATCGAGGCGTGGGCCGTGCCGGGTGAGCCGGTGCCGTTCACGGATGTGGTCGGGCAGGATTTCGCCCCGTTCGCGGTCGGCCAATGGTGGGGACGCCCGTGGAGCACCCTGTGGCTCCACGTGCGCGGCGCGGTGCCCGCCGATTGGACTCGCGATGCGCGTCGACGCGTCGAGCTGGTCACGGATCCGGGGTTCTCCGGTCTCGCGCCCGGATTCCAGGCGGAAGGCCTCGCCTTCCGCCCCGACGGCACGGTGATCAAGGGCATCTCCCCCCGCAACGCGTGGCTGCCGGTGCACGGTGACAGCATCGACGTGTACCTTGAGTTGGCCGCGAACCCCACGATCCCACCTGAGTCGCATTGGCAGCCGACGACCCTCGGCGTACCGTCCGATGCCGCCGCGCCGCCGTTGTACCGGTTGCAGCGTCTCGAGCTTGCCCTCGTCGACGCGCGCGCAGAGGAGCTCCTGCACGACATCGAGGTCCTCCGCGGCCTCGCCGTCCAGCTGCCGCCGGCGACACCGCGCGCGGCGCGGATCTGGAGCGCACTGGATCGAATGCTCGACGCGATCGACCCCGACGACCTCGTCGAATCCATCGACCGGGCGCGCGGGCTACTGGCTCCCGTGCTGGCCTCCCCGGCTGCGGCGAGCGCGCACCGCATCGTCGCGGTCGGGCACGCCCACATCGACTCCGCCTGGCTGTGGCCCGTACGCGAGACCGTCCGCAAGTGCGCGCGGACCTTCTCGAACGTCCTGGACCTGCTCGAAAGGCATCCCGACCTGCACTTCGCCTGCTCGTCAGCGCAGCAGCTCGCCTGGATCGAGGAACGCTATCCCGACCTCTTCGCACGGATTCGGCAACAGGTCGCCCAGGGGCGGTTCGTTCTCGTCGGCGGACAGTGGGTGGAGCCCGACACGAACCTTCCCGGCGGCGAGCCCACGGCCCGCCAGCTCATCGTCGGCAAACGCTGGTTCCTGGAGAAGTTCGGCGTCGAGACCACCGAGGTGTGGCTGCCCGATACCTTCGGCTACTCGGCCGCGCTGCCGCAACTGGTCCGCTTGTCGGGATCGGACTGGTTCATGACCCAGAAGATCTCGTGGAACCAGACGAATCGCATGCCCCACCACTCCTTTTGGTGGGAGGGCATCGACGGCACCCGCGTCTTCACGCACTTTCCCCCCATCGAGACGTACAACGCGGAGCTCTCCCCCGCCGAACTGGCGCACGCCGAACGCACGTTCCTCGACCACGGCAGGGGCACGGTCTCGCTCGCGCCGTTCGGCTGGGGCGACGGCGGCGGCGGCCCCACCCGCGAGATGATCGCGGCCGCGCACCGGCAGGCCGACCTCGAGGGATCACCGCGCGTGGATCTCGGGACGCCGCGCGAGTTCTACGAACGAGCGGCGGCCGAGAACGCCGATCTGCCGGTGTGGTCGGGCGAGATGTACCTCGAGCTTCACCGAGGAACCCTCACGAGTCAGCTGCGCACCAAACAGGGCAATCGTCGGGTCGAGCGGATGCTCCACGAGGCCGAGCTGTGGGCGACGACCGCCGCCGTCCGGGCGGAACACCCCTACCCGCGCGAATCGCTGCGCCGCGCCTGGGAGCGGACCCTGCTGCTGCAGTTCCACGACATCCTGCCCGGCAGTTCGATCGCCTGGGTGCATCGCGAGGCCGAGGCGGAGCACGCGCGGCTGCAACAGGAGCTCGACATGATCGTGCGCACCAGCATCCTCGCCCTGACCGGCGAGGGGAATCTGGAGCTCACCGCCAACTCGGCGCCGCTCCCGTTGGACGGCATCTCCGCGGGCGCCGTCGCGCCGGCCTCCGCATCCCCGGCGCCCGCGACCCTCCGGCCGGCGGACGACGGTGGCTGGATCCTCGAGGACGGGGTCGTGCGGGCCGAGGTGGACGCGGCAGGACTGCTGCGGTCCCTGCGCGACGCCTCGGGACGCGAGGCGATCGCGCCGGGGGCGCGCGCCGGCCGCCTTCTGGTCCATCCCGATCGCCCCGACAAGTGGGATGCGTGGGACATCGACCGCCACTACCGTGCCCGGTCGGTCGATCTCGGCCACGCGGACGACGTCACCGCCGGCGTGGTCGACGGGGTGGCGCAGGTACGGGCGACCCGATCCACCGGATCGTCCACCATCGTGCAGACCGTGAGTCTGCGCCCGGGCGGCGGCGCCGTCGACATCGCGCTGCGCGTCGACTGGCAGGAGCGGCATCGCCTCCTCAGGATGTACGTACCCCTCGACGTGCATGCCGACCGGTCGAGCGCCGAGATCCAGTTCGGCCACGTCGAACGTCCCACCCACGGCAACACCTCGTGGGACGCGGCGCGATTCGAGATCGCGGCGCAGCGATGGATCCACGTCGGCGAGCCGGGCTACGGCGTGGCGATCGCGAATGACTCGACGTACGGGCACTCGGTCGAGCGCGACACGCGCCGCGACGGCGGAACGACCACGACCGTCGGGCTCTCGGTGCTGCGCGCGCCGTCGTTCCCCGACCCCGACGCGGATCGGGGCACGCATGAGCTCTCTTTCTCCATCCGGCCGGGCGCCGGCCTGCGGGAGGCGGCCGAGGAGGGGCATCGTCTGGATCGGGGCCTGCGGCGCGTGCGCGGCGCGCGTACCGTGGCGCCGCTCGTCCGATCGAGCGAGCCGGACGTGCGGATCGAGACCGTGAAGCTCGCCGAGGACGGCACCGACGACGTGATCGTCCGCCTGTACGAAGCGTCCGGCGGCCGCCGCACCACCACGCTGCGCATCGACCTACCCGGGGCGCTCGTGCGCGAAGTGGACCTGTTGGAGCGGGCGCTCATCGGCGGGCGGGTTTTCACGGACTCCGGCGACATCGTCCTGACCCTGCGTCCCTTCGAGATCGTGACCCTGCGCTGCGCGCAGAAGGCGCGGGCGGCGAGCGACGAGACCTCCCTGTAGACGACCACCACTGATTGAGGACAGACATGATCGACGATTCGATACGGCGGGTGACCGGCTTCGCCGCCGCGCTCGCGATGATCACGGGAGCCCTCGTACTGCACACGACCGATGCGCGCGCGGATGCCGCACCGATCACGCTCGATGGCGCGGCGACCGCGGGCGAGATGGAGGCCCTGCGCGAGAAGTACGCCACCATGCTGGCCGGCGGGTCGACGTTCGACGCGTCGGACGTCGACATCGCGGCACGCATCACCGGCATCACTGCCTCCGGACAGCAGTACTGGAACTCGATGAAGAAGAACCCGGACCGCAACCGGCTCTGGGACGACTCCCCCTTCGGGAACGATTCGGCCAGCACGACGCGCACATATCAACACCTGCGCGAGATGGCGCTCGCATACGCGACTCCCGGCTCCGTCCTGCACGGGAACGCTCAGCTCAAGACGGACCTCATCGCCGCCCTCGACTGGATGAACTCCAACGTCTACTACGACGGAGCCACGATGTACCAGAACTGGTGGCACTGGCAGATCGGAGCGCCGCTGGCCCTGAACGACATCGTCGCCCTGATCCACGACGACCTCACCAGCACTCAGGTGTCGACCTACATGGCCGCCATCTCGTACGCCCAGCCGACGGTCGCGATGACCGGCGCCAATCGCCTGTGGGAGAGCCAGGTCATCGCGATCTCCGGCATCAACGCGCAGGACGCCACGCGCGTCGCCGCCGGGCGTGACGGGCTGAGCGCGCTGTTCCCCCACGTCACCGCCGGAGACGGGTTCTACGCGGACGGGTCGTTCGTCCAGCACAACTACTACGCCTACAACGGCGGATACGGCGCCTCCCTCCTCTCCGGCATCGCAGACCTCATGTACCTGCTCGACGGCTCCCCGTGGGATGTGACGGACCCGAACAGCGCGAACGTGTTCGCGTGGGTCTACGACGCCTACGAGCCTTTCATCTACAAGGGCAATCTGATGGATATGGTTCGCGGCCGCGAGGTGAGCCGTTTCGGCGTGCAGGACGACGACGCCGCTGTGCCCGTGCTGGCATCCATCATCCGGCTCGCCGACGTCGCACCGGCCGCGGACGCTTCCGCGTTCTCGAGTATGGTCAAGGCCTGGCTTTCGACGGATGCGGACAAGACGTTCCTCTCGAAAGTGCCGGTGGACCTCGTCGTGTCCGCGAAGGAGATCCTCGGCGACGCTTCCGTGCCCGCACGCGCCGAGCTCGTGACGAACCGACAGTTCACCGGCATGGATCGCACCGTTCACCTGAGACCCGGTTTCGGGTTCGGCATCAGCATGGCGTCCAGCCGGATCGGCGGGTACGAGGCCATCAACTCCGAGAACGCCAAGGGCTGGCACACCGGCGACGGGATGACCTACCTCTACAACAACGACCTCAGCCAGTTCAACGACGACTTCTGGCCGACCGTCGACAGCTACCGTCTCCCAGGTACGACCGTGCTGAAGAGCACGACTCGGCCCGCGAACAGCAGAACCGACAGATCCTGGGTCGGCGGGGCCAGCATCCTCGACCGCTACGGGGTCACGGGGATGGATCTGCACCCGGTCGGGCGCTCGCTGGAGGCCAAGAAGTCGTGGTTCATGTTCGACGACGAGATCGTCGCGCTCGGAGCCGGAATCACGAGCACCGACGGCATCGGCACCGAGACGATCGTCGAGAACCGCAAGCTGAACGCCGCGGGCGACAACGCGCTGACCGTCGACGGCTCCGCGAAGCCGTCGACGCTCGGCTGGACGGAGACGGTGGCCGGAGTGAGCACCGTGCACCTCGCGGGGAGCGTCGCCGGATCCGACATCGGCTACTACTTCCCGGGTGGCGCGACGGTCAACGGGCTGCGCGAGCAGCGAGTGGGCAACTGGAAGCAGCTCAATTCCTCATCGGAATGGGCTGACACCACACCCATCACCCGCAATTTCCTCTCACTCGCGGTCGACCAGGGAACGAACCCGAGTAACGCGGCATACTCGTACGTCCTGCTACCCGACAAGACGAGTGCCCAGGTGACCGCCTATGCAGCTGCGCCCGGCATCACCATCCTCGAGAACTCCGCGTCCGTGCAGGCCGTGCGGGAGAACGCTCTGAACGTCACCGGGATCAACTTCTGGAAAGACGAATCGACCTCTGCGGGCGGTGTCACCTCCGACAGCAAGGCATCGGTCATGGTGAGCGAGACCGCGGACAGCATCGAACTCTCCGTCGCCGATCCCACCCAGAAGAACGTCGGGCACGTCTACCTGAGCCTCGACGTGGCGGCGACGGGGCTCATCTCGAAAGACCCCGAGGTCACCGTCTTGCAGTACACGCCGACCGTGGAGTTGAAGGTCGACGTGAACAATGCGAAGGGCAAGGACATCGGCGTCAAGCTCTCGCTCGGCGGAGTCCAGCAGCCCAACCCCGCGCCGATCCCGCTGCCGAGCACCTACGAGGCCGAGACGCTGCCCATCAGCTCCCTCACCGACTCCGTCTCCTTCTACAACGATGCGAACGCGACCGGCGGGCGGAGGATCGGAGTCAACAACAACGCGGTCGGCGACTTCATCGAATTCAGCCTCGATGTGCCCCGGGCCGGTGTGTACGACGTCGTGGCACGTGCCTTCAAGTCGGGCGGCACGGGGATCCACCAGCTGTCCGTCGATGGCACCGACATCGGAAGCCCCCAGGACTTCTTCTGGACCACGAACATCCCCCAGAAGGATCTAACGTTCGGCACCTACGCATTCCCCGCTCCCGGAAGCTATCTCGTGAGACTGACGACAACGGGCAAGAACAGCAGCTCGTCGGGACACAAGCTGATGCTCGACCATCTCCGGCTCGTCCCGGCAGCCGGGAGCTGATCCCGTCGTCGAAGGGAGGCGCGCCCGCACGCGGCTCGACGCCTGTGACTGAGTGAGCTCATAATTGAGTACACTCTGTTATGACGCGGCGACTCGCCCGTCGAACGAGGCCGAACGAAGCGAGAGTGCCATGACGCAGGCGCAGCAGGGAACCGGCGACCGGGCAGTGCGTTTCGTGGACGCCCCGACCCGCACCGCGTCGGTCGCCGGCGCCGGGGTGGTCTACCGTGAGCTCGGCTCCCAGCACGGCGGGGTACCGCTGGTCGCGTTGACCCATCTGGGGGCGAACCTCGACAGCTGGGACCCCGAGCTGATCGACGCGCTCGCGCGGGAGCGGCGGGTGATCCTCCTCAGCTACCGCGGGGTGGGGGCTTCCACCGGCGCGGTGCGGCGCCGATTCGAGGACACGGCGGCCGATGCCATCGCGGCGACTCGTGCTCTCGGACTCTCGCGGGTGGATCTGTTCGGATTGTCGATGGGTGGCATGGTCGCTCAGGAGATCCTGCACCAGGACCCGGACCTGGTCGAGCGGGTCATCCTCGCGGGCACCGGCCCGCAGGGCGGGCCCGGCCTGACCGGGATGACGGGAGTCACCGTGCGGGCGATCCTGCGGGGCATCGCGACCTTCACGAACCCCACCACCCTGCTGTTCTTCACCCGCACGCGTGCAGGCCGCGAGGCAGCGAGGACGTACCACGCTCGGCTGAAGCTGCGCCGTTCCGGCCGGGACGAACGCGTCACCCCGGGTGTGTTCCGTGCCCAGTTGCGCGCCGTGAATCGGTGGGGCCATCAGACACCACCCGTCACCTCCTTCACGCGCCCGGTGCTGATCTTGCACGGCGACCACGACCGGATGGTGCCGACAGGCAACACCGACGCGCTCCTCGCCCAGTACCCGCACGCTCAGGTGCGGATATTCGCCGACGCCGGCCACGGTGTCGCGTTCCAGAACCGAGACAGCGTCGCGAGAATCGTCACCGGGTTTCTACAGCGCTGACCGACCCTTCAGACCCGAGAAGAAAGAGCATCATGCGAGCGTTCGTGTTCGACAAGTACAAACAGCCCGTTCACGAGGCCGACGTGCCCGAGCCCACGGTCGGCGACCGCGACGTCCTGATCCGGGTCGAAGCCGCGGGACTGAACCACCTCGACGAACGTCTCCGAGCGGGAGAGTTCCGGGCGATCCTGCCCTACAAGACCCCCGTCACGCTCGGCCACGATGTCGCAGGCACCGTGATCCGCGTCGGCGCGGGAGTCACCCGATTCACCGCCGGGGACCGCGTGTACGCCCGGCCGCGCGATCACCGCATCGGCGCCTTCGCCGAACGCATCGCCGTGGACGAAGCAGACGTCGCCCTGGCCCCGACCTCGATCAGCACCGTGGAGGCAGCATCCCTCCCGCTGGTCGCGCTCACCGCGTGGCAGGCCCTGGTCGAGAAGGGAAACGTGCAGCCCGGGCAGAAGGTGCTCATCCACGCCGGTGCCGGCGGGGTCGGGTCGATCGCGATCCAGCTCGCCAAGCACCTCGGTGCGCACGTCGCGACCACCGTGTCGGGCAAAAACGCCGGCTTCGTCCGGGAACTCGGAGCCGACGTGGTGATCGACTACCGCACGCACGATTTCGAGTCCGAGCTCTCCGGTTACGACTTCGTCCTGGACCCGCTCGGCGGCGACAACCTCACCACGTCGCTCACGGTCTTGAAGCGCGGCGGGAAGGCCGTCGGGATCTCCGGGCCGCCCACCCCCGTGTTCGCGAAAGCCGCAGGCCTGAACCCGGTGCTGCGCCTGGCCATCACGGTCCTCAGCCGCAAGACTCGCGCACTCGCCAGGAAGCTCGGCGTGACGTACGAGTTCCTTCTCATGCACGCCTCCGGCGACCAGCTGCGCCAGATCGCCGAGCTCGTGGACGCCGGCGTCATCCGCCCGGTCGTGGGCGCGACCTTCCCCTTCGACCAGACCGTGCAGGCCCTCGCCTCCCTCGGCACCAGCAGCATCCGCGGCAAAGCCGTCATCACGGGCGCCGACCAGCCCGCATAACCCTATCCGCCAGTCCGCTTTCCGAGCACACTCAGATCCTCAAGGAGCACCCTCATGAGCACCACCGAACCCGTCATCACCTCCTACGCCAAAGCCCCCGCAAAGACCGTCACCGTGGACGGGGACACCTTCGCCTACCGGGAGCTCGGCCCGAAAGAAGAGATCCCCGTGATCTTCTTCGTCCATCTCGCCGCGACCCTGGACAACTGGGACCCGCGCATCATCGACCAGATCGCGAAGAACCGCCACGTCATCGCTTTCGACCAGCTCGGCGTCGGTGCCTCCTCCGGGCAGGTTCCCGACACCCTCGAAGAAGCCGCGGCCGACGCCTACCGGTTCATCACGAAGGGCTTGGGCTACGACAAGGTCGACATCTTCTCCTTCTCGATGGGCGGCATGATCGCCCAAGACCTCGTCGTCGCCCACCCCGAGCTGGTCCGCAAGCTCGTGCTCACCGGCACCGGCCCACGCGGCGGGAAGGACATCGACAAGGTCGTCGGCACCACCTACTGGGACATCTTCCGCTCGGTGATCACCCGATCCGACCCGAAGGAGTTCCTCTTCTTCAACCGCGACGCTGAGGGCAAGCGGGCCGGTAAAGCGTTCGTCGAACGCCTCAAGGAGCGCACCGTCGATCGCGACAAGCCGATCAGCAACAAGTCATTCAGCCGCCAGCTGAAAGCCATCCAACGGTACGGGCGCTCGACCCCCTCAGACCTGTCGGTGATCACGAGCCCGACCCTGATCGCCAACGGCGACAACGACCGCATGGTCCCCTCGGTGCTCTCCGAGGACCTGCACCGGCGGATCGTCGGCAGTGAGCTGATCATCTACCGAGACTCGGGCCACGGCGGCATCTTCCAGTACTGGCAGAAGTTCGCGCCTGCCGTTGCGAAGTTCCTCACCGCCTGATCCGTCGATTCGCAGCCGCGAAGAGATCGTGGTCAGTGCGACCGTCGTCCGTCAGCGCCGGCCCCGACGGACGAGCGCGACGAGAGCCAGCGAGACGCGTCAGGAGGCAGGGTCCGGGCGAACGACGAGACAGGTGCTGGATGCGACGGCAAGGACGCGCCCCTGGCTGTCGCGAATGTCGGCCTCCGCGAACACCGCGCTGCGACCCTTACGGGTAACCCATCCGTGCGCGGTGACGGGGCCGGTGTCTGCGGTGATCGGACGCAGGAATGAGACCTTGATCTCCAGGCTGGTGTATCCGACGCCGGCAGGGAGGGTGGAATGCACAGCGCACCCGCACGCGGAGTCGAGGACGGTGGCGAAGAACCCGCCGTGCACCGAGCCGATGGGGTTGTAGTGGGACTCGTCCGGAACCGCCGTCATCACCACGTCGCCCTCCTCGACGGTGACGATCTCGAGCCCGATGTGGCTGCTGATCGGCGGGGCCGGCGCCTCGCCTGCGGCTACGGCCCGGAGTTGCTCGAGCCCCGAACGGGCGAACAGCACCCGTTTGTCCCTGCCCGGGGCCTGGTAGCGGATCGTGCGCGACCGCTGGGAGGCCTCATCGTGTGTCGTCATGATCGGAGTCAGCCCGGCAGGATCGCCGCGACCTGGCCGCGGATGCTCGAGAGCAGTTCCGGGACCGTCGCATCTCTATTGACGCTGGCCGCGAGCTCGAGGAATTGGATGCCCGAGATCACCCGGGCGAGCGTCGCCGCCTGCCCCGCCTCGACACGCGTCCGCTCGACGAGGACAGCGGCGACGGCGTGCTCCGTCTGCGCGACGATGGAAAGCGCTTCGGCATGGTGCGGTTCTGCGGGGTCGCCGAAGACCATCTCCCGAAGATATGTGCGCCCGTTGTCGACCTGTGTGCGATTGCACTCCGCGATCGGAGCCAGCAGCGCGAGCACCGCATCGACAGCAGTGGCCTCCCGTGCGGCGGCGGCGCGGCCGCGCGCCAGAGCATCGACGTAGTGAGCGTTCTGCACCAGGAGGAGCAGCTCTCCCTTGGTCTTCGCGTACAGGAACAGCGTGCCGGTGCCGATGTCCGCCGCCTCGGCGATCTGCTGAGTCGTGACCTCGTCTACCCCGCGCGTCGCGAACAGCTCGCTCGCCGCCGCGGTTATGCGTGCGAGCTTGTCCTGCTTCTGCCGCGCGCGTCGCCCGAGCGACTCGGTCGCCACTGACATGGGATCCTCCGATGGAATAGAATCTGACTCACCTCAATTATGAGTGTAGTCACTGTCGTCTGGGCTCGAATCTGTCTCGGCTCATTCTCCCACTCCGGTGCACGTCGACCGGCGTGAACCGATGCCGGACGACACTCGCCTCTCTTACGAAGGAAATTCCCGTCATGACGTCCACGTCTCTTTGGCAGCCGTTCACCCTCGGGCGCATCGAGCTCCCGCACCGGCTCGCGCTGGCCCCGATGACCCGCAACCGCGCCAACCCCGATGGCACACCCGGTGAGCTCGCGGCAGAGTACTACGCGCAGCGTGGCTCGCTGGGGCTGCTGATCACCGAGGGAACCCAGCCCTCCGAGGATGGACAGGGGTACCTGAACACCCCCGGCATCTACACCCCCGAGCAGGTCGCGGGGTGGGCGAAGGTCGCCGAGGCCGTGCACGAGAACGGCGGGCACCTGTTCGTCCAGCTGATGCACGTGGGACGCATCTCCCATCCCGACAACACCCCGCACCACCGCCAGCCCGTGGCGCCCTCGCCGATCTCGGCCGAGCAGGACATGTTCACAGCGGAAGGCCCCCAGAAGACCCCCGCCCCTCGCGAGCTGTCGGCGGCGGAGATCCAGGAGGTGATCGGTGAGTTCCGCCACGCCGCCGCCTCCGCGATCGCGGCCGGTGCGGACGGGGTGGAGATCCACGCCGCCAACGGGTACCTGCTGCACCAGTTCCTGGCTCCCAACGCGAACCAGCGCACCGACGAGTACGGCGGGTCGATCGAGAACCGGGCCCGGTTCGTGATCGAGGTGGCCCGGGCCGTCGCCGAGGAGATCGGCGCGGACCGTACCGGCATCCGCATCTCCCCCGCCTTCCCGCTCGGCGGGCTCGATGAGGGAGACACCGAGGCGGTGCGTGCTCAGTACCGGCACCTCGTGAGTGAGCTCGCGAAGCTGAACCTGGTCTATCTGCACGTGCACCACCTCGGCGACGACGAGCTGCTGCGGTCGTTCCGGGACGTGTGGCCGACCGCCGTGCTCGTCGTCCGGTACGGTCGCGACCGCGACGGCATCGCCGCAGACATCGACGCAGGTCTCGCGGACATCGCACCGCTCGGACGCTTCGCGCTCGCGAACCCGGACGTCGTCGCACGCCTGCGGCAGGACGCGCCGTTCAACGAGCTCGACCCGGCGACGCTGTACACCGGCGGCGCGCACGGCTACACCGACTACCCCACCCTCACCCGCGTCTGACCCTCGATGTGGCCGGGGCAGGCGAACCCGACGCATCCCCGGCCACCGCGTCGACCATCCGAACAACACACATCCAGGAGACCCATTCCATGACTTCCCTCAACGGCGCCGTCGTCCTCGTCACCGGCGCGAACGGCGGCATCGGCACCCACTTCGTCCGCGACGCCCTCGCCCGAGGAGCGGCCAAGGTCTACGCCACCGCCCGCAACCCCCGCGAATGGGACGACGAGCGCATCGTCCCCCTCGCCCTCGACGTCACCGACCCCGCCTCGATCCGTGCCGCCGTGGAACAGGCGCCCGACGTCACGGTCCTGATCAACAACGCCGGCGCATCCGTCTCCTCCGCGGGCATCCTCACCCACACGGACGAGGAGATCCGCCAGAACGTCGAGACCAACTTCCTCGGACCCCTCTTCCTGTCCCGCGCCTTCGCCCCGACTCTCTCCGCCAAGGGAGGCGACACCGCCATCATCGACATCCACTCCGCGCTGTCGTGGTGGGCCGTCGCCGGCATCTACTCGGCCACGAAGGCTGCCCTCTGGTCGGCGACGAACTCCCTGCGCCTGGAACTGCATCCGGCGGGCGTGCAGGTCGTCGGCGTCCACGTCGGCTACGTCGACACCGCCATGGCCGCCCACGCCGAAGGCCCCAAGGTCGACCCCGCCGACCTCGTCGCCCAGACCTTCGACACCCTCGAAGCAGGCGGCTACGAAGTCCTCGCAGACGAGAACTCGGCGCGACTCAAGGCCGGCCTGTCCGCCCCGCTCGAGGCGGTCTACCCGCAGCTGGCTGGCGACGCGTGACTCCCGCGAGGTGGATCTCACCGGCGCTCTGACATGAGCCGGAACGACAGCAGCACCGGTGAGCGCCGCCCCACCGATGCTGCTGTCGAGCCGGTCCCGTCACTGGGTGGCATCGACGTAGAGGCGAGACGTGTGCAGCGCGAGGTAGGCCACCTCGTCCTGAGTCAGCGGGGCGCCCAGCACGGCACCGAGGATCGCGGCGCTTCTCACCGCGGCGGCCGCCGCCTCGGGGTATGCCTCGTTCACGTCGCCCATGAAGTCCACGGGTGAGTCCCGGAGCTGCTTCGACGTCGAGACACGCGCCCACAGGTACCGAAGATGCGCGACGAAGCGGGCCGCGCTCATCGAGGTCTGATCGATGCGGGTGTCCCACGTCTCCTCGATCTCACGGAAGACCCGGCTGATCGTGCCGGTCATGGAAAGCGAACGGGTCAGATCGCCGCCGGCCCACCGGTGCGTCACGAAATGCAGCGCGAAGGCCGACCACTCGCCCTCCTGCAGACTCACTCCCAGTCGATCCCGGACGAGCTGCACCGCCCGCCGCCCGACCGCCGATTCCTGGGGAAAGACCTGTCCGGTCTCCCACTGCAGCGGGTAGTCGACGGTGATCCCACCCTTCGCGCGTTCGACCGCGAACGACAGGTGGTCGAGCAGCGGCAGCAGAACGCGCTGGGTCGGCAAGGTTCCGAGCTCGGACTCGGCCATCCGGACGATCTCCTCGGCGACGTCGGCCTCCTCCATCGTCGCGTCGCTGAGCATCTCGGCGACGTGCGTCGCAGCGTACTGCTGATCGGGTACAAAGCGTTTCAGCCCCGGCGCCGACGCATCCAGCTCACCACCGGGCTTCACGGTGTAACCCAGTCCTTTGCCGACGACGACGATCTCGTCGGGGCCGTCTCGGCACAGGAGAACGTTGTTGTTGAAGATCCGCACCACCGAGACCGGGTGCGGAGCCGAGGGCGGCCTCGCGGTCATGGGCGCCGATCCGCGCGGGCGACGACGTCGCCGTCGGCCGCATCGAGGCGGAGGTCGCGGACGGCGAAGGCTTCGCTGTTCGTCACGATGACGGGCGTGACCATCGACGGCACGGCGTCGCGAACGAGCGCGAGGTCGCAGCGGATGATCTCGTCGCCGGCCTCGACGTGTTCGCCGACGGCCCGGCTCGACGCGAATCCCACGCCTCCGAGGTCGACGGTGTCGATGCCGATGTGCACGAGCACCTCAAGCCCGGACTCCGCTCGAATGGCGAAGGCGTGCAACGTCGACGCGAGAACCACGAGCTCGCCCGCGATCGGGGCACGGAACACCCCGGATGCCGGATCGACGGCGAAACCGTCGCCGAGCATCCGCTGGGCGAACATCTCGTCGGGCACGGACTCGAGCGCGATGAGTTCACCCGTCGCAGGCGAGCGCAGCGCCTCGCCGCGAGGCGCGTGGTCGTCGCGCGAGTCGCCGGCGCGACGTGAGAACCCGAAGAGCTTCACGACACGACCCCCTGAGCCGGCTCGCCGGTCGAGACGCCCAGATCGCGCCCCCGTGTTTCGATGACTCGGCGATACCAGTCGAAGCTGTCTTTCCGGTAGCGGGCGTACGTCCCGTTCCCGTCGTCGTCGACATCGACGTAGACGAACCCGTACCGCTTTCGCATCTCCCCCGTGGAGACGCTGATGATGTCGATGGCAGCCCAGGGCGTGTACGCGATGAGCTCCACACCGTCGTCGATGGCGAGCCGCATCTGCGCGATGTGCTCGCGGAGGTACGAGATTCGGTAGTCGTCGTGGACCCGACCGTCGACGAGTTCGTCGGTCGCACCCAGCCCGTTCTCGGTGATCATGATCGGCACACGGTACCGGTCGTACACCTTGTTCAGCGTGTACCGGAGGCCGACGGGGTCGATCTGCCACGCCCACTCCGACTCGTCGAGATAGGGGTTGCGTGCGCCTCCCATGATGTTTCCGGAAGTCTGCGCCACCTCGTCATCCGCACTCGCGCACACCGACATGTAATAGCTGAAGGCGTAGAAGTCGTGCGTGTTCTCGCGCAGAACGCGGCGGTCCTCGTCGGTGATGTCGAGCACGATCCCCTCTCGCTGCATCCACGTCACCTGGTAGTAGGGATACTCCCCCTGCAGCTGGACGTCGGCGCAGAAGTTGTTGCGGAGCGCATCGTCCTGTTGGGCGAGCAGAACGTCGGCGGGATTCGGCGTCAGGGGGTAGAGCGTGATGTGACAGGTCATCGACCCGAACCGGAAGTCCGGGTTGACGCGCCTGCCGAGCTCGACGGCACGGGCCGCCGCGACGAGCACGTGGTGCATCGCCTGGAAACGCAGGTCGCGATCGTCGGTGCCGTCGCCGAACGACGTCATGCCCTCGGGAATGATCCCGCCGTGCATGAACACCGTCAACGGCAGCGTCAGGTTGTTGATCTCGTTGAACGGGATCCAATAGGTGACGTCGTCGCGGTATCGCTCGAAGAGGACTTCGCACAGCGCGAGGTAGCGATCGATCATCCGCCGATCGCCCCAGCCGTCGAACTTCTGCGCGAGGCCGAGCGGCAGCTCGTTGTGCGAGATCGTGACGATGGGTCGGATGCCGTGCTTGCGCAGCTCGGCGAACACCCGATCGTAGAACTGCAACCCGGCCTCGTTCGGTGTCTCCTCGTCGCCGCGAGGGAAGATCCGGGTCCAGGCGATCGAGAGCCGCAGCACGCTGTAGCCCATCTCGGCGAAGAGTGCGATGTCGTCGGCGTAGTTGTCGTAGAAGCGCGTCGCGTCGCGAGAGGGATAGCGGCCGTCGAGGGAGAAGTCCAACGATGCGAGCCGGGGCGAACCGTGGGCGCCGCTGAGGAAGACGTCCGAGACGCTGGGGCCTTTCCCCCCTTCCCGCCATGCGCCCTCCACCTGGTTGGCGGCGATAGCGCCTCCCCACAGGAAGCTGTCGGGGAATTCGAGTTCGTGTGCCATGTCTTCCTTACGTCGGATGTGTCGGAGTGTCGGACCGGGTGCCGCCGGTGGCACGCGGCACCCGATGATTCAGCGGACGGCGTCCGGGCTCGCGGCGTCGGTTCTCGTGTCGGTATCGGTCGCGGTGACGGCGTCGACGGCGGCGTCTGCGTCGGATCGCGACTCGTAGCCGAAGACGGCGAGCACGGTGACGGTCACCGCCATCGCGACGACGACGCCGACCATGTAGAACACGAAGGTCGGGCCGAACGCGAGGATGACCGTGCCGAACGGAACGAAGCCGAAGCCGCCGTACATCACCTGGAAGGCGCCCATGATCGCCCCGCCGGCTGCCCCGCCGGCCATCACCGCCCAGAGCACCTTCTTGAAGCGGATGACGATGCCGAACAGAACGGGTTCCGAGACGCCGATGAAGGCGGAGATGGATGTCGACCCGGCGACCTGCTTGAGCGAGCGGTCGCGGCTGCGGATGAAGATGTAGGCGGCGGCCGCGGCCATGGCCGCGTTCGAGGTCGCGATGACCGGGTAGATGAAGTCGCCGCCCGTCGACTGGATGTTGGAGAGGATCACGGGCGTCAACGCGACCTGCATACCCGTCGAGAGGATGAAGGGGTAGAAGGCGCCGAGGAGCAGCCCTCCGAGGATGCCGAACGTCGTGTAGACCCAGGCGATGCCCTGCGCGACGTAGTCTCCGACCGCGCCGCCCAGCGGTGCGAGGACCCACAGGCCGATGAAAGCGCTGACGACCAGGCTGACCGTCGGCACGACGATGAGACGGATCATCTTCGGGGTCAGGCGAGTGACACCCTTCTCCACCCACGACATCAGGTACACCATGAGGATGATGGGCACGATCGAGCTCGAGTAGTCGCGCAGAGCGATCTGAACGGCACCGAGGTCAAGGCTGGTCTCACCCGCCTGGACGAGCGCCGCGATGTTCGGGTGCACGAGGATTCCGCCGAGCACGGCCGCGACGTACGGGTTGCAGCCGAAACGCTGCGCACAGCTGAAGGCGAGATAGATCGGGAGGAAGTAGAACGCGGCGTTGCTCACGATCCACAGCAGCTGGTAGATGCTCGACTCGGGCTGGATCCAGCCGAGCAGCTGGAACGAGTAGAGAGCACCCATCACCATGCCGCATCCGACGATCGCGGGGATGATGGGCGCGAAGATGCTCGCCAGGGTCTGCAGCAGCGCATCGAACCACTGGCGCGGCCCGCGCCGTTTCTTCGAGGCCTCGCGACGCCCAGCGGGCGCGGCGGGTGCCGCTTCGGGACGCGCCTCGGCGCGCGGTGACGCCGAGGGCGTCGCTTCGCTGTCGCCCGCGGCCCCGCTGCGCACCTGCTGCACGTCGGCGAAGCGTTCTTCGACGGCCCCCTGACCGATGATCAGCTGCAGCTGTCCGCCACGCGAGACGACGCCCTGCACACCGTCGATCCGCTGCAATCGCGTCCGGTCGGCGCGGTCGTCGTCGACCAAGTCGAACCGCAGGCGGGTCACACAGTGCACGAGCCCGCGTATGTTCGCGGGACCGCCGACGGAATCGACGATCTGCCGCGCGATGTCCAGATTGGCCACTTTGCCTCCTCAACGTTCTGCTCCGCCATGAGGGCAAAAAAAATACCTAGATGCTTCGCACCGAAGTGCGTTGCATCTAGGTTTTTGCCCGGGTGGTTGCAAGCCTAGTGACGTCGAAACGACGCCTGATGCGATGCTAGGCGTCGTCGGGCACGCCGTCAAGCAGAGCCGAGAGGCGCACGGCTCGACGGGCACGGAGGAGTCCCGCCAGAGGCAGCGTCCCGACCCGGCCACCGACGTCGCGCGCGATCGTTCCCGTGCGGAGGCCGCCCCGTTCGCCATCCTGTGGCGACGAACTCAGACGAAGTCCTCGACGGCAGCGCCGTCGAACCCGAAGAAAGCCAGGTATGCCGGAACCATCTCCAGCAGCATGTCCCGGCCGGCCTGGATCGCGCAGCCTCGTCGCTGGGCCGCCACCAGAAACGGGGTGAGTTCGGGTTTGTTGACGGCGTCCGCGACGAAGGTCGTGCTTTCGACGCCGTCGAGGTCGAGGGGCAGAGGATCGCCGGCATGCGCCCCGAGCGAGGTCGCATTGACGATCAGGTCGAAGCCTCGCGGGTCCTTCGACCCCAAGCGGGTCTCCACATCCGGATAGTGAGCCCGGAGGCGCTTCGACAGCTCCTCCGCCGACGTCGTGCGGCGGTTGACGAGACTGATCTCGCCGACCTTCCGGGCCGCGAGAGAGGCCGCGATGGCCGAGCCGACACCGCCGGTGCCGACGATCATGACGCGCTTGTCGGCGCAGTCGAATCCCTTGCGCGCGAGGGCACGGACGAATCCAGCGCCGTCGAACTGGTCGGCGAGGATCGAACCGTCCTCGCGCTTGACGACGGCATTGGCGGCGCCGGCGATCGCGGCCGCGGGAGTGACCTCGTCGACGAGCTCCATGGTGGTCACCTTGTGAGGCGTGGTCACGAGAGCGCCGCGGAGGTTGGTCAGGGTGAAGAGGGCACGGAACAGGTCGGGGTAGCCCTCCGCACGAGCGGACATCGGGACGACGGCGGCGTCCCATCCGTTCCGCTCGAACCAGGGGTTGCACAGCGATGACGAGGCGAAGGCGTCCGTCGGGTACCCGATGTGGGCGATGAGTGTTGCTCTACCGGTGAACACGAGGTCCTTTCGAGGTGCGCGCGGGATCGGCCGCAACCAGGAGCACGTCGTCGTACTGGCCCGCCGCGACGTCGTCGAACTGCACCGGCTTCCCCAGGGTCGACGAGACGTAGATCGATCGGATGACGGCCATCGCGTCGTACGCATGTTGGACGGTGACGGCGGGCTGGACGCCCGAGATGATCGCGTTCACGACATCCCGGTACTGCCGATGGTGGCTGGTCGGATCGAGGCTGTACTGGCCAGCGGGCGCCGGAGGGATGTCGAAGCCGAGAGGGGCGGTTCGCTCGCCGCTGTCGATGGGCACGGTGCCGACGCGATTGCCCTCCGCTGCGGTCAGGCCCATGGGACCGACGTCGATTCCCGGCGTCTCTGCGGCGTGGAAGTAGGTCAACACGTCGTCCTCGATGATGGCGGAGCCGTGAGATCCCATCACATGGAGTCGTGTGGAGAGTCCGGGGTATGCCGCCGTCGTCGCGTGCACGGCGGCGAGCGCCCCCGACTCGAACCGGATAGTCGCGACGACCGAATCCTCGACCTCGATCCTGCGGTGAGCGAGGAGGGCCATCTGCCCCGAGACCTCCACGGGTCGCCCGAGGAACGACAGCAGCAGGTCGACGTTGTGGACGCCCTGGTTCATCAGCGCTCCCCCGCCGTCGAGAGCCCACGTTCCCCGCCAGTCGGCGGAGTCGTAGTAGCTCTGGGGCCGCCACCATGCTGTCGAGGCGATGGCCGAGGTGACCCGTCCGAGCTGATTCGACCTCACGGCGTCCGCCACGATGACCGATGCCGTATCGAATCGATGCTGACTGATGACCGTCGCGACACGGCCTTCGCGAGCGGCGGCGGCAGCGCGGTCGGCCAGCACTCGAGCCCGGTTCAGATCCACATCGAGCGGTTTCTCGAGGATCACGTGTCGCCCGGCGCCCAGGGCCGTCGTCGCCTGGGACACGTGCAATCCGCTCGGCGTGGTGATGACCACCAGGTCGACCTCCGGCGTTGCGAGCGCGTCATCGAGCGTCGAGTGCTCGCCGGGACGCCGGAAGCCGGCCGCCTCGAGTCGGGCGGCGACACGCGCGGTGGCGTCCACGGACGGGTCGACGACCGCGACGACGTCGAGTTCGTCGATCCCCGATGCGATCGCGGCGTGGACAGTTCCCATGGCCCCCGCTCCCACGAGTGCCACTCCGATGGTTCGGTTGCTCACAGCGTCCTCCTGGGGTAGACGGTGTTCGGGTTGAGCTGCGTCCGGGGCTGACCTAGCCCTTGACGCCGCCGGAGGTCAGGCCCGCGATGAACCACCGTTGGAAGGCGGCGAAGATGGCGAGGACGGGAACGAAGGCGACGATGACGAAGGCGGAGAACAATCCCCAGAAGTTGCCGAATCCCGTTTGGATGTAGCGGACGATGCCGTTCTGCACCGTCTTCATGTCCTCCGTCGTTGCGAGGACGGTTCCCACGAGGAAGTCGTTCCAGACGAAGACGAAGATGAAGATCGCGATCGCCGCGATACCGGGTCGGATCAGAGGGATGACGATGCGCCACAGAATCTGGAACCGGGAGCAGCCGTCGATGGCGGCGGCCTCTTCGATCTCGACGGGGATGTTCTCGATGAAGTTGCGGAGGAACAGGATCGTCTGTCCGCAGATGATGGCGGTGTAGACCACGATCAGCATCGGGTAGGTGTTGATCAGCGAGGTCCGCACGAACATCGAGTACAGCGCGATGAAGACGACGATCGCGGGCACCATCGACAGGACGAGGATGCCGGTCATCAGTGCTTCCATGCGCCGGCTCCGATAGCGCGTGGCGACGTACGCGGCCGGGATGCAGATCGCCAGCGCCAAGACGATCGAGCCTCCGGCGTAGATGAGCGAGTTGAGGAAGAACCGGACGTTCGTGGTCGTGTAGATGCCGGCGAAGGATTCGAATGTGATGGGGTCCGGGATCCACGTCGGGGGGAAGGCGATGGTGTCGGCATCCGGCTTGAGAGCGGTGGAGATGATCCACGCGATCGGCGGGAGCACGATGGCGGCCGAGATCACGATGTAGGCCCATGCCGGGATCGCTTTCAGCCACTCGGTGCGCTTGCGACGACGCGGGGAGGACCCGGCGGTCACGATGCGTTCTGTTGCAGTGCTCATAGTGCTTCCTTCCGGCGGAAACGGATGGCGACGAGGGTGAGGGCGGTGTTCACCGCGAAGAGCAGGATCGCGGTCGCCGATGCGCCGGAGAGGTCGAAGTCGAGGAACGTCTGGTTGTAGACGCGCATGGACAACGTCTCGGTGGCGTTGAGGGGTCCGCCTCGAGTGGTCACCAGGATGATGGTCACCATCTGCACGTAGAGCATGAGGAGCACCACGGTCACGGAGACGATCGTGTTCCGGAGGAACGGCAGCGTGATGCTGACGAATTCCCGCCAGAGGCCTCCTCCGTCCATCTTCAGGCTCTCGCGGAGTTCCCCCGGGATGGTCTGCAACGCCCCCAGGAACAGGAGCATGGCCTGCGGATACGACCACCATGCGGTGATGAGTGTGACGGCCACGAGAGCGGAGGTGGGAGAGGAGAACACGTCCGTGGGCCCGAACCCCAGGGAGGTCGTGATGTACGACGCGGGACCGTAATTGGGGTTCAGGAACCACAGCCAGATGACACCGGCGATCGCCTGCGACATCAGCCACGGCAGCAGGAACAGGCTGCGCACGGTTCGCTTGAACCGGTGCAGACCGTTCAGCACGATCGCGGATATCAGCCCCGCCGGCAGAGCGATCACCAGAGCACCGAGGGAGAAGACGAGGGTGGTGCCGATCTGATTGGGGAGGTCGGGGTCGGAGAACAGCTCCACGAAGCTGTTCAGCCCCGAGAACGCGCCGATCTGGTAATAGGTCGTCTCGTGAAGGGCAGTCCACGCGGTGTAGATGAGCGGGCCGATGAAGACGAACGTGAACACCAGGAGGACCGGGACCGCATACATCCACACGCGCCAGTCGGCGCGGCGTCGGCGGACGCTGGTAGTCGGGTCGGGGGTGTTCGCTGCTTCGCGAATGCCGGAGGAGACCCCGACGATGCCGCTGGAGATTGTCATGATGTTCCGATCTCCGGGGAGCCCTGGTGGGCTCCCCGGATGTGGTGTCGGTTATTTGTTCGCGGCGTCCTGCGCCATGCTGATGAACTCGCTGCTCGACAGGCCGTTGAGGTACATCGCCTGTCCCGCCTGCGAGAGCCCGGTGGCGAGGGCGATCCAGTTGTCCTGGTACGGGTGCGGCTCGCTGTTGCTCTCGACGTACTCCGCGATGGAGTTGACGGCGTCGGCGTCGGGGGTGGAGAAGTATGCGTCGTCGTAGCTGGACGAGCGGGTGGGGACCTCGCCACCGCTTGCCAGCCCCGCTGCGGCCTGGGCACCGGTCATGTACTCGATGAACTTCCACGCGGCATCCACCTTCTTGCTCCCCGCGCCGATGCCCATCGTCCACCCGAACGTCGAGCCGCTCTGTCCGCCCGTCGAGGCGGTCGGGAGGGCGCTCCACTTGATGTCGGGATTCGACGTGCCGAAGGTGACGATGCGCTCGGTACCGAGGATCGACATGGCGACGGTCCCGTTCGCGAGCCCGTCGGTGACGGTCGAGTACGTGTCGGAGACCACGCTGCTGCCCAACGCATTGGCATCCCGGAGCTTCGTCAGGAACTCTCCGAACTCGTCGGCCTTGTCGCCGGCGTAGTCCGCGTTCCCCTCGTCGTCCCAGATGTCCCGACCGACCTGGCTCATGAAGCAGTCGAAGAAGGTCGCGATGATGGCGGAGTTGTCGGTGTCGGAGAACCCGGTGCCGAAGCCGGTGTAGCCCGCGGCGGCGGCCTTGGCGGCGACATCGACGACCTCGTCGTAGGTCGTCGGCGCGGTGGCACCGATCTGGTCGAGGATCTTCTGGTTGTAGTACAGCGCGCACGTGCGGTACTCGTAGGGCACGGCGACCTGCTGACCGTCGGGCCCGGCGAGCGTGTCGGCCGGGCGGAGCCAGTCGTCCACCGCGAGGGCGTCGGCCGGGAGCGGGGTGTAGGCACCGGCCGCCGCCATCTGCGGCACCTGCGGGGTGAACATCTTGAACACGTCGGGCGCCTGACCGGCGGCGGCCGCCTGGGGCAGACGGCTGATCATGTCGCCCAGGGCGACGACCGACAGGTCGATCTTGATGTCGGGGTTGGCCTCTTCGAACGCCGCGATGTTCTCTCGCAGCGCGTTGGACCTGGGGTTGTCCTGGCTGGGGTCCAGGAAGTCCCAGTAGGTGAGGGTCACGGGGCCGCTCTCGCCGCCCGATCCCGCACCGCCTGCGGAATCGTCCGCCGGCGCACAGGCGGACAACGTGAGGCTCGCCGCCGCGAGGGTTGCCAGAGCGATGCTCCACCGCTTCTTGATCATGTCCTTCTCTCCTTTGAGATGTGTTCGCCTGGTTCGGCTGCTGTGTGCCCGGGGAAGCGACTGGCCCGTGTCCGTGGTGTGCGGCCCGAGCGCGTCACGACGCCCGGGCCACGTCGGTGATTACGATTTCGAGGTGGGCTTGCCCGGGATATGGCTGAGGATCGATTTGGAGAAGCCTCCATCGACGCAGACGTCCTGGCCGGTGACGTAGCCCGCGAGGGGGCTGATGAGGAACTCGATGACGTTGGCGATGTCGATCGGCTGACCGATCCGGGCGAGCGGGATGATGGCTTCCCGCCCCTCCTTGATCGCGGGATCGCGATAGAGATCGGTGTTCATGCCCGTCCGGGTCATCCCTGGCGACACCACGTTGACGCGGATCCCATCCGGCGCCCACTCCAACGCGAGAGTCTGGGCGAGCAGCGTCAGCGCAGCCTTCGTCGGGCTGTAGGCACCGGATCCGGCATGCGGGATCTGCCCCGACATCGAGGAGGTGAACACCGCGGCACCTTCACTGCTGCGCAGGTGCGGGTAGCTGGCCTTGGCCAGAAGCCACGCTCCGCGGAGGTTGACGGAGAACATGTTCTCCCAGTCCTCCAGCGTGACGTCTGCCAGAGCGCCCGGCTTGGCGATGCCGGCGTTCGCCACCAGAGCGTCCAGACCCCCGAACTCCTCGACGGCGGCAGCGACCAGCTTCGCGGGAACCTCGGGGTCGCCCAGATCACCCGTCAAGCCGATCGCGGTGCCGCCGGAGGCGCGAATGGCCTCGACCACCTCTTCGTGCTGCGGGCCGGAGGTGTGCCCGCACACCGCGATCATCGCTTCCTCACCGCGCGCGAGGGCCGCTTCGGCGATCCTCACGCTGGCGGCGGCACCGATTCCACTGCTTCCCCCGCTGATCAGAGCTCTCATCGCACGACCTCCTCGGCGCGGTTGTTCTCGATGCTCCATCCCGCGGCATTCAGATCCCGCAGAGCGGTCGCGAACTCCTCGAGCGTGTTCTCGTCACGGATGACCTCCAAGACGACGTTCTCCACTCCGAGCGTCGCGTCCACGGCCGCGCCCAGCGCCGCCCAGTCGATGACGCCCGTGCCGATGGGGTCGTGCCCCCAGACGTCGGTGCCGGTATCCGAGATGTGGATGAGCGGGATGAGATCGCTGTACTCCCGCAGGGCGAGAACGGGATCCTCGCCGATGTAGGCGGCGTTGGCCACGTCGTAAACGATCTTCAGGGCATCATCGTCCACCGTGCGGACCACCTCCGCCAGGGTCTCGATGGTCGGGGTGAAGCAGTACGGGGTCTGTTCGAACAGCAGCCGCGTGCCCGCTCGCTGCGCCCGGGGGACGAGGATCTCCAGGCTGTCGTGGAGCCACCCGTTCACCTGGTCGAGACTCGGAGAGATCATGGGGCGTCGCGTGCCCGGCGAGATGATGATCTCCCCGACGTTCCATTCCGCTGCCAGGTCGATGACCGAGGTGATGTGCTCGATGCTCTTGTCGCGCATGCTGCGGGCAGGGCTGGCGAGATTGAGGTCGTATCCCCCGGCATTGAGCGAGCGGATGCCGGCGCCTGCCTCCGCGAGCGTGCGGCGGACCGCGGCGCGGTCAGCGCTGGAGATCTCGACGGGCCAGCAGTGCGGCGAGCTGATCGGCACCTCGAAGGTCGAGTACCCGTTGTCGATCAGCTCCGTGATCGCCTCGAGGGCCGACGCCTTCCAGAGGTAGGAGAACGTGTTGATGATCATGCAGGGGCTCCTTTCCGTTCTGCGATCTTCACTGCTCGGTGGCGGCTGCTCGGCGCCCGCGGACGCCGGCGGTGTCGCGGCGGCGGCGCACGTCAGGCATCGGAATGTCCGGATCGTCCACTACGACGGAGATGCTGTCGGTTGCCGAGACGGTGGCCTGCGGTGCCCGGCTGCCGGTCTCCGGCAGGGTCAGGTAGACGATCAGGCACAGAGTGACGACGACGATCATGTAGACCGCGACCCCCATGGGGTTCCCAGCGCCGACGAATGCTGCCGCGATGAGGGGCGCTGTCCCGCCGAACACGGCGATCACGATCTGGTGGGCGAAGCCGATCCCCGAGACACGGACCGCGGCGGGGAACAGCTCCGCCTGAATGGTGGGGTACACGGACTGCCAGATGCCGAGGACGACCCAGCCCGACGCCGCCACGAGCACATAGACCCAGAAGCCCGGCGTCTGCAGCAGGAGCAGCAGAGGGAAGAAGAGCACGATCATGCCGGTGGCGCCGACGATGGGGAAGATCTTGCGTCGGCCGAGTCGATCCGAGAGATACCCGCAGGTCGGCACGACGATCACGAGCAGAGCGAGTCCGATCACGCTGCCCGCCAGGGTCGAGGACAGGTCGCGACCCGAGGTGAGGTTCGCGTAGGTGGGCAGGAACGTCGCCCAGGTGTAGTAGGCCACGGCGGGGGCCGAGAGGGCGGCGGTCTGCACGATGGCCTTCGGGTGGTTGCGCAGCAGCTCGAGGAGCTTCTTGGGCGCGGACTTCTGGTCGGCCATCGCGCTGGCTTCGAACTCGGGCGACTCGTCCGAGCGGGCGCGGAGGACGAGGCCGACCACGCCCAGGATGCCGCCGACGATGAAGGGGATTCGCCATCCCCACGACGCGAGAACGTCGGGGGCGAAGGCCGAGGTGACGATGGCGGCGGCGGCGGTGGCGGCGAGCGTCGCCAGGCCACTTGCCATGTTGGTGAAGGAGCCGAAGAGGCCGCGCCGGTCGGCGGGCGCGTGTTCGACCATGAACGCGATGGCGCTCTGCCCCTCTGTTCCGGCGGAGATGCCCTGCAGGATGCGTGCGACGACGAACATGATCGGCGCGAGGTAGCCGACGGCGGCGAACGGCGGTGTGAGGCCGATGATCAGCGCACCCAGAGCCATTCCCGACACCGCGAGGGAGAGGATGCGGCGGCGTCCGTACCTGTCTGCCAGTGGAGAGAGGATGATGCCGCTGAGGGGGCGGATGATGAACCCGATGGCGTAGGTGAGGAACGCGGCCATCAGCGACGCGAACGGGGAGTCCGAGGGGAAGATCTGCGACGAGAAGACGGCCGCGAGAAGGCCGTACACGTACCAGTCGTACCACTCGACGAAGTGCCCGACGGTTCCGGCCAGCAGGTTGCGCGCCTGGCCCTTGCGGGCGGGCCGTTCGGCGGCCTCGGCAGCGGTTTCGCTGACGGTGTGGGGAGACGAAGTCATCGTGCTTCTCCTTCGAAGGCGCGCGGCGGCTCACCGGGAGCCGGCCGTGGACATGGTTGTCAGCGGTTGATCGGGTCGGATCAACCGGAAAGTGGGACGATTCTCGGCGAGCGGGCGAGGACTAGGCGGACAGTTCCTCGCTCGCCATCAGGTAGGCGTAGCTCGGCCAGCTCTTGGCGATGTCCGCCGCCGACGCCAGCAGCAGCGGGGAGAGCTCGGCCATCCGCGCGCGTGTCATCCGCACCGACGGGCCGGCGATGCTGATGGTGCCGGTGGCCTCGCGGCCCGCTCCCGCCCCGAAGATGGGAGCCGCCACGGCGTTGATGCCGAGGTCCATCTCTTCGAACGTCGTGGCATAGCCGCGGTGCCGTACCTCGTCGAGCTCGATGCTGAGAGCAGGTCGGTCCAGGGCGGAGCGGGATGTCACACTCAGACGGTCCTCCTGGTCCAGGACCGTCTCGATGCGCTCGGCGCTGAGCGTGGAAAGCCAGGCCTTGCCGGATGCGGTCGCGTGCGGGACGACGTCCTGACCCATCACGGGGTCCAGGCGGAGCGAGGAGTTGGAGCCCTGGGCCTTGGCGATCCACTGCAGCGTGTCATTGGTGGCGACGGCCAGACGCACGAGCTCCTCGCAGTCAGCGGCGAGCGAGTCCAGCGAGCGCTGGGCCCAGGTCCCCACCCCCGAGGACGAGAGCTGACGCAGGCCGAGGGCGCCGAGGCTGTGGGTGGCCACATAGCTCGAGGTGCGCGCATCCTGGAAGACGTATCCCGCCTGCATCAGCGCGGCGAGCAGGCGGTGCGCGATGGCCTTGTTGACGTCCAGGCGCTCGGCGATCTCGCTGACGCGCCGACCCTCCGGCCGGGAGGCCAGCAGTTCGAGCGTGTGCATCGCGTTCGCGACGTCTTCCGCTAGTGCCATGTTGTGATTCCTCATCGTCGGGGGATCTGTAACAGCGTTTCCGTAACGCTGTTACAGACGATCGCACGGCCCGTCGCATCTGTCAAGGATCCGTCGCGAGGTGTTCGGCGACCCGCGCGGTCGGCGTCAGATCAGCGCTGCCAGACGCTCCAGCGCGGAGTCGTCGTCGTTCGAGACGCTCACGTGCTCCCCCGTGCTCCAGCGGCACCGAAGAACGCCGAACCTCGCCCAGTAGCCGTCCCAGTCGGCGAGCTTGGCGCGATCACGCGAGCTCCCGCGTTCGATCAGACGTCGGCGAACGATGTCGGGCGATGTCTCGACGTGGATCACCCGGATGCGGGTCGTCGGCCAGCCCGCGTTCTCGGTGACACGACGCAGGAAGTCCGCGTCGTCGAGATACGCGACGAAGGGCGCGTCCAGGACGACGGAGTGCCCCAGCTCGAGGTTACGGCCCGCGGTGTCGAAGAGCGTCTCGTACTCCGCCGGCATGATCCTCCCGAGATACAACGCGTTCGATTCACGGTCGGAGGGGTCCTGCCCGAGAGCCTCGAGCGCGACTCTCACGAGCGGACCCGCGACGGTGTCCTTGTCGAGGTAGACCGCGCCGGTGAGCATGCTGAGATGCCTGGACAGGGTCGACTTTCCCGACCCCGCGCCGCCGAGCGTGATGTATGCGACCGGCACGACCGCCTCTTCGGACGCCGTCACCGCTTCACTCGCGCGAGCGCAGCCACGAACTCCGCCGCCGCGTCGGTCACCCTGGCCATGTCACCGTCCGGGCGGCCGGCCTTGGTGATGGCGCTGCCCACTCCGACGGCGGTGACGCCGGCGTCGAACCAGTCGCCGACGTTGCCCGGGGTCACCCCGCCTGCCGGGAGGAGGGGAATGTGGGCAAGGGGTGCAAGCACGGCCTTGGTGTACGGGATCCCTCCCGCTTCGGTCGGGAACAGCTTGACGATGTCCGCGCCCGCTTCGGCGGTCTCGAGGATCTCCGTGGGCGTGTAGGCCCCGCTGATGGTCGCGATCTGATAGCGGTTGGCGAGCCGGATCATCGCAGGGTTGAGGTTGGGGCTGACGAGGAATCGGGCCCCTGCTTGGATGCTCGACCAGGCCGCGTGCTCGTCGAGGACGGTACCCGCCCCGATGACCACGTCATCCTGAGCGAAGCGTTCCGCGAGGCGCTGGATGACGCTCAGCGCGCCGGGGATCGAGAGCGTGATCTCGAGTGCACGGATGCCGCCAGCCACCGCTGCGACAGCGACCTCGTAAGCCTCCTCGGCGGTGTCGAGGCGCACGATGAGCACGTTGCCGGAGTCGTGGATGGTCTGCAGGACGCGGAGTTTGGTGAACATGACATCGAGGAATACACCACTTCGGAACGTTCCGCGAGCGGGCCATCGGGTCTCGTTGACAGCGCCGCGACTCGTGTGCCACGATTCCTGAGATCGATCTCAGCAATCGATCTCATTTCTGGGAATGTGCTGGGATGAGAGAAGGAGAGGTCACTGGCGATGAAGCCCGGATCCGACGATCTGCGCCCCACGGCCGTCCTCGTGGGCGCCGCGCACTGGCACGCACCGCTCTACCTCGACGGTCTGTCGAGGCGATTCCGCGTCGCTGCGGTGCAGGACGCGGACCTCGCCGTCGCAGAAGGGGTCGCCGCCCGCCTGGGCGCCTCGGCCACATCCGACGTCGACGCAGCCCTCGACCACGATGGGATCGACGTCGCGTTCGTGCTGAGCCCCCATCACCAGATGCTCGCGGACGCTCGCCGGCTGATCCGACGACGCCTTCCCTTCGTGATCGAGAAGCCCGCCGGCGTCGGCCTGCGCGAACTCAGACAGCTCGAGGAGGAGGCACGTTCGGCCGAGGTCGCGGTGACGGTCGCACTGGTGCAGCGAGGCGCACCCATCGACTCCTGGCTGCGCCAAGCCGGAGACATCGTCTACGAGCGGATGGCCTTCGTCGCCGGCCCCGCGCATCGATATCGACGGAACGGAAACCCCTGGATGCTCGATCCGACGCTGTCGGGAGGTGGCAGCTTGATGAATCTCGGGCCGCATTTCGTCGACATGGCGCTTCGCCACATCGGCCAGCCCGCCGACGTCGTCCGCCGTCGATCCGCGGCGCTGCACGGAGAAGGCGTAGACGATCACGCGACGCTCGTGCTGAGCACCCCCACCGGTCGAGAAGCCATCGTGGAGGTCGGATACGCGTTCCCCGATTCGCCGCTGAAGCGCTATTGCAGCTTCACCGCCGCCGGGACGCGTGGCTTCGCATCCATCGACACCACCGGCAACGCCTCGTTCACCGACATCTCCGGAGTGACGACGACCGCCACCCTCGAGGTCGATAGCGACCCGCTCTACGAGAGATTGGTCGACGACGTCGCCGACACCCTCGCGAGCGGATTCTCCGGCATGTCGACCCTGGCCGAGCTGCTGTCCACGATGGAGCTCATCTGGTCGCCCGAAGAAGACACGGCGGGCCGGCATGGCTGAGGTGAGCATCGACGATGTCGCCGAAGCAGCGGGCGTCCACCGGTCCACGGTGTCTCGCGCGTTCTCACGGCCGGACGCGGTTCGCACCGCGACGCGGGAGCATGTCCTGCAGGTGGCCGCTCGGCTGGGCTACTCCATGAACCCGCTGGCCCAGGCGCTTCGCCGCGGCTCGAGCAATCTCGTCCCCCTCATCGTCCCGGACATCACCAATCCGTTCTTCGCCGAGCTCGCGCGCGCGACGACCGCCGCCGCCGAGGCACGCGGGTATCAACTGCTGCTCTGCATCACCGGAGGCGACACCGGCCAGACAGCCGGCTACCTGAGTTCGATGCGCTCGATGTTCTCCCCTTTCGGGGTCGTCGCACCGTCCACTCGCGTCGACCTGGAGGCACTGCGCGAGCACACATTCCAGAACAGGATCGTGGTCATCGACCGGGTGGAGGACGACCCCTCCGTTCCCACCGTCACCGTCGACAGTACGCACGGCATCGACCTCGCTTTCGATCACCTCCTCACGCTCGGACACACGCGCATCGCTTACGCCCCGGGCATCATCGGAACCCACACGGCACAGGACCGCTGGGATGCCTATCATCGTGCGGCCGGCCGCCACGGTGTCGCGCCGGTCGTCCTGGAGGCCGCTGCGGACGCCGACCTGGCCCCCGGGATCGTCGACCACTGGTTGCGCGAACCGGATCGCCCGACGGCGATGATCGCGAGCAACGATGCGATCGCGTTCGCGGTGATCTCCGAACTGGGTGCCCGCGGGTTCACCGTGCCCGGCGACCTGTCCGTCGTCGGCTTCGACGGTCTCGACTCGGGTGCGCACTTCAACCCCAGACTGACCAGCGTCCGTCAACCCGTCACAGAGCTCGGGCAGCTCGCGATCGAGCTGGGAGAATCCCTCATCGCCGAGGGCCCACCCGAGCACGTCGTCCTCAAGCCGACCCTCCTCATCCGTTCATCGACCCAGAGACTTCACCGATGACTCCCCTCTCTCCCGGCCTTCCCGGTCTGCAGTACGTCGATCATGTGGCGTTCACCGTGCCGGATCTCGACGACGCCACACGCCTGTTCACTGTGCTTCTCGGCGCGGAGGTGCTGTACGAATCCACTCGCGGCCCCGACGCGGCGGTGATGCCGGAGCACTTCGGAGTGCCCGCAGACGCGCATCTGAAGCTGCGCATGTTGCGACTTCCACCCAACCTCAACGTCGAGTTGTTCCAGTGGTGGAGCGAGGATCGCTCGCCGGTGTTCCCCCGCGCCAGCGACGCGGGCGGCCACCATCTGTGCTTCGTGGTGAACGACGTCGACGACGTCGTCGCCGCCATCGGCGACCTCCCCGGGATCGACGTCCTCGGCGCCCGCAAAGAAGTCGCCGGCGACAGTCCGGCCGTCGCGGGGAACCGATGGGTGTACGCGCGCACGTCGTGGGGCCTCATCCTCGAGTTCGTCGACCGGTCCCGCGTCGCCGATCCCCCGCATCTCGTCGGCCCGGCCGATTGGCACGCTCACACCCCCTCGATCACCATGGAGGCCTCCTCATGAGAATCGCCGGACACACCCTCGGCACCCCCGATCAGACCGTCCCCGAGGCGCTCCGCCTCTTCGCCCGTGCGGGCCTCGACGCCGCCGAAGTGATCTATCAGGACGATTACCGCAGTGGCCTGCCTCTCGGGGACGCCGCAGCGGCCGCGGAAGCCGCACGGGTCTCGGCCGGCGAGGGCATCCCGATCATCGGGCTCACTCCGTACACAACGGCGTTCAACTCGACTGACGAACGCGAGCGCGTCCGCGCTGTCGACGACATCCGCTCGGCCATCGACATCGCCCACACCACGGGCGCCAGCCGGATCCGCATCTACTCCGGCTCGTGGCAGCCCGACCGAGAGAACCACGCCGCGCACTGGGATCAGCTCGTACGTTCGCTCACCGAGCTCTCGGCGCCCGCCGCCGACGCCGGTGTCGTGCTGTGCGCCGAGAACCATTTCGGCACGATGACCCAGACTGCCGCCGACACCGCTCGACTCGTCCGCGAGGTCGGTTCCGCCGCCGTCCGTGTGCTCTACGACCAGGCGAACCTCACGTTCACCCATGACGAGGGTGTCGATGAGGCGTTCGCGGTCCAAGCCGACCTGATCGGGCACGTCCACGTGAAAGATCTCGTCTTCAAGGATCCTGATGCTCCATTCGTCGCGTCCGAGACGGCACGTGTGCACGCGGAGGAGCGCGCCGTCATGTCGCGCGTCGTGGGCGACGGCGCGATCGACTGGCACCACATCCTGCATCGGCTCCGCGGTGTCGGCTACGACGACGTGCTCTCACTGGAGTACGAGTACCGCTGGCACCCGCAGGATCTCGACGTGCCGGAGGTCGGGTTCCGTCGCGGCGCCGACCATCTCCGCTCGCTCCTGCTCGACATCGACAGTCGCGCGCAGGGCGAGACGGCGGAGGTGAGCTCATGAGTCGCGTTCGCGTCGGGGTCGTCGGTGCCGGCAACATCGCCAGCATCGCCCAGCTGCCGACTCTCGTCCAGCGCGAGGATGTAGAACTGCGAGCCCTGGTGTCGCGCCGCGACGACCCCAGCGCCGTGCAGCGCCGGTGGGGCTTCACGAACGTCTACCGCACCGTCGACGAGATGATGGCCGCTGAGGATCTCGACGCCGTCTTCGTCCTCACCCCGCGCTCCGAACATGTCGCTGCGGTCGAGAGCGCCCTGCGCGCCGGCGTCGACGTGTTCTGCGAGAAGCCGCTGGCCACCTCCACGGCGGACGCGATCCGCCTCGCCGAGCTCGCCGATGAGCACGGTCGAGTACTGATGGTCGGCCTCAACCGCCGGTTCGCGCCCGTGTACGTCGCGGCGCGGGAGGCCTTCGGAGCCGCTGGCGCGTCGTTCTGCGTCGCGCAGAAGAACCGGGCCGGGTCCGAGTACCGGGCCACCTTCGAGAACGCGATCCACATGGTGGACCTGCTGCGCTGGTTCTGCGGGGGCGACGTCGTCGATGTCTCGGCCGCGTCTGCCGGAACGGACCCCTGGGAAGAAGAGGGCACAGCCGCTCTCGTGCGATTCTCCACGGGCAACACCGGCGTGCTCGTCGCAGCGCGCGCCGCGGGGGCGTGGGGCGAGAAGCTCGACGCGTACGGCCAGAGGCGATCCGCCGAGGTCGTGGCTCCGGACAGCGTCGCGGTGACGGTGGACGGGGTCCGAACCGTTCGCTCCATGAGCCCCGAAGCGTTCGGCTGGGCCACAGCGACGGAGACGTTCGGGTTCGCCGACGCGGTCCGGCACTTCCTCGACCGGGTCAAAGACCGTCAGCCGCCGCTCACCTCGGGGTGGGAGGCAGCCAAGACACAACAGCTCCTCGATCAGATCCTCGCCGCGGCAGGCCTTCCGACACAGGAACAGGAGGGCCGCGCATGGTCGAGCATGGCAGTCAAGTGACGCCCGAACGTGAGCCGCAGGTCGTCCTCGTCACGGGATCCAGCGGGGGAATCGGCGCGGCCGTCGTCTCAGCTCTCCAGGCACGTGGCGACGTCGTTCTCGGGGCGGATCGTTCGCCCCTGCCGGAACAGACCCTCAGCCGATTCTTCGAGCTCGATGTCACGGACGAGATGCGAACGGCCGACGTCGTTCGAGAGGTCGTCGCCGCACACGGTCGCATCGACGTCCTCGTGCACGCGGCAGGAGTGCTCGGCGGGACGCCCGATCCGCTGACCACCACGACCGAGGAGTTCGAGCGCATCATGCGCATCAACGCCACGGGCACGTTCACGATCACCCGTGAGGTCGGCAACGCGATGAGGGACGGCGGCACGAAAGGCACGATCCTTCTCTTGTCCTCGGTGGCGGCGAAGGAAGCGCGCGTCGACTACCTGCCGTACAACGCGAGCAAGATCGCCGTACTGCACATCATGTGGTCGATGGCGAAGATCCTCGGCCCGAGCGGCATCTCGGTCAATGCCGTCAACCCGGGTCCGGTCAACACGCCGCTGTGGTCACAGCTGGCCGACCAGTCGGGCGCTGCTCAGGCAGCGCGCGACGCCCGGGCGGCGCAACTGCCCATGGGCCGGTTCGCCGAGCCCGAGGAAGTAGCCGGCGCCATCCGGTTCCTCACCGACCCGGACAACAGGTACATCACCGGGGTCTCTCTCGACGTCGCGGGTGGAGCACACCTCGGCATCGGGTCCTGACCAGCATTTCGACCGGCGACCGTGGTGTGGAGTGCGCGCCACGGTCGCCGTTTCGCAGCCGTGCCCGATCCGGGCCAGCCGATCACTTATGCCGACCCTGCTCTCGCCGCCGCGCGACCGAACATTCGGTGCCACCCGGCACGCACCGGCGGCGGTACGTGAGGCCCTCAGGAACTGAGAACGAACCTGTTGTCCCGCGCAGCGGCGAGCCGGATCTCCTGCTGGTACGTCTCCTCGTCCGCGAAGGAGAGCAGCCCGCGCGGGGTGTGTCGGTGCGCCCTGCGCAGTGCGCCGATGATGCTCGCCGGCGAACCGTCGGGCTCCTCGTGCAATGCGCCTCCGAGGAGGAGGATTGCGCTGTACACCGCTTCCGACATCGTCGACAGCGGCGGGGCCCAGCGACCGAAACGCTCACGGTAGCGGTGCACGAACATGCGATTCGACTCCGTCGACAGGGTTTCGAAGTAGCCCATCGCGGACCAGAGTCCCTCGCTCTGCTGACCTCCGATCCGCTCGAGTGTCGACTCGTCCAACACCAGGGAGAGCGTCGTCGTCGAATCCCTGAGGCCGGCGTCGTACGCCGCCCGCTCGTATCGCACCTCGTCTTGCCCGACCAGTGAGGTGAGGACGAGTTCGGCGCCCGACCGCACGATTCGTTCGACGACGGCGTCGTAGTCAGAATGGCCCAGCCCGACCGCCGCTTCGGCAACGATGCGACCGCCCGCAGCGGGAATCATCTGTCGCGCGAGCTCGAAGACGGCTGCGGACCATGAATATGTGTGACCGATGACGAACCAGTCGGTCGCACTCGTCGCGCGCATGATCGAGGGAACTGCGGCTTGGATCTGCTGCGCGGGCCGCTCTCCGAGCCTGATGGAGGTGGACGAGGGGGGTCCACCTTCGTTGAGGAGCGCGTGGATCGCGAGGATGCCGCGACGGTGGGCGACCTCCTGCACCCGCGCGAAGCTCGCCGAGGTCACGGAGGCTACGATCGCACGGCATCCGGCCCGTGCCAGACGTTCCGCTTCGATGCCGGCGATCAGAGGATCGGTCGCGTCGTCGGCGACGACCAGTTCGAGTGGTCGCTGCCCGTCCGCGTTGACCTCCTCCACCGCGAGCGTGGCGGCGTTCTCGGCGGCGAGAGCGAAGATCGCACCGGCTCCCGTCTTGCTCGTGAGCAAGCCGACGCGATCAGCCCCCGCGCCGCCACTCGTGGGCACGGGCAGTCCTGCACGTCGGGTCAGCCAGTCGATTCCCGCGTCATCGATGTCGCAGGCCAGCACGATCCGTGTGGCTCTGGTCGGTTGCTCTGTGAGTCGGATCCGAATCCGGCCCCGCCATGGCTGCGCGTGCTCGATCACAATCTCCGCGGGAAAACTCAGCTGGGTGATGCGCCCGTACAACCGGAACGGGTCGGTCCCGCGTGCGAACGGCACGATCAAAGAAATCGGCTCACCGACCGCCAGCCGATCGCATTCGGCGTCGAACAACCAGCCTCCCCGGGCGGCCGCGAAGGACTCGAACACGGTGGCCCGATCGAGCCGAACGATCTCGGTGGCGGTGAGGACGATCCCGCTCATCTGGTGTGTGCGCTTCAGCTGGCGTCGCGAAGAGGCGGTGTCACCGACGCGGAAGACGAGGTGACCGTCTTCTCCAGGCGCTCCTCGACCTGCTCGAGCGAGTTCGCCATCAGGGTCTGGAAAAAGCCCACGGCGAGAGTCGCAGAGCCTTCACGGTCGAGCGAGTACAGTCTCTGGCGCCCATCGCGACGTTCACGGACCAGCCCGGCCCCGCGCAGGATCCGCAGATGAGTAGACACCGACGTGCGCGCCACGTGGGAGATCTGATCTGCGATCGCGCCCGCGTTGCACTCGCCGTTATCGGCGAGGAAAGCGAGGATGTCGCGGCGGACGGGGCTTGCGAGCGCCTCGAACACGCTGTCGGCATCCATCGATTCCCCCGTTCTCGTCATGCATAGAATACGGGACGCGGCGTCAGATGGATGCTGTACTGATCGCGCGCGCGGCGGCGCAGACGGAGGGTCGACAGGGGCTCCGCGTCGATCCGCCAGAACGCCTCGTCGGCCCCGCCCAGGGCGATCACCATCGCACAGCGCAGCACGGTCTGCGGCACGATCGCGATCGTCGGCCCCGGGCCGAGCCGCCGGAGAAACTCCTCCACCCGGCGCATCTGCGCGTTCCTGCTCTCGCCCTCCGGGGGCGCCGCGCCCGCCCGCCAGGAGACGATGTCCGGGAGATTCAGCTCTTCGAGCGCGCGTCCCTGCCACACGCCGACGTGCTGATCACTCAGCAAAGGCTCCTCGGGCGCCTGATGCCACCCGAGCTCTGTCGCCGTCTCGCGAGCGGCGCGAGACGGCGACAGGAGCAGCCCGCCGGGCGGTGGGGACAGCGTGCCGCGCCGGCACTGGAGAACGCCGGCACGACTGAGCGCATCATCGGGTGCGGGAAAACGTGCCTCGTGCTGCGCGGTCGTCATCGCGTGGACGACGAAGTCGACGGTGGCACGCTCTCCCACCACGGGATCAGCCCACCTGCAGTGCGGGCTCGCGGCGCTCCGGTGCGACCTGCGCCCGCCGGGCGAGGGCCGTGTGGACGAGCGGCAACAGGACCCCGATCATGGCGTACAGCGCGAACGAGACGAGCAGAGAGCTCAATCGGAATCCCGCGAGCGCGTCTGCGGGAAAGCCGTCCAGCACCATGACGTCGCCATCGTGAAGCGGACCGGGGGTTTCGCTGCTCGTCCCCGATAGGTCGGCGTAGCTCGGCATGACGGCTCCCGCGATCACGACCACAGCCAGGTAACCCACGAGCGACGCGAGCGACCCGTACCACCAGCCGAGGCGGCGGGCGAGCGACCGCGCGCCCACGACGGCAATCATCATCGCGATCACCGAGATCGCCACCATCCCGAAGTACACCGCGCTGCGCTGGAGCACCGTGTCGGGATCACCCACCGCGGGAGGGTTGGTCGGGAAGATCGCGAACGGCACTGCGTAGCCCGCCACGAAGGTCAGCGCCGCCGCAGCCACGGAACGCCACCGCACAGCCAACCCCGGGAGCAAACGGCCGAGCGCGTACGCGGCGACACCGACGATGATCCCCACCGCCAAGCCGAACAGCCCGACCGAAAGGAGCACACCGCCCGTGGACTGCAGACCGCGTGAGATCTCCGTCTCCTCGCCGTGCGTGTGGGTGTGCCCGTCGGCGGCGAGGGCGTCGTCGTGACCGGAGCCCGCGAGGGAAGCCTCGACACCGGCACGAAGCTGCTCGTAAGCGATCGCAGACTCGATATGCGGTTCGACGACGACCATCGACAAGAGCGCCGCGAGCAGGCCACCGATGATCCCTGCGACCGCGCCGCTGATCACCGTGCGAGATTCGTTGCTCATCTCCATCCTCATCCTCGTGCCTGTGCCCACTCAGTGGCAGGGGAAACCGAGCAGGTGGCGGCCGTCGTGCATGATCTCGTGAATCGCCGTGCCCTCGGCGAAGACCGAGACGGCGCTCTGCTCGATGCCGACGAAGTAGTAGGCGGTCGCCGCGAGCAGGAGGCCCCCGGCGATCCAGGCGATGCGTCCCAGCACGCTGAGCTCTCGCGTCCGGACAGCCGAGAGCGGGCTCTCGATCGTGTGGGTGGTGGTCATGTGACTTCTCCTTCGGTCGTCGTCGAGCGTGGATGCTCAGTGATGGTGATGGTGATCGCGGTGCGCATGGTCGTGCGCGACGGGGTCGTGGTGTGCATGCTGATGCGTCGCATCTCGCGGAGTCTCGAGTACGTTCCTCGTACGCGCGTCGAGCTCGGACGCGTCGATGCCGACCCGATCCAGCACGAGGTTCTCGTACGCCTCGACCCAACGCGCGTAGTACTCCTCAGCGACGCCGGCCGATTCCGCGGAGTCGATCGCGTCGATCAGTGCGCCCTGGAACTCCGGCCAGGCGAATCGTCCCTGCTCGAACGATGCGATTCCGATCGCGAAGCTGCGCAGCTCCCATGGCGCGCGGAAAGACTCCTCTCCACCCGGTCGCAGCGTGGCGCCGGGGGCCTCGGATCGCAGCGTGTCGAGTTCGTCCTCTGTCAGCGTCACGCACTCGGCCACTTCACACCGCCTCAGGCGACAGGGCGAGACCCACGCCGATGAGAGAATCGCGGGTGACGAGGGCGGCGAGCTCCTCTTCGGACAACCCCTCCGAGCCTTCCGGACGCTTGGGGAGCACCCAGTAGCGCAGTTCCGCGCTCGAGTCCCACACCTTCACCTCGGTGCTGTCCGGCACCTCGACGCCGAACTCGCCGAGGACGACGCGCGGCTCGCGCACGACGCGACCGCGGTATGCGCTGGCCTTGTACCAGTTCGGCGGAAGCCCGAGCACGGGCCATGGGTAGCACGAGCACAGCGTGCACACGATCATGTTGTGCACGTCCTCGGTGTTCTCGACGGCCAACATGTCCTCACCTTGCAGGCCCCCGATGCCGAGTTCGGCGCAGGCTTCGGTCGCGTTGGCGAGCAGACGCTGTTTGAACTCGGAATCGGTCCACGCCCGCGCGACGACTTTCGCGCCCAGCTGCGGGCCGACCTCGTTCTCGTAGATGCCAGCGATCCGGTCGACCGCCTCCGCGGAGACGACGCCCTTCTCGATCAGGATCGACTCGAGCGCTTTGACTCGTGCGGTCATGTATTCGTCGAACGCGGCGCTCTCCGCGGGCACCATGGGGCCGCTGAAAGCATGTGTGTACTCCGGCATGTTCTCTCCTTGTCGTATAGGTGTGACGGGCTGCTACGCGGCGATCGGCTGGAGCAGGTACGGCTCCCAGAGATCGACGTAGACGGAGTCGTTGGGGTTGCCGATGCCCACGCCGAAGAGAGACTCGGCGGCGAACCGGACGGTGTAGACGTGCTGCGGGTCCTCGCCGCCCCCGTTCCCCGCCGTGTCCGGATAGACGAACGCCCCATGGACGGTCACGATCGTGCCGCTCCTACCGCGCACATAAGCCGCGCGACGGGTGTGATCGAAGGGGACGCTGTCGAGCACCCGCACGACATCGCCGACGGCGTATCGCGGCGCGACAGCGACGGCGCGACGCGCAGAGGCACCGTTGGCGGCGATCACTTCGACGAGGCTTTCGAGTGCGTCGTTGACGGTGGCCGGAAGCGGCGCGTCGACGTTCTCCAGGTAGAACTGCGTACGGCGCTCCAGCTCTGCCGCGTCGATGTCCTTCGCCGTCATGTAGTGCTCGAACGAGTGCATCCAGTGCGCGTAGTACGCGTGGGTCAGGTAGTCGACGGGTCGCATCTGCTCGATCCCGTAACGGAACTGGTCGATGTTGAAGTACCCGCCAGCGAATCCCTGCGAGAACATGGCGAACGCGGCGCGTTCCCACTCGGCATGGAAGACGGGCTCGTCCGCCTCGGGATCGATGGGCCCGAGCCCGTCCATCCCGCCGACGTCGTGGATTCCGTTCATGGTGATGCTTCCTTTCGTGAGGGTGCTGCCTGCCTGAGGGGAAAACGCGTCAACGGGGTGCGGCGGCGGACGCGACGACGGGGGCGCGGAGCGTGCCCTGCTGACGTTCGACGGCCTGCGCCACACGCAATCCGAGCGCATCACCGAACCGGGGCGCCACGATCATCAGACCGATCGGGAGCCCGTTCACGAGGCCGACGGGCACGGAAGTGGCAGGGTGTCCGCTGAGGTCGGTCGGCGCAGTATTCGCGATGGCAGCGAGCGCCTTCGTCAGATAGGCCGCCCGATCGTCACCGGGCTCCAGCAGCTTTCCCGCCGCATACGGTGTGGTGGGCAGGACCAGCACGTCGACGTCGCCGAGTGCGGCGTCGTAGGCGGCCCTCAACAAGGGCACGAGCATCTGCGCCTTCGCGTACGACGCACCGCCGCGCGCGTCGAGACTCCACGCCCCGGTCAGCGCGGTGACCTTCACCGTGTCCGAGAAGTCGTCGGCGTGCGCGATCTTGCCTTCGGCGAAGTGCGCGACCTGTTCGGGGTCGTAGAAGCCGGACACGCCGAGCCCGTAGCCGTTGCCGTTCAGCATTTGGTAGGTGGCTCCGTCCGTCGCGACGACCGACCACAACGCTGCGCCCGTGCGGTGCCACGGCACACTGATCGGCACGACTTCTGCCCCCTCCCCCGCCAGGGCCTCGGCGGCGGCGAGTACCGTCGCATCCGTGTCGGGATCGGAGAGCCCGTCGATGCCGAAGCCCTCCTGCAGGATTCCGATCCGCAGCCCCGCGACACCGTCATCCAGGGTCGCCGAGACATCTGCGATGGTTTCGCTCGTCTGGCGAGGATCGAGGCCGTCGGGTCCGGCGAGCACATCCAGCAGCACCGCGGCGTCACGTACGGTCCGCGCCATCGGGCCGAGGTGATCGATCGTTCGCTCGATCGGGAAAGCCCCCGTGAACGGCACGAGCCCGAATGTGGGCTTGTGCCCCACGATGCCGCTGAATGACGCTGGGATCCGCACCGACCCACCCTGGTCGCCACCGATCGCAAGATCGACCTCGCCAGCCGCGAGCAGCGCCGCGTTCCCGCTCGACGACCCGCCCGTCGTCCTCGACACGTCCCACGGGTTGAGCACCGGCCCCGAGACAGAGGTGAAACTGGAGCCTGAGAAACAGAGGTCCTCGCACACGGCCTTCCCGACCACGGTGCCGCCGGCGCCGAGAACGCGCTCGACGACGGTCGCATCACGGCTGGGGACGAATCCCTCGAGAGAACGGGACCCATTCGACATCGGTACACCCGCGACGGCGATGTTGTCCTTGATGACGACGCGCCGACCGTCCAGGGGGCCGTGGGCCCTGGGCGGGATGTGCGTCTTCACGTACCACGCGCCCAGAGGGTTCTGCTCGGGTGCGGGGAAATCCACCGCGCGCTCAGGGGGCGCCACAGCGACGTACTCGGCGTAAAGATCGTCGACCTCGTCGTAGGCGAGGGCGCCAGCGGCGACGAGCGGCAGCAGCTCGGCGACGTCGTCGTCTGACAGTCCGTAGCCGAACCGCTCGGCATACCGCCGTACATCCGCCTGTTCTGGTCGGGTGCTACTCATGTTCCCCTCCACGCTCCCTGTGTCGATCTGTCAATAGGTATTGCCGCAAAGGAATGATTCCTCATGGAGTCGTTCGTGTTTCCGGTGAGTAACACTTGGTTCGTCGCGAGGAGGTTGGTCAGCGCCGCACTGGATCAACCGTCTTGGGCGCACGGACGGCCGCGGGCTGCGGTCTGTACCAGCTGCAGTCCCGCCGGAAGTCGGCGATGTGAACGCATGGCGTGAGGGCGTGCGCGCGATCGCATCGCCAAATACCTGAAAGGGGGCGCGGACGTACGTCTTCCGCACCCTGGCCGACTCGACAGCGCGAAGATGCGCGAGCGCCTGCGGCGCTTCGTACGCACCGGCTTCCCGGCGCCGCAGCGGAGCGGGGCTGCGCTGGTCGCTGCCCATGACCTTCGCCGGCCGGACGACTACGTCTCGGTCGAGCTGCTGGTCCTTCCTGGCAGCTACGGGGAGTGCCCGCCAGCTACAGCGCTCGATGCAACGACGAGACGCTTGAGGTGACCTACCGCGGCAAGAACATCACCGACGGCCCCCGCGACCTGACCGTCGAGGGGGCCGTCGACTTCCTCGATTCGGCGAGCCGGCGAGCCGGCGAACGAGCGGGCCAGCCGGACGGCGACGTCTCTGGCGCGACGGCTGCCGCGATCAGCCGGGGGGCCGCAGATCGAGTGATTCGATGTCGATGACCTGCTTCGTGACCGCATAGATGAGCACCTGCACGCGGTCACGCACCCCCCATTTGGTCATGATTCGGCCGAGGTGAGCCTTGACCGTCGGCTCCGCGAGATGCAGCTGGCGCGCGATCTCGCCGTTCGAGCGTCCCTGCGCGAGAGCATCCACGATCGAGAGCTCGCGAGGCGTGAGAGGTGAGGGCTCTGATGCTCCGCCGATGACCCCCGGAAAGTCCCCCACCGAACGGATGAGGTCGCGCGTGACCCGCGGCGACATCACCGAACGGCCGGCATGAACCTCACGGATCGCTTCCAGGATGTCGTCCGGGTCGGTGTCCTTCACGAGGTAGCCAGACGCTCCGGCACGCAGTGCCGGAACGACGTGCCGACCACGGCACCGAGCACCGCATCCGAACGCACAGCCCCGACGGCCACCGAGTGCTCCGCGGCTGCACTCACGCCGGAGGTGAAGGTGGCGCGGCGATCAAGACGCCGTCGTACTGCCTCGCGGTCACGCGACGGGAATGCGGTCTCGGTTGTAGGTGATGTCCGTGTATCCATGGGAGATGGGCGCACCGTCAGGCTCTAGTCCGACGAACACGATTCGCTCCACAGCAAGGATTCGCTGGCGCGTCACCATGTTCCGCACTTCTGCGCGCATGGTGAGCGAGGTGCGACCAAATGCGACAGCACGAATGCCCAGTTCGACCAGGTCACCCTGCTTCGCTGAGCTCACGAACTCGATCTCGGACATGTACGGTGACGGCGCGAGGGTTGCCTATCTGGAGGATCGCGTAGATTGCCGCTTCCTCGTCGATCCATCGCAGCAGGCTCCCACCGAAGAGCGTTCCGTGGGCGTTGAGGTCTTCCGGCCGAACCCAGCGGCGCGACTGGAAGGTCATTTCTCCGTCCGTCGACACTGCGCTCACGCCGGCGGTACGAGCACATCACGCACGAGCGCGTCGAGCTGGGCGTCGGCGTCGAGGAACTGGCGCAGGGTATTCCGAGCAGCACCGAAGTCAGCGAACTCGTGATGCGCGAGACCGTAGGGCTCGTAAGCGCGGACGAACTCGGTGAGCCCCTGGAGCTCGTCGAGGATGGCGGGGTCGACGGGGACAGAGATCCGGTCACGGACCTCGATACCGTTCTCGTTGATCCGTGCCTGCCAGTCGAACGGCGGTGACACGACGAGGTCGCCTCCGACGAGCTCGGCCCACTGGAGGTGATTGCGGAAGGCCGCGGAGAGGATGCGGCTGCGGAACCCGCGCTCGACGAAGATGCCGTGCGCCCGCTTGAGCGCGGCGACGCCGGCCCACTCGAGCACGCCGGGGGTGACGAGGATGCGGTTCTTCGACGTCCAGGCCTTGAGCCAGTCGTCAAGGCGCCCGCCCATGATGGTCACGACGTGTCCGAACTCGTGCTCGGGCAGGCCGTCTGCCGCACGCCGGTCGAGCGCGCGCTCGAGCGCTTCGCCGACGGCCACAGCCTGTGCGACGGTGAATGAGAGGGTGGCGTTGATGCTTACCCCTCGGTACGCGGCCTCTTCCATCGCGGCGATCCCCGTGGCCGTCGCCGGGATCTTGACGATGATGTTCGGGGCGAGTCGGGAGAAATCCTCCGCCTGGGCAACCAGCGCGTCCTTGTCTCGGTGAAGGCGAGGGTCGGTTTGGATGGAGAGCCGTCCGTTCCGTCCCCCCGACGCCTCGAAAGCAGGCAGGAGCTGCGCGGCGCCGGCGACGGTCAGTTCCTTGACCGCGAGCCAACCGAGCTCGGACTCGCCGAGCGTGGGGTTCTCCGCCGCGAGCTCTCGGAGGCGGGGCACCCACTCGTCAGGGTGGTTCCGGATCGCGGTCAGGGCGATGACGGGATTGCAGGTCGCGCCGACGGCACCGAACTCGATGGAACGGCGAAGCTCCTCCGGGTCGGCGGAGTCGTTCCACAGCGCGGTCGGATATTGGGCGGCGGCGCGCGCGAGAGGAAGGCTCTCGGTCTGCGAGTCGAGGACGGTCATGCTGCTCCTCCGATGACGGCCTTGGCTGCGGGGACGGCGAGTTCGCCGGTGAGGTACTGCGCCCGTCCGAATCCGAACGACCAGTCCTGCGGGCCGTTCTCGACGTAACCGATGAAGACGTCTTCACCGCCGACCCCGACGCCGCTCAGGCGCTCGGCGATGGTGGCGTAGAGCTCCTGTTTCGCCTCGTCGCTGCGACCACGCTGGGTGAAGATCTGGATGACGACGGGGTCGGTGCGGTCGAATCCGAGGCCAGCGTCCTCGGCAACGATCGTCGCCGCGGGACGAGACGTGATGACCTGGAAGCGGTCCCGCTCGGGGATGCCGTAGACGGCGACGATCGCGTCGTGGATGGCGGCGGCGAGGACGTTGCCGTCGCGGGCGTCACTGTGGTCGATGCGGACGAGGGGCATGGTTCTTCTTCTTCCTGTGCGATTCGTACATGTTCAGCGACGCGCGCGGCGGCCGCGGTTGACGGTATAGATGGAGCCCGTGGTGACGCCCTCTTCGACGGCCTCCAAGGATTGGCCGCGAGTTTCGGGCAGCCATGTGTACATGACGACGAAGGCGATGGCGTTCACGACGGCGAAGCCGAGGAACGAGCCGGTGATCCCGAAGGTCGCGATGATGGTCGGGAAGAAGAGGCTGAGGAGCCCGTTGGTGATCCACAGACAGAAGACCGATAGCCCCATGCCGAAGGCGCGCACGCGCAGGGGGAAGATCTCGCTGAGGAGCACCCAGGTGGCGACGTTGAGGAACGTTCCCATGGCGCCGGCGAAGGCCACGACCAAGATCAGGATGACGAACGGCCTGGCCGGATTGCCGACAGGAAGCGCGAGCGAAGCCAGGCCGATGAGAGCGTGGCAGATCGTCGTCAGACCGTAGCCAAGGAGGAACGTCGTCCGCCGACTCATCCGGTCCATGAGCTTCAGCGCGATGAGTGCTCCGACCACGCTGATGACGCCGGGGGCGACGTTGGCGATGAGAGCGGCGCCTTCACCGAAGCCGGATTCCTTGAGGACGACCTGACCGTAGTAGAGGATCGAGTTGATGCCGGTCAGCTGCTGGAAGACCGCCACCGCGATGCCGATGAGCAGGATGCGAACGAACCATTTGTTGCTGCGGATGGCGTTCCACCCGTGATCCGTCGGTGCATCCTCTGCAGACGTGACCCCCTGCATCTCCACCAGCTCCGCCTCAGCACGCTCGTCGGAACGGACCGTCTTCAGCACCGCGAGGGCTTCCTCCGTCCGCCCTTTCGAGACGAGCCAGCGCGGCGATTCCGGCATTCGGAGCATGCCGATGAACAGCGCGGTGGCCGGGAGGGCGGCGACGGCGAGCATGATGCGCCAAACCCCATCGAGGTGACCGAGGGTGTTGCCGAGGATGGCGTTGACGATGAACGCGGCCAGCTGCCCGCTGACGATCATCACCTCGTTGCGGCCGGCGAGTGAACCGCGGATCTCGTAGGGTGCGAGCTCTGCCAGGTAGACGGGCACGACGGTCGATGCGCCGCCCACTGCCACGCCGAGCAGCACGCGCCCGATGGCGAGGACGAGCAGGTCAGGCGCGATCACACAGACGATGGCGCCGACGAAGAACGCGACGGCGAGCAACAGGATGGTCTTCCGACGCCCCCAGAAATCGGAGAGCCGCCCGATGAGCATCGCCCCGATGGCGGCACCGAAGAGGAGCGCACTGGTCACTACCCCCTCCGTGAATGCGGTCAGCCCGAGCTCCCGAGACATGGGGAGCAGTGCCCCGTTGATCACGCCCGTGTCGTATCCGAAGAGGAGGCCGCCGAAGGTCGCGATCAGCGCGACCATTCCGAGACGCCGCGAGTGCGGACCGTGGGTGAGAGGTGGCAGGCCTCCGACGACGAGACCTTGCTGAGCACCAGCCATAATCAGCTCCTTTGGAGATTTGGTTGTCCTAACATTCTCACGTCGTTACATCTAGGTCAAATCTCCATCAACACGAGAAGGCCGGGTCCCCCGGACCCGGCCTTCTTCTTGCGCCCCTGTCAGAGGGTGCCCCTCGTCACCGTGACGGGAAGATTCGTAGCCGCGGAGTCGATGGCGGCCAGTGCGATGGCGAGCGCGCGCTCGGCGTCCTGAACGCCGGGTGCGTCGACCTGCTCGCCGCGTGCGCCGGCGACGAAGACGCGGAGCTCCTCGCGGTATGCCTCGGCGAAGAGGTCGACATTCGAGCGCTCGGTCGGGGCGTGGTAGCCGGTGGCGTTCCAGGTGGACGTGCTGAGAGCCTGCGGGTGGCCGGCCTCGACGAGCCCGTCGCTGCCGAAGACTTCTCCGCGGATGTCATACCCGTACTTGGCCCAGAAGCTGGCCTCGGCGGTGGCGATGGAGCCGTTGGCGTAACGGATCTGGACCACGGCGGTGTCGAGGAGTCCGGTGTCGGCGAAGTCCGGATACGCAAGGGCTCCGGCCTGGGCGAAGACCTGGACGGGCTCGGTGCCGCGGTTGAACCAGTTGAGGGCGTCGAAGTCGTGGATCAGCGTCTCGAGGAAGATGATGTCCTTGCCGATGCGTCCGGGGTGTGAAACGCCCGGGTCACGGGTCAGAGAGCGCAGCTGGTGCGGCGTACCGATCCCGCCCTCGGCGATGACCGCTGCTGCGGCGGCGAACGACGGGTCGAACCGGCGGTTGAAGCCGATCTGGACATGCGGAGCACTGGCGGTACCTGCTGCGAGCTCCTCGATCTCGGCGAGGGTGAGGCCGGCGGGCTTCTCGATGAAGACCGACTTGCCGTTCTGCGCCGCCTTGACCGCGAGCGAGGTGTGGAAGCGCGCGGGGGTGCCGATGATGACGGCGTCGATCTCCGGGTCCGCCAGCGCCGCATCGACGTCCGTCGTGAAGCGGGCGTCGTACTTCTCAGCCAGCTTCTCGGCTGCGCCGTCGACGGGGTCGGCGACGAGCGCAAGGCGGGCACCGGGAACGTGATCGGCGATGTTGTCCGCGTGGACTCCGCCGATGAATCCGGCGCCGATGACGGCGATGTTGAGGGGCGTGCTCATGAACTTTCCTTCTCGTGGATGAGGTCTGAGGCCTCGATGGCCTCCGACAGGATGCGGACGCTCTCGGCCACACCGTCCAGGCGTGGCCGAGCTTCGTCTTCGTGTTCGATGCTGAGCATGCCGTCATAGCCGGCGCTGTGAAGCGCGGCGACGAATCGCGCCCAGTATCGAGCACCCTCGGGGTGTCCACTCCCCAGGGTGATGTAATTCCACGAACGGTCTGCAACCTGCTCGAACGGCGTCGTCTCGAGGGTGGTGTTGATCTGGGCGTCTCGAAGGATCTGCGTGTCCTTGGCGTGCACGTGACCGATAGCGCCCGGCACATCTGTCAGGGACGCGATGACCGCAATCGGATCCGCGCCCAACCACATCAGGTGGCTCGGGTCCAGGTTGATGCTGATCCGCTCGCCGACGGCGTCACGCAGTCGGCGGAATGAGCGCGGGTTGTAGACGAGCTGATGCGGGTGCAGTTCCAAGGCAACGGTGTGGACGCCGGAGTCGGCGGCCAGCGCGGCGACCTCCGTCCATGCGGGGATGGCAATGTCCCACTGATGGGCGAGAATCTCGTGATTCTCTGGCGGCCATGCTGTGGTCACCCAGTTCGGGTAGCGGTCCCCGGGTGCGGCAGGCAGCCCCGACATCGCCACGACGGTCGGGACGCCGAGCAACCCCGCGAGACGAATCGTGTCGTCGAGAACCCGCCTGTGCTCGACACCCGTCACCGGGTGGAGGATGTTCCCGCTCGCGTTCAACGCGGTGAGAGTCACCCCGTGACGAACCACGAGGTCAAGCAGCTCTGTACGCGCACCTTCGTCTGCGAGCAGTCGGTCGAGGTTCACGTGAGGCGCGGGCGACCAGTTGCCCGTGCCGAGTTCGATGTCCGTCACGCCGAGCTCGGCGGATTCGCGCACCGCCTGCTCGAGCGGACGGTCCCGAAGGCTGTCGGTGAACAGTCCGACTCTCATGCGGACACCGTGTCGCGGTAGATCGCGGGCGCCTCGAGCGCGTCCAAAGGAAGGAAGCGACCGTCACCGGCTTCCATCGCCTTCACCATGGCATCCGCCGCCCGCGTAGCAAGAAGCCCGTCCCACGCGTTCGCGAGGCGAGGATCTGGGTCACCACCGGCAGCGATGGAATCGACCCAGGCCTGCAGCTCCACCCGGTACGCGGCACTGTAGCGAGGTAGTGAGTCCGCGGGGAACCCGATACCCGCCGTGCGCTGGGCCCGGACCTCGATGAGGGCCGGTTCCGTCAGCCGGAGAGTGCCGTGCTCGAATACGGTCTCACAGCCGACTTCGTACCCGTACTCCGCCGAGATGAACATCTCGAGCGTGGTGAGCACTCCATCCGCGGTGCGGATCAGAAGCAGCTGCGGGTCGATGCGGGCCGTCCGGCTGGACGACCGACCCGACAGCCATGCCACCTCGGAGATGGGCGATCCGAGCAGCCACGGCACGAAATCGAACTCATGGACCGCGGACCCGGTGATCGTGTGGTCACTGCCGCCGGGGTACGGGTCTACGTTGCGGTGCAGGCAGTGCACCATGAGCGCCTGTCCGAACTCCTCGTTGGCCACGGCGGCGTGCAGGCGCAGACAGCCGGCGTCGAAGCGGCGCATGAAGCCGACGCTCACCAGACGGCGGCCGTGCTCAGCTTGGTACTCGACTTCACGGTCGATGACTGCCTGGCACTCGGCCTCCGTCGGGGCCAGCGGCTTCTCACACAGCACCGGCTGCCCGCGCTCGATCCCGGCGAGGATCAGCTCGGCGTGCGTCGAATCATGAGATGCGATGATCACCGCATCGACACTCTCGTGGTCGAGGGCGGCCAGCGCGTCGGAGGTGACGAGCACGTCGCCGTTCACTTCAGCAGCGACGGCTCGCGCGCGGTCGACATCGAGGTCGACGAGCGCTGCGAGGCGCGCACCGGCGATCTCGCTGCCGATGCGGCGCGCGTGGTCGCCGCCCATCATTCCGGCGCCGATGACGGCGACTCCAATAGTCATGCTGTCCACTTCTTCATCTGGTCAGATGCGGTCGCGGCCGAGCTCGTGCGCGAGAGCGTCGAGCTCGGCACCGCCCGCCATGAGGCGCGTCAGCTCGTCGACGGTGATCTCGCGCTTGTGGTGGTAGCCGATGCTCGTCCCGCGCTTGAGCAGGAGGAACTTGTCGCCGACCGGGAAGGCGTGATGGGGGTTGTGCGTGATGAAGACGATGCCCAGGCCGCGGTCGCGCGCCTGTGCGATGTACTTCAGCACGACGCCGGCCTGCTTCACACCGAGAGCCGAGGTCGGCTCGTCGAGGATGAGCACCTTCGCGCCGAAGTAGACGGCGCGAGCGATCGCTACGGACTGACGCTCTCCCCCGGAGAGCGTGCCGATCGGCTGGTCCACGTCGCGGAGGTCGATGCCCATGTTGAGCAGCTCCTGACGCGTGATCTCCTTCATCGCCTTCACGTCGAGACGACGGAACGGACCCCACCCGGCGGTGAGCTCGGAGCCGAGGAAGAAGTTGCGCCAGATCGGCATCAACGGCGCGACGGCCAGCCCCTGGTAGACGGTGGCGATTCCACTGTCGAGTGCCTCGCGCGGGGACGAGAAACTCACGTCCTCGCCGTAGAGGCGCAGGGTGCCGTCGGTGTGTTTGTGCGACCCCGCGAGGATGTTGATGAGGGTCGACTTGCCTGCGCCGTTGTCGCCGAGGACGCAGAGCACCTCGCCGGCCGCGAGACTGGCGGAGACGCCCTTGAGAGCGATGATGGAGCCGTAGGTCTTACCGATGCCTTCGACTTCGAGGATCGGAGGGGCTGGCGTGACCGCCTTGTTCAGCGGAGTGCTCTCAGTGGGGAGCTTGGTGTCGGTCATGATGTCAGTCCTTCGCGCCGGCGGTGCGCCGGACGTAGAGATTCACGAGCACGGCAGCCAGGAGCAGGATGCCGAGGATCGCCTTGAGCCAGTTGCTGTCCCAGCCTGCGAAAACGATGCCCTGGTAGGTCATGCCGTAGATCAGGGCGCCGAAAGCCGGACCGATGACGGATCCGTAGCCGCCCGTGAGCATGCAGCCGCCGACGACGGCACAGATGATGTAGATGAACTCCTGGCCCACACCGGTCGTGGCCTGCACGGTGGTGACGTCGAACAGCATGAGCATGCCGACCAGCCAGCCGCAGGTGGCGGTGGTCATGAACAGTCCGATGCGCACGCGCGTCACGGGGACACCGACCTGACGGGCACTGTTGGGCGCGCCGCCGACCGCGAAGATCCAGTTGCCGACGCGGGTGCGAAGCAGCACCCAGCTGGCGACGGCGAGGATGGCGACCCACCAGATGATGGCGACCTTGAGGTTGAACCCTCCGATGGAGATGGTGCTGCCGAAGATGGCTCGGGGCTGCTCGAAGGACGGCACGTTCGTCATACCGGAGATGGCGACCGCACCGGTGATGAGCTTGGTGACGGCGAGGTTGACGCCCTGAAGGACGAAGAACGTCGCGAGGGTGATGATGAAGCTCGGCACACCGGTCTTGACCAGGATGTATCCGTTGACGAAACCGACGGCCAGCGCCATGGCGAGCGATACGAGGATCGCGACCCAGATGTTCAGGCCCCACGTGGTGGTCGTGATGCCGACCGCGAGCCCGGTGGCGCCGGTCATCGCGCCGGCGGAGAGATCGAACTCCCCGCCGATCATCAGGAGCGCGACACCGACAGCCATGATGCCGAACAGCGAGGACGAGTACAGCCAGGTGGAGGCGCCGGCGGGGGTGAGGAAGGCGGAGGTGCCGACGGAGAAAGCGATGAACAAGAGGATCGCAGCCACTGCTGCGCCGACCTCAGGTCGGCGCAGCAGCTTTGCGAAGCCACTCGTGCGCGCAAGTCGTTCGTCAGCGACGGCGACGGTGGCTGTGGACATCAGCGGGTGCCCTCCGTGATCCACTTCTCGACGGTGTCGGCGTTGTCGGCGTCGATGAACGTCGGGCCGGTGCTGACGGCCTGTCCACCGCCGAGAAGGTTGCCGTAGCGGGCGGCGAGGGCGACGGTGCTGACGCCGACGTATCCCTGGGAGAAGCCCTGCTGGTCGACCGCGAACAGGATCTTGCCGTCAATGATGGCCTGGATGGTGTCGGCGTTCGGGTTGTACGTCGTGACGACGGCGGAGCTGCCCGTCTGCTCGACGGCCTGCGTGGCAGCCTGACCGATGTCGGAGTTGATGGTGACGACGACGTCGACCGAGGGGTTCGCCTGGAGGCTGGAGGAGATCGTGCTCTGCACGTCGGCGAGGTTGGTGCCGTCTACCTGAAGGGTGGTGGATTCGAGTCCGGCCGTCTCGGCGAGGACCTTGCAGGTCGTCTCGAGGTAGGTGTTCCCAGCCTCCTGCACGACGCAGAGAGCACTCTTCTTGCCCGCCTCGACGAGACGCTCCCCGCTCTGCTGAGCGGCCGTGGTCGCATCCTGCCCGACGTGGGTGATGGCTCCGAACTCGGCGAACCTGTCTGCGCCGGCGTTGATGGTCACGACCGGGATACCGGCGGCGGTCGCGTCCTCGATGGCGTCACGGACCCCGTCGGGGTTGGCCATCGATACGACCAGCCCGTCGACGCCGTCGGCGATGGCGGATGCGATGAACTGGCTCTGCTTCACGGGGTCGTTGTCCCCCTGATAGCTGACGGCGATACTGAGGTCGGTGCCCGCCTGCTCTGCGCCGCTCTTGACCTTGTCCCAGAACGGGTCTCCGGCCGGCGAGTGCGTGACGACGGCGATCTTGATGTCGTCCGCCGGCTTCTCTGCGCTGCCGCTGCTGTCCTGACCCGTGCCGGAACAGCCGGCTAGACCCAGCACGAGGGCCGCTCCCGCCGCCACAATGGCTACTGATCGCTTCATGTCTTCATACCCTTCATTGGATACTTGTCCCTGGAACACCGGGTGTGTTCGCTGGTCGTGGCGCCCCATCCCAGGGTGGTGGGGCCGAGCTCACGAATTCATGTCCGGTCTTCGCGGTGCGACTCCGTTGTCACGAGCTTCGTGCTTGAGAAAAATGTAAGCACAAACGTATGTACTGTCAAATGTCGTTTTGGTTACGGACTGCGTTTTACGAAAATGCGGCGCGGAACGCCTCGAGCGCGCCATCCGAGTCGTCGCGCGCCCAGCCCTCGAGACCGATGACCCCGTTGTACTGCAGATCGCGCAGCGCTGCCGCGATGGCCGGATAGGCGATCTCGCCCGTGCCGGGCTCGAAGCGTCCGGGAACGTCAGCGATCTGGATCTCGCCCACCCACGGAAGCGCCTGACGCACCAGTTCGATGAGATTTCCCTCCCCGATCTGCGCATGGTAGAGATCGAGGTTCAGCCGCAGATGCGGATTGTCGACTGCGGAGACGAGAGCGATGGTGTCAGCGGCCTTCGCGAACGGCGTGCCTGGGTGGTCCACCGCGGTGTTCAGGTTCTCAAGCGTGAAGACCCGTCCCGCCCTTGCTCCAAGTTCGGCCAGGCGCGTGAGAGTGTCGGCGGCGGTTATCCACTCGGCTCCCGTCACGCTGTCCTGCGGCCTGACCGGCAGACCGACGGAGTCCAGGCCGGTGCCGTGCAGGTTCAGGCGTGGACTGTCGATGATGTCCGCGGCGCGAAGCGACTCCTCCGCCGTGCTCAAGAGCTCCGCAATGCCCTCGTCGGTGGTGAGATCGCCGCGGAGGTACCCGGTCATGGAAGAGAAGGTCGCCTCTGTGGCGGCAAGCGCAGGCAGGTCTTTATCAGCCCAATTCCAGATCTCCACTTCGAAACCGGAATCGTGGATCCGGTTGACGCGGTCGACGAACGGGAGGTCGCGGAAGAGCATCTCGGCAGATGCCGCGAGGCGGTAGGTCATGGTGCTCCTTGGTGGACGTTCAGTGTGCCGCGGTGGGGACCCAGGCGTTGAGCGCCTGGCGGCTGGTCTGATGGTCGGCGACGCGGTCGCGGAAGAAGTCAGCGAGGTCGACGTCGGGCCCGGGAAGGATGTCTTGCTCCACGACGATCCACCCGGCGTACCCTCGAGCGAGGAGCGAGTCCAGTACCTGAGGAATGGCGAGATCACCTTCACCGAGGGCCACGAACGCTCCCGACGACCAGACGTCGAGCATCCCCGCTCCGCTGCGGAGCAGGCGGTTGAGGAGCTCGGTATTCACGTCCTTCAGGTGGAGGTGGTTCACGCGTGCGCCCCAGCGTTCGACCGCGGTGGCGAGGTCGCCGCCGGCGACGGCGAGGTGCCCGGTGTCGAGGGTGAGGCCGATGTCGACGCGGTCCAGTAGGAGGTCGACTTCGGCGGGCGACTCGACGAACGTGCCCGCGTGGTGGTGGAAGGTCGGCTCGAGTCCCGCGGAACGAACGAGGCTCACTGCAGCGTCCAGGTTGCGTGCGAGGCGGTCGCGCTGTTCCTGCGTCGTCGGCTGCACGTCCGAACCACGGCCGGGTGCGAGCACCCGCTCCGGAGAGCCGGAGTCCGCGAGAGTCGGCAGAGGCAGGAGCGACGGGCTGGTCTCGGCTACCGCGCTGAACGTCTCCAAAGCCGAGTGTAGGCGCGGCAGTGCCGCAGCGAACGCGTCGTCATCGGTGAGAGGCAGGTCCACCCACCCACCGGCGAGTTCGAGACCATACTCGCGCAGCTTCTGCGGCACGCTCGACGCGTCGCCGAGGAACCCGGTTGGTCCGAGGTCCACGCCGGTGTAGCCGTTCTCGGCCAGCGTACGGAGCATGTCGTCCGCGCTGAGGGTGGCGGCGCCGTCGGGGGTCAGTTCGAAGACTCCGAAGCTGACGGGTGCGCCTGCGACAGCCAGTGTCATCGCTTCGCCTTTCCGAGCAGGGGACGCTGCGAGAGACGCAGATCCTCGTAGGACTCCCGCGCCTGTTGCGTGCTGGGGAGTGTGGAGACCTCCGGGACGGGAACGTCCCACCATCCCGCACCGTCGGGAGCGTAGATGAGGGGGTCGCTGTTGATGTGGATGAAGGTCGAGCTGTCCGAGGCTTTGGCTGCGGTGACAGCTGCGGACAGATCGTCGATGGCGGACGGTCCAGGCTCGATCTCGACGACGTCGAGTCCGTAACTGCGAGCGTTAGCGGCGAGGTCGATGGGGAGGCGCGCATCGCCCTGGAAGTTGCGGGCGTCGGCGTTGTACTCGCGATACAACGTGCCGAAGCGCTCGGACCCGACGGTCTCGGAGAGGTGGCCGATGGACGCGTACCCGTGGTTCTGGATGAGGACGAAGATCACCTTGATGCCTTCGGCGACCGCGGTCACCAGCTCCGTATTGAGCATCAGGTACGAGCCGTCACCGACCATGACGATGACGTCGCGGTCGTCCCCTGCGGCGAGCAGGCCACGCTTGACCCCGATTCCACCAGCGATCTCATAGCCCATGCAGGAGAACGCGTATTCGACGTGGTAGCCCAGTGCATCGCGCACGCGCCACAGCTTGTGGAGGTCGCCGGGCAACGAGCCGGCGGCCTGCACGATGACGTCCTTCGGAGCCGACGCCGCCTGGACGGCCCCGATGATCTCAGGCTGCCCGGGAAGGGACAGTCCGGAGCGCGCGAAGGCGGCATCGACGGCGGAATCCCACTCACTCTTGTCCGCGCGGATGCGCTGCGCGTAGTCGCTGTCGACCGTGTAGTCCTCCAGAGCCGTGATGAGCTCCACAAGGGTCTCGCGGGCGTCGGCTATGACAGGCACTTCCGTGCCGTGCTTGTAGGCGTCGAAAGAGGCAACGTTGATGTTGACGAACGTGACGTCGGCGTTCTGGAACGCGGTGCGTGAGGCAGTGGTGAAGTCGCTGTAACGGGTACCGATCCCGATGATGACGTCAGCGTCGGCTGCGAGACGGTTGGCAGCGAGGGTGCCGGTGGCTCCGATTCCGCCGAGGTACTGCGGGTGGTCCCACGCGAGCACTCCGCCTCCGGCCTGGGACGTGCCGACCGCGATGCCGGTCACCTCGACGAACTCGCGCAATTGCTCTTCCGCTGAGGAGTAGAGCACGCCGCCGCCTGCGACGATGAACGGACGCTTCGCTCCACGAATCGCCTGAACGGCGGCCGCGAAGGCATCCCGGTCGGCGCGTGGACGGCGGATGCGCCATTCCCGGTCCTGCAGGAATTCCAGCGGCACTTCGAGACGTTCAGCCTGCACGTCTTCCGGCAGGGCGATGGTTACGGCGCCGGTTTCGACGGGGTCGGTGAGCACCCGCATCGCGCCGAGGGCGATCGAGTACAACTGCTCGGGTCGCTCGACACGGTCGAAGAATCGAGACACCGGCCGGAAGGCGTCGGTCACCTGGATGCCGAGGTCGTGCGGGTGCTCGAGTTGCTGCAAGACCGGATCCGCAACGCGCGTCGCGAAAGTGTCGCTGGGCAGAAGAAGCGCGGGAAGACGGTTCGAGGTGGCGAGAGCGGCCCCGGTGAGCATGTTCGCAGCGCCCGGTCCGACGGAGGCCGCGGACGCGAACGTGCCGCGACGACGGTGAACGCGGGCGTACCCCACCGACTGGTGCACCATGGCCTGCTCATTGCGTGCCTGGTAGTACGGCATCAGGTCGGGCTGTTCGACGTTCAGCTGTTTGAGGGCCTGGCCGACACCGGCGACGTTCCCGTGGCCGAAGATGCCGAAGATGCCCGGGATGGTCCGTTCGCGGAGGTCGCCGTCCACGGTCCACTGGTGTGCGAGGAACTCCACGAGCGCCTGGCTGACGGTCATCGTCTTCGTCGTCATCGGCGAATGCCCTTCTTGTCGTCGTGCGTATAAGGGAGCCTGGAGTCGAACTCCTGGCCATCCCAGGTCTGGCGAACCCACGCGTGTGCGGGGTCGTCGCTGATGAGCCATGCGCGCTCAGGATCGGGCCCCGCCATGACATTGAGGTAGTAGAGGTCGTATCCGGGGGCTGCAACGGCCGGACCGTGGTAGCCGAAGGGGACGAGGGCGATGTCGCCCGTGCCCACCCTGGCGTTGATGTCGATGTTTCCCGCCGGTGATGAGTATGCGCTGAACATTCCGAATGCGCCGTCGGCAGCATCCGGGTTCCCTTCCAGCCTGGCGGGGGCGCTCTCGAAGTAGTAGATCTCCTCGAGGCGTGACTCGTCGCCGGGCTTGTTCTCGTCATGCTTGTGCGGCGGATACGACGACCAGTTCTCGGCGGGTGTGATGACCTCGCAGACGATGAGCCGTACAGCGTCGAGTGCTTGAGGTGTCCCGAAGTTGTGGACCTGTCGGCTCGAGCGGCCTGCACCGCGGAGCTCTACGGGCGTCTCCTGCGGCGGGATGTACTTCCACGGCCGATGTTCGGTGGTCCGCGCCTCAGCCACGGCGACCCGCCCCTCCCCGGTGATGGCGGCGGTGGTGCCCGCCCCGAGATAGAGGACGTCGGTCGGGCCGTCGAAGACCGAGGAGCGTCCATGCAGGCGCGTGTGCCACTCACCGGGGTGGTGATGGTGAACGATGCGGAAGGTGCCAGCGAGGGGCACGATGATCCGTTCGACACCGCGGTCGGCTAGATCCATGGTGTCGCCGTCCGTGAGATCGGCGATGCGGATGCCCGTGTGCTCCCAACCAGGGAGCGAAGCATCGACGACGCTCTCCCATCCATCGCGAGCCAGCTCGCCCTGACGATGGAACCAACGGTCCTCGGTGGTGCTCATGATCTTGCTTTCGAAGTAGGGGTGCCGCCCCTTCCCTGGTGGGGCGGCACCCGGATCGTGTCAGTCGTTCTGGGGGAAGCCCAGGTTGATGCCACCGTGGGTGGCCGGGTCGAGCCAGCGACTGGTGATGGCCTTCTCACGGGTGAAGAAGTCGAAGCCGTGCACGCCGTAAGCCTTCGCATCACCGAAGAGTGACGCCTTCCACCCACCGAACGAGTGGTACGCGACCGGAACGGGGATCGGTACGTTGATGCCGATCATGCCGACCTCAACCTCGCTCTGGAACCGGCGGGCAGCTCCGCCGTCGTTGGTGAAGATCGCGGTGCCGTTCCCGAACTGTCCCGAGTTGATGAGGTCCAGTCCCTCCTGGAACGTCTTCACCCGCACGACAGACAGCACCGGGCCGAAGATCTCCTCCTGGTAAGCGCGCGACGTGGTCGGGATCTCGTCGATGAGCGTCGGGCCGAAGAAGAAGCCGTTTTCGTGGCCGGCAACGGTGAGGCCGCGGCCATCGACGACGATCTTCGCGCCATCGGCTTCGGCGATGTCGACGTAGGACGAGACCTTGTCGCGGTGAAGGTCCGTGATGAGCGGGCCCATGTCGGGTTCGACACCGTCTTGACCCGCTCCGTTGCCGATACGGAGCTTGGCGATGCGCTCGGAGATCTTCGAGATGAGCTCGTCGGCGACGGGCTCGACGGCGATGGCGACGGAGATGGCCATGCAGCGCTCCCCTGCTGCACCGTAACCAGCGTTGACAGCCTGGTCTGCCACGAGGTCGAGATCAGCGTCGGGAAGAACGAGCATGTGGTTCTTCGCGCCGCCGAGAGCCTGGACGCGCTTGCCGTTCTTGGACGCGGTCTCGTAGATGTACTGGGCGATGGGCGTGGAGCCGACGAAGGAGATGGACTGAACGACGGGGCTGTTGAGCAGGCCATCGACGGCGAGCTTGTCTCCCTGGAGAACGGTGAACACTCCGTCGGGGAGCCCCGCTTCCTTCCACAGCTGAGCGAGCCAGAGAGCTGCGGACGGGTCCTTCTCGCTGGGCTTGAGGACCACAGCGTTGCCCGCGGCGATAGCGATGGGGAAGAACCACATCGGCACCATGGCGGGGAAGTTGAACGGGCTGATGATGCCAACCACACCGAGAGGCTGCTTGAGCGAGTAGACGTCGATTCCTGTGGAGGCGTTCTCGCTGAAAGCACCCTTGATCAGGTGCGGGAAACCGGTCGCGAGTTCTACGACCTCCTGGCCGCGCAAGATCTCGCCCATGGCATCGGAGATGACCTTGCCGTGCTCGGCCGTGATGATCTGCGCCAGCTCACGCTTGCGTGCGTTGAGCAACTCACGGAAGGCGAAGACGACGGTCTGCCGCTTGGCGATGGAATAGCTCTTCCAGATCTGGTAGCCGCGCTCGGCGGAGGCAATGGCCTCGTCGATCTCGGCCTGGTCGGCGAGGGCTACATTCCCGGTGACCGCACCGGTGGCTGGATTATGGACAGGCGAGGTGCGACCACTCGCGGAGTCCTTGATGGCGCCGTCGATCCAGTGGGAGATGACGGGCAGTTCGGAGTTCGTGCTCATGTCTTTCTTTCGAGATCGAGGAGTCAGGGGGTGGGAACGACGACGCTCGGGTGCACGAGGCTCGCCGCGGTATCGACCGCGTCGGCGACGTCGCCATCAGGGGGGTAGAGAAGTGTGCGCCCGACGGTGAGTCCGCGAACGCCGGGCAGGCTGAGCGCGTCATCCCAGGCCGCGAACGTCTCGTCAGGGTCAGCGCCGGAATCGCCGCCGAGCAGAAGGGTGGGCATCGTCGTGGCCGCCATGACGCGTTCCATGTCCTCGACGACAGGCAGCTTCATCCAGGTGTAGGCGGAGGACGCCCCGAGCCCCGAAGCGATGGCGATCGAGCTGATGACAGCCTCGGTCGACAGGTCGTTGACGATGCGCCCGTCCACCCAGCGGCTGAGGAATGGCTCGAGCATGATGGGTAGGCCCGCTGCTGCGGCCTGGGTGACGGCCTCCGCGGTGGCCTCAAGCGTCGGGGAGGTTCCGGCATCGTCGAGGTTCACTCGCAGGAGGGTTTTGGCGAAGTCGATCCCGACGGCAGCCATGGCGTTCACCGTGTAAGCCCCGTAGCGGTCGTCCATCTCGAAGGATGCCCCGCGCAGGCCGCCCCGGTTCATCGATCCGACGATGATCTTGCCGTCCAGGAGACCCAGCGCCGCGAGGTCGTCGATGATGTCGGGGGTGCCGAGCACGCCGTCCACCCCGGGACGGGAGAGTGCAGTGGCCAGTCGATCCAGAAGGTCGTAGCGGTCGGCCATCGCCATCGGGTCATTGCCGACACCGAGCGCTCCGCGGGCCGGGTGATCAGCGGCCACGATGAACAGCTTCCCATCGTCGCCGAGCAGGGTGCGGCGTTGACGATTGCGCAGCGCCTCGGTGATGTCTCCGGGCGACGAGGCCCGGATCTCACGCAGGCGTGCGAAATCCTCGGCGTTGAGGGTGATTCCGCTCATCGGTGAGCTCCTTCGAGTCGTGCTTCCACCTCGTCGGCGGTTGGCATTGCGGTAGAGCATTCACGTCGCGATGCGACGATGGCACCGGCGACGTTGGCGAAGCGGAGGATGCGCTCGAGGCCCCAGCCGGAGAGCAGCCCGTGGCACAGCGCCCCACCGAAGGCATCTCCTGCGCCAAGCCCGTTGATCACATCGACGAAGTGCGGGGGGACTTCGACCGTCTCATCCTTCGTCTTCGCCAGAACTCCCTTGGGGCCCTGCTTCACGATGGCGAGATTGACTCCTCTATCGAGAAGCGCTTGTGCTGCGCGCAGCGGCTCGGTCTCGCCGACAGCGACCTCGCACTCCTCGCGGTTTCCGACCGCAACAGTTGAAAGCTCGAGAGCGCGCGCGACCAGCCGCGTCGCCTCCGCGGGGCTGGCCCAGAACATCGGCCGGTAATCCAAGTCCAGAATCGTATGGTCACGGCGGCCGCGGATTTCCAGGGCATCGAGCTGGGTCTGACGACTCGGTTCCTGCGACAGTCCTGTCACGGTGGTCCACAGCACGCCGGCGCCCGTGATGGCCTGCTCGTCGAGCTGGTTCACGGAGATGTTCAAGTCCGGAGCCTTGGGCTCACGGTAGAAGTAGAGCGGGAAGTCGTCAGGCGGGAAGATCTCGCAGAAGGTGACGGGAGTCTTCAGCTCGGGGTCTACGGCGACGTGCCGCGGGTCCACTCCGAGTCGCGCCAGTTCGCGTTGGAGATAGCGACCGAAGGGGTCATCCCCCGTGCGGGAGACCAGGCGCACCGAACGCCCATAGCGCGCCGCCGCGACGGCGACGTTCGCAGCGCTACCGCCGAGGTATTTACCGAATGTCGAGACATCTTCGAGACCGACCCCGTCCTGAAGGGGGTAGAGATCTACGCCGAGCCGACCCACAGCCAGCACGTCGATGGATACCGCTTCGCCTGTCATACTCCGGTGTACAACTTCCTGAGATCGCTCGTCGCCGGATTGCGACTATGTAAGAACAATAACACATCATCAGAGCCGCACAACAGGAGTTGTTGACCTGCTCGTGACAGGTGACATAGTCTGGTTCGTGTCAGGTTGTCGCGACAATGCGACGTCCTACGCGTAGTACCAATGCAACCGAGAGACATGCATGCCTGAAAACACGCCAGTGTGGCCCGAAGAGTTGTTCGCCGACATCGACCGCACAGGGCCCGTGCCCCTCTACTACCAGGTGTCCAGTCGACTTGAGAGCGCCATCATGTCCGGCGCCCTGCCTGCTGGCGCGCGACTCGAGAACGAACTCGCCATCGCCGACCGTCTCGGCCTATCTCGCCCCACGATCCGCCGCGCCATCCAGGAGGTCGTCGACAAGGGCCTCCTCGTGCGCCGTCGGGGTATCGGCACCCAGGTCGTGCAAGGACAAGTCACCCGGCCCGTCGAACTCACCAGTCTGTACGAGGACCTGGTGCGCACACAGCACGCGCCCGGAACGAAAGTACTGGACCGCAAGATCGTCGAGGCCTCGGAGGACGTCGCTCAGCACCTCGGCGTCGCGCCCGGAACGGAAGTCGCTTACTTCCGGCGCCTCAGGAGCACTGACGGGGTCGCTGTCGCCATCCTCGAGAACCATATGCCGTTGCAGTTCGCGGACATCACGGCCGAACAGCTCGAAGCACGGGGGCTGTACCAACTCCTCCGCGCGAAGAGCGTGACGATTCGGGTCGCCAAGCAGAAGATCGGTGCACGGCGCGCGACGAAGGAGGAGAGCGACTTGTTGGACCTCGACAAGGGGGGCCCGGTGCTGACGATGGAGCGAGTGGCGTTCGACCAGGCAGGGCAAGTCATCGAATTCGGGCATCACTGCTACCGACCGGACATGTACAGCTTCGAGACGACGCTCGTCGCCAAATGAGCTCACCGCTCATCGATCAGGCTCCCGCATCCGGGATCGTGTTCGCGGGCCCGGGCAGGGAATGCAGTACGGGCTCCCTCTAATGACGAATGCGCTTCAGCGCCGCTGATGCCTCATCTTCCTGGGGCAGGGGCGTCCGCGCTCGCTCGAAACACAGAAGGGTCGGCCATTCGGCCGACCCTTCTGTGTTTCCGGTCGGGATGATAGGATTTGAACCTGCGACCCCTTGACCCCCAGGTAGACCGTTCGGCCGACTCCTTTGATTTTCCGGGCCTCGCTGCTCCGCAGGACGCCCGCTTTCACGTCATACGTTGCATAGTTTGCATGCATCAGGTCCCGGCAGGGTCCCGGCGCTTGGTAGTCGGCCGCAACTTCATCGCGGGGTATATAGAAGCGTTCGTCACGTCGTCAAACGAGAGCCACTGTCCAAGCTGTTCGTCGCTGAGCCCGATTCCATCGGCGTCGATGCCATCCTCGCTGAGACCGACGATGACGTGGCCGTCGTCCCGTTGGTTCAAGAGCGCGACGACCGCGCGCGCGACGATCGCGGGGAAGGCCCGGTCGGTGCGATCGCCGGTGGCTTTGAACTCGACTCCTCGCTGTTCATACCCAACTCCGATGATCGCCGCGAGCTGTTCGTCGTCGAGCATGCTGCTCCTCACAGGAACGGCACACGGTGCCGCCGCCGTCTGAACCTCAGCGTATCGACGGAACGACCGCGGGATCTGAGCTCAGCAGAAGGCTCCTCCTACGGGACGACCTACAGCCCGGCGCCCTTCGAAATCGTCGACTCCAGCGTGCAGTGCCCGATCACCCATCCCGAGCGAATCCGATGACGGACACCGCATCGGAGCCGGCAGGTTTCTCGGCTGCTCAGCTCCCTCTTCCGAGACCTGCTCGCGATGGCGGGGATGCGGCGGAACCGATGTGGGGTTACGTCTGTGATGCCGGCTTGGTCCATGACGTCACGGAGCTGACGACGGACGTTGTTCGTCGTGTGCGGTGTCCCTCCTTCGGTACACCGGATCGCAAGTCGGACCGATACAGCGGATCGAAGAAGTAGCGAGCATCACGTCGGCGCCGGGATGGGTGGACTCGTTCTCGCCCGCGTGCTCGAACGACGAGGCGTGCTAGCGGTGGTCTTTGAGTGGAACAGCGCGCCGGCCACGCGCACGCAGGGCGGGGAGACTTGACCTCCACCGCCCGCCGGTACGCTGCGCTGATCGACTCGATCGCGTTGGTCGTGCAGATCACTCGGCGGATCTCGACGCGGTATCCCCAGATCGGACGTGGCAAACTTTTCTGCTCGCGCCTCACCCCAGGGGTGGATCGTTGATGGTCTCGTAACCTGAGATTAGTTGGCGTAGCAGTCGCTGGAAGGTGGGGATGTCGTCGGGGTGCCAGTCGGCGCTCAGACGGTCCAGCATCGATTGGTTCGTGTCGACTAGACGTCGGCCGATTGCCCGCCCATGAGGGGATAGGGCTACGAGCACTCCGCGCGCATCTTCTGGATCGGGGAGCCGGAGAACGAGATCCATTGCTTGCAGGCGCTCCACGATCTTGGTCGCGTTCGACCGGCCCGTATCGAGTTGCTCGGCCAGGTCCGTCGGACGCAGCGCCCCGTGCAGCACCAACTGATTCAAAGCGAGAAACGCGGGTATGTCCTCCGCAGGGAACCCGCTGAGGCGCATGAGGGTTTGCCGTACATGTCCGCTGTTCGCGAGACGGATGACCGATTCGATCAGCCCGATGAGCCCATCCGGCTCAGCCCCCGACAACGCAGACAAATCGGCTCCGTCGATTGGGTCGAGCTTGAGCTGGTCTGGTCTTGGCACGTGACGATTCTAGACAGTCGCCGCATCTATTGTCCTTAGGAAAATACTGATACATTGTTCCTGCTCGGAAAACGACGATCCCGTACTCGTGCTGCTTGACGTCGGACCATTCCGCGGACTGGTGAGAGAGGTAGATGGCTGATGACAATCAAACCAACGACCTGGCGCGAAGCAATTCGTGCCGCGAACCCTGACCTCTTGGTTCCAGTGATCCGCTTGCCGTTTCATCTCACCGGACGCACACCCCTACGCGCGGTGATGCGTTACGGTAACGCCAAGCCGACCGCCGTCCTGCCCGGGGTACGTACACGACGGGTGACCGTCGGCACGAGCCAGGTGCCGGTCACCATCCACGAGCCGGACGTGCGCGCTGCCCCAAGCGGTGCCCTGGTCTGGTGCTTCGGAGGTGGCTTGATCTCAGGTTCCGCGGAACACGCCAACGATGTCGCGTCCTACTTGGCCCGTACTCACGGGATCATCGTGGTCGTCCCGAATTACCGGCTCGCCCCTGAGTATCCGTACCCCGCGGCAATCGATGACTGTTTCGCGGCTCTGGAGTGGATCGTTGCCAACGCTGGCCATCTCGGGGTGTTCGTCGACCGGATCGCGGTAGGAGGGGATAGTGCCGGCGCGGGACTCGCCGCGGCGATGGCTCAGCGCGCACACGATGAGAGCATCGCGCTCTGCGTGCAACTGCTGACTTACCCCATGCTGGACGACCGCACGGTGCTTCGTGCGGAAGCGAACCGCGAGGTATACCTGACGTGGACGGTCCCCTCGAACCGCTACGGCTGGGCGAGCTACCTCGGGCACGCACCCGGGGACGGCGAATCGCGGCCCTACGCCGTTCCCGCCCGCCGTGCAAATCTGCACGGTCTCGCACCCGCCTGGATCGGCGTCGGCGACATCGATCAGTTCTACGACGAATGCCTCGACTACGCGGAACGGCTCAAGGCCGCGGGGGTGCCATGTGATTTGCGCGTGGTGCCCGGAATGTACCACGGCGCGGACGTGATGCGACCGAACCACCCACTGATCGTCGGGCTGCGTGAGAGCCGGGACGCGGCACTACGGAAAGCAATGGCCTCGTCGGACAACTGACCGACAGCTCCATCGAATCACTACTACTAAGGAGTAGACATGACTTCCGCGACCACCTCTGCGAAGTGGATCACCGGCCCCTCCCCTACCTCACCCAGCGACCGCACCACGCTCTATCTGCGTGGTGATGTGACTGTCGAAAGGAAAGTCCAGGAGGCGCGGGCCCGCGTGAGCGCGCTCGGCTGGTACCGGTTCTTCGTCAACTCCGTCAATCAGACCGGCACGGCGCTCGTCCCCAGGTGGACACCGTTCGATCACTACGTCGAGTACCAGGAATATGACATCACCGAGCACCTACGGGAAGGCCACAATGTGCTCGCGATGGCAATCGGGGAAGGGAGGTTCCGCGGTCACATCGGCGGCTCGAGTCGCCCAGACGTCTACGGAGACCGTCTCGCCGGACACGTCACCATCGACATCGAATACACCGACGGAAGCACCGCCACCATCGTCAGCGACTCGTCATGGCTCGCGGGTGCCGGACGGATATCCATCTCCGATCCCATGCTCGGAGAGAAAGTGGATCTGCGCGTCTCCGATGACAACTGGCTCTCTGCCACGACACCGCCACCGAACGATCCCGGCAGGTTCGGTCCCGTCGAGATTTTCCCCACCCAGCGAAACCTCATCCCAGAAGAGGGCGGACGCGTCGAGAAGGTCGACACACTGCGCCCGCTCAGCATCACCCGCACACCCGCCGGCACGCAGCTGGTCGATTTCGGGCAGAACGCCGCCGGCGTGGTTCGCATCCACCTCCAGGGAAAGGCAGGCACTGTCGTCACCCTCACCCACAGCGAGCTCGTCGCCGCCAACGGCAGCGTCGACATCGACTACCTCGCCCTCCCGCCCGTCGCAAAGGGAATAGTCCAAGCCGACAGGGTCATCCTTGACGGCACCCCGACATGGTGGCAACCATGGTTCACCATCCACGGTTTCCGCTACGTCGAAATCGACGGGCTCCCCAACACGCTCACCGCCGACGACCTCGAATATGTCGTCCTGTCCACCAACCTCGCCCCCACCGGCACATTCCAGTGCTCCGATGAACGACTGAACAAGCTATACGAGAACACAAAGTGGTCAATGCGGTCCAACTTCACTGACACCCCGACCGACTGCCCCACCCGGGAACGATCCGGGTGGACAGGTGACATTCAGGCGTTCGCCGCCACGGCCACGACCTACGCAAACGTCTCCGAGTACCTCCGCCGCTACCTCCGCAATCTCGCCGTCGAGCAGCTCCCCGACGGGCGGATCCCACCGTTCATCCCGGCTGAGACGTCCAGTTTCAGCGGCGGGCTGAGTAAGGCTTTCACCATTCTTTCCAGCTCCGCCGGCTGGGGGGACGTGAGTGTGCAACTCCCCACCGTGCTCCACCAGTACTACGACGACACCACATCGGTCGAGCTTGCTTATCCGGCCGCCAAACGCTGGGTGGACCACCTCGAACACAGAGCCGCCCACAAGCGCAGCATCAGGCGACGTCTCCGCGCTCGAGGTGCCGCGCTGGAGAACGAGAAATACATCGTCGACACAGGTTTCAACTGGGGTGAATGGCTCCGGCCCGGTGAGTCCTTCATCGCCTCCGTAGCCGACTCAGCGCTGCGCTCGGGGCCCGTCATCGCCACCGCCTACCTCGAGCACTCTGCGCGGCAACTCGCCACACTCGCCACCGCCCTGGACCGCGAGAACGACGCTAAACACTACCGGCAGCTCGCAGACCGCACCCGAAAAGCGTGGCGTGCCGCTTTCATCCACCCCGACGGGCGCATCGGCATGAACCGTCAAGACGACTACGTGCGCGCCCTCGCGTTCGGCCTCCTTCAGGCCGACGAGAAGGCCGCCGCAGTTGAGCGACTCGTGGACCTGATCGAGGAAGCCGGCGACCATCTCGGAACCGGATTCCTCAGCACCCCATGGCTTCTTTTCGTCCTGACAGACAACGGTCGTGCCGATGTCGCCGCACGTCTGCTTCTGCAGACCACGACGCCCTCATGGCTGTCCCAAGTCGAGCGGGGAGCGACCACGACCTGGGAAACCTGGGAGGGTTACACCCAGAAAGGAAAGGCACACGCCAGCCACAACCACTACGCCTACGGCGCCGTCACCGGTTTCCTCATCGAACGACTCGTCGGCATCTCACCCGCCGAACCCGGGTTCCGCACCATCAATATCCGTCCCACCCTACTCCCCGGGCTCACCCACGCTGAGGCCACCGTCGGCACACCATTCGGAAGCGCTCAAGCGGGCTGGCGCATCGACGGCGACGACCTCGACGTGAACGTCACTGTGCCTGAGGGAACCACCGCACGGTTGCTGATCGGTCCGATCGACCGGCATCTAACGCCCGGCGAGCACCAGTTGCAATACCCAATCACACCCATCTCGTCGTGAATAGCTCATCTCAGCTCGCCGGAGGAACACGGTGACCGCCAGTCGCAGACCCGCCGGCCCGGCCTTGGCCGCGCTGGCCCTCGGCACATTCGGGCTCGGAACGACCGAATTCGCGGTGGTGGGTCTACTCCCGAACATCGCCGAATCGTTCGGTTCATCGAGCCAGGCCATCGGCGCGGCCATCGCCGCCTACGCCTTCGGAGCGATGCTGGGCGCCCCGGTGCTCACCCTGCTGCTTCGCCGACTCCCTCTCAAACGTGTGCTGATCGTGGAGGTCGTGCTCCTGGCCATCGCAACCCTGATCACAGCACTCAGCCCGAACCTTGAGGTGTTTATCCTCGCTCGATTCCTCTCGGGCCTGCCCCATGGCGCGTACTTCGGGGCGGCGGCTGCAACCGCGATGACGCTGCTGGCCCCACAACACCGCGGACGAGCCGCCTCTACAGTGGTGCTCGGACAAACAATCGCAAACATCGCCGGCGTCCCCCTCGCGACCGCGCTCGGCGACACCGCCGGCTGGAGCGCCGTATTCCTAGGCATCACCGCCATATTCACCGCCACAGCTATCGCCATAACAGTGCTTCTCCCGCAGGCCCAGCCTCGGGAAGCCGGACCCGTGACGGCCGACCTGGCCGCTCTAAAGCGAGGTCAAATGTGGATCGGCATCATCGCCGGTGCCATCGGATTCGCCTCGATCAACTCCGTCTACGGGTACATCTCCGTCATCGCCGCGGCGGCAGGGCTCACCACCAGCGCCACGCCCTGGATACTGGTGCTCTTCGGAGTTGGGATGACAGTTGGCGCCGTCATCGGCGGGCGGATTGCCGATAGATCGGTCAAAGGCGCCCTCGTAATCGCCTACGCGGTGACCGGAGTGGTGATGGTCGTCTTCGCCCTCACCATGAGCAGCGAAGTATTCGTCTTCATCGCCGCCTTCGGCATCGGCATCTCTGCACAGCTGATCATCCTGCCGTTACAGATTCGACTGATCGACACCGCTCCCTTCGCACCGGCGTTTGCCGCCGCCCTTACTCAGAGTGCAGTGGGACTCGCCAACGTCCTCGGCTCTACCGTCGGCGGAGCCCTCCTCATATTTGGCCCCCCCTACACACTGAACGCATGGGCCGCGGCCGCATTCGCCGCAACAGCACTCATCCTCATCAGCATCGCCAAGCCGGTCAGAACCATCGACCGCGAATACCGAGTCTCGGTCGCCACCGGCTCCATCGCCATCGTGCCCCAACCACGCAAAGCGTGGCCGGCGCCCCGACCCACCGCATCAGAACCCAGCGCCACGGAATAACGGCCATGAACGTCGACAAGCTCAACGACGAAATCGTGCCGCAAGAGCCGGAACCCCTTCACGTCGACCCGAGCTACGACGAGGGCGGAGCCTGACCCGGTTTCCCGGACGGTTTCTCTTTGTTGATCATGCCGCGGTTGCGGCGGGGATGTGAAGTCGTTCGAACTCCACGGGGCTGTGGTTGCCGAGCGCGGTGTGTCGGCGGGTGGGGTTGTAGAACGCTTCGATCCACTCGAACATCGCCGACGACAGTTCCGCTTTCGAGGCCCAGGTCGACCGGTCGAGGAGCTCGCGTTGCATCGTTGACCAGAAGCTCTCGATGAGTGCGTTGTCGACGCTGGAAGCGACGCGTCCCATTGAGCCGAGGAGCCCGGCTTGGCGGAGCCTATGCCCGAAGAGCCATGAGGTGTATTGCGCTCCTCGGTCCGCGTGGACCACGGTCCCGGGTTCGGGGCGGCGGCGCCAGCGGGCCATCTCGAGCGCGTCAACGACGATCTCCGCAGTGATCCGGTCGCTGATCGACCAGCCAACGACCCGGCGGCTGAACGCGTCGATCACGGCCGCGCAGTAGACCCATCCGTCTTTCGCGCGGTGTTGCGTGATGTCGCAGAACCACAGCCGGTTCGGCGTGTCGGCGCGGAACTGTCGCTTCACGAGGTCCTCGTGCGTAGCGGTATCGGGCTTCCATCCGCGCCGCTTCCGGCGGTGCGAGACGCCCACAAGACCGTCGATCCGCATCAGCCGGGCGACGCGTTTCCGGCCAACGTGAACCCCGAGTCCGAGCCGAAGCTCGGCAAGCACCCGCGGCGCCCCATACGTCCCCCTCGAGTCAGCGTGGATTCGACGGATCGTGGTCGTCAGCTCCGCATCCGAGACCGCACGCCGCGATGGTGGCCGGCCGACCCACTCGTAGAAGCCGGACTTCGAGACGTTCAGGAACCGGCAGGCCACCGCGACGGGAACACCGTCAGCGGCGAGCTCCTGGACCAGCCGGAACCCTATTTTGGGAGCACGTTCTCCCTCGCGAAGTACGCCGACGCGCGCTTGAGGATCTCGATCTCCATCTCCAGCACCCGGTTCCGGCGCCGCAACTCGACGAGCTCCTTGTGCTCATCGGTCGTGATCCCGGACTTGCGGCCGGAGTCGACCGCGTCACGGTTCATCCAGTTCCGCAGGCACGACTCGCTGATCCCAAGATCACGAGCGGTCTGCGCAACCGGGTTTCCCTGGGCAACGAGATCAAGGGCTCGACGCCGGAACTCCGGCGGGTGGGCAGCAGGCATCTCACGGACTCCTTCCGAGACGATCATCGCCTCAAAACTGGTGTCCGGAAAAGCGGGTCAGGCTCCCCGCGCTCACCCCGATCGATTTCACCCTCGACGAACCAAAACGCGACAGCACAAAACCCACGACGCCCCCGAAAAGCCAAACCCCAATAGATGACTAACGCCCCATCACGCGGCCTCGCGTCATGCGGTGGCTTACCGTACCGCGAAGAATCCGGCGAAGGGACGAAAAACTTCCTCCTGAGGTGCGCTACGTCGTGATCTACATGCGTTCCCGCGTGTTTCGGAATCACCTCGACGCCGCCGTGACGAAGATCCGGCTACGGGATAAGGGGGTCACGCTCGTCTCAGCGAAGGAGAGGTTCGGTGACGGCTACATGGGAGACGCCATGGAAGCCATCACCGACATCATGAACGAAGTCCAAGTCCGCCAGTCTGGCGAGGACATCAGGATCAAGATGGCCCATAAGGTGCAGCGGGGCGGAAGTGTCGGTCGAGCGAAGCTCGGCTACCTCAACGTCCGTAAGGACTACGACGGTCGGCTCGTCAACACGATCGACCTCGACCCAGCGAGATACGAACTCATCCGCCGGGCGTTTGAGCAATACGCGACTGATCAGTACTCGATCTGGCAACTCGCGGGACTACTTGAAGACCAAGGCTTGACCACGCGGCCATCTGCGAAGCGGCCCGCCCGCCCCCTGTCGCCGAGCGCGCTTGCGAAAATTCTTCGCGATCCGTACTACACCGGTGCCATCCGCTTCAAGGGAGCTCTTTACCCCGGCCGTCACCAAGCGATCGTCAGCAAGACAACTTTCCTCGAGGTCCAGAAGATCTTGGACCGCCGGAACCGTAAAGGCGACCGAGACATGATCCACTTTCACTACCTGAAGGGTCTGCTCGCGTGTGGGACCTGCGCCGACGAGGGCCGCACGAGCAGACTCGTCTACAGCCAGAACACTGGCAACGGGGGCCTGTACGAGTACTACCTCTGCGCGGCGAAACAACGAGGCCGCTGTTCGATCGGAACTATCCGGCTCGATGACGTCGAAGCCGCCGTGCATCGCGCCGTCGCAGCGGAGCGATTCGATGCAGCCACCCTCACAGCGCTCCGAGCCGAGGTAACCGCGGCAATGGATACGTTGCAGGCGGCAGAACGGGAACTCAAGTCGAACCTCCGCAAACAGCTCCAAACGCTCGAATCACAGGAGGACCGACTGATTGACCTCGCCGCCGACGGTACGATGCCCAGCGATAAGCTGCGGACACGGCTGAATGACATCACCATGCAGAAGGCATCTATCAGCGAGCGCCTCCAGCGCACGGAGAAGCACCTGCGCTCCGGCGCCGAGACCGTGCTCGCCTACCTGGACCTGTTCGAGGAGCCTGACGAGTTCTACTCTCGGGTATCTGACAACGTGCGACGAGACCTGCTCGCGGCCTTCTTCGACCGACTAGTGGTCTATGTCGAAGACGGACGGCTTCGCATCGACCCCGTTCGCACCGACGTGATCGCCGCACTGCATTCCTGGAGCGACGCTCACTCTCGCCAAAACGAAGAAGCCCCCCGCGTTTCCGCGGAGGGCTCCTTCTCGTCGACCAAAAGGGACTTTGCGTCCATTGGTTTGAGTAACTCTCAATTGGTCGGGATGACAGGATTTGAACCTGCGACCCCTTGACCCCCAGTCAAGTGCGCTACCAAGCTGCGCCACATCCCGGTCCGCTGTCCGCACGCGGACAACTCCCCTATCCTAACCGGTCCCGGGCTTGCTCGCGAACCGCTGCACCCGGGCGCGTTGCCGGTGTCGGAGCTGGGCGCTACGGTCGGCCCATGAGCGAGACGACGATCGTGCCGGTGACACCCGGCAGCTTCAGCGACGCGCAGCAGGCGATGAGCGGTGGCGGCGACGGGGGCGAGTGTCAGTGCCAATGGTGGACGATGACGAACGCCGACTTCCAGCGCACCGACATCGCGGGACGCGCGGACGCCTTCCGCGATGAAGTGGATGCCGCGCCCTCCCCCGGGCTCGTCGCCTACGTCGACGGCGACGCCGCCGGCTGGGTCCGCGTCGGTCCGCGCACCCGCCAGGTACGCCTGAGCAAGACGCGCGCCTACGCCGGCGCAACCGAAGAGCCCTGGGACGACGCGGATGTCTGGGCCATCAGCTGCTTCGCGGTGCGCAAAGAGCACCGCGGCTCGGGCCTCAACGCCGCGCTCCTCGAGGCGGCGGTCGCCTTCGCCCGAGAGAACGGCGCCAGAGTGGTCGAGGCGTATCCGGTCGACCCGGATGCTGGGCGCAAAGTCACCTCGAACGAGCTCTACCACGGGGCACTCTCGACGTTCCTCACCGCCGACTTCCGGGAGGTCGCCCGCCCGAAGCCCCACGTCGCCCTCGTCTCGCTCGACCTGTCCGGCGCGACCGAGCACACCGACGGCGACCCGACCTGACGCGTCGGCGAGAATGGAACGCATGACCGCATCCGACGCCCCCGTCCGCGTGGACTCGTGGCTCTGGGCGGTCCGCGTCTACAAGACCCGCTCCGCGGCGACCACCGCCTGCCGTGCCGGACACGTCCGCGTCAACGGCGAGAAGGTCAAGGCATCCCAGTCGGTGCGCCCGGGAGACGAGCTGCGCGTGCGCATCGCGGGCTTCGACCGCATCCTCGTCGTCCGCCAGACGCTCACCAAGCGCGTCGGGGCCCCGGTCGCCGCGACAGCGGTCGACGAGCGCACTCCCCCGCGCGAACCCACCGCGATGCTCGCCGTCCGCGACCGCGGTGCCGGGCGCCCGACCAAGCGCGAGCGTCGCGAGATCGACCGCCTCCGCGGTGTCGAGTAACGCACCCTGTATCGAGCTGGTCGGCTTCGGCTCTGCGGTGGCGCGAGCTCAGCGCAAGGCGCGCCGCCGCACGATCTGCACCGCGATGCACAGCATCACCGTGCCGGCACCCCAGATGGCGCACGCCGGCGGCAGCACCCGGTACGCGAGGTGCTGCGCGGTCCACTCCGCCGTCAGCGGCCCGTAGGCCGCGAACCCGACGGCCGTGGCGATCACGAGCGCGACCGGCAGCGACGCCCACCACGTCACGCGCACGACGCTGGGCAGCACCCGCCGCACCGCGCCACGAGCTCCACCGCGCAGCCACACGGCGCCCGCTACCGCGAGGCCCAGCAGCCCGAGCACGCTCGAGGCGTACTGGAACCACCGGTAGCCGTGCAGCGGCCCCCAGCGCTCCGCGAGCGCCGGGATCAGCTCGACGCCCCACCGCCCCTCATGGGTGAACGCGTCCCACGCGATATGGCTGAGCACCCCGATCGCGAGGGATGCCACGATGATCGCGACCGTCATCGGCACGGTCCCCCGCCGCACCGTCCGCAGCGCCTCGCCGCCCTGCGCGTCCCACGCGGACGGCAGCCTCGACGCCATCCATCCCGGCGCGAGCTCACGCGCGGCGGGGCGCAGCAGAAGCCACCACGCGAGCAGCAGCACGCCCGCGATCACCACGGTCAGCCACGGGTACGCGTGCGTCTGCGCGTAGCTGATGCCGATCCCGCGCGCGAACAGCGGCAGATCCGGCGCCATCGCCCCGATCGCCACCGCCGCGGGCACGAGCGGGGTCCGCACGACCGCGAGCGCGACGACGGCATGGCTCGGGGTGAACGGCATCCGGCTGGTCAGCCCCCGATGAGAACGCCGGCGAGCGTCTTCTTGCCGCGTCGCAGCACCGACACCCCGCCCGGCAGGTCGCCGGTGACGATGGCCGACTCGTCGTCGACCTTCACTCCGTCGACCGACACGCCGCCCTGGGCGATCGCGCGTCGCGCCTCCGACAGGCTGCCGACCAGGCCGGTGTCGACCAGCAGCTGCACGACCCCGGTTCCCTTCGGGACGGTCGCGTGCGGCAGCTCGAGCAGGGCCGAGCGCAGCGTGTCGGCATCGAGCGCGGTCAGGTCGCCCTGACCGAACAGCGCCTCGGACGCCGCGATGACCTTGGCCGTGGCATCGACACCGTGGACGGTCGCGGTGACCTCGAACGCCAGACGCTTCTGAGCGGCGCGGCGGAACGGCTCGTCGGCGACGAGGCGCTCGTACTCGGCGATCTCGTCGCTCGAGAGGAACGTGAACACCTTCAGACGCTCGACGACATCGGCATCCGCGGTAGAGAGCCAGAACTGGTAGAACGCGTACGCGCTCGTGAGCTCCGCGTCGATCCAGATCGCGTTGCCCTCGCTCTTGCCGAACTTCGTGCCGTCGCTGTTGGTGATCAGCGGCGTGCCGAAGGCATGCACCGACGTGCCCTCGACGCGGTGGATCAGGTCGGTGCCGCTGGTGAGATTGCCCCACTGGTCCGACCCGCCGGTCTGCAGCGTGCAGCCGTACTGCCGGTACAGCTCGAGGAAGTCGAGACCCTGCAGGATCTGGTAGCTGAACTCGGTGTAACTGATGCCGGCATCGGAATTCAGGCGCGCGGCGACGGCATCCTTCTTCAGCATCGTGCCGACACGGTAGTGCTTGCCGATCTCGCGCAAGAAGTCGATCGCCGACAGCGGTGCCGTCCAGTCGAGGTTGTTGACCATGCGGGCAGCGTTCTCGCCCTCGAAGCTCAGGTACCGCTCGATCTGGCCGCGCAGGCGGTCGACCCACTCGGCGACGGTCTCACGGGAGTTCAGCGTGCGCTCGGCAGTCGGCCGCGGGTCGCCGATAAGACCCGTCGAGCCTCCGACGAGCCCGAGCGGCTTGTGCCCGGCGAGCTGCAGGCGGCGGAGCGTCAACAGCTGCACGAGGTGGCCGAGGTGCAGGGATGCCGCCGTGGGGTCGAAGCCGCAGTAATACGTGATGGGGTCTCCGCCGAGCGCCTCTCGCAGCGCTTCCTGGTCGGTGGACACATGCACGAGACCGCGCCACACGAGCTCGTCCCACACGTTCTCGAACGCGGGATCGAGCGCCACGGGGGCGGCCGTCAGGGCTTCATCAGACACGCGCTCCAGGCTATCAGCGGGCGCGCCGCCGCCCCGTGTCAGCCCACCGCGACCTCGTCGAACAACCCGATGACGTTGCCTTCGGAGTCGCGCAGGTACACCCACCGCGAGTCCTCGCCGAGCTGCTGGATCTCCCCCACCTGCTCGCCGCCGGCGGCGACCGCGGCAGCCACGACATCCTCGATGCGGTCGACCGTGAACACGATCGTGGGATGCGGCACCTCACCCCGCTGGTGCAGATCACCGTCGACACCGTGACCATCGGGCTGCCGCAGCATGCCCATGTCGTCGGCCCACGGCTCGTACTCGAACCCGAGCACCGACCGATAGAACGCCTGCGCACGCTGGATGTCGTCGGCCGGGATCTCGAAAAGCTCCATCTTCGCCATGCGGCGAGCATGACGCAGCCGGCGCGGGACGGCAAGGGTCAGCCCGCGCCACCCCACCAGACGAGAAACGCCGCTCCCAGGGCGACGACCCAGCTGACGAGACTGCCCACGAGGAAGTACTCGGCACGGTCGCCGCCGTCTTCGTCGCGGGAGATCTCGGGGAAGCGCACGATGCCCTTGGCCGCGAGGACCGCAGCCAGCAGCGTGAACGCCCCGGTGAGGGTGAGGGCGAAGACGAGCAGCCGCTCGATCGGGCCGATGAGACGGCCGCCCTTGAGCGCTTTGGTGGCCTCCTCGGCGACGGCGCCGTCGCGCAGCGACGCACGGACGATGACGTTGCCCGACTCGACGAGGAACACCAGCGATCCCGCGATCGCAACGGCGAGGTCGAGGGTGACGGCGCCGAGAGGCGAGTCTATCGGCCAGATGCGCTCGAGCGGGCCCTGCCCGTCGCGCACCCCGACGAAGGCGACCATGACGGCCACCACAACGGCGATGCCCGCCGCGGGCCAGAGTCCCCAGCGCGTGGGGTCGCGGGTCGAGGTCGTCGCCGCCCACCCGGCCGCGACGGCGACCGCGGCGAACCACCAGCCGGCGGCGCCGGCCCAGGCGGCGAGCGGGAGCAGCACGGCGCCGATCAGCACCAGGACGACCCCCAGCCGGGCACCCGCCAGGCGGCGCCGAGCGAGGTCGAGCCCGCCGACGGCGAGCAGCGCGAGCCCGGCCCCGATCATCGGAAGCCTTCCCGCAGTGCCGCGAACCCGCCGACGACGGCGGGAGCACCCGACGAGGCGAGCAGCTGCGATACCGCCGACTGCGAGATGCCCTCCTCGGCGGCGAGCGCACCCTGCGTGCGACCCAGGCACCGGCCGTAGGCGAGGCGGCGGGCACGCTGCGACATGGCACCGACCAGCTCGTCGCGCGCGAGCAGGTAGGCGTTGACGAAACGGATGCGGTCGGCCATGGCGACATCCTCCTCGCCACCGGCGACAACGCGGGTGCGGGCGCGCGGCACGGTGCGGTCCTGCAGACCGTGGACCTGCTCGATCGCCTCGCGTGCGCGCCACCATCCGGGGCCGTCTGAGATCGTCGGCGTGGCGGAGTCGACCTGGTCGACGTCTCCGACACCCACCCCGAACCGCAGTGCCGCCTCATCGGGCAGAGCGAGCTGCAGGAGCAGGAGCCAGGCCAGCGCGTCGTCGAGCTCATCGAACACGGCTTGGAACTCGTCGGCGAACGTCGCGCGCATCGGGGCTCGGCTCACCGGGAGCGCCGCGTCGACCTCGGCGATCGTCCGCTCGATCCGCGCCTGGGTGAGGCTGCGGTCATCGAGGCGGCGAGAGCCGACGATGTCGGCGATCACAGCGATCGTCATGATATGAGATTAACACTTATATCGCTGAGATATAAGTCGTGGTCTGATAACGCCGAGATATCAGCGTACGACTGATGTCAGTGCCGCCAAATGTGCACGGCCTGCTGCGCGCGGGCGATGAGCGCCGCCCGCTGCTCGTCGACACGCACCGGGGCAGTGCCGCCGGCGCCGTCGCGGCTCGCGACCGAGCCCTCGGGCGAGAGCACTTCGCGCACACGAGGGTCGAGGTGCACGGACACCGCTGCGAGGTCGTCGTCCGACGCCTCGTGCAGCTCGATGCCCCGCTCCTCGCACAGGCGGACGAGCGAGCCCGACACCTCGTGAGCCTCGCGGAAGGGCACGCCCCGCTTGACGAGCCATTCGGCCACGTCGGTGGCGAGCGAGAAACCCTGGGGTGCGAGCTCGGCCATGCGGTCGAGGTCGAAGCGCAGCGTCGCGACCATGCCGGCGAACGCGGGGAGCACGACCTCGAGCGTCTCGATCGAGTCGAAGACCGGCTCCTTGTCCTCCTGCAGGTCGCGGTTGTACGCCAGCGGCAGGGCCTTGAGCGTGGCGAGCAGCCCCGACAGGTTGCCGATCACACGGCCGGCCTTGCCGCGGGCGAGCTCGGCGATGTCGGGGTTCTTCTTCTGCGGCATGATGCTCGACCCGGTCGAGTAGCCGTCGTCGAGCGTGACGAAGCCGAACTCGCGCGTGTTCCAGATGATGATGTCTTCGGCGAAGCGCGAGATGTCGACGGCGATCATCGCCGAGACGAACGCGAACTCCGCCACGACGTCGCGCGACGACGTGCCGTCGATGGAGTTCTCGGCGGGGCGGTCGAGACCGAGCTCGGTCGCCACCAGCTGCGGGTCGAGACCGAGCGTCGCCCCGGCGAGCGCTCCCCCGCCGTACGGCGAGACGCGGGCGCGTGCCGCCCAGTCGCGTAGTCGCTCGAGGTCGCGCAGGAGCGGCCAGGCGTGGGCCTGCAGGTGGTGCGCCAGCAGCACCGGCTGCGCGTGCTGCAGGTGGGTGCGACCGGGCATGATCGCGCGCGAATGCGCCTCGGCCTGCCCGACGATCGCGTCGATGAGGCGCAGGATGTCGCGGGCGATCACCTCGGCGTGGTCGAGCAGGTAGAGCCGCACGAGGGTCGCGATCTGGTCGTTGCGACTGCGACCGGCGCGCAGCTTGCCGCCGAGGTCGGCGCCGACGGTTGCGATGAGCGCGGCCTCGAGAGCACCGTGGACGTCTTCGTCGTCCGGCGCGGGCAGGAGCGAGCCGTCACGCACGGCAGCGAGGACGGTGTCGAGACCCGCGTGCATGCGGCTCTCCTCGTCGGGGGTCAGATACCCGGCGGCGGCGAGAGCCTTGGCATGGGCGTGCGATCCGGCGATGTCGTAGCTGGCGAGCGCCCAGTCGAAGTGCGTCGATCGGCTCAGGCGCGCCAGCTCGGGTGCCGGACCCGACGCGAAGCGGGCTCCCCAGAGAGCCCCGGAGTTCGTGCCGCCTGACGTGTCTGCGCTCATCGCTCCAGCTTATCGGGGCGGGCCGAGCCGCCCCGATCGGCGGCCGAGGCGCTCGCGACCACCGCCGTTCCCGGCACGACGCGCCGGGCGAGCGCGTCGATCCCGGCCTCGAGCGGCCCGCGCCCGACGAGGAGTGCCCAGAGCGTGCAGCCGGCGACGATCCCGAGGGTCATGGGCCAGAACGGCTCCAGGGCACGGTACGCGTCGAGCTCGAACGTTCCCGGCTCGGGAGCCGGTCTCGACGCCGCCCACACGACGATCTGCGCACTGTAGGCCGTGAGCGGCATCGAGCCGACGGCCCGCAGCGGCAGCGCGAGCCACGTCAGGGGCGTGCGGCACAGGAGGATGCAGAGGCCGAGCACCAGCAGCGCGAACCCGCCGGAGCCGACGACCTCGAACAGTCCCGACGAATGCGCCTCTCCGGTCCACACCGTCTCGCCGAAGGACTCGGACTCACCCCAGACGACGTCCAGCACGGCGCCGGCGAGGGCGAGGCCGGCGCCGACGAGAACGAGCAGCACCGGCGTGTACCGGCGGCGCAGGTCGCATCGGGCGGCGGCCATGCCCGCCAGCACGAAGGCGATCCAGGTGAGGAACGGGTAGTGCCAGCCGACGGCGTTCGACAGGTCGTCACCGGCCGGCGTCGACCAGAACGCGAGCGCGTCGATCGCTGCCTGCGGGAACGGCGCGATCACTCCCACCACCACGGCGGCGATGGCAAGCGACCGGGCACGCAGCGGCAGGACCGCGGCGGCGATGATGAAGAGAACCGCGTAGGCGGGCAGGATGACGTACACCGGCACCGCGAAGAGGATCAGCACGACGCCCACGACCCAGATCGCCGCGGCACGCACCAGCAGTCGCAGCCGCGCGGTCGCGAGCCCGGGCCCGCTCACCGGCCGGAGGCCGCCGCTGATAAGCCCGATCGAGACTCCTGCGAGGGTCGCGAAGAGGATCGATGATCGTCCATGGACGAGCCCGTCGTAGGTCGCCGGGTCGGTCCAGTCGAGGTCGGGGATGACGAGCAGGTGCGCCGCGAGCATGCCGATCACCGCGAGCCCGCGCGCGAGGTCGACGCCGTCGATGCGCGACGGGGAGAACAGCGACCGCTGTCGCAGAGCTTCGCCCCACCCCGGCACCGGCGTCACCGTCCCTCCGTCACCGCCCGGTCACTGCTGACGCAGGAGCCAGACGAGCAGCGCCTTCTGCGCGTGCAGGCGGTTCTCGGCCTCATCCCACACGACGCTCTGCGGTCCGTCGATGACGTCGGCGTCGACCTCGTAGCCGCGGTCGGCGGGCAGGCAGTGGATGAAGATGGCGCCGGGGGCGGCGGCATCCATAGTCTGCTGGGTGACCTTGTAGGCGCCGAGGTCGTCGATGCGCGCGAGCTTCTCCTCTTCCTTGCCCATCGAGACCCACGTGTCGGTGACGATCACATCGGCGCCCGACGCGGCCTCGCTCGGGTCGATCAGGATGGTGACCGAGCCGCCGGTCCGCGCGGCGATGCGCTGCGCGTCGGCGACGACGTCCTCGCGCGGCCCGTAACCCTCGGGGGCGGCGACCCGAACATGCATGCCTGCGGTGACACCGGCGAGGACGTACGAGTGCCCCATGTTGGAGCGGCCGTCGCCGAAGAACGACAGCGTGAGACCGGCGAGGTCGCCCTTGTGCTCGCGGATCGTCAGGAGGTCGGCGAGCAGCTGGCACGGGTGGAAGTCGTCGCTGAGCGCATTGACGACGGGCACCCGCGTTCCCTGCGCCATCTCTTCGAGACCGGCCTGGGCGTAGGTGCGCCAGACGATCGCGGCGACCTGACGTTCGAGCACCCGCGCGGTGTCGGAGGGCGTCTCTTTGCCGCCGAGCTGGCTGTTGGCCGTCGAGATGATCAGCGGCGAGCCGCCCAGATCGGCGATGCCGACGGCGAACGACACGCGCGTGCGCGTCGACGACTTGTCGAAGATGACGGCTACCGTCTGCGGGCCCTCGAGGGGCTTGAGCTTCCAGCGGTCCTTCTTCAGCGCGAGGGCGAGGTCGAGCACCTCGGCCTGCTCGGCCGGGCTCAGGTCGTCGTCGCGGAGCAGATGGCGGGTCATGCGGATTCCTCCGTGGTCGTGTCTTCGAGAAGCAGGGCCGATTCGACGGTGTGCAAAGCGGCGGCGAACAGCTCGGCGAACTCGTCGATCTCGACGTCGCCGATGGTCAGGGGCGGCGCGATGCGCACCGTGCGGTCGTTGGCGGCGTTGACGATGAGACCGTGCTCCTGCGCCGCCGCGACGACGGACCCGGCGACCGGATGCCGCAGCGCGACGCCCAGCAGCAGACCGCGTCCGCGCACACCCTCGATGAGCGGGGAGTCCATGGTCTCGAGCACCTGGCGCACCCGAGCGCCGTGGGTTGCGGCGGCCTCGACGAGCCCGGCGTCCTCGATCTCGCCGAGCACCGCCGAGGCGACGGCGGTGCCGAGCGGGTTGCCGCCGAAGGTCGAACCGTGGGTGCCCGGGTAGAACAGGTCGCTGGCGCTCTCGAAGGTGATGAGCGCACCGATCGGGAACCCGCCGCCGATGCCCTTGGCGACCGTGATCGCGTCGGGCTCGATGCCCGCGTGCTGGAAGGCGAACCATGCGCCGGTGCGCCCCGCGCCGGTCTGGATCTCGTCGACGATGAGCAGCGCCCCGTGGCGGGACGTGATCTCGCGAGCGGCCTGCAGGTACCCCTCCGGCAGCTCCACGACACCCGCCTCGCCCTTGATGGGTTCGACGAAGAGGGCGGCGACACGCTCGTCCATCGCCGCCTCGAGCGCGTCGATCGTCGAGTCGAGGAACTCAACCCCCGGCACCATCGGCTCGAACGGCTGCTGCATGTGCGGCTTGCCGGTCAGGGCGAGGGTGCCCATGGTGCGGCCGTGGAAGGCGTCCTTCAGAGCGAGGATGCGGGGGCGACCGGTGCCGCCGTGGAGCCGTGCGAGCTTGAACGCCGCCTCGTTGGCCTCCGCTCCGGAGTTGCCGAAGTACACGCGCCCGGCCTCGCCGGTGCCGGCGAGGCGCTTCAGGCGCGCCGCGAGGGCGAGCTGCGGGGGCGTGGCGAAGTAGTTCGACACGTGCGAGAGCGTCGCGGCCTGGCGCGAGATCGCCTCGACGAACACGGGGTGGGCGTGGCCGAGGGAGTTGACGGCGATGCCCGCGAGGAAGTCGAGGTAGCGCTTGCCGTCGGCGTCCCAGACGTAGGCGCCCTCACCGCGCTCGAGGAGCGCCAGACGCGCGCCGGCGCTGCGCACCAGGTCGCGATCGACGTCTTCGGCCCATGCGGGCGTCGTCTGCTGGATCGTCGGGTTCGTCATCCCGCCACCACCTCCGTGCCGATTCCTTGCGCCGTGAAGACCTCGACGAGCACCGAGTGCGGCTGGCGTCCGTCGATGATCGCGGCCGTGTCCACTCCCCCGTCGACGGCGTCGAGGCAGGCTTGCATCTTGGGGATCATGCCCGACTCGAGGCCGGGGAGCATCGCGCGCAGGTCGGTCGCCGTCAGGTGCGAGACGAGCGAGTCGCGGTTGGGCCAGTCGGCGTAGAGCCCGGGCACATCCGTGAGCACGACGAGCTTCGTCGCATTCAGCGCCGTGGCCACTGCGGCCGCGGCGGCATCCGCGTTGACGTTGAGCGATTGCCCCGGGTTGTCGAGGTCGGGAGCGATCGACGAGATCACCGGGATGCGGCCGGCGGCGAGCTGGTCGAGCACCGGCTGCGGATCGACCGCGACGACGTCGCCGACGTGTCCGAGGTCGTGCTCGGTCCCGTCGACGATGACCCCGCGGCGTCGACCGCCGAACAGGCCGGCGTCCTCACCCGACAGACCGGTCGCGAAGGGCCCGTAGGCGTTGATGCGGGCGACCAGCTGCGGGTTGATCTGGCCGGTGAGCACCATCCGGACGACGTCGATGGCCTCGGTGCTCGTCACCCGGTACCCGCCCTTGAACTCGCTCTCGATCGAGAGGCGGTCGAGCATCTTCGAGATCTGCGGGCCACCGCCGTGCACGACGACGGGCTTGACCCCGACGAAGCGGAGGTAGGCGATGTCCTGGGCGAAGGACTCCTGCAACTCCTCCGAAACCATCGCGTTGCCGCCGTACTTGATCACGATGATCTGGTCGCGGAAGCGCTGCAGCCAGGGCAGAGACTCGATGAGGACACCGGCTTTGGCCGCCGCCTCTTCGGGCGTCGTGTGCTGCAGGTCGATGTCGTTCATGAGGAGTACGCGCTGTTCTCGTGGACGTACTCGTGCGTCAGATCGTTCGTGAGGATCGTCGCCGCCGCATCGCCGGACTTCAGGTCGATGAGGATGTGCGTCGCGCGCGGCGTCAGGTCGACGTCCTCGCGAGGGCGATCCGGTCCACCGGCGCTGCAGACCCGCACCCCGTTGAACGACACGTCGACGTCGTACGGGTCGAACGTCGCGTCGGTGGTGCCGATCGCGGCGAGCACCCGGCCCCAATTCGGGTCGTTTCCGAAGATCGCGGCCTTGAAGAGGTTGTTGCGCGCGACCGAGCGACCCACCACCACCGCGTCGTCCTCGGATGCCGCACCGACGACCTCGATCGAGATGTCGTGGCTCGCGCCCTCGGCGTCGCCCTGCAGCTGCTCCGCGAGATCGCGGCAGAGCTCGGCGAGCGCGTCGGCGAACTCGTCCGTGTCGGGGACCACGCCCGAGGCTCCGCTGACCATCAGCGTCACCTGGTCGTTGGTCGACATGCAGCCGTCGGAGTCGAGACGATCGAAGCTGGTGCGCGTCGCCGACCGCAGAGCGGCATCGGCGGCATCCCGGTCGAGCACCGCGTCGGTGGTGATGACCACCAGCATCGTCGCGAGACCCGGCGCGAGCATGCCCGCGCCCTTGGCCATGCCGCCGATCGTCCATCCGCCGCGCGAGACGACGGCGTTCTTCGGCCGCGAATCGGTGGTCATGATCGCCCGCGCCGCATCCTCGCCCCCGTCGTCGCTGAGCGATCCGATGGCAGCCGTGGTGCCGTCGAGCACCTTCGTCCGGAAGACCTCGTCCCCGGTTCCGATGAGTCCGGTCGAGCACACGAGCACGTCGCCGGGGCTCACGCCCAGCAGCTCGCCGGCCTTCTCGGCGGTCTGGTGAGTGGTCTGGAAGCCGAACGTGCCGGTGAAGCAGTTCGCGCCACCGGAGTTGAGGACGACCGCCTCGACCACGCCGTCGGCCACCGCCTGCTGCGACCACAGGATCGGGTTGGCCTTGGCTCGATTCGATGTGAACACGGCCGTGCCGACCTTGTGCGGGCCGCGGTTGACGACGACGGCCACGTCGGGCTTGCCGGTGGATTTCAGGCCCGCGGCGACCCCCGCCGCCGCGAAACCCCGGGGGGCGGTGACGCTCACGGGGCGACTCCGTTCACGCTCAGGCCCAGGGTCTCGGGGAGCCCCAGGGCGATGTTCATCGACTGGATGGCGGCACCGGCGGTGCCCTTGGCGAGGTTGTCGACCGCGGTGACCACAACGACACGACCGGCTGCGCGGTCGATCGCGAGGCCCATCAGCGCGGTGTTGGCGCCCACGACGTCGGCGGTGCGCGGGAAGGTCCCCTCGGGCAGCAGCTGCACGAACGCCTCGCCGGCGTACGCGCTCTCCCACGCGTCGCGGATCTGCGCGTCGGTGACACCCTCGGTGATCGGTGCGGTCGAGGTGGCGAGGATGCCGCGCGACATCGGCACGAGCACGGGCGTGAACGAGATGCGGATCTCGCCCACCGCACCGGCCTCGCGCAACGCCTGCCGAATCTCGGGGATGTGCCGGTGCGTGCCGCCGACCCCGTAGGCGTTGGCGGAGCCGAGGATCTCGGCCGCGAGCAGGGTGGTCTTGAGGCTCTTGCCCGCGCCGGACGGGCCGACGGCGAGCACGCTCACGATGTCGCCCGGGTCGATCACGCCGGCGGCGACCCCGGGGGCGAGGCTGAGCGCGACGGTCGAGGCGTTGCAGCCCGGTGCCGCGATGCGCGAGGCACCGACGAGCCGGTCGCGCTGCTTGGTGCCGGCGGAACCTCCGGCGACGGGCAGCTCGGGGACGCCGTAGGCCCACGGATCGTGGAAGGCGCCGCCGTAGAAGGCCGCCCAGTCGTCGGCGGAGGTGAGCCGGTGATCGGCGCCGGCGTCGATCACGAGCGAGGTGCCCGTGAGCGCGTCGGTGAAGGCTCCGGACTGACCGTGCGGCAGCGCCAGGAAGACGATGTCGTGTCCGGTGAGCACCTCGGGCGTCGAGGGTTGCAGGGTCAGGTGCCGCAGCGACCGCAGGTGCGGTTGGTGGTCGATGAGCGGCTGACCGGCGTTGGAGTGCGCGGTGACCGTGCGGATCTCGACCTCGGGGTGGGCGGCGAGCAGGCGCAGGATCTCGCCTCCCGCGTAGCCGGAAGCGCCGGAGACGGCGACGGAGAGGGGCATGGCTTCCACCTTATTGTCTGGGATGACGTCACCTCATCGGTGACGGGGACCGGCGGCGGCGACTCCACACGCTCGACCGCGTGGGCGGGAGCGTACGGGGTCGCCTAACGTCGGCGGTCGCCCAGACGTCGGCGCGCGCGGAACACCGTGACGGTGCGCTGCAGAGCCGAAGACATGGGGCGACAGTAGCGGGCCCGGACGCCCCCGGGCAAATCCGCGGACGTTGACATCCTCAGGTTTGAACTGCAAACTACTTTGCATGAGCACCGATCCTTCCGACGAACAGCAGGCCGACCCCGCGGCGATGCTCGCGCTGATGCAGCAGCAGCGGCGGCGCACGGTGCACTGGGCCAACCGCAGCTATGCCACGATGCTCATCACCTGGGCCGCGGCATGGGCGATCGGGTTCGGCGCCATCTGGAGCGCCGACGTCGGCGGCGGCAACCCGTGGCTGCGCATCCCGGCGGCGCCCGCGTGGATCGTCTTCGGGGTCGCCACGGTCAGCGCCATCGTCGTCTCGGTGGTCGCGGGCGTGCGATCGGGGGTCGGCACGCGCGGCCCCTCGCGCCTCTCGGGCGCCATGTACGGGTGGTCGTGGACGCTGTCGATGACGGGTGCCGGTCTTCTCATCGGGGCCATCCAGCGCACGGGGGCGGATGCCACCACGATGGCCGTGACGACGCCGGCGCTGTTCGTGCTCATCGTGGGCATCCTGTACCTCGCCGGGGGCGCTCTCGTGCGCTCCCCCGTGCAGTACGCGCTGGGCATCGTGATGATCGTCACGGCGATCGTCGCGTCGTACGCCGGAACGCCGACCAACTACCTCGTCTACGCGACGGTCGGCCCCCTTGCGATGGTGGTGGTGGCGACCCTCATGCTGCGCGGCGTCATCCCCGCCGAGGGCCGACGATGACAGAGCTCGATCCCGTCATCCACGCGCCCGCGCGGCTGCGCATCGTCACGGCCCTGAACGAGGCCCTCGCCGACGGCGACGAGCTCACCTTTCCGTTGCTGCAGAAGCTGCTCGGCATGACCGCCGGCAACCTCACCACCCACCTCGGCAAGCTCGAGGCCGCCGGCTACGTGGAGACGACCAAGGCCTTCGCGGGGCGCAAGCCCGTCACCTACGTCGCCCTCACCCCGGCCGGGCGCGCCGCGTTCCGCGTCTATCGGACCCACCTGCTCGACCTTCTCGGAGGAGGATCATGACCGCCCTCATCAGCACGCGCGATCTCGTGAAGCGCTTCGGCGACACCGTCGCGCTCGGCGGGATCAGCCTCGACGTCGACGCCGGCGAGTGCGTCGGCCTGCTCGGTCCCAACGGCGCCGGCAAGACGACCCTGCTCTCGCTCGTCGAGGGGCTGCGCGCTCCCACGAGCGGCGAGGTGCGCGTGTTCGGGGGCGACCCCCGGGATGCCGCCTCACGCGTGCGCCTCGGCTCGACGCCTCAGGCGACCGCGCTCCCCGACGCCCTGCGGGTCGGCGAGGTGCTCGACTTCGTCGCGGCGCACTTCCCCGCGCCCGCCGCGCGCTCGCGCATCATCGAGGAGTTCGACCTCGGCCCGGTGCTGCGTCAGCAGTGCGGTGGCCTGTCCGGCGGCCAGCAGCGGCGGGTCGCCGTCGCACTCGCCTTCGTGGGCGACCCCGAGCTCGTGCTCCTCGACGAGCCCACGACGGGACTCGACGTCGACGCTCGTCGTGCGCTGTGGGATGCCGTCCGCGCGCGGCACGCGGCGGGGTGCGCCGTCGTCGTGACGAGCCATCACCTCGAGGAGATCGAACAGCTCGCGCAGCGCGTCGTCGTCATCGATGACGGTGTCGTCCGCACCGACGACACGCTCGACGCGGTCGTCGCGAGCGTGGCCCGCCGGCGCGTGAGCCTGCGCGGCGTCGAGGCCGACGACATCCGGCGCCTCGACCCGGCGGCATCCGTCACCGTCGACGACGACGTCGTGACGGCGGTCGTAGGAGACTCCGACGCCCTCGTCCGCGCGCTGGTCGAGCGGGGACTCCCGTTCGCCGACCTCGCGGTGCGCGGCGCGACGCTCGAAGAGGCGTTCCTCACCCTGACCGACAAGACCGCCCGAACCGGGAAGGCCGCCTGATGTCCGCTCTCGCCCTCACCCTGACCGCGACGAAGTACAACCTCGTCGAGACGGCGCGGGTGCCGATCGCCGTCATCGGCTCGATCGTGTTCCCCACCCTCGCGCTGTGCCTGTTCGTGCTCCCGCAGCGTGTCGTCGTCGACGACAGCGCATTCGCCACGGCCGCCGTCGCGTCCATGATCGTGTTCGCCTACATGTCGTCGGGACTGTTCTCGGTCGGCCTCGAGCTCGCCGAGCAGCGCGCCAAGCCGTGGGCGCCGTATCTGCGCACTCTGCCCGGGAGCCCGTTGGCCCGTATCGGCGCGCTCATACTGGCGACCCTCGCGATCGCGACCGTCGCCATGGTTCCGCTGCTGCTCGTGGGCGGCCTGTTCACGAGCGCCCGCCCCGAGCCCCTGCGACTGGTCGCCGCGATCGCTCTCGTCATCGTCACGGCCCTGCCGCCGATGCTGATCGGCGCGATCATCGGAATCACCACCGGGCCCAAGGCCGCCATCGCGGTCACGCAGGTCGCACTGTTCCTGCTGGCCTTCGGCGGCGGGCTCTTCCTTCCCCCGCAGCTGTTCCCCGCGTGGCTCGACACCGCCTCGGCGTTCCTCCCCATCCGCCAGGCACGCGAGATCGTCGTCGGTACGGCGACGGGCACCGAGGTGCCCCTCTGGGCCGGCGTCGGGGTCGTCGCCTGGACGCTCGTGCTCGGTGCCCTCGCCGTACGGCTGTACCGACGCGACGAGGGCCGCCGCTACCGATGACCGCCGATCAGGTGGGGAACGCCTTGATGCGCATGAACAGGTCGGGCCCGGTCCGCTCCAGCGTGCGTCCGCCGAGGAAGACCCCGGCGATCGTCACCACGGCGCCGAAGACGACGCCGACGGCCAGCGCCGCCCAGCCCCACAGCTGATCGCCGGTCGCAGCGTTCACGATCGCCAGGACGATCGCCGGCGAGCCGAGGACGAGCACGGCACCCCAGACGGCGAAGACCAGCAGACCCACGACCGAGTTCTGCCCCGGCGTGCTCTTGAAGGGGCTGTCGCCGGGTGCCGGTACCGGCACCACGATGAGTGCGGACGACACCGCGCAGGCTCCGTAGCCGGCCAGCAGGATCCCCAAGGCGGCGCCCAGCACGGCCGGCAGGTGCGCGGCGTCACCCGCGAGCACGGCGGTCGCGATCGTCATGACGACGATCAGCGGAACGCCGACGCACGCGGCACCCAGCACGCGACCCCAACGGTCGGCACGCCCGGCGATCCCGGTGGCGAGGGTGGTGCCGAAGGCGGAACCGTCGTACGAGATGTCGGCGTAGCTGACCGCCGCCATGACGAGGGCGGCGAGGATCGGCGAGACGAGGAACATGAAGCCGTCGACCCCGCCGGTGAAGGCGAAGAGCACCGGGAAGAGCGGGATGACGATGAGCTGCCGCAGGTAGCGCGGGTCGCGCAGCCAGCCCGAGAGCGAGCGCGCCCAGGTCGCGCCGACCCCCCCGGTGGGCATGACGCCGAAGAGGCCGAGCTTGCCCGCCGCGACGGCACGCGTCGCCCGTTGGCGCGGAGACGAGGTCGATGCCTCGATCACGCGGTCCCAGACGACCCACAGCACGACCACGGTCGCCACGGCGATGAGCGTGCTCACGAGCGCCGGAACCCACTGCTCTGCCGCCACGCTCGGCGCAACGGACCACGCCGCGCCCAGCGGCGTCCAGGCGAGGATGCTCGCGGCCTGCTGCAACCGGGTCCACAGGTCGCCGCCGGCCTGGTCGAGCAGCGCGAAGATCCCCGTGAGGATCGGCCCGGTCATGATCAGCACGACGAGCACGACGGTCCCGACGATCTCGCGGCCCCGTCGGCCGCCGAGCCCGCCCGACAGCTCCCCCATCAGGCGTGACGCGAGCACGCACGTGAGCACGCCGATGAGCACGGTCGGCACCGCGGCGACGGCCGCCAAGGGCCAGCGCACCCAGACGATCAACGTCGCGAGCACCGCGAGCGTGGTCACGATGCCGGGGATGCCGGTCGCACCGGTTCCCGCCAGGGCGAGCATGACCTGTCGTCGCGTGAGCGGGAACGGGGCGAGCCGCACCGCATCGACGGTGCTCTCGAGCCCCGCGATCACGATGGGGCCGACGAGCCAACCGAGCACCAGCAGCGAGCCGCCGAGGATCATGACGACGGTAGCGGCTTGGAGATTCTCGAACACCGCCAGTGCGACCATCCCGGCGATCAGCAGCCCGAGCATTCCGAGACCCCACAGCGAGCTGAGGATGAAACCGACGAGCTGCCAGGGCCGTCGCGCCAGGGTGTTGGCGAGGACGCGGTAACGGAGCTTCAGGACTGTCGCAACCACTGCGGTCCCTCCGACTGGTGGCGTCCGCCGACGAGCGAGACGAAGGTGTCCTGCAGGCTCTGGCCCGCGCGCACCTCGTCGATCGTGCCCGCGGCGAGCACGCGTCCGGCGGCGATGACGGCGACGTGGTCGCACATGCGCTGGACGAGGTCCATCGAGTGGCTCGAGACGATGACCGAACCGCCCGAGACGGTGTAGCTGCGTAGGACGTCCTCGATGTTGGCCGCAGAGACGGGGTCGACCGATTCGAACGGCTCGTCGAGCACGAGCAGTCGCGGCGCGTGGACGAGCGCGCAGGCCAGGGCGATCTTCTTGGTCATGCCCGCGGAGTAGTCGGCGACGATCGTGCCGGCGGCGGCGCGGAGGTCCATGAGGTCGAGCAGGTCCGAGACGCGCGGTGCGATCTCCGGCCGCGGAAGCCCGAACATCATCGCGGTGTAGGTGATGAGCTGCTCACCGGTGAGCCGGTCGAACAGGCGCACGCCGTCGGCGAGGTTGCCGATCGTGCGCTTGGCTGCCACGGGGTCGCGCCACACGTCGATGCCGTGCACGCGAGCACCGCCTGCGTCGGGCCTCAGCAGGCCCGTCGCCATCGACAGGCTCGTGGTCTTGCCGGCGCCGTTCGGGCCGACGAGGCCGTAGAACGAGCCCGACGGGACGACGAGGTCGATGCCGTCGACCGCGGTCTTCTGACCGAACCGCTTGACCAGTCCCGTCAGCTCGAGGGCGGGAACGGCGGCGGACGTATCGGTCACCGGGGTGACGCTGGCAGGAATGTCGCTCACGGCCCCGACCCTATCGGGAACGGATGCGGCCTGTCGGATGCGCCTGCGAGAGTGGACGGCATGCTGCGTACCCTGGCGATATCCGGATACCGTTCCCTGCGCGAGGTCGTCGTGCCGCTCGGGGACCTCACGGTGGTCACGGGCCCCAACGGATCGGGCAAGTCGAACCTGTACCGTGCGCTGCGACTGCTGGCAGCGGCATCCCGAGGCGACATCGTGGGGGCGCTCGCCCGCGAGGGCGGACTGCCGTCCGTGCTGTGGGCCGGACCCGAGAGCGGCGGCACCGAGCCCACGGTGCGCCGCGGACCGATCGCCGTGCGCCTGGGCTACGCATCCGACGAACTGGGCTATCTCGTCGACCTCGGCATCCCGCAGAGCGACAGTGCGAGCGTGTTCGCCCGCGATCCCGAGATCAAACGCGAGCAGGTGTTCGCCGGCCCCGTCGCCAAGGCATCCACCCTGCTCATCGACCGCAGCCGCCAGATGACGCGCGTGCGCGACGAGCGGTGGACGGTGCTCGACCAGCAGCTCGCCCCGTACGAGAGCATCATCACCGACCTCGCCGACGGTGACACCGGGCTCGAGCTGCTGTCGCTGCGGCGCGCGATGGCGGCGTGGCGGTTCTACGACCACTTCCGCGTCGATCAGGACGCTCCGGCCCGGGCGCGCCAGGTGGGGACGCGCACCCACACGCTCGCGCACGACGGCTCGAACCTCGCCGCCACCTGGGCGACGATCGTCGAAGCGGGACAGGGGGCGGCTCTCGACGACGCGGTGGATGAGGCGTTCCCGGGCAGCCGGGTGCGCGTCGACACCTCCGACGGGCTGTTCCGCCTCACGATCTCGCAGCCGGGTCTGCTGCGCCCGCTCGAAGCCGCAGAGCTCTCGGACGGCACGCTGCGTTACCTGCTGCTGTGCGCCGCTCTCCTTCCCGCACGTCCGGCACCGCTCATCGTTCTGAACGAGCCCGAATCGAGCCTGCATCCCTCCCTGCTCGAGCCCCTCGGCGGGCTCGTGCGAGCGGCCGCCGAGCGGACGCAGGTGCTCACGGTGTCGCACGCTCCGGCACTGGTCGATGCCCTGCCCGAGCCGGCGCGCGTCGAACTGCGGCGCTCCGGTGCCGAGACGAGCGTGGTCGGGCAGGGCTTCTTCGACGTGCCGGCCTGGAACTGGGGCTCCCGCTGACCCACCCCCGCGGCCCCCGGGTCGGGTTCGGGGCGCGGGGCCGAGGTTCGGGGAGCGGGGCCGAGGTTCGGGGCGCTCGGGCCGAGGTTCGGGGACCGGGGCGCTCGCGCCACCCACGGCCCAGGTTCGGGGCGCTCGCGCCACCCACGGCCCAGGTTCGGGGCGCTCGCGTCACCCCGGAGCATGAAGTTCACGCCCCAGGGTGAGCAACCCGCCCCGAAAGCCCTGTGCGACCGAGCGATACGCGATTGCCACCCGCCGCGCGGGCCAGTCAGCGCGTTTGGGGCGCCCACGTCACTCCGGGTCGAGCCGCTCACGCCCCGAAGTGGAGAATCCGCCTCAAAGCTAGGCCGTGCATTCGCGGGCAGGTCCGCTCCGAACCGAGTACACATGCCGCGCAGCGGCCCCCACGAAGTGAGTCGGTGCCTAGCGGGGCTCCTGCTTCACGTCGGGGCGTCAAGTCTGCGCCCCGACGCGCGGCGCCCGCCCCAAACCGTGAACAACGCGCCCCGAGGAAGAACATCTGCCCCGAACACCACCGCGGTGAAGCGCGGGCGCACCGCGCGCGGCCTCCAGAGGTCGGCGTCAGTCGCGGATGGTCGCGCCGAAGCGCTCCGCGGCCACGGCGACGCCGGCGAGCTTGGCATCGGTCGCCTCGGCCGCCGTGAGCGTGCGGTCGGGTGCGCGGAAGCGCAACGCGAACGTCAGACTCTTCGAGCCGTCGGGCACCCCCGTGCCGCGGTAGTCGTCGACCAGTCGCGCCGATTCGAGCAGGTCGCCCGCTCCCGACACGAGAGCCGCCGACAGCTCACCGGCCGTCACCTCGGCCGGAACGACGAGCGACACGTCCTGCGTCGCGGCCGGATAGCCGGACAGGGATGCCACCACCACGCGCTCTCCCGCCAAAGACAGCAGCACGTCGAGGTCGAGCTCGGCGACGAGCACGCGGCCGGGCAGGTCGGCCGCAGCCGACACCTCGGGATGCAGCTCGCCGGCGTACCCGACCACGACGTCGCCGACCGAGAGCTCCGCGGCACGACCCGGGTGCAGGGCAGCGCGGCGGGTCTGCGCGACGTCCACCTCGACGCCGGCCGCCGTCGCGACGACGACCACGGCGGCGAGCACGTCGCTGAGATCGGCGGCGACGGGTGCCCGGCCCGGGGCCTTCGTCACGGTGTTGCCCGTGGCGAGCACTGCGACCCGGCGCGGCTGCGGCGGGATCGACGCATCGAGCGCGGCGAGGGTCTCGTCGTCCGGACGGACTGCGAGCGGCGGGACGGTGTCGGTGCCGTACGTGACGCCCGGCTCGGGCACGAAGACCGAGCCGACCTCGAACAGGGCCAGGTCGGTCAGCCCGCGCGACAGATTGCGGTGCGCGACCTGGAGTAGGCCGGGCACGAGCGAGCGGCGGAGGAACGGAGCCTGGCCGTCGAGCGGGTTCGCGAGCTTGACCGAGGGCAGCGCCTCGCCCGACGCCGAGCCGTGCAGGTCGTTGTGCTCACGAGTGGTGAACGGGAACGACGGGGTCTCGACGAAGCCGGCCGATGCCAGGGCGTTCGCGACGCGGCGACGCCCCTTCTGGGCGTCGGTGAGGCCGCGGCCGGACGGCGGGGTCGGGAGGACCGACGGGATGCGGTCGAGCCCGTGGATCCGCGCCACCTCCTCGGCGAGGGTCCACTTGTCTGTGAGGTCGGGACGCCACGACGGCGGAATGGCGTCCCACCCGGCATCCGTCGCCTCGATCTCGCAGCCGACGGTCTCGAGCGCGCCGACGATCTCGTCGTCGCGGTAGTCGACGCCGATCAGCGACGAGACGAAGTCGTGCGGGAGGGGGATCGCGGCGAGGAACACCTCGGCGAACAGCGCCCCGCCGACCGGTTCGAGCGTGCCGCCGGCGAGCTCGACCATGAGGTCGGCGACGCGCCGTGCGGCCACGAACGGGATCAGCGGATCGACGCCCCGCTCGAACCGCCGCGACGCCTCGCTGGGCAGCTTGTGGCGGCGAGCGGTGCGGGCGATCGTGACGGTGTCGAAGATCGCGGCCTCGATGAGCACGCTGCGCGTAGCGTCGGTCATCTCCGTCTCGCCACCGCCCATGACGCCCGCGAGGCCGATGGGGCCGGAGTCGTCGGTGATCAGCAGGTCCTCGGGCGAGAGCGTGCGCTCCTTGCCGTCGAGCGTCGTGAGCTTCTCGCCAGCCGTCGCCCGGCGCACCGTGATGCCACCGCTGAGCTTGTCGAGGTCGTAGCCGTGGATGGGGTTCCCGAGCTCGAGCATGACGTAGTTGGTGATGTCGACGAGCACCCCGAGCGAGCGGATGCCGGCCAGCGTCAGGCGCGCGACCATCCACGGCGGCGTGGGACGCGAGGGGTCGACGCCCGAGACGACACGCACGGCGAACTCGCTCGCCCCGACCCGCCCGCGGATGGGCGCGGCGTCGTCCACGCGCACCTCGAACCCCGACACCGGATGCTCGAGCTCGTCGAAGTCTCGAAGGCCCGGGTCGCGGAACGTGGCGCCGGTCGCGTGGGCGTACTCGCGCGCGATGCCGCGGACGGACAGGGCATAACCACGATCGGGCGTGACGTTGACGTCGACGGCGGCGTCGTCGAGACCCAGCAGCGCGATCGCGTCGACGCCCACCTCGGGCTCGAGCCCCAACTCGGTCAGACGCAGGATGCCGGAGTGCTCGTCGCCGAGACCGAGCTCTTTCGCCGAGGCGATCATGCCGTCCGAGACGTGACCGTAGGTCTTGCGCGCGGCGATCGGGAAAGGCCCGGGAAGGACGGACCCGGGGAGCGTCACGACGACCTTGTCGCCCTCGAAGAAGTTGCCGGCACCGCAGACGATGCCGCGGACTCCCCCGTTGGCCTCGCCGACATCGACCTGGCACCACCGGATCGTCTTGCCGTTGGACTGGGGCTCGGCCTCGAACGAGACGACGCGGCCCACGACGATCGGCCCGGTGAGGTCGAACGAGTGGACGTCCTCTTCCTCGAAGCCCACCGAGACCAGCGCCGCGAGGACGTCCTCAGGCGTCGCGTCGACGGGAACGTCGACGTATTCGCGCAACCATGACAGCGGAACCCGCATCAGACCACCATCCCGAACTGCTCGCTGAAGCGGACATCGCCCTCGGCCATGTCGCGCATGTCCTTCACATCCGAGCGGAACATCAGCGTCCGCTCGATCCCCATCCCGAACGCGAAACCCGAGTACTCCTCGGGGTCGATGCCGGCCGCGCGCAGCACGTTGGGGTTGACCATGCCGCAGCCGCCCCACTCGATCCAGCGTGCTCCGCCCGCAAAGGTGGGGTGCCACAGGTCGAGCTCGGCGCTCGGCTCGGTGAAGGGGAAGTAGTTGGTGCGGAAGCGCGTCTTGGCCTCGGGTCCGAACAGGACGCGGGCGGCGTGGTCGAGGGTGCCCTTGAGGTGAGCCATCGTGATCCCCTTGTCGATGACCAGACCCTCGAACTGCGTGAAGGCGGGAAGGTGCGTCGCATCGAACTCGTCGGTGCGGTACACCCGGCCCGGGCACAGGATGTACACCGGCAGGTCGCGCTCGATCATCGATCGCACCTGCACGGGGCTGGTGTGCGTGCGCATCACGAGATGACGGGCCACGGGGTCGACGAAGAACGTGTCCTGCATCTGTCGCGCCGGGTGGTCGACGTCGAAGTTGAGCGCGTCGAAGTTGAACCACTCGTGCTCGAGCTCGGGCCCCTCGGCGATCTCCCACCCCATCCCCACGAACAGGTCGGCGACCTCCTCCTGGAGGAGCGAGATCGGATGCCGCGCCCCGACGCGTCCGCGCGGCGCGATCGCGGTGACGTCGAGCGCCTCGGCCTCGAGCTTGGCGGCCGTCTCGGCGGCGGCCAGCTCCCCCTCGCGCGCCGCGAGAGCCTGGTTGACGCGACCGCGCGCCTGCCCGACGAGCTTGCCGAACTCGGCCTTCTTCTCGTTCGGTACCGACCGCAGCTGCGCGTTGAGTCGCGCGAGCGGCGACCCCTCCGCGGTGTGGGCGTTGCGGGCGGACTTGAGCTCGGCGGTGGAGGCGGCATCGGTGATGGCGGCGAGGGCCGCATCCACCGCCGCGGCGACCGCGTCAGGGGTGATCTCGGGTGCGTCGGACACGGGAGTCGAGTCTAGTGAATGTCACATACACAACAGACCGGCGGGCCCCTCCGCTGGCGCGTGAGGGGCCCGCCGGGAGGATGCCGGAGCGTCAGGCTTCGCCTGCGCTGTTCGAGTCGTTTTTGCCGATGCCCTTCTGCGCGGCGATCAGCTCCGTGTCGGTGGTCGGAGGCACCGGGTGGTGCAGCGGATCCACCGCGGCCGCGCCGCCTCCCGTGGTGCCGGTCGAACGCGGCGAGCGCGAGAGGCGCTTCTCGAGCACATTGGCGAACCACGACAGCAGCAGACACATGAGGATGTAGATCGCACCGATGACGATGCCCGCCTGCAGGATGGGCCGCCCCGGCTGCGACGTGAGCTGCTTGGCGAAGTACAGCAGCTCGGGGTAGGTGATGATGAAGCCCAGGGCGGTGTCCTTCAGCGTCACCACCAGCTGCGCCACGATGACAGGCAACATGGCCCGCACGGCCTGCGGCAGCAGAACGAGGCGCATCACGCCGCTCTTGCGGAGGCCGATGGCGTAACCCGCCTCCTTCTGACCCCGCGGCAGCGACTCGATGCCGGCGCGGAGAGCCTCGGCGAGCACGGAACCGTTGTATGCGACCAGCGCGATGACCACAGCCCAGTAGGGCTCCATCCGGATGCCGAGAGTCGGGAGTCCGTAGTACATCAGCATCATGAAGATCAGGACGGGGACGGCGCGGAACGCCTCGATGACCACGCCGAACGGCACGCGGACCCACGCGTGATCCGACAAACGACCGATCGCCAGGACGAACCCGAGCACCAACGAACCGACCGCCGCGAGCCCGAACGCCGCGAGCGTGTTGCCGAGTGCGCGGAAGATGCCCAGCCACACGTTGCCGAAGCTGAAGACGTACCACTTCTCGGCGGAGAACTGGCCGCTCTCCGCGAAGCGGAAGACGACGAAGCCGATCGCGGCTCCGACGAGGATGATCGTGACGATCCCGAGGATGCGGTTGCGCAGGATCGCGCGGGGCCCCGGTACGTCGTACAGGACGGAAGTCATCGTGCGATCCTCCACTTGTTCTCGAGGCGACGTTGCAGCGCACTCAACAGCAGCACCAGGACGACGAAGACGAGGGCGACCCAGAGCAGCACGATCAGCGCGTTCTCGCCGCGCTCGCTGAGATTCGCTCGGATGACACCGAGCTCGGCGACCGAGAACCCGGCCGCGACGGTCGTGTTCTTCAGAAGCGCGATGAACACGCTCATCATGGGCGGCACGACCGAACGGAAGGCCTGCGGCATCACCACGAGGGTCATGACCTGGCCGAAGGTGAGGCCGATCGCGCGGGCCGCCTCCGCCTGACCGACCGGAACCGTGTTGATGCCGGCGCGGAAAACCTCTGCGACGTAGGTCGCGGTGTAGATGCCCAGCGCCCAGATGCCGAGCACCGTGAATCCGGGGCTCGGCAGCCCGAGCTGCGGGTATCCGAAGGCGAAGAAGAAGAAGACGAGGGTGAGCGGGGTGTTGCGGATCGTGTTGACGTAGAGCGTGCCGAATGCACGGGCGACGGGGATCGGCGATACGCGCATCGCACCCACCAGGGTGCCGAGAACCAGCGCGATCGCACCTCCCGCGAAGAACAGCAACAGGGTGTTGCCGAGCGCCTCGCCCCACAGGTCGAGGTTTTCGGTGATGACGCCCACATCGTCTCCTTGGGTGGTGCGGGGCGGGGACGCTCGCGCCCCCGCCCCGGGGTCATGTGTCCGAGCGGATCAGTACGCGTCGACCGCGGGCTGCTCGACGGTGATGCCGGACTGGCCGAGGTTCTTGTCGAAGATCCCCTGCCAGACGTCGCCGCCGTCGGTGAGCAGCTCGTTGATGTGCGCACGGAACGCGTCATCGCCCTTGCGCAGGCCGACGCCGTAGCGCTCCTCGCTGAAGGGCTCGCCGACGACCTTGATCTCGTCGGGGTACTGGGCGGCGTAGCCGATCAGGATGGCCTGGTCGGTCGTGACCGCGTCGACGGTGCCGTTGATGAGTGCATCGACACATGCCGAGTACAGGTCGAACTCCTCGGTGGGAACCTCGGGGTAGTTCTCCTTGATGTTCTGGATCGGCGTGGAGCCGGTCGCGGAGCAGACGCGGGTGTCGGCGTTCAGGTCGTCCTCGCTCGCGATGTCGCTGTCGGCGGCGACGAGCAGGCCCTGACCGGTGATGAAGTACGGGCCGGCGAAGTCGATCTGCTGCTTGCGTGCGTCGGTGATGGAGTAGGTGCCGACGTAGTAGTCGACGTCACCGTTGACGATGGCCTGCTCGCGGTTCGCCGAGGCAATCGCCTTGAACTCGATCTTGTCCTCGTCGTAGCCGAGGGACGCGGCGATCCAGCGCGCGATGTCGACGTCGAAGCCGGTGCGCTCGCTCGTCGTGGCGTCGAGGAAGCCGAGACCGGGCTGGTCCTCCTTCACCCCGACGATCACCTGGTCGCGCGATTCGATCGCCTCGAAGGTGGGGCTCCCCTCGAGGGAGACGTCGGATGCGACCTCCCACAGGGGGCCTGTGCTCTCGTCGTCGCCGCCGGCGGACGCGCCGGGCGAGGTGGGCGAGCCGCTGTTGCAGCCGGTCAGGGCGATCGCAGCGATGGCGACACCGGCGAACGCGCCGGTGATGCGGGTCTTGCGCATGTGGTCCTCCTGGGTTGGGGTCATCCGCGCCCGGTGCAGAGCGCGGAAGTTGTGGGGCTTAGTGGGTGATGAGCTTCGAGAGGAAGTCCTTGGCGCGGTCGCTCTCGGGCGCGGTGAAGAACTGCTCGGGAACGGCCTCTTCGACGATCTGACCGTCGGCCATGAAGACGACCCGGTCGGCCGCCTTGCGGGCGAAGCCCATCTCGTGGGTGACGACGACCATCGTCATGCCGTCCTGGGCGAGGCCGACCATGACGTCGAGCACCTCGTTGATCATCTCCGGGTCCAGCGCGCTGGTCGGCTCGTCGAAGAGCATGACCTTCGGCTTCATCGCGAGCGCGCGAGCGATCGCGACGCGCTGCTGCTGGCCGCCCGACAGCTGCGCGGGGAGCTTGTCGGCCTGGTGCCCGACGCCGACGCGATCCAGCAGCTCGCGGGCGAGCTTGTCGGCCTCGGCCTTCTTCACGCCCTTGACCTTGATCGGGCCGAGCGTGACGTTCTCGAGGATCGTGAGGTGGGCGAACAGGTTGAACGACTGGAACACCATCCCCACATCGGCGCGGAGCGCCGCGAGCGCCTTGCCTTCGGAGGGCAGCTTCTCGCCGTCGATCGAGATCGTCCCCTCCGAGATCGTCTCGAGGCGGTTGATGGTGCGGCACAGCGTCGACTTGCCCGAGCCCGACGGTCCGATGACCACGACGACCTCGCCGCGGTTGACCGTGAGGTCGATGTCCTTGAGGGCCTGGAAGTCGCCGTAGTGCTTCTGCACGCCCTCGATCACGACGAGAGGATCACCGCGGCGAACCGTGATGTTCGACGTCGGCGGCGCCGGGTTTTCGGGAGTCGTCATAAGAAGTCACACTATGAGCACTCCCCGAGCGGCGACAGCCATTGCGGCGCCGAGTCACCGATCTGTAACAGAATCGGAATACACGGCTGCCCGGATTGGCCGGCTGCGATCAGCCCGCGCGCTGGGCGAAGGCGGTCTCGTACAGGCAGACGCTCGCGGCGGTGGCGAGGTTCAGCGACTCGGCCGCTCCGTAGATCGGCAGTCGCAACGCCAGGTCGACGCGAGCCAGCGCGTCATCCTCGAGGCCGCGCGCCTCGTTGCCGAACAGCCACGCCGTCGGCCCGGCGAGGGTCCCGCGGTGGGCGAGGAACTCCTCCCCCTTCACATCGGCCGCGACCACCCGCATCCCCGCGCTGTGGGCGCGCTCGACGGCAACGTCGAGATCGACGCCGACGGCGACGGGCAGGTGGAAGAGCGATCCCGTGGTGGAGCGGACCACCTTGGGGTTGTAGGGGTCGACCGTGCGCCCGGTGAGCACGATGGCGTCGGCACCGGCGGCATCGGCTGCTCGGATGATGGTGCCGAGGTTGCCCGGATCGCGAACCTCTTCGCAGATCGCCACGAGACGTGGAGCGGCGGCGAAGATGTCGCGCACCGAGGTCGGGGATTGGCGCGCGACCGCGACGATGCCCTGGGGTGTGACCGTGTCGGCCATCGCCTCGAGGACGGCCTCGCTCGCGAAGACGATGTCCAGGCCGGCGTCGTCGGCGCTGGCGCGCAGCTCCGGGTGCCGCTCGAGCGCGCTCGGGGTCGCGAAGATCTCGACGAGGGTGTCCGGTCGATAGGCCAGGGCCTCGCGCGCTGCCTGCGGCCCTTCGAGGAGGAAGAGCCCCGTCTCCTGACGAGCGCTGCGCTTCGTCAGCTTGGCGACGGCGCGAACGCGCGGCGATCGGGGGTTCTCCAGCACGCTTTCAGCATACGGCGAAGGGACGCCCTCCCTCGGGAGGACGCCCCTTCGCGCGGTGCGCTGAGCGCTGCGTGTGTCAGGCCTTGGGCGCGTTGACGTCCGCGGGCAGAGCGCCCTTGGCCGTCGCGACGAGCGAGGCGAACACGGCGGGCTCGTTGACGGCCAGCTCGGCGAGCATGCGACGGTCGACCTGGACACCCGCGAGGCCGAGGCCCTGGATGAAGCGGTTGTACGTGACGCCGTTCTGACGGGCCGCGGCGTTGATGCGCTGGATCCACAGGCGACGGAAGTCGCCCTTGCGCTTGCGACGGTCGCGGTACGCGTAGACGAGGGAGTGGGTGACCTGCTCCTTCGCCTTGCGGTACAGGCGCGAACGCTGTCCGCGGTAACCGGAGGCGCGCTCGAGGATGACGCGACGCTTCTTGTGGGCGTTTACTGCCCGCTTGACTCTAGCCATTTCGTTTGTTTCCTATTCGTGCGCAGCAGCGCTCAGATGCCGAGGAGCTTCTTGGCGACCTTCGCGTCGCCGGGAGCCAGGATCTTGTCGGCCGACAGGCGGCGCGTGCGCTTGGTGGGCTTGCCTTCGAAGTTGTGGCGGAGGTTCGCCTGCTGCTTCTTGATCTTTCCGCTGCCGGTGACCTTGAAGCGCTTCTTGGCACCCGAGTGGGTCTTCTGCTTCGGCATGTCTCTTCCTTCGTTGTGGATCCCGCCGGGCGGGAGTCGGGGGGCTACTCCGCCGAGGCGGGAGCGGCGTCTTCGGTTTCGGCGTCCACGTCGGCGTCGGAGCCGGAGCGGGCCTGACGGGCCGCTTCCTTGTTGGCGGCGCGCTGCGCGTTCTGCTCGGTCTTGACCTCGGACTTGTTCTTGTGCGGCGCGATGACCATCACCATGTTGCGGCCGTCGATGGTCGGGTTCGACTCGACGGTTCCGAGCTCGGCGACGTCCTCGGCGAACTTGCGGAGCAGGCGCACACCCTGCTCGGGACGCGACTGCTCGCGACCGCGGAACAGGATCATCGCCTTGACCTTGTCGCCCGCCTGGAGGAAGCCCTCGGCGCGCTTGAGCTTGGTGATGTAATCGTGCGCCTCGATCTTCAGACGGAACCGGACCTCCTTGAGGACGGTGTTCGCCTGATTGCGACGCGCTTCCTTGGCCTTCTGAGCCGCTTCGTACTTGAACTTGCCGTAGTCCATGATCTTGACCACGGGCGGCTTCGAGTTCGGGGCGACCTCGACGAGGTCGAGTTCGGCCTCCTGCGCCAGACGCAGGGCGACCTCGATACGGACGACGCCGACCTGCTCTCCAGCGGGGCCGACGAGGCGAACCTCGGGGACGCGGATGCGGTCGTTGGTGCGGGGATCGCTGATGTGCGGAACTCCTGTTCGTGCGGTGGTGGCCACCGGGACGCGAGGACGCGGCCCGGGCGGAAGAACATCGCATCCACCCCGCACGACGCACAGGCGTCGGCTTCTGTGTTCTGCACCCTGGCTACCCCGTACGCGGCGAACCGGACGGGGCGGAGTGCATAACCCGGTAGCCTGGAGCGGCAAGCGCGGGTGGGATGTGATCCTCTTTCGATCCGGAGTAGAACACTCCGGTGCCCGCACAGTCTAGCAGAGAGCGACACGTGGACACGAACCCCGCCGAGAACACCGCCCACGCCGACGACGAGGCCCGTCGCCGGCGGTGGGAGGACCAGGAGCGCGCCGCCTCCGCAGCCACGCGCGACATCGCCGACGTGCCCGCCGTCGAGGTGATCACCACCGCGGCCGTCCACCTGATGAGCGCGGCCGCCGTGAAGGTCGGACTCGCGGACGACCCCGCGAACCAGCTCGACCTCGACGAGGCGCGGAAGCTCATCAACGCTCTCGCGGGCCTCATCACGGCCGGCGCCCCCGAGATCAGCGACATGCACGCACGGTCGCTCCGCGACGGCCTGCGGTCGCTGCAGCTGGCCTTCCGCGAGGCGTCGACGATCCCGGACCCGATCGGAAAGGGGCCCGGCGAGAAGTACACCGGTCCCGTCACCTGAGGCCGCCGTTCGGACGCGGCCGGCGCCGCGGGCGTCAGGAGGCGCGGACGAGCTTCACCGTCAGCGAGTCCACGAGCACCGCGATGCGGTCGTCGGCCGCCCAACGCGTCGCCAGCCGAGACAGCACGGTGTCGAGCTGCGCGGCGTCCAGTCCGTCGATGAGATGCAGGCGCACGATCAGCTCGGGCCCGCGCATGCGGGCGTCGGGATCGCCCGCCGCGACCGACAGGTCGAGCACCGCCAGCTCGCCTCCGATGCTCTCCTGCAACGCGGTGAACACCGCAGGCGATGTCGGCGCCGGTTCCCACGGCTGTCCCTGTCCGATCGCCCACACCGCGGGGCGGCGAAGGACGAACTCCGTATCGGATCCCGGGTCGATCACGATGAGGTCGGTGTCGTCGGATGCCGCGGCCATCGCCGTGCGCACTCCGTCGGCCGGCACCGGGCGTGCGACCGGATCCCATCTCGACAGCGCCGAGACCGAGGTGAACACCGGCTGCACACGTCGCCCGTCGGGCGCGGCGACCGTGACGATGGAGAGCTCCTGCGTCTTGTCGACGCGCAGGCCCGTGGGCCCCACGCCCTCGTCGCCCTTCTCGGGGACCAGCGGGATCAGCAGACGCGCGGCCCGGTAGGCCTCGACCACCGCGACCGCGTCCCCCGACCCGGCTCGGAATGCTTCGAGGGCGGCGAGCAGCGCCGGGTCGGCCGACCCGTCGTCGGTGGCGTGCGGGTTCGACTCGAAGCTGCGTCCCTCCCAGGGGACACCGGCCGAATCGGCCGCATGACCGTGCGGTCCGTCAGTCTCCGGCGACATCCAGCGCCTCGGCCAGCGTGAAGGCGCCGGCATAGAGGGCCTTGCCCACGATCGCGCCCTCGACGCCCATTGGCACGAGCTCGCGGAGGGCGGCGATGTCGTCGAGGCTCGAGATGCCCCCCGACGCCACGACGGGCTTGGGGGTGCGCGAGGTGATCTCGCGGAGCAGGTCGAGGTTCGGCCCCTGCAGCGTGCCGTCCTTGGTGACGTCGGTGACGACGTACCGGGTGCAGCCGGCATCCTCGAGACGCTCCAGCACGTCCCACAGGTCGCCGCCGTCGCGGGTCCAGCCGCGCGCGGCCAGGGTCGTGCCGCGCACGTCGAGCCCGACGGCGATCGCGTCGCCGTAGCGGCCGATGACGTCGGCGGCCCACTCCGGGTTCTCCAGGGCTGCGGTGCCGAGGTTGATGCGCGACGCTCCGCTCTCGAGGGCGGCCTCCAGGGTGGCGTCGTCGCGGATGCCGCCGGACAGCTCGATCTGCACGCCCTTGACCTGCTTGATGACCTTGCGCAGGACGGCGGCGTTGTTGCCCCGACCGAAAGCGGCGTCGAGGTCGACGAGGTGGATCCACTGCGCACCCTGTCGGGCCCACGCGAGCGCCGCGTCGACCGGGTCGCCGTAGGTGGTCGCACTGCCGGCCTCGCCCTGGGTCAGGCGCACGGCCTTGCCGTCGGCGACATCGACCGCGGGAAGGAGGATCAGTTCGGGGGTGGACGCGAAGTCGTTCATCACATTCCAGATCGTGGAGGAAGACGCACCCGTCCACGCGGGCGCGCCACGGAGGACACTAGCGGCCAGGCAGGGCGCCGATCCAATTGGACAGCAGCCGGATGCCGGCCGCCCCAGACTTCTCGGGGTGGAACTGGGTCGCCGCCAACGGGCCGTTCTCGACCGCCGCGAGGAACGGCGTGCCGTAGTCGCACCAGGTCAGCACCGGCTCGGCGAACGGCCTCATCACCTCGAGGCTCCACTGCTGGGCGCCGTAGGAGTGCACGAAGTAGAACCGCTCGTCCTCGATGCCGTCGAAGAGCACCGAACCCGCCCCCGACCGCACGGTGTTCCAGCCCATGTGCGGGAGCACCGGAGCATCGAGCTCGGAGACCGTCCCGGGCCACTGACCCAGGCCCGCAGCGTCGTGTCCGCGTTCGACGCCGTTGTCGAACATGACCTGCATGCCGACGCAGATCCCCAGCACGGGCCGACCGCCCGCCAGGCGACGCTCGATGAGCTCACCGCCGCGACTCTCGCGCAGCGCCGACATGACCGCGCTGAAGGCGCCGACGCCGGGCACCACGAGACCGTCGGCATCCTGGATGAGACCGCGGTCCGACGTCAGCCGCGCGTCGGCACCCGCCGCCGAGAGCGCCTTGACCGCGGAGTGGACATTGCCCGACCCGTAGTCGAGCACGGCCACCAGAGGCGCAGCGCCCCGGTCCGTCTCGGCGCCGGTCACAGGGCACCCTTCGTACTGGGAATGCCGTGGACGAGCGGGTCGAGGGCCTTGGCCTGCCGGAACGCCCGCGCGAAGGCCTTGTACTCCGCCTCGGCGATGTGGTGCGGATCACGGCCGCCCAGCACGCACACGTGGACGGTCAGCCCCGCGTTGAACGCGATGGCCTCGAAGGTGTGACGCACGAGCGAGCCGGTGAAGTGGCCGCCGATGAGGTGGTGCTCGTACCCGTCGGGCTCGCCCGTGTGCACGAGGTACGGCCGACCGGAGATGTCGACGACGGCCTGCGCGAGCGCCTCGTCGAGCGGCACCAGCGCGTCGCCGTAGCGCGAGATGCCCGACTTGTCGCCGAGCGCCGATCGGAGCGCCTGGCCGAGCACGATGGCCACGTCCTCGACGGTGTGGTGCGCGTCGATGTGGGTGTCGCCGCTGGCACGCACGGTGAGATCGGTGAGCGAGTGCTTCGCGAACGCCGTGAGGAGGTGGTCGAAGAACGGCACGGTCGTCTCGATCGTGCTGACACCGGTGCCGTCGAGGTCGAGCTCCAGTTCGACGGACGATTCGCTCGTCGCGCGGCGGATGCTGGCCGTTCGGGGGCTGGTCATGCCTCCGAGTCTATCGAGGCCAGTGCCTCCAGGAACGCGGTGGTCTCCTCCTCCGTGCCGGCGGTGACCCGCAGCGCGTGCGGGATGCCGACGTCGCGGATCAGGATGCCGCGGTCGTACAGCGCCTGCCACGTCGCGGCGGGATCGTCGACGCCGTCGAAGAGCACGAAGTTGGTCCAGCTCTCGTAGGAGCGGTAGCCCAGGGCATCGATCGTGGCCGACATCCGGTCGCGCTGTGCGACGATCTCGTCCACCATGCGCAGCATGGTCGACGAGTGCGAGAGCGCCGCTGTCGCGGCCGCCTGCGTCAGGGCGCTGAGGTGGTAGGGCAGCCGCACGAGCCGCAGCGCGTCGATCAGGGTGGCGTCGGCGGCGAGGTAGCCCACACGCGCTCCCGCGAACGCGAAGGCCTTGCTCATCGTGCGCGACACGACCAGACGTTCGCGCTCCCCCAGCAGCGTCAGCGCCGACGGGGTCTCGCGAGGGGCGAACTCCTGGTAGGCCTCGTCGACGATGACGATTCCGGAGGCCGCCTCGTAGACGGCCTCGATGACGTCGAGACCGAGCGGCGTGCCCGTCGGGTTGTTCGGTGCGCAGAGGAACACGACGTCGGGGCGGTGCTCGGCGACCTGGGCCGCGGCGGAGGCGGCATCCAGCGTGAAATCAGGGCCGCGCTCCCCCGCGACGTAGCGCGCTCCCGTCGCCCGGGTGAGCAGCGGGTACATCGAATACGTCGGTCCGAACCCCAGAGCAGTGCGCCCCGGACCGGCGAAAGCCTGCATCAGGTGCTGAAGCACCTCGTTCGAGCCGTTCGCGGCCCAGATCCGGTCCGGAGTCAAGCCGTGCCCCAGGTAATCGGCGAACGACTCCCTCAGCCGCGTGAACTCGCGGTCGGGATAGCGGTTCACTTCGCGCAGCGCCCGGGCGATGGCGTCGAGGATGTCGTCGGCCACCTCCTCGGGGACGGGGTGGGTGTTCTCGTTGACGTTCAGCGCCACCGGGAGCGGAGCCTGCGGGGCGCCGTACGGGGTGAGGCCACGCAGGTCGTCTCTGAGGGGAAGATCATCCAGACTCGGGCTCATCCCACCCATGCTAGGCCGCGTGGCGACGGACGTCGGCGCAGAACCCCGACGGATGCCGTCACACGCCGTGTCCTGGCGTCCGGCCTCAGCTCGCGACGGCGTACTCCGCCGGGATGGCGAGCGTCTGGCCGGCGTCGAGCTGACCCGAGCCCAATGCGTTCAGGCGGATGATCGCGTCGATGACGTCGCGGGGGTCGTCGTTGGGTGCGACCTCCTCGGCGATGGTCCAGAGCGAGTCGCCCGACATCACCGTCACGGTGGCGAAAGTACCCTCGGGCGCGCCGGCCTCGTCGGAGGCGAGCGCACCGCCGCCGGACAGCACGGCGAAGCTGACGGCCACGACGGCGGGAAGAGCTGCGACTGCGACGAGGGCGCGGCGTCCACGGAGCGTCAGGCGCAGGCGCGTGCGGGGTGACGGCGCGTGGCGGACATCGATGGTGGTCATGGCTTCTCCTCTGGAGCGGTAGGAAGATTCGCTCACGGCTTCTCGGGGAGAAATCCGGGTGCGTACTTCGGTTCCGAACGTATCTTCGATATTATCTGGTGTCAACCAGGGTTCGAAATCGGATACCGATCGAAGAGACACGCGGTGCGTTCCGCACCGGCAGCTCAGGATCGGGCTACGTTTTCGACAGCGAGAGCCCACCACGAACCTCCGACATCGGGTCGGGGGCGGGCGTGACGACAGGAGACCGGCGGATGAGCGAGAAGCCGCAGACGCGACGACGCAAGAATCTGAGCGACAAGCAGCTCGCGATCCTCGAGGTGATCCAGCGCGCGATCGCGCGGAACGGCTATCCGCCGAGCATGCGCGAGATCGGCGATGCGGTCGGCCTGAAGTCCCTCTCGAGCGTGACCCATCAGCTCAACCAGCTCGAGTTGAGCGGGTACCTCCGCCGCGACCCGGGCAAGACCCGCGCCATGGAGGTGCTGATCGACCTGCCCGGCAGCGCCGCCGAGAACCCCGCCGACGCCGCTCCCGCCCTGGGCGACGCCGCCCTCGTGCCCCTCGTCGGACGCATCGCGGCGGGCGTGCCGATCACCGCGGATCAGCAGGTGGAGGAGATCTTCCCGCTTCCGCGTCAACTGGTGGGCAAGGGCGAGCTGTTCATGCTCAAGGTCGTCGGCGACTCCATGATCGACGCCGCCATCTGCGACGGCGACTGGGTGGTCGTGCGGTCGCAGGCCACCGCCGACAACGGCGAGATCGTCGCGGCGATGCTCGACGGCGAGGCCACCGTCAAGACGCTTCGCCAGCGCGACGGGCACACGTGGCTGCTGCCCCGGAACTCCGCCTTCGAGCCCATCCTCGGCGATGACGCCGTCGTGCTCGGCAAAGTCGTGGCCGTCCTCCGCGCCATCTGACGGCGGTCCGGCGTGGCCCGCCCCGCGCTCGCGTAGCGTGGCGCTATGTCGCAGCAGCTTCCCTACGGTTCCTGGCCTTCCCCGCTGACGGCCCGCTGGGCCAGCGCATCCTCGCTCCGCCTCGACGGCGCGGCGTTCGTCGGCGACGAGATCTGGTGGGGAGAGTCGCTGCCCGATGAGGCGGGGCGCGTCGCCGTCATGCGTCGGGCGATCGACGGCTCCGTCGAGGCCGTGCTCCCCGCACCGTGGAACGCCCGATCGCGCGTGCACGAGTACGGCGGCGGTGCGTGGACCGCCTCGGACGACGGTGTGCTCTTCTTCGTCGACAAGTCCGACCAGCGCATCCGTCGCCTGAGGCCGGGCGGCGAACCCGAGGCCCTGACGCCGGAGGACGGCGGCACGCACTACGGCGGGCTGCGCTGGCAACGCGGCACGCTGCTCGCCGTGCGCGAGCGCGAGCGCCCGGGCGCGACGCCCGAGCGGCACATCGTCCGCATCGACGGCGCCTCCTCCGGTGCAGCGTCCGATCCGGTCGCGGCGGTGAGCGAGCTCGCCGGTGGCAGCGACTTCGTCGCGCAGCCCGCCCTCTCGCCGGACGGGTCGCACCTCGCGTGGGTGGCGTGGGACCACCCCGACATGCCGTGGGACCGTACGCGCATCCGGGTCGTGGACCTCGACGCACCGCACGTCGTCAGGGACGTCACGAGCGGCACCACGGCGGCGCTGCAGCCCGAGTGGTCGGCAGACGGCGACCTGGTGCTCCTCGACGAGCCGACCGGCCGCTGGAACCTCTACCGCGTCGATCCGGCGTCGAGCGTCGAACCGGTGGCGATGTCACCGGCCGATGCCGACACCGGCGGCGGCCTGTGGGTGCTCGGCACACGGTGGTACGCGCCACTCGACGATGGCCGCGTGATCGCCGTCCGCACGCACGGATCCGACCAGCTCGTGATCATCGACCGCGAGGGCGGCGCCATCCCCCTCCCCTTCGCAGCCACCGCTCGTCTGCAGATCGACGACGTGCGCGGCGACCGCGCGCTCGTCAGCGGCACCATGCCGGGAGCGACCGGCCTGTGGGTCGTGGACCTCGACAGCGGTGAGGCCATCGCCGTCCGCGGCGGCACCCCGGATGTCGACGAGGCGTGGATCCCCCACGCCCGGCAGGTGACGACAGACGGCCCGCACGGGCCTGTGCACGCCTTCGCCTACCCGCCGACCAACCCGGGCGTCTCCGCCCCGACCGACGAGCTGCCGCCCTATCTCGTGTGGGTGCACGGCGGCCCCACCTCGCACGTCGGCGGCACCGCCGACAGCAAGGCCGCGTACTTCACCAGCCGCGGCATCGGCGTGCTCGACGTCAACTACGGCGGCTCGACCGGGTACGGCCGCTCCTACCGCGAGCGGCTGAAGGGACAGTGGGGCATCGTCGACGTCGACGACGTCGCGGCCGCCGCGCGGGGCCTCGCCGCCGACGGCCTCGCCGACCCGGGCCGACTCGCCATCGAGGGCGGATCGGCCGGCGGCTGGACCGTGCTCGCCGCCCTCGTCGGCACCGACGTGTTCGGCGCCGGGATCTCGCGCTACGGGGTCGGCGATGCGCGAGCCCTCGCGGCGGAGACGCACGACTTCGAGGCCCGCTACCTCGACGGCCTCATCGGACCGCTTCCCGAGGCCGAGGAGACCTACATCGAACGCTCGCCCCTCAGCCGGCCGGAGCGATTCCGCGTTCCGCTGCTGCTTCTGCAGGGAGACGAGGATGCCGTCGTGCCGCCGGCGCAGGCCGAGGCGATCCGGGACGCACTCGTGGCTCAGGACGTGCCCCACGCCTACGTGCTGTACGAGGGCGAGGGGCATGGCTTCCGCCGCACCGAGACGATCGTCCATGCGCTCGAGAGCGAGCTCGCGTTCCTGGGTCAGGTCTTCGGCTTCGCCACCCCGGATGTCGCGCCCGTGGAGCTCGCCTGACCCGCCCCTCTCGAGGCCGCCGACCCGGCAGGCGCATCACGCATCCCTGCGCCCCCCGGTGCGGCAGGCGGGCTCAGCGAGCGTAGGGCGCGAGCTCGGCGGCCAGACGCTCCGAGACGTGGGCGTGAACGGCGGTGCCGTCCTCCTCGTGCGAGGTGGCGACGATGAGCCCGTTCTCGTGGACGGCCGAGATCAGGTCGCCCCGGTCGTACGGCACGAGCGCTCGCACCTCGACGGCCGGCAGCGGCAGCGCATCCTCGATCGCGCCGCGGAGCGCGTCGATGCCCTCGCCCGTCCGCGACGACACGAAATGCGCCTCGGGCTCGAGGCCACGCAGCAACAGGCGGGTGTCGTCGTCGATGAGGTCGGCCTTGTTGAACACGACCAGCTCGCGCGTCGCGCGCGCTCCGACGTCGCCCATCACGTCACGGACGGTGGCGAGCTGCGCGGCGGGATCCGGGTGCGAGCCGTCGACAACGTGGACGATGACATCGGCCCCCGAGACCTCCTCGAGCGTGGAGCGGAACGCCTCGACCAACTGATGCGGCAGGTTCCGCACGAATCCGACCGTGTCGGTCAGGGTGAAGACCCGGCCGTCGGCGGCCTCGGCCCGTCGGACGGTGGCGTCCAGTGTCGCGAACAGGGCGTTCTCGACGAGCACACCCGCGCTCGTCAGCCGGTTCAGGAGGCTCGACTTGCCGGCGTTGGTGTAGCCCGCGATCGCCACGGACGGGATCGTGTTGCGCTTGCGTTCGGCCCGCTTCGCATCCCGGGACGGCGCGAAGTCGCGGATCTGGCGGCGCAGCAGCGCCATCCGAGTGCGGATGCGTCGGCGATCGAGCTCGATCTTGGTCTCACCCGGTCCGCGCGAACCCATTCCCGCGCCGCCAGCACCGACCTGCCCACCGGCCTGACGGCTCATCGACTCGCCCCAGCCGCGCAGACGCGGGAGCAGGTACTCGAGCTGAGCGAGCTCGACCTGCGCCTTGCCCTCGCGGCTCTTGGCGTGCTGGCTGAAGATGTCGAGGATCACCGTCGTGCGGTCGATGACCTTGACCTTCGCGACGTCCTCGAGCGCGCGACGCTGGCTGGGGGCGAGCTCGGTGTCGGCGATCACGGTGTCGGCTCCGACGGCGGCGACCAGGTCGCGCAGCTCCGCGGCCTTGCCGCGTCCGATGTACGTCGCGGGGTCGGGGTGCGGGCGTCGCTGCAGCACGCCGTCGAGCACGACGGCCCCGGCCGTCTCGGCGAGCGCGGCGAGCTCGCGGAGCGAGTTCTCGGCGTCCTCCTGCGAGCCCTGGGGGTAGACCCCCACGAGCACGACGTTCTCGAGCCGCAGCTGGCGGTACTCGACCTCGGTGACGTCCTCGAGCTCCGTCGACAGGCCGGGGACGCGTCGGAGCGCGGCGCGCTCCTCCCGGTCCCACTGGTCGCCGTCGGTGTCGCCGTAGGACACCGTCGAGGCATCCTGCAGCGCTTGAGCGCCGGCGAAGACACGGAGTCCCGCGCGGGTCTCAGCGCTCGCGAGCACGCGATTGATCGGGTCCACCGCGATGTCGTCGTCGCCGTCGGGGGTGGTGGTGTGTGTCATACCTTCTCTTCCCGGGACGCCCATGCCCGAGCGTCCGTGAATTCTAGCCTCCCGCCGGGAGCACCGGCTCCGATACGCTCGGATGCATGGGGAGCGATCACTACTTCAGCGCGTCCCCGTCCAGCGAGCAGAACCTCCGCCGCATCCGCGTCACCCTCGCGGGGCGCGCCGTCGAGGTCACGACCGCGGGCGGGGTGTTCAGCCCTGACCACGTGGACTCGGGCACGGGTGTTCTGTTGGCCAACACCCCTCCGGCACCGTCCGGTGGGGATTTCCTCGACCTCGGCTGCGGCTGGGGGCCGATCTCGCTGTCGCTGGCGATGGAGTCGCCCCGCGCCACGGTCTGGGCCGTCGATGTGAACGAACGCGCCCTCGACCTGGTGCGACGCAACGCCGCTGAACTGGGACTCGATAACATCAACGCCGTTCTGCCCGACGATGTTCCCAACGATGTCGCATTCCGCACCATCCGTTCGAACCCTCCGATCCGGGTCGGCAAGAACGAGCTGCACGGGATGCTGCAGCGGTGGATCCCGCGTCTGTCGGAGCGCAGCGACGCCTGGCTCGTCGTGCAGCGCAATCTCGGTTCGGATTCGCTGCAGCGGTGGCTCGCCGCGACGTTCGATCACGGCTACGGCGTCACACGCGCGGCCACCGGCCGGGGCTTCCGAGTGCTGCGAGTGCGGCGACACGGCGTTCCACCCACGGGCGCCATCGAGCTTCCCTGACGACGCCTCCGCGAGATCAGCCCGCGAGCGCGACCTGCCCGGAGTAGACGAGCGTCGCCGGCCCCGACAGCAGCACGTGCTCGCCGTCGTCATGGGTGACCACGCGCACGCCGAGACGCCCGCCGGGGATCTCCACGCTCCACCGGTCGGGAGCCGCGGCCCCGGCCCAGTGTCGGACGGCGAGAGCGGATGCGGCCACGCCCGTGCCGCACGACAGGGTCTCCCCCACGCCGCGCTCGAAGACGCGCATCCGGATGACGCCGACGCCTCCCTGCACCAGCGGATCGGCGGGCACGACGAACTCGACGTTCGCACCGGATGCGGGCTGCGGCTCGAGCTGCGGCTGCACCGTCAGGTCGAGGCCCGCGAGCTCGTCCTCGCTGGCGAGGGCGACCACGACGTGCGGGTTGCCGACGTCGATCGGCTGCCCGGGACGCGCGACGCCCAGCCCGCGCGCGCGAACCAGGACGTCCTCCGACTCGGTGCGCCAGAGCCCCAGGTCGACCTCGAAGCCGTTCTCGGAGCGCGTGACGGTCTTCACCCCCGCCCGCGTGCCGATGCGCAGCTCGGCTGCGTCCGCGGGGACGAGGCCCGCCTCGAAGAGGTATCTCGCGTAGACCCGGATGCCGTTGCCGCACATCTCCGCGGCGGAGCCGTCGGCATTGCGGTAGTCCATGAACCACTCGGCGCCGGCCACGGCGGCCTCGGCACCGTCGAGGAGCGCGCGGGACCGGACGACGCGCAGCAGCCCGTCCGCCCCGATCCCGAAGTGGCGGTCGCACAGCGCCGCGACCTGCTCGTCGGCGAGCTCGAGTCCTCCGTCGGGATCGGCGATCACGACGAAGTCGTTCCCGGTTCCGTGACCCTTGGTGAACGCGACAGTCGACATGGGCCCAGTTTAGGCGGGCGGAGCGGGGCTGCCCGGACCGTCGACGACGAGCCGCTTGCCCGTGGCCCAGGTGTCGAATGGCTCATAGCCGAGGGCGGCGTAGAACGCGCGCACCCCGGCGTTCTCAGGTCTCACCATCAGCTGGACCTTGGGGCAACCCTGTGCGGCGAGCAGACGTTCGGCCTCGGCGACCAGAAGCCGGCCGATGCCGCGCCCTCGCCGGGTCGGCGCCGATGCCAGGTAGTAGAGCCAGCCGCGGTGACCGTCGTATCCCGCCATCACGGTGCCGACGACCTCGCCCTCACCGCCGTCGTCCACGGCGACGAGGAAGAGCTCGGGCTGCACGACGAGCTTGCGTCTGATGTCGGCCCGGGGGTCGTTCCAGGGGCGGGTGAGGCCGACCTCGTGCCACAGGGCGACGACCACGTCCTCGTCGGCGGGCCGGAACGGACGCAGCACGATGCTCATGCCTCATCCTCTCCGACGAGGGAGGCCGCATCGACCTCCCTCGCGTCGATCCAGCGCGCCGTGTCGTAGCGCCGGAACCACGACACCTGTCGCCGCGCATAGCGGCGGGTGAGCGCCTGGGTCTGTGCGATGGCCTCGGCGGACGTCATCTCGCCGCGCAGCTGGGCCAGGGCCTGGGCGTACCCGATCGCCCGACCCGCCGTCGGGCCGTCCTCGATGCCGGCGGAGCGCAACCGCGCCGCCTCGTCGACCAGGCCGTCGGCCCACATCCGCTCGACGCGGCGGTCGAGAAGCGCGACCAGCTCGCCGCGTGGGATGCCGGTCGCGACGATCCTGGTCGCGGGATGCCACGCCTTCGGCGAAACCGGCAGCGCGCCCCCGTGGGTCGCGCCGCCCTGCGCGAGGACCTCGAGCGCGCGGACGATGCGCCGGCCGTTGCGCGGGTCGATGCGGTCGGCAGCGACGGGATCGGCCTCGCGCAACCGTGCGAACAGCGACGGCGCACCGAGGTCGTCGAGCTCGTCCTCCAGCCGCGCCCGCAGCCCCTCGTCCCGTGGCGGGAAGCGGAAGTCGAAGAGCACGCTCGAGACGTACAGCCCGGAACCGCCGACGAGGATCGCGTCGGACCCGCGCGCGGCGATGTCGGCGATCGCGCGGCGCGCGGCATCCTGGTACCAGGCCACCGCGGCCTCATCGGTCACCGACAGCGCGTCGAAGAGATGATGCGGGATGCCGCGTCGATCGGCGACCGGCACCTTGGCGGTGCCGATGTCCATGCCGCGGTAGAGCTGCATGGCATCGGCGTTGACGACCTCGGCCGATCGACCGACCGCGCCGAGCGCCTCGGCGAGGTCGAGCGACAGACCGGTCTTGCCGGTCCCCGTGGCGCCGACGACCGCCCAGAGCAGCGACCCCCCGGAACCGGGACGAACGCCCTCGGTCACACGCCGACGCGGAGCGCGGGCAGCCCGAGCGACACCGCTCGCGGCCCGCTCGCGGTGGCGGGCGCGGGAACGCCGCAGGACTCGGCCTGCGAGCGATCCCAGGCGTCCCCCGCACGCGTGCGACGCACGCGCAGCGGCGCTCCGTCGATGCTGTCGGCCAAGAGATGGAAGGGCGCGGCGCGGGTGACGGTCACCGAGACGACGTCGCCCGGTCGCGGCAGGACCGAGCCGCTCGGCACCTCGAAGTGGACGAGGCGGTTGTCCTCGGCACGACCGCTGAGCCGGTGCGTCTCGGCGCTCTTCTTGCCCTCGGCCGACGAGACGAGCACGTGCAGCTCGCGACCGACCTGCATCTGGTTCTCCTCGAGCGCGATGCGGTCCTGCAGCGCTGTGAGGCGTTCGTAGCGTTCCTGGACGATGGCCTTCGGCACCTGGTCGGGCATGGTCGCGGCGGGCGTGCCCTCGCGGATGGAGTACTGGAAGGTGAAAGCGCTCGCGAAGCGGGCCTGCTCGACGACGCGGAGCGTGTCCTCGAAGTCCTCGTCGGTCTCGCCGGGGAACCCGACGATGATGTCGGTCGAGATCGCGGCGTGCGGGATGCGCTCGCGCACGCGCTCGAGGATGCCGAGGAACTTCGCGCTGCGGTAGGACCGCCGCATGACCTTGAGGATGCGGTCCGATCCCGACTGCAGCGGCATGTGCAGCTGCGGCATGACCGCCGGCGTCTCCGCCATGGCGTCGATCACGTCGTCGGTGAAGGCTGCCGGATGCGGGCTCGTGAATCGGATGCGTTCGAGACCCGGGATCTCCCCGGCGGCGCGCAGCAGCTTGCCGAACGCCTGTCGGTCGCCGAACTCCACCCCGTAGCTGTTGACGTTCTGGCCGAGCAGCGTCACCTCGACCGCCCCGTCGTCGACGAGCAGACGGATCTCGCTGAGGATGTCACCGGGGCGGCGGTCCTTCTCTTTGCCGCGCAGGTGCGGGACGATGCAGAACGTGCAGGTGTTGTTGCAACCGACCGAGATCGACACCCACCCGCTCGAGACCGAATCGCGCTTGGTGGGAAGCGTCGAGGGGAACGTCTCGAGCGCCTCCAGGATCTCGAGCTCGGCTTCGCCGTTGTGGCGAGCGCGTTCCAGCAGACCCGGCAACGCACCCATGTTGTGGGTGCCGAAGACGACGTCGACCCAGGGCGCCTTCTGCTGAACGGCATCCTGATCCATCTGCGCGAGGCAGCCGCCGACCGCGATCTGCATCCCGTCGTGCTTGTCCTTACGCGACTTGAGATGACCGAGCGTCCCGTAGAGCTTGCCGGCCGCGTTGTCGCGCACGGCGCACGTGTTGATGACGATGACGTCGGCCTCGGCACCCGGCTCGGCGCGCAGGTACCCGGCGCTCTCGAGAGAGCCCGACAGTCGCTCGGAATCGTGGACGTTCATCTGGCAGCCGAAGGTGCGCACCTCGTACGTGCGGATGCGACCGTCGGCGGCCCGTGCGGCGGTCGAGGGCGCGATCAGGGTGGGGGCGCTCGAAGGGGACGACATGATGCGCCCATTCTACGTTCGGGCACGCTCTCGCGACGCCGTGTCGCGGCGGCACCGACGAGGAGGAGGACCACCGCCGACAGAACGGCGAGCAGCATGGGCGATGACCCGCCGGATCGCGCGAGCGCGGTCGCCGACGGCGGCACCGGCTCGCCGTCGATCGATGTCGCGGTCAGGACGACGGCGACGTCCGATCGCAGACCCTGCAGCGACGGATCCGACCGCGCCGCCGGACTGTCGCCGAGGGAGACGGTGACCAGAAGATGCACCGCGTCGTCGTCGTCGTACGGCGACGGCAGGGCGAAGGCGGGCGCACGATCGCTCGCTGCGAGCGCGACGGTATCGACCAGCGCTGTGCCGCCGACCGCGCACGCCGGTACCGGCGCCGAGACGAGCCAGGGCTCCGGGCAGGCGCGCACACCGACCTCGAGCCCGTCCGGGTGGTCGGCCAACGACCCCGAACGGTCGATCCGCACCGTCAGCATCGCCCGCTGCGCCCCGACGAGCCGCGCCGACACCGGCCAGTGCCGTTCGTCGCCGGGCGCCATCGTGAGCGCGTCGTCCGGGAGCGCGCCGGCGCTGATGACCAACCGCGCATCGGGCGGGGGTGCGCCGGCGCCACCCACGGCCGCGAACGCATTCGGCGCGGCCGACACGACCAGAGCGAGGATGAGGGCTCCGGCGGCGGCCGCCGCCGTTCGAGCGGCGTCGCGCCGTCCGGGCTCAGGCACTCGATCCCCCTGTCCCCCGCGCCCCGCCGAGTGGCGGATGTCGACGACGACGCCGCACCACGACGACCACGATCGTCACGACCGTCATCGCTCCGAGCGCGCCACCGATAGGCGTCGTCACAGCCAGCGCGACCCAGCCGAGCATGGGCGCGGTGGTCTCGATCCGCTCCATCTCCCGGATCGCCAGGACGTGAGGGGGGAGATCGGTTTCGCCGTCACCGCGCAGGGTGACGACGACGTCCGCTCCGCCGTCCCGACTCGGCATGACGCCGATCACACGCGCCGGAGCGTCGCGAGCGGGATCGAACACGACGTCGCCCGGTTCCAGGTCGCCCGCGGGCACCCGCTGGACGACGGCCAGCGAGCCCGTCACGATGGCGGGCGACATGGAGGGAGCTGCGACCGGGTGCAGCGAGACGTCGAACACCCAGGCGGCGATCAGCCATCCGACGACCAGGATCAGGGTGATCCCCGCCACCGTCGCCAGCCGGTCGTCCCGTGCGACGCCATCGGTGCCCGCGGTCGCCGCCGCGGCGGGGACGATCCGTTTCGCGTCGATCCGATCCGTATCGTGCACCGTCCCCACCCCCAGGTCTCGTGGCCGCCGCGTCGCGGTCGCGATATTCCGCGACGGTAGTACGTGAGTCGCCACGGCGTGGCCGGTGCGCCGCATCCCCGTGTGGTGTCCGTGTCACCCGCGACCGCCCGCCGACCTCACACCGCGGCGGCCCGTAGGAGTCTCGGTAGTGCGTCAGGGTTACCTCAGTAGTCAAAAAGTCCATCGACACTGGTACCTCGCGCAGGGGGCTGAGTATCTTGAGCAACTACGGGCTGGACACGGGGGGCGATGTCGGAGCATGGGGAGTACGCAAACGGGAACGCATGCGTCGCAGCGACCCCCAGAGGATGCCGCGAGAGGGATGCGTTCGGCGCCGGTCGTCGGCGCCGGCAGAGATCCTCGGGCTCTTGCGGCGTCGTTGTCACGTGGCGTCACCACCGTGATGGGCGGTCCGCTCGGTTCCGGCAAGAAGCTTCTTGCTGCATCGCGTCGTCGCCGCGCTCTCGGACGGGGGGTCACCGCCCCTTGTGCTCCGAGGCGCGACGTCGTTGTCACAGGTGCCGTTCGGAGCCCTCGAGGCGTCCTCGGATCCGCGTGCCGCCGGGCTGCGCGACGGGACGATCGACGAGCCGCTGGTGGTCGCCATCGACGATGCCCACGACCTCGACAGCGCCTCCCTGCACGCTCTGCTGCGGGGCGTGCACACCCCGCACGTGTCGGCACTGTTCGCGGTGACCGAGCCGCGGCTGGGTGCACGCGCGATCGGCCCGGAGGTCGAACGGCTGCACGACCTGTGGCTGAGCGGCGCAGCGGACCGGCTGGATCTGCGTCCACTCCAGACGGACGACGGCGCTCAACTGCTGGCGGAGTTCTCCGGCGGTCACCGGCTCGACTCGGTGACGCGCGCCGCGATCCTCTGGCAGGCCGACGGATCGCGCGCACTGCTGCGCGCACTGACAGAGATCGCCATCGAGGCCGCTCTGCGCGGCGACGACCCCATCCAGGCCATCGACGACGTCTCGGCCCACAGCCGCCTGGCAGCCACCGTGCACGCGCACATCCGGGGCTTCGACGACGAGGTGCTGCGTGCTCTGGTGCTCCTCGACCACACGCCCGGACTGAGCTTCGGCGACGCCGCACGCTTCATCCCCTCGGCAACGCTGAACGCGCTTCGCGCGGCGGGGCTGCTTCACGATGATCAGACGATCATGCACCGCTTCACCGCCAACCGGGCGATCGCGCGCGCCGCGGCGCGCCACCTCGGCCCCGCTGCGGCGGACGAGGTGGTGAAGGAGGCTCTCGACAGACTCATCTCGGATCGCGGCCTCTGGTGGAACGCCCCGCTGGCGCGTCTCCTGGCCGAGCACTGGCTACGCGATGTGCCCGATGCGGCATCGCTGCCCGGAGAGGTGCCCATCGAGCTGGTGCGACGGGTCATGAGCGACGCAGCGCGCGAGGCCAACGATCACGGTGACGCATCCTCGGCGGCTGCGTACGCGACCTGGGCGGGGGCGGAGGCCGCGACAGCGGTGCTCTCCCTCGAGGAGCACCTTGCGCACACCGCGTTGGGCTCCTCCGAGGCCGCCGGTCTCCGGCTCGACGCCCTGCCCGCCGAGGGGCAACGGCGCACGCTCAGCGTGGCGCTGGCACTGGCCCTCCCCGTCGACGCGTCGGCCACCGAGCGCTCCGGCACGCCGGAGGACGACCGCCCGCCCCGCACCACACCCGACCACGAACTCGCGGCCGCCCGCCAGGCGATCGACGCCCTGCAGATCCGGCGCGCAGACGAGATCGTCGCTCGGCTGCGCGCTCACCCGCAACTCGACACCGCCGACCGGGTCGACACCGAGCTGCTCGCCGCCACGATCGCGGCGTATCTCGGCCGCGACGAGGACATGCGCGTCGCGCTGCGTACCGTCCAGCGTCTGCTGCGTTCGGGTGAGCGGCGAGGGTCGGCCATCGAGCTCCTGCGCGCACGATGCCTCGACCTGGCCGCACGCACGATCGTCGGCGACGACGACACGGCCACGCTCGTCGATCTCGCGGCGGACCGGGACTTCGCCGCGCGCCGCGGCGGCGCGAGCCTCGCCCTCGCGGGAGCCGCCTCCGTACTCGCGCTCCTCCGGCGCGGACACGTGCTGGAGGCTCGACTCGAGCTGACCGCGTCGCTGAACCGCAGCCCACTCCTCGGCGGCACCGGCCAGGGCATGCTCACGATGGAGACCGCCCTCGGGCTCGCGCTCTTCGGGTACACCTCCGAGGCTCGCGACGTTCTCGATGCGGTGAATCCTCCCCATGGCGCGACGAATCCGCTCTACCGCCACATGATGGAGGCCACCCAGGCCACGCTCGCGCTGGCCGAAGGACGGTGGGACGACGCGCGCACGCATGCCGCCGCGGCATGGCAGATCAGCTCGACCACGGACGCCGTCATGCTGCAGGTGCGCTGCCTCCATCGGCTGATCGTCGTGCGCCATCCTGACGCCGATGAGGCGCTCGACCGGCTCCGCGCGATCGCGGAGACCGTGCAGACCGATGCGATCGAGATGATCCTCCGCAGCGCCGAGCGCGCGGCTGCAGATGAGGCGTTGGGTGCGAGCGCCGCGCTGGCGCACCTCTGCCTCGACCTGTGCCCGCCGGAGTTGCTGCGGCGCGGGCACGCGCGCCGAGCCGTCGCAGCGGATGCCGCGCGCGACCTCCTGACGGCCCGGGAGCGCGAGATCGCGGGGCTCGTGCACGAGGGACTCACCAACCGGCAGATCGCCCACGCGCTGTTCCTGTCGGTGCGCACTGTCGAGTCGCACATCTATCAGGCGCGTTCGAAGATCGGCGCTCGCAACCGCAGCGATCTGGGCTCGATGGTCGGAACCGACCGTCAGGACGAGGACGAGCCGCGACGCTCGTGGGCCTGAGCGCCGACGATCGACGTCAGCGCGCCTCTGCGGAGCTCAGCGTAATTCGTCGAGCGCCTGCCGCGCCGCCGACATCGCCCGGGATCCGCCGAATCCGCGTCGCGCGAGCTGACCGTGGAGGCGGCGCAGCGCCGTATCGGGGTCGAGCCCCGTCATTCCTCGCGCCCGGCCGCGTGCGAATTCGAGCGCACGCTCGTCTTCGTCATCGGGCAGGGACGCCAGCGCGATGTCGATGACGTCGCGCTCGAGTCCGCGTCGCGCGAGGGTCTGCGAAATGGCCTGAGCACCCTGGGCCTTGCGCCCGAGTGCGCCGTCGAGCAGCTGCTCGGCCAGTCGGCTGTCATCGAGATAGCCGTTGTCGAGGAACGCGGTGATGATCTCATCTCGCGTACCCTCATCGATGCCGCCCTCGCCGAGCACCGCTCGCGCCTCGCGTACCGAGAGCGAACGTCCGCGCAGTCGCTTCAGGAGCGAGCGCTCCGCGCGCATCCGATCATCACCGGCATCCGTCACGGGTGCCGACGCGTCGCCGGTGGGCGGCACCACTGCTGCTGCTGAGACTCCGCCAGCCGATGGGTTCGGGCTCATCGCGGTTCCACGTCTGGTCTCGGCAACCCACGTCGTGTGCCACCGCTCCGCGGGCCGCGTCTCATCGCGGTCGGCCCGCGACGTCGCCCGCGCCGCATCGGGCACCGGCGTGGGGTCGGTCCCGCCGAAGAGGGGGATGACAGGGGCGAGGCGCTCGGCCTCGCCCCCGTCGCGGCTCGATCCGCTCACGCCGGGCGACGGGCCGCGAGCTCGTCGGGCTCAGCTGCGACGGCAGGAGCGGCCGGCTGACCGATGTCGAGCTTCTGCTTGATCTTGTTCTCGATGTCGTTGGCGATGTCGGCGTTCTTGATCAGGAAGTTGCGCGCGTTCTCCTTGCCCTGGCCGAGCTGCTCGCCGTCATACGTGTACCAGGCGCCGGACTTCTTCACGATGCCGTGCTCGACGCCGAAGTCGATCAGACTCCCTTCGCGGGAGATGCCCACGCCGTAGAGGATGTCGAACTCGGCCTGCTTGAACGGCGGCGCCATCTTGTTCTTCACGACCTTCACGCGCGTCCGGTTGCCGACCGCCTCGGTGCCGTCCTTCAACGTCTCGATACGACGGATGTCGAGTCGAACCGATGCGTAGAACTTCAACGCCTTTCCACCGGCGGTGGTCTCGGGCGAACCGAAGAAGACACCGATCTTCTCGCGCAGCTGGTTGATGAAGATCGCCGTGGTCTTGGTCTGGTTCAGGCCACCGGTGAGCTTGCGCAGGGCCTGCGACATCAGTCGGGCCTGGAGGCCGACGTGCGAGTCGCCCATCTCACCCTTGATCTCGGCCTCGGGGACGAGTGCGGCGACCGAGTCGATGACGACCAGGTCGATCGCACCGGACCGGATCAGCATGTCGGCGATCTCGAGCGCCTGCTCACCGGTATCGGGCTGAGACACGAGGAGCGCGTCGATGTCGACGCCCAGCTTCTCGGCGTAGGACGGGTCGAGCGCGTGCTCCGCGTCGATGAACGCGGCGATGCCACCGGCGCGCTGCGCGTTCGCGATGGCGTGCAGGGTGAGCGTGGTCTTACCCGAGGACTCCGGGCCGTAGATCTCGACGATGCGGCCGCGCGGAAGTCCGCCGATGCCGAGCGCGACATCGAGAGCGATCGAACCGGTGGGCACGACTTCGACCGGCGCACGCTCGTCGGAGCCCAGGCGCATGACCGAGCCCTTTCCGAACTGCCGGTCGATCTGGGCGAGAGCCGATTCGAGGGCCTTCTCGCGGTCAGCGGGTGATGGCATGGCGTGCTCCTTATGCTCGCATTCCGACGCCTGTAGGCTGTCGCGCTCCCGGCTCGGTGCCGGGATGCTGCGACAAGGCATGGGGTGTCTTCCGACTTCCCTCACGGTACGGAGGGCCTCCGACATCGGTCGTCGGCCTGCCCGTTCCGGTGGAGAGCTGTCAGAAGAGACCACCTGCGAAGGAGCCTACGCTCGATTCGAACGGATATTCGACGACACGCCGCGCCGCGCGAGCTATCTGTCGCGCGGGTCGAGCCTGCCCACACCGTAGCGCCGGGATTCGGGGACATCCGCCTCGACGCACAATGCGATCCAGACGGATCGGGGCGGCTCACCGTCGGCCAACGCCTGCCGAGCCGTGCGATTGCCGAAGGGCTGCAGGCCGAGGTCGTCGATCAGGGCCGGCCCGCGCGATCCGAACTCGGCGTCGACGGCGCGCTCGAACTCACTGCGACGCATGGGGGACGCGCTGGATCAGCGCAGCGAGAGCTCGGGGGTGACCAGCTCGTCGTCCAGACCGGCGATGTCGTCGGGAACGACATCCGACAGCACCGGCAGGCCCTCCAGGACCGAGATGCGGTCGCCGACCTCACGCATGATGGTCGAGATGGGGACGTCGAGAGCCTCGGCCACGGAAGCGAGGATCTCGCTCGAGGCCTCCTTCTGGCCACGCTCGACCTCGCTCAGATACCCGAGCGCGACGCTGGCGCGGCTCGCGACCTGACGCAGGGTGCGCCCCTTCTGCTGGCGGAGGTCACGCAGAACGTCGCCGATCTCCTGTCGAACCAAGATCATCTCGGACCCCCTCCTTCGTCATGGTGCTGGCCTGTCCCGGGTGGACAACGGTATCTCATTCGCAGGCCACCCTAACCCGGTTGCGCTGTGGGTCGGATGAGAGTTGACATGCGGCTCGCACGATGACAGCAACTCGACGCGCGCTCGACGTATTCCCTCACAGCGCGTCGAGTGCCAGACGGATCGCGCGCGCCGTCGCCTCGGCCCGGATGTGTTCGCGGTCGCCGTCGAGCAGCAGGCTCTCGGTGCGCACACCGAGCGCCGTCGCGACCGCGATGTGCACTGTTCCGACGGGCTGCCCGTCCGGGGAACCGGGGCCGGCGATGCCGGTCGTGGCGATGCCCACGTCGGCTGCCGCGCCCCCCGGTCCGAGGGCGTCGCGCACCCCCTCGGCCATCTGCCGGGCAACACGCGGATGCACGGCTCCGTGAGCCTCCAGCAACGCGGCGTCCACGTTCAGCAGGCGCTGCTTGAGCTCCGTCGCGTAGGCGACCACTCCCCCGCGCACGACGGCGGACGCCCCCGTCACCGCGATCAGCTCGGACACCACGAGGCCGCCCGTCAACGACTCGGCGACCGCCACCGTCCAGCCCAGCTCGCCGAGACGCTCGACGAGGCGCTCGGCATCGGTGCGGCGCCCCGCCGACACCAGCGTCGCCTCGACGTCGTCGGGCAGGTCCGACGCATGCCCGCGGGAGCTCACGAGACGCTCCGCCCGCGGCGTGCTCCTCGGACGGCCGTGATCACGTAGTCGAGGCCGCTCGCCACGGTCAGGAGCACGGCGGCCCACATTGCGACGCCGTTGACGATGTGGATCCACTCCCCCGCGACGGTCCACAGCGGCAGCAGGGCGAGGGAGAGCGCCACGGCCTGAGCCACTGTCTTCACCTTTCCCATCCATGCCGCGGCGACGACGTGGTCGCCCGCGACGATCAGCCGGTGGACCGTGATGCCGACCTCGCGCACCAGCACGATCACCGTGACCGCCCACGGCAGCTCGCCCAGAAGCGACAGCCCGACGAAGGCCAATCCCGTCAGCACCTTGTCGGCGATCGGATCGAGCAGCTTCCCGAGGTCGGTGACGATGCGATACCGGCGGGCGAGATAGCCGTCGACACCGTCGGTGGCGATCGCGACGATGAACAGCACCGCCGCCCACCACCGCAGCGCCCCATCGGCACCGTCGTCGGCGAGAAGCATCCACAGGAAGACCGGTGCGCACAGGATGCGCACGATCGTGATCGTGTTGGGCAGTTGCCTCGGGATCGCCACGCAGCGAGCCTATCCGTCAGTCCCGGCCGGTGAGGCCCCAGGCGTCCTCCGAGCCGTCGTCGCCGTCGACGACCTCGAGGCCGTCGAACTGGGCTTCGGTGGGGTCGGACGCGGCCGGGGCCGCCGTCGGCGGTTCCTCCCCGCGCAGACGTGCGAGCACAGCGGGGAGCTGATCGGGCGTCACCAGGACGTCACGAGCCTTCGACCCCTCGGAGGGCCCGACGATCTCGCGCGACTCCAGCAGATCCATCAGACGGCCGGCCTTGGCGAACCCGACCCGCAGCTTGCGCTGGAGCATCGACGTCGAACCGAACTGCGTCGACACGATCTGCTCCGCAGCGGCGAGCAGCAGTTCGAGGTCGTCGCCGATATCGGCGTCGATCTCCTTCTTCTCGGCGACGGCGGCGACGTCGGAGCGGTACTCCGGCTGGGCCTGGCCCTTGACGTGCGCGACGACCTTCTCGATCTCCGACTCGGCCACCCACGCGCCCTGCACGCGGATCGCCTTCGACGTTCCCATGGGCAGGAACAGCGCGTCGCCCTGTCCGATCAGACGGTCGGCACCGGGCTGGTCGAGGATGACGCGCGAATCCGTGACACTGGTCACGGCGAAGGCGAGACGCGAGGGCACGTTGGCCTTGATCAACCCCGTGACGACATCGACCGACGGGCGCTGGGTCGCCAGCACGAGGTGGATGCCGCTCGCACGCGCCAGCTGCGTGATGCGGACGATGGAGTCCTCGACGTCGCGCGGGGCGACCATCATCAGGTCCGCGAGCTCGTCGACGACGACCAGGAGGTACGGGTAGGGCTTCAACACCCGCTCGCTGCCGGCCGGCAGCTGGATCTCGCCGGCGACGACGGCCTTGTTGAAGTCGTCGATGTGGCGGAACCCGAACGACGCGAGGTCGTCGTAGCGCATGTCCATCTCTTTCACGACCCACTGCAGCGCCTCGGCGGCCTTCTTCGGGTTCGTGATGATGGGGGTGATGAGGTGCGGCACACCCGCGTAACTGGTGAGCTCGACGCGCTTGGGGTCGATGAGCACCATGCGGACATCCGTGGGCTTCGCACGCATCAGCAGGCTCGTGATCATCGAGTTCACGAAGCTCGACTTGCCCGATCCGGTCGATCCGGCCACGAGCAGGTGAGGCATCTTGGCGAGGTTCGCGACGACGAACCCGCCGCCGACGTCCTTGCCGACGCCGATGGTCATGGGGTGCGTCGAGGAGGTGGCCGCGTTCGATCGCAGCACGTCTCCGAGGGTGACGATCTCGCGGTCGGTGTTGGGGATCTCGACGCCGATCGCGCTCTTTCCCGGGATGGGCGCCAGGATCCGCACCTCGTTGGACGCCACCGCGTAGGCGATGTTGTTCGTCAGGGCCGTGATCTTCTCGACCTTGGTGCCGGGACCGACCTCGATCTCGTACTGCGTGACCGTGGGGCCCCGCGAGAAACCGGTGACCTTGGCGTCGATCGAGAACTGCTCGAAGACCCCCGTGATGGCGCGGACGATCGCGTCGTTGGCCTCCGAGCGGGACTTCGCGGGCGTTCCGGCGCCCAGGGCCGCGACGGCGGGCAGGCGGTACGGGGTCGCGGGAGGCTGGCCGTGGAAGTCTCCGCCGAGGCCGGTGAGGCCGGGCAGCTCCTCGATCTCGCCGGTGTCGTGATCGTCGCGGACGGCCGTGTCGGCGGGACGACCCGAGCGTGCAGCGGTGGCTCCGCGCTCGATCACGATCGGATCGATGACCTCGGTCTTCGCGTCCGGCAGCGGCGCGGGGGGCACCGGAGGCGCGACCGCCTGCTCGAAGCCGCCGGCGACCGAAGGACCGAGCAGCTCGGTGAGGTCCTGCGATCCGGCGCCGTCGTCGGGATCCTCCTCGCGGCCGCTCTTGTTGCGTCGCCACCAGGGCAGCACGTCCTCGTCGTCGGACTCGTCGTCGACCGGGGCGGGCTTCTTGCCCTTCTTCGGCGAGAAGGCGACCGTGGGCGCTTCGCCGTCGGCATCCGTCTCGGCGCGTTCGGCACCGAACATCCAGGCGTACAGGTCGCCCAGGCGGGCGCCGATGCGGTTCGGCGGGGTCTTGGTCAGGATCAGCACGCTCAGCACCGCGACGAGTCCAAGCACGGCCGCCGCACCGTAAGGCGTGAGGATCGTCAGCGGCTCGCCCACGGCCCAGCCGAACAGACCGCCCGCGGCGCTGAGGTCGAGCGCCCCGGCCTTCGGCTCGGGACGAGAGCCGAACACGTGGCAGAACCCCGCGATCGAGAGGATGAAGAGGCCGAAGCCGATACCGATCCGACCGTTGTCGTTGACGGACGCCGGATGGCGGAAGAGCCATCCCGCGAGGAAGAGCAGCAGCACCGGCATGATGAACGCCTCGCGCCCGATGAGGAAACCCACCGTGTATGCGCTGACGAGCGTGCCGGCTTCGGTTCCGATCAGGAACCACTCCACCGCAGCCCCGACCACGGCGAGCAGCACCAGCAGGAAGGGCAGTCCGTCGCGGCGCTGCTCCTTCTCGAGCGTCTCGGGCCCGAAGGCCCGGAAGAGCCCGCCCGTGGCGTGCGCGAGTCCCATCCAGGCGCGCGCCAGGATCGGCGGACGCTCCGCGTCGTCGACGTATCGCTTCGGGGTGGGCTCGCTCTTGCGGGCGCGCGTCGGGGTCTTCGCCGGTGCGCGGCGTCCGGAGGGCGCGTTCGTGCTCCTGGCCATGCCTCCCACGCTACGCGGGGGTGGCCCCATTACCGCGGAACGACGCGGGTCAGGCCTCGATGACGACGGGCACGATCATGGGCCGGCGGCGCAGAGACTGATTGACCCACCGCCCGATCGTGCGACGCACGACCTGCGAGAGGGCGTGATTGTCGCGCGTTCCCGACTGGACGGCCTCGGCCAGGGCGGCCGCGATCTTCGGCTTGACGCCCTCGAAGACCGCGTCATCCTCGGCCACGCCGCGCGCGTGGATGTCCGGCCCGCTGACGACCCGGCCGGTCTTGCCGTCCACGACGACGATGACCGAGATGAAGCCCTCCTCGCCCAGGATGCGACGATCCTTCAGATCGGCGTCGGTGATCTCGCCGACCGTCGACCCGTCGACGTAGACGAAGCCGATGTCGAGCTGGCCCACGACCTCCGCGACGCCGCCCTTGAGGTCGACGACCGTGCCGTTCTCGCCGAGGATCGTGCGCTCGGCCGGGATGCCGGTGTCCTGTGCGAGCTTGGCGTTCGCCATCAGGTGGCGATACTCGCCGTGCACCGGCAGGACGTTGCGGGGCTTGAGGATGTTGTAGCAGTAGAGCAGCTCCCCCGCCGCGGCATGGCCCGACACGTGCACCTTGGCGTTGCCCTTGTGCACGACGTTGGCACCGAGCTTGGTGAGGCCGTCGATGACGCGGTAGATCGCGTTCTCGTTGCCGGGGATCTGACTCGACGCCAGGATCACCGTGTCGCCTTCGCCGGGCTCGATCGCGTGCTCGAGGTTCGCCATGCGCGAGAGCACCGCCATCGGCTCGCCCTGCGACCCGGTCGACATGTAGACGATCTTGTCGTCGGGGAGATCCTTGGCCTTCTTGTAGTCGATGAGCACGCCGTCGGGCACGTTGAGGTACCCCAGGTTCTCGGCGATCGTCATGTTCCGCACCATGCTGCGGCCGAGGAACGCCACACGGCGCCCGTTCGCGGCAGCGGCGTCCACGACCTGCTGCACGCGGTGCACGTGGCTCGAGAAGCTGGCGACGATGACGCGGCGCGGCGACTTGCTGATCACCTGGTCGAGCACCGGGCCGATGGCCCGCTCGGTCGGCGTGAAGCCGGGCACGTCGGCGTTCGTCGAGTCGACGAGGAAGAGGTCGACGCCCTCCTCCCCCAGTCGCGAGAACGCGCGGAGGTCTGTGATGCGGCCGTCCAGCGGCAGCTGGTCCATCTTGAAGTCGCCCGTCGCGAGCACGAGGCCGGCGGGAGTGCGGACCGCGACGGCGAGCGCGTCGGGAATCGAGTGGTTGACGGCGATGAACTCCAGGTCGAACGGCCCGACCTGTTCGCGCTGGCCCTCGGTGACCGTGAGCGTGAAGGCGCGGATGCGGTGCTCTTTGAGCTTCGCCTCGATGAGGGCGAGCGTGAGGCCCGAGCCGATGAGGGGGATGTCGCGCTTGAGCTTGAGGAGATACGGCACGGCGCCGATGTGGTCCTCGTGTCCGTGCGTGAGGACGACGCCCACGATGTCGTCCAGCCGATGACGGATGGGCTCGAAGTCGGGGAGAATGAGGTCGACGCCGGGCTGGTGCTCCTCGGGGAAGAGGACACCGCAGTCGACGATGAGGAGCTTGCCCTCGTACTCGAAGACGGTCATGTTGCGGCCGACCTCGCCGAGACCGCCGAGCGGGTACACCCGCAGCGTTCCGGATTCGAGGGCGGGCGGGCTGAAGACGTTCGTGGGCATGGGCACACTTCCTCGGGACGCCGACACGGCGGCATCCGCATCGTTTGTCTAGCGGGTCGTCCCGTGGACCTTGGGCAGTGCGCCACCGGCGGCGGCGTTGCGGTCGGGACGGAAGTTGGAGAAGTCGGCGCCGGGGACGGCGGAGACGAGGGCGAGCTCGTCCTCGATGATCGCGGCCTCCCACTCCTCGGGACCGACGAGCGGCAGGCGTACGCGGGGGCTCGAGATGCGGCCGAGGCCGTGGAGGATGTACTTCGCGCTCACGGTGCCGGGCACGTGCGTCATGACCGCGCGCACGAGCGGCTCGAGACTCTTATGGGCCGCCGTCGCCGCCGCGAGGTCGCCGCGGTTCACGGCATCGACCATCGTGCGGTACGGCGTCGCGGTGATGTTCGCCGTCACGCCGATCAGGCCGCTCGCACCGATCGACAGGTGCGGCAGCACGTTGGCGTCGTCGCCGGAGAAGTACATCAGGTCTGTCTGGTTCAGCACACGGCTGACCTCGCTGAAGTCACCCTTCGCGTCCTTGATGGCCAGGATGTTGGGGTGCTTGGCCAGGCGCAGGATCGTCTCGTACTTGATCGGCACGCCGGTGCGGCCGGGGATGTCGTAGAGGATGACCGGCAGGTCGGTGGCGTCGGCGACCAGACGGAAGTGGGTGAGGATGCCTGCCTGCGTCGGCTTGTTGTAGTACGGCGTGACAATCATGATGCCGTCGGCCCCGGCCTTCTCGCTGGCCTTGTACAGCTCGATCGCGTGGGCCGTCTCGTTCGAGCCGCCGCCGGTGATGATCTTGGCGCGACCGGCCGAGACCGACTTGCCGACCTCGACGAGGCGCAGCTTCTCGGGGTCGGTGAGCGTGCTCGTTTCGCCGGTGGTGCCGGTGACGACGATGCCGTCCGCACCCGCGGTGATGACATCGTCGATGTGCTTCTCGACGGCGGGCCAATCGACTTCGCCGTCAGCGGTCATCGGGGTGACCAGCGCGACGAGGACCTGTCCGAAGGGATTGCCCGAGTGCGTCATGGTCTCAGGGTATCGGTTCCGCCTCGGCGGCGCGGTCCCCGCCCGGCGCCGCTCTAGGGTGGCGGAATGGCGTGGACGACCCGTGGCACCCGAACCGTGTACGAGAACAGGTGGATCGCCGTCCGCGAGGACCGGGTGACCGGGCCGGGCGGCGACGGTATCTACGGCGTCGTCGAGATGCAGCATCCGGCCGTCTTCATCGTCGCCCTCGACGACGACGAGCGGGTGTGCCTCGTCGAGGTCGACCGTTACACGACGGGACGCTCGATCGAGGTCCCCGCGGGGGGCAGCGACGGGGAGGATCCGCTCACGGCCGCTCGACGCGAGCTGCTCGAGGAGACCGGGCTCATCGCCGGAAGCTGGGAGGCGATCGGCTCGATGAACGCGCTCAACGGCATCGCGGTGGCCCCCGAGCACGTCTTCCTGGCGCGTGATCTCGAGGAGCACCGGGATGCCGCCGGCTCGCAGATCGAGGAGGGGATCGAGCGCCTCATGTGGCTCCCCTTCTCCGACGCCCTGGCCCTCGTCGCGTCGGGCGCGATCAGCGACGGCGAGACGGTGGCCGCGCTCGCCTACGCGGGTCTCCGGCTGGGGCGGTTCTCCTGAGAACCGGTCGGATCAGGGGGCGACGCGGCCGTTCGCGTTGAAGGCGGCGTGCGTCAGCGGCATGAGCTCGCGCCACGACGTCTCCATCTTCTCGGCGCACATCTCGATCTCGCGCTGCGGGAAGGACGGGAAGTGGGTGCCTTCGACCTTGGTGCGCAGCGACAGGAAGTTCATGAGCGCGCGCGCGTTCATCGTCACGTACATCGACGAGTAGATGTTGAGAGGCAGCACGATCCTCGCGACCTCGCGGGCCACCCCCGCGGCGAGCATGCGCTGATACGCCTCGTAGGCCTGCACGGATGCCGCCCGCGTGCTGTCGTCGACGATCGCGAACTGCTCGTCCGTCCCGGGCAGGAACTCGTACGCCCCGGTCTTGCCGACCTGGTTGAGGTTCCGTTCGCGGGCCGGGACGTAGAACACGGGTCGCAGCTCGCGGTAGCGGCCGGACTCCTCGTTGTACGACGCCATACGGTGCCGCATGAACTCGCGGAAGACGAAGATCGGCGCCTGCACGTAGAAGGTCATCGAGTTGTGCTCGAACGGCGAACCGTGGCGATCGCGCATCAGGTAGTTGATGAGGCCACGGTCGCGGCTGGAGGCCTCGGTCCCCGCCGCAGCCGCGTCGAGCGTCTGCTCCCCCTGCGTCGACACGCGAGCGGCGAAGAGGACATCCGCGTCGGCGGCACTGGCGCGGACGATCTCGACGGTCACATCGCTGCGGAACTCGATCTCGGGCGTGTTCGGGGTCTGCTCGGCGTCGCTCACCGCTTCAGATTACCCCCGGCATCCCGGTGCTCCCCGCCCGCCGGATGGGTCTAACGTGGGGTGTTGTGGAACTTCTGACGGTGGCCCTCGTGCTGGCTGGACTGTTAGCGGTAACAGGTGGCATCGGCGTGCTCCTCCGTTGGCGCGCCTCACGCCCCTACCCCGCGCCCCGCATCGACGTCGTCGATCCGCGGAGACTGGGAGCCGATCCCGACGCCCTGGGGACGACGGCGACCCTCCTGCAGTTCAGCACCGAGACGTGCCACCGCTGCCCGTCGGTGCATCGATCGCTCGCCGCGATCGCGGCGGACGCCGACGACGTCGTGCACCTGGACGTCGACGTCACCGATCGTCCCGATATCGCCCGGCGGTTCCGGATCGCGCAGACCCCGACGACCCTCGTACTCGACAGCCGTGGCGTCGTCCGCACCCGCTTCGGCGGCGCCCCCCGCCGCGCTGTGGTCCAGCTGGAGGTCCTTCGCCTCCGCTCCGAGACCGCGCGCGTCTGACCGTCGCCGCTCCGCGGCCGGAACCCCGGCGCAGCGCCTGTCAAGACGTTCCCGCCACCGGCCGCCCGCTCTAGGCTCGTCCGCAAGCGCACCGTGCGCCGATCCGCGAGGAGGACAGTCATGAGCGTCACAAGCGAAGCCACGACCAGCTGGAAGGGCAGCCTGGCCGAGGGATCGGGGCAGATCGCCCTCGAGAGCTCCAATCAGGGCCCGTTCGAGGTCAACTGGAAGGCGCGCAGCGAGGGATCCGGCTCCGTCACGACCCCGGAAGAACTCATCGCCGCCGCGCACTCGTCGTGCTTCTCGATGGCGCTCTCACACGCGCTCGCGCAGAACGGCACTCCGCCCGAGTCGGTCGAGACCACCGCGTCGGTGACCTTCATCCCCGGCACCGGCATCACCGGCTCGCACCTGAACGTCAACGCCGTCGTCCCGGGACTGTCGGCGGAGGACTTCGATCGCCTCGCCCAGGAGGCCAAGAGCGGGTGCCCCGTCTCGGCCGCCCTCGCCGGCATCGAGATCACCCTCGAGGCCACGCTTGGCTGATCAGCCGGGCCGTGTCGTCATCGCGGGCTCGTCCGGGCTCATCGGGCGCGCACTCGTCGACGCATACCGCGCGGACGGCGTCGCAGTCACCCGTCTCGTCCGACACGAGCCGCAGGCGCCCGACGAGGTGCAGTGGTGGCCCGGAGAGCGTCCGCTCGACCCGGATGCGATCGCAGGAGCCCGCGCCGTCATCGGCTTGAACGGTGCGAGCATCGGTCGCTTCCCGTGGACCCGCTCGTACAAGCACGAGCTCGTGTGGTCGCGTCTCCTGCCGACGGAGACGCTCGCGCGGGCCGTCCGTGCGCTCGGTTCGGATGCACCGGTCTTCCTCTCGTCCTCTGCGGTCGGCTACTACCCCTCGCGCCACGGGGTGCGCATGGACGAGACGGCGCCGCGCGGCGACACGTTCCTCGCGGACCTCTGCGGCGAGTGGGAGACGGCCGCGCTCACCGCGCGCGAGAACGCCCGGGTCGTGCTGTTGCGCACGGCACCGATCGTGCATCCCGAGGGCGTACTGGCACCGCTTCTGCTGCTCACGCGAGCGGGCATCTCGGGGCCGATCGGACGTGGCACTCAGGTGTGGCCCTGGATATCGCTCGTGGACGAGGTCGCCGCCATCCGGCACCTGGTCGAGGCCGACGTCACCGGCCCGGTGAACCTCACCGGGCCCACGCGAGCCACGGCCAACGATCTCGGGTTCAGCCTGGCCCTGCGCATGAACCGCCCGTATCTGGTCCGCGCGCCGGAATGGGGGCTGCGCCTGATTCTCGGCCGCGACGCGACCGAAGCGCTGCTGACCAACGACACCGACGTGGTGCCGAACGTGCTCGAACGCTCGGGGTTCGCCTTCACCCACCGCCGGGTGGAGGACGCCATCGCGGCGGTCGTGCCGGCCCGGTGAGGCCCGGATCCCGTCAGGCGCCGCGCGCGGCTCGCTCGAGCGCGATCGCCGTGCGCACCGCCTGACGCGCCCGGCGCCGATCGCCGGCGCCGTCGTAGGCGAGACCGAGCCGGAACCACGCTCGCCAGTCCTTCGGCGCCGCCTCGACCGCTTCGCGGTACCGGGGGAACAGCGCGTCGGCCTCGGCCCGATCCGGTCGTCCGCTCGGCCGGACGTCGATCTCCTCGTCGGGCAGGTCGGACTCGGACTCGAGGCGGCGGCCCAGGCGAGCGGCGTTCGCTCCGAAGCTGAGTTCGCGCCACAGCGCCCAGGCACCGACCAGCGGCAGAACCAGGAGCGCGGCCCCCATCGCGATTCCCACCGGCTCGCCCGACATGAGCAGCAGGACCGCGCGCTGTGCGACGAACGCGATGTACAGCGCCAGAAGCGCCGACATCACGATCGCGAGGATGCGCGCGCTCATGCCCCCGTGACGCGCGCCACCTGACCGGGCACGTCCCCTTCGTCGGCGGGGGCGGCCGTGGACGGCGCCGCGGCGGGGCGGATGCCGATGTCGATGAAGCTGTCGAGGCCGACGGTGATGCCGCGGGCGACGCGCGCGGCATCCAGGGCGATGCGGATGCCCGGCTCGTAGGCTCGCGTCGGATCGATGGTGTCGTGCACGATCGAGAGCGACTCCCCCGGTCCCGAGAGGACCGTCTCCTGGCGGGCGATGACGCCCGGGCGTCGCAGCGAATGGATCGGCACGCTCGCGACCTTCTGCCCGCGGGCACGCTGATCCGCGTGGGGCGACTCGACCGGACCGACGGCGGTGCGCGCCGCGGCGATCAGCTCGGCGGTGCGGACGGCGGTGCCGCTGGGCGAGTCGACCTTCGTCTCGCGGTGCGCCTCGATGATCTCGATCGAGGGGAAGAACGACGCCGAGGCGGCGGCGAGCGCGGTGCCGATGACCGAGCCCAGCGAGAAGTTGGGGATGAAGACCACACCGGTACCCGCAGCATCCACGAGCGGGCGGATCTGCGCGATGCGCTCCTGCGACCATCCGGATGTTCCGACGAGCACGTTGATGCCGCGCTCGATGGCCGCGCGCACGACGTCGGTCGACACCGCCGGGGTCGATGCGTCGACGACGAGGTCGGCGCCGTCGATCTCGTCGAGGCCGCTGCGACGGGTGAGGACCGCCGCGAGCTCGAAGCCGTCGGATCGTTCGATCACCTCACGGATGATGCCGCCGAGCTTTCCGGTGCCGCCCACGAGGGCCACGCGCGTGGTGGTCATGATTCCCAGCCTACGCTGGCGCGAACTGCACGACCGTGTCCCAGGCGAGCTTGACGACGAGGATCGACAGCACGACGAGGAAGACGACGCGCACGAAGCCGCTGCCGTTCTTCGTCGCCATGCGCGCCCCGATGAAACCGCCGGCCATGTTCGCCAGTGCCATGACGACGCCGAGCAGCAGGAGGACCTCGCCGTGCGCCCCGTAGACCAGGAGCGCTGCGAGGTTCGTGGTGAGGTTGGCGATCTTCGCGTTGACGCTCGCCTGGAGGAAGCCGTAGCCGAGGACCGCGACGAGGAGGATGACGAAGAACGATCCTGTTCCGGGACCGAGGATGCCGTCGTAGAAGCCCACCGCGACCCCGATCGTCGCCGAGCGCCAGGCAATCGCGCCGCGGCGCTCATGACGCGGCGCGTGGTGCAGTCCCATCTTCGGCTTGAGCAGCGTGTAGACCGCCACGGCGATGACCGCGACCAGGACGATCGGCGTCAGCAGCTCTCGCGGGACGTACCGCGACAGCGCGGCGCCGACGGCCGAACCCGCGAAGGCGCCGATGACCAGCGGCACGAGCAGCACGAGCTGCACCCGGATGCGGCGCAGGTAGACCCAGCTCGCCGAGAGCGTGCCCGCGAATGACGACAGCTTGTTCGTGCCGAGGATGAAGGGAGTGGCGACGTCCTTCGGCACCCCGATCACCAGCGCCGGGAGCTGGATGAGCCCACCGCCGCCGACGACCGCGTCGACCCAGCCCGCGAGTCCGGCGGCGACGACCACGAAGACGAGCGCGGAGATCGAGACCGGAAGCCAATCGGCGAGAAGCGGACCATCGAGCACCGATCGATTCTCCGGCTCGCCGCACGCGCCGTCCAATCGGCCGGCGTCGGACGCGTCTCAGACGAGCAGGATGTCGGGCAGACCGGTGCGGAGCTCGACGGGCAGATGCGCCAGATCGTTGTGGGAGACGAGGGTCCACGGGCGACCGGGGCGCTGCGCGAGCACCGTCAGTCCGCAGTGCGCCTGGTTGATCGTGAGCCAGCGCCAGTCAGGCGCCTGCAGGACCTCGCGCACGAACCACGCGATGACGAAGTTGTGCGTGATGAGCAGCTCGTGGGTGTCTGGCTTGCGACCGAGGAACTCGCCCACGGCGTCGGCCATCTGCGCGGCACCCGCTTCGGTCTCGGCCTCGGTGTACGACCCGAAGAACGGCTCGTACGCAGGCGGGGTGTCGGGGGTCATCCCCGTCGGGACGCAGTCGAACAGCAGCGACGACGCCTGCGGCGCCAGCGCCGGCAGGCGCTTCGCGACGGCGCGTGCGGTCTCCTGGGCACGCTCGAGGGGTGAGTGCCAGACGGCGTCGAGCGGCACCCCGGAGATGCGGTCCGCCAGCAGCTCGGCCTGACGACGGCCGCGCGGTGAGAGGGGGCCGTCTTCGAGGCCGTGCTCCGCGTCCTGATGCTCCCCATGGCGCACCAGATAGAGATACTGCGTCACAGAAGCTCGATTCGAAACGATGAACAGGGCGGGATCCAGCCTACGTCACGGCCCCGACACCGGGCTGGGGCACGGGTGGAACCACCGCGGCGCCGGCGCGTCACTCGACGGCGCGGGCGATGTCGGCCAGATGCGTCCGGCCGAGCTTCGCTCCCACTCCCTGGACGAACTGGTCGACGTGGCCCGGGAGACCCGCGTTGACGATCGGTGCCGTCACGATGCGCTGCGCGAGCAGCCAGGACACCGAGATCGCCGCGGTCGGAACCGCCAATTCGTCGGAGATGCGGTCGAGAGCCTTCAGGACCCGGGCGCCACGCCGGTTCATCCACGCCGCCAGCTGCGACCCGCGCACGGTGGAGGCGAGCCCGGAGCGGTCGCGGTGGGCGCCCGTGAGATACCCGTGTTCGAGGGCCTGCGAGGGGGTGACGGCGAGCCCCTGCGCTCCCGCGATGAGCCGCAGGTCGCCGTCGAAGTCGGAGCGGTGGAGCATGTTGTACGGCACATCGAGCACCGCGAAGCGCGGGTAGCCCGCCGACGAGAGGATGCGGGCCTCGACGAGCTGCATCGCGGTGTAGCCACTGGCTCCGAGCGCACGCACCTTGCCGCTCTCCACGAGCCACTCGGCGGTGGCGAGGGTGTCCTCGAGGGCGGTCGAGCCGTCGGTGGCGGCATCCAGGTAGAGCACGTCGATCCGGTCGGTGGCGAGCCGGCGCAGCGACGCCTCGACCGAGCGCACGAGGTTCACCGAGCCGAGGCCCGGGTTGTCGGGATGTCCGCCCACGCGCACGGTGACGATGACGTCGTCGCGGATCCCGCGGCTGGCGAGCCACCGGCCGATGATGTGCTCGCTCCGTCCCGAGGCGTAGCCGTCAGCGGTGTGCAGCGCGTTGCCGCCGCGCTGCAGGTAGGCGTCGAGCACGGCGTGACTTGCGGCGAGATCGATGGTCCAGCCGAACTCGGCACCGCCCAGGATCACGGGGAAGATGCGCATGCCCGTGTCGCCGAGGGCGACGCGCACCTGCGAGCCGATCGGCTGCCCGTGGACGGGGATCGGGCTCGAGGGATGCGCGGGCACGCCAGGACGGGAGACCTGGGTCACTCGTTCCCCCGCCATCACACACCTCCGCGCCGGCGCCGAGGTCTCGTGATGCGCTGCACCTCGGCGCGCACTTCGAGAGTAGGTCACGACGCGCAGCCGTCAGCCGATTTCCGAGAACGGGCCGTGAATATCGCATAACTGTTTCATCACGACCGGTGAGACGACGGATGCCCGCCCCGAGAGGGGACGGGCATCCGGTGACGCGGTGGACTCAGCCCTCGGTCGGAGCGTCGTCGGCAGCCGCCGGCGCACCCTGATCGGCGCTCTCCTCGACCACCGGCTCGAGCGACAGCTTGCCGCGGTCGTCGATCTTGGTGATGCGAACGAGGATCTTCTGACCGACGCCGAGCACGTCCTCGACGTTCTCGACGCGCTTGCCGCCGGCGAGCTTGCGGACCTCGCTGACATGCAGCAGACCGTCCTTGCCCGGGAGGAGCGAGACGAACGCACCGAAGGTCGCGATCTTCACGACCGTGCCCAGGAACTGCTCGCCCACCTCGGGGTTGGTCGGGTTGGCGATCGCGTTGACCTGGGCGCGAGCGGCCTCGGCCGACGGTCCGTCGACGGCGCCGATGTACACGGTGCCGTCATCCTCGATCGAGATCTGCGCGCCGGTCTCGTCCTGGATCGCGTTGATCGTCTTGCCCTTGGGCCCGATCAGCTCGCCGATCTTGTCGACCGGGATCTGCACGCTGATCACGCGCGGAGCGGTCGGAGCCATCTCGTCCGGGCTGTCGATCGCCGAGTTCAGCACGCTGAGGATCGTCAGACGCGCTTCCTTCGCCTGCGTCAGCGCGGCGGTCAGCACCGACGACGGGATGCCGTCGAGCTTCGTGTCGAGCTGGATCGCGGTGACGAACTCGCTCGTTCCGGCGACCTTGAAGTCCATGTCGCCCAGAGCGTCTTCGGCGCCGAGGATGTCGGTCAGAGCCGCATAGCGGGTCTCGCCGTCGACCTGGTCGGTCACGAGGCCCATCGCGATACCCGCGACCGGAGCGCGCAGCGGCACACCGGCGTTGAGGAGCGACAGCGTCGAGGCGCAGACCGAGCCCATCGAGGTGGATCCGTTGGACCCGAGGGCCTCGGACACCTGGCGGATCGCGTACGGGAACTCCTCGCGGCTGGGCAGCACCGGCACGAGGGCGCGCTCGGCGAGGAAGCCGTGCCCGATCTCGCGACGCTTCGGGCTGCCGACGCGACCGGTCTCACCGGTCGAGTACGGCGGGAAGTTGTAGTGGTGCAGGTAGCGCTTGCTCGTCGTGGGCGAGAGCGAGTCGATCTGCTGCTCCATCTTGAGCATGTTCAGCGTGGTGACACCCAGGATCTGGGTCTCACCGCGCTGGAAGATCGCCGATCCGTGCACACGGGGCAGGACCTGGACCTCGGCGTCGAGCGGACGGATGTCGGCGAGGCCACGACCGTCGATGCGCACGCCCTCGCTGAGAATGCGGCCGCGGACGATCTTCTTCGTGACCGACTTGTATGCCGCGGAGAACTCGGCGAGAGCCGTCGCGGGAAGCTGCTCCGCCTCGACGGCAGCGGCGACCTCGCCCTTGACACGGTCCTTGATCGCGTCGTCGGCGCTCTGTCGCTCCTGCTTGTCGGCGATCTGGTACACCTTCGACAGCTCGTCGTAGGTGCGCTCGGCCACGAAGTCGTAGACGGCCGGCTGGTACGGCGGGAAAACGGGGTAGACGCCCGGCTCCTTCGACGCCGACGCGGCGATGGATGCCTGCGCCTCGACGAGCTGCTTGATGAACGGCTTCGAAGCCTCGAGGCCCTGGGCCACGATCTCTTCGCTCGGCTTGACGGCGCCGCCCTTGATGAGGTTCCAGCTGCCCTCGGTGGCCTCGGCCTCGACCATCATGATCGCGACCTCGCCATCGGGGAGGACACGACCGGCGACGGTGAGGTCGAACACGGCCTCCTCGACGGTCTTCTGGTTCGGGAACACGACCCACTGGTCTTCGTGCTCGCCGTGGCCCGGGACGAGTGCGAGACGCACACCGGCGATCGGGCCGGAGAACGGCAGGCCCGAGATCTGGGTGGACGCCGAGGCGGCGTTGATCGCGAGGGCGTCGTAGTACTCGCCGGGTGCGATCGACAGCACGGTGATGACGATCTGGACCTCGTTGCGCAGGCCGTCGACGAACGACGGGCGCAGCGGACGGTCGATGAGACGGCAGACGAGGATCGCCTCGGTCGAGGGGCGGCCCTCGCGGCGGAAGAACGAGCCGGGGATCTTGCCGGCGGCGTAGGAACGCTCTTCGACGTCGACGGTCAGCGGGAAGAAGTCGAAGCCTTCGCGCGGGTGCTTGCCGGCGCTGGTGGCCGAGAGGAGCATCGTCTCCTCGTCGAGGTATGCGGCGACGGCGCCCTGCGCCTGCTGCGCCAGGCGCCCGGTCTCGAACCGGACGGTGCGGGTGCCGAAGCGGCCGTTGTCGAGGACTGCTTCAGCTGCGGTGATTTCTGGACCTTCCAAGAGGTCTCTCCTTCTTTGTTTAGACTCGCACGCGCGTTTCGCGCACGAGATCGTGCGAAGGAGCGGGGCAGATATGGGCGCGCGGTCAGAGCCGCGAGAACCGCCTGCGCTGGTCACCAGTCGAAGATCACCATCTCCGCGATCGAGGTGTCGATCGGGATGGGAACCCACCACAGGGGACCAGCTTCCTGCCGGATCCGCTCCATGAGCTCAGTGTTGAATTGAGCGGGTGCCGGACGGCAACCTGCCCCAGCCTACCAGTGGCACCCTCGCCCTGCGTATCGTGGCCGTATGAGCGAAGCAGACAAGCCCACGGGCGCGGCATCGGACGATGTGAAGCGCAAGTTCCGCGAGGCGCTCGAGAAGAAGAACGCCCAGCACCGCACGGGCGAGGCCCACCTGGACGGCGACTCATCCGTCCACGCCTCGCACGGCGCGATGACCAAGCGCGAGTTCCGCCGCAAGAGCGGCTGACGCGCCGAGCGCACGGGCCCGCACGCTCCGGCGCGCGGGCCCGTGCCATGTTCGGGTGGATGGCGGCGCAGGTCGGTGCGGTTCGGCGATGGGGCGATGCGGCGTGGCGCGGTTCGGCCGTGGGACCACGAGCCGGAACTCCCCTCCGTCGGAGGACGGTCGGATGTCGGAGGTCCGTGACATGATTCGAACATGCATTCGAACGTCGGGTACGGCAGTGACGCGGACGTCGCCGCGCTGGCCGCGCTGGTGACGGATGCCGAGGCCGCGAAGGATGCTGTGCGGTTCGGGCAGATCCGTGAGGTGCGGGTGCTCGCCGCGGCCGGGCAGCTGGCCGAGCGGCAGGCTGCCGGTGCGTCGGAGCGGGCGAAGGCCCACGAGATGGCGCTCCGGTCGATCGCCGCGGAATTGGCGGGGGTGTTCGTCGCGACGGATCGGACGTTGCAGCGGCGGATCGATGAGGCACGGGATTTGGTGGAGAGCTACCCCGCGACGATGTCGGCGTGGGAGGACGGCCGCCTCGTTCGGGGGCATGTGCTGGTGATTCAGGATGCCGGGGCGATCGTGCCCGGTGAGGTGCGGGCGGAGTTCGAACGGCAGGCCATTGACCTGTGCCAGGGTGAGACCCCGAACCGGGTGCGGGAACGTCTGCGGATGCTCGCCGAACGACTTCACCCCCGCCCGTTCACCGAACGGCACCGGGAAGCAGCAGCCGGACGGTGCGTTCGGGTGCAGCCCGGAGTCGACGGGATGTCGGACCTCGTCGCGACCGTCCCGACCGTGATCGCGGAGGGGATCGTGGATCGCCTCACCCAGCAGGCCCGGGAGATCATCCACGCGCGAGGCGCAGCGGATGCCCGAGGGGCCGATGCCGGGGATGCGCCGGACGGCGCGCTCGTGACGGGATCCGTCGATGCCGCGCACGTCGGGTCATCCTTCGTCGATGACACCCGCACGATCGATCATGTCCGCGCGGACGTGTTCTCCGACCTCCTCCTCGCCGGAACACCATCACTGGACCCCACCGACACAGGAGACGGGAACGGTGCCCTCGGCGCGATCCGCGCGAAGGTGCAGGTGGTGGTCTCAGCGCTGACCCTGGCGGGACAGGACGAGCACCCCGCCGACCTCGTCGGCCGCTCCCCCATCGACGCCACCACCGCACGGGTCCTCGCCGGCGAGAACACCGGGTGGGACCGGCTGCTCACCCACCCCGTCACCGGCACCGTCCTCGAATGCGACACCTACACCCCCACCGCCGCGATGAAACGGCTCCTCCGGGCACGAGACCGACACTGCCGATTCCCCGGATGCCGACAACCCGCCATCCGCTGCGAAAACGACCACACCATCGCCGCATCCCACGGCGGACCCACCCACATCCACAACCTCGCCAACCTCTGCAAACGACACCACCACACCAAACACCACACCCGATGGCGAGTCAGACAACTCCCCGGCGGAACCCTCACCTGGACCTCCCCCACCGGACGGGTCTACCAAGACAACGCACCACCACCCCTCGTCACCTTCACCCCACCCGGCTTCACCCCACCCGACGGGGTCACCCGACCGGGCCTCACTCCACCGGGGCGGCTACCACCGGAGCCCCCGGCGGGTGCCGGAGCTACACCGAGTCGGCCACCGTTCTGACCGGATCAGCCCGTGCGGACCGTCGCGCCGACATGTCCGCCCGGGTATGCAAAGCGCAGTAGCCTCGTCTGGTGAACTCCGACGCAACCGAGCCGACGAGCGACGAACCCGCCGAGATCGAGCCGGATGTCGCCGAAGCGGTGCCGGGCATCGGCCTGACCTATGTCATCGGCCGCTGGGTCCTGGCTCCGCTCGCGCGCATGATGTACCGGCCGCGTATCGAGGGACGCGAGCACTTCCCGCGCAAGGGCGCGGTCATCCTGGCCAGCAACCACCTGTCGTTCATCGACTCCTTCGTCATCCCCATGGCCTCGCCGCGGCCGGTGCGCTTCCTCGCGAAGTCGAGCTACTTCGACGGCACCGGTTTTCGCGGTTGGCTCTCCCGCGAGTTCTTCTTCGCCGCCGGCGCCTTCCCGGTTCGCCGCGGCGCCGGCCAGGCAGCGCTCGACGCACTCGACCAGCAGAAGAAGATGCTCGACGCCGGATGGTCCACCGCGCTGTACCCCGAGGGCACGCGCTCCCTCGATGGACGCCTCTACAAGGGCCGCACCGGTGTGGCGTTCCTCGCGCTGCAGACTGGCGCCCCGGTCGTGCCCGTCGGCCTCATCGGCACCAGCGAGATCATGCCCGTCGGCGCCAAGTTCCCCCGCCTGCGTCCCCGCATCACCGTTCGCTTCGGCGAGCCGCTGGACCTGAGCCACCACGGCTCCGCCGACTCGGGCCGCGCGAGACGCAACGCCACCGACGAGATCATGGCGGCCATCCACGCGCTCTCAGGTCAGGAGCTTGCCGGCGCCTACAACGAGGCTCCCGCTCAGAACACGGTCGAACGCATCAGGCAGGCCCTGCCGCACGAACGACGCTGATCGCCGGCTCAGACCGAACCGGCCACCGCGATGGTCGCCTCGTGCCGCACGGGAAAGTTCACCGAATTCGCGATGAAACACCATTCGTTCGCCTGCGCATGCGCGGCTCGCGCAGCATCCACCATCGATGCGTCGGCGACCACGACGCGCGGCCGCAGCACCACCTCGGCGAAGGCGCCACCCCCGCGTCCGTCCTCGCGCATGACCCCGACGGCGTCGTCGGTGTACTCGACGACGACGACCCCCGCGCTCACGCACGCGTGAAGATACGACAGCAGGTGGCACTCGGCGAGCGCAGAGACGAGCAGATCCTCGGGGTTCCAGCGCGACGGATCGCCGCGGAACGGCTTGTCGGCGGATGCGGCGAGCTCGGGTTTTCCGGCGATACTCAAGGTAACGGCGCGGTCGTAGTCGCGGTAGCCGGTCGTGCCGGTCCCTCGGTTTCCGGTCCACTCCGCACGCACGGCGTATCGATGCTCACCCAACATGCGCTCAGTCTGACACGCGGTGTCCGGCACCCGCCGGCGGTAGGCTGACGGGGTGCCGCAGACCCTCACCGTTTCCGCCGCCGTCGAACTCGCGGTCGTGGAGCGCAGCGGCTTCATCGAGTCGCGGCACGCCGGATCCGCGGTCGTCCTAGGCGCCGACGGCACACCGATCCGCTCGCTCGGAGATGTCGACGCGCCGATCCTCCCCCGATCGACGCTGAAGCCGTTGCAGGCGCTCGCGAGCCTCACCGCGGGCGCTCCCCTCGAGGGCGAGCGTCTCGGACTGTCCACCGCGAGCCACTCGGGCACAGACCGGCACGTCGCCGTCGTCCGCGACATCCTCAACGACGCCGGGCTCGGCGAAGACGACCTGCGCTGCCCGGCGGCCTGGCCGGGCGACACCGCTACACGAGACGAGATGGTCCGCGAGCTCGGAACGCCCTCGCGCATCCGCATGAACTGCTCCGGCAAGCACGCCGCGATGCTCGCCGCGTGCGTCGCGAGCGGCTGGGACACCGACACCTACCTCGCGCCCGACCACCCGCTGCAGGTCCACACGCGCGAGGTCATCGAACGGCTCACCGGCACCAAGGCCGCCACGATGGCGATCGACGGATGCGGTGCGCCCGTCTACGCCATGAGCCTCGTGGCGCTCGGCCGGGCGATCCAGCGCATCGGCACCGCCAGCGAACGTTCGCCGTTCGCGCTCCACCGCATGGCGGGCGCGCTCGTGCGGGCGGTGCGGGAGAACCCCTGGACGATCGACGGCCCCGGCCGGCCCGACACCGTCGCGATCGAACGCCTGGGCGTGTTCGCCAAGACCGGAGCCGAGGGCGTGCTCGTCATGGTCGCGCCCGACGGCACCACAGCCGCGCTGAAGGTGCTCGACGGCGGCGGCCGCGCCGCGACGGCCATCGCCCTCACGCTGCTGGTGCGGGCCGGCGCTCTCGAGGCCGCTCAGGTGGCGCCCGTGATCTCGAAGCTCCCGCTGACGGTGTTCGGCGGCGGACAGGACGTCGGCATCATCCGACCGACGGTATAGCCGCTCCTCACGAGGGAGCGCAGAAAGGACTGCCATGCGCATCAGCGTTCCCAGCGAGGTCAAGAACAACGAGTACCGGGTCGCGTTGACCCCGGCCGGGGTGCACGACCTCGTCGTGGCCGGCCACGAGGTCATCGTGCAGCGCGGCGCCGGCGAGGGGTCATCGCTGCCCGACGCGGAGTACGACGAAGCCGGCGCCGTCCTCGTCGAGGATGCCGACGAGGTCTGGGCCCGGGCCGAGCTCGTCCTGAAGGTCAAAGAGCCGATCGCGCAGGAGTACCACCGCTTCCGCGACGACCTCGTGCTCTTCACGTACCTCCACCTCGCCGCCGACCGGCCGCTCACGGACAGGCTGCTCGAGAGCGGGATGACGGCCATCGCCTACGAGACGGTGCAGCTGCCCGGAGGCGGTCTGCCGCTCCTGGCCCCCATGAGCGAGGTGGCGGGACGCCTCGCTCCGATGGTCGGCGCCTCCACGCTGCTGCGCTCCGCGGGCGGGCTCGGGCTGCTGATGTCAGGAGTCCCGGGCACGCGACCGGCGGCGGTGACCGTCATCGGCGGCGGGGTGGCGGGCGCCAACGCGGCTTACATCGCCGCGGGACTCGGCGCCGACGTGACGATCTTCGACACGAACATCCAGCGCCTCCGGTTCCTCGACGACCACTTCCAGGGCCGGGTGAAGACGGCTGCCTCCAACCCTCTGGACCTCGAACGGGCCGTCGTGTCGTCCGACCTGGTCGTCGGCTCGGTGCTCATCCCCGGCGCCCGGGCACCCAAGCTCGTCCGAAACGAGACGGTCGCGCGGATGCGGCCCGGATCCGTCCTGGTCGACATCGCCGTCGACCAGGGGGGATGCTTCGAGGACACCCGCGCCACCACGCACGCCGACCCGACCTTCCGCGTCCACGGCAGCGTCTTCTACTGCGTCGCGAACATGCCCGGGGCGGTGCCGAACACCTCGACGGCGGCGCTGACCAACGCCACCATCCCCTACGTCCGGCAGATCGCACGCCAGGGATGGCGCGACGCGATGCGCGCCGACCACGCGCTGGCGCTCGGGCTGAACACCACGGCGGGGCTCCTCGTGAGCGACGGTGTCGCCGCGGCGCATGGGCTCGCCGCGGCTCCGCTCGTCGACGCCGTCGGCTGATCTCGCGCCCGCCGCCGCGCCCCGCCGGGGCGCGGCGTCACCCCACGGCGAGTTCGCGGATGCCCCACGGCGAGTCGTAGCCGTCCGGCGCGGCGAGGAGGTCGAGGAAGGGAGTCGCGGGGAACGCCTCCGGCCCCCGCACCCCGGTGCCGCTCCACTGCCCCGTCGACAGCAGTTCGAGGGCGATCACGGGGCCGAGCGCCGTCTGCAGCACGACGGCCTGCGAGCCGTACTCGCGCATCGTCTGCTCGTTGTCGGCGACGTGGTACAGGTAGCTCGACCGCGGCCGCCCGTCGATACCGGTGCCGGTCACGACCACACCCGCGCACGTCTTGCCCGTCATCCGGTCGCCGAGCGTCGCCGGGTCGGGCAGACACGCGGCTACGACGTCGCGGGGAGACACCGAGACGCCCTTCACCGTGACCGGATCGGTGCGGTCGAGTCCGAGCTTGTGAAGCACCTTCAGCACCTCGATGAACTCGTCACCCAGGCCGTACTTGAAGTCCACGCGTCGCGCCGAGGTCCAGCGGGGCATCAGCAGGACCTCCTCGTGCTCGACGTTCACGCACTCCACCGGCCCGATCCCCTCCGGGAAGTCGAACACCTCGGGTTCCGAGAACGGCGGTGTGGTGTACCAGCCGCGATCCCTCTCGTAGACGACCGGAGGATTCAGGCACTCCTCGATCGTCGTCCAGATGGAGAAGGACGGGGCGAAGTCGTAACCCTCGACGACGAGGTTCGCACCGTCGCGCACGCCGAGGCTCTCGATCTCGCTGAACAGCTCGTCCTCGGCGTACCGGGCGAAGACATCGGATATCCCCGGTTCCACCCCCATTCCGACGAGGGCGAGCAGGCCGGCCTCCTCCCACTCGGCGGCGACGGCGAACTGCTCGTCGCCGAGCTTCACGCCCGGCTTCTCGTGGGGCAGTTCCGGATGCGGCCGCGACAGACTCATCGCCATGTCGATGTAGGTGACCCCGGCCTGGAAGCATCCTTCGAAGATGGGCATGACGAAACGCGGGTCGACCGCATTGAGCACGTGCGTGACGCGATGCTCGGCGATCAAGGCAGCCACGGACTCGGACGACGACGCGTCGACCTGCGCGGCGGAGAGCCGGCCATCACCCACCTCCGCGACGAGGCGGCGCGGCCGTTCCGGGTCGTAGTCGGCGATGACCAGCGCCTCGAAGAACGATCGACGCACCGCCAGACGCACGGCGGCCGAGCCGACCCCCCCGGCACCGATGATGAGAATGCGCATGCGTCAGGCCCTTCCGCCGTCGACCGAGCGTGGGTGGGTGATGGACTCGTCGGGGACGAGCACCTCCGTGTCGCGGTTGAGGCTCTCGCCTCGAAAGAACGGCTTCGAGCGCGGGAACAGGTACCAGACGAGCATCAGGACGACACCCAGCGCGAGCGCGCCGACGCCGAGCACGAACGTGCCACCGACGCCGAGCAGCACGGTGTAGCCGTAGTCGACGTCGATCATGTCGATCGCCGACTGGGCGAAGGCGTACGTGAGCATGAGGGCACCGAGCAACGGCAGCACGCCTTTGACGACGAGGTCTCGGGCGGAGCGGCGCAGCTCGCGGCGGAAGTACCAGACGCAGGCGTAGCCGGTGAGGGCGTAGTAGAACGCGATGGCCAGACCGAGCGAGAGGATGGAGTCCTGCAGGATGTTGTCGCTGATGAGCGTCATGCCGATGTAGTAGACGATCGCGACGGCGCCGCCGACGAGCGTCGAGACCGACGGCGTCTTGTACACCGGATGCACCGTGCGGAACGCCCGCGGCAGGGCCCGGTACGCGGCCATCGCGAGCGTGCCCCGTGCGGTCGGCAGAATGGTCGTCTGCGTCGAGGAGATCGCCGAGATCATCACGGCGACCACGAGAGCCCACGAGAACGGACCGAGCAGCCCGTCCTTGAGGGCGAGGAAGATGTCGTCGGCGATGTCCTCGTTGCCGAGGCCCGTGGCCCCGTCTCCGAGGCCGGCGTACATCATGGCCGAGATCGTCACCCCGACGTAGGTGACGAGGAGGATGACCGTGGTGAGCACCGCGGCGCGTCCCGGGATGCGCGTGGGGTCCTTCGTCTCCTCGTTCAGGGCGAGGCAGGTGTCCCAGCCCCAGTAGATGAACAACGCCAGGAGGATGGCCTGGACGAAGCCGCTCCACTCGGTGAAGGCGAAGGGGTTCAGCCACTCCCACGAGAACGCGGTCGCATCGGGCGCGCTCCCGGCGAAGTAGTGCCACAGCGCCGAGACGACGAAGACCGCCAGCAGCAGGTACTGCACCGCCAGGAGCACGTTCTGCACCCGCTCGCCGATCTCGACGCCCCGCCAGCTGATGTAGGTCATGAGCGCGATGAAGACGACACCGGTCGCCGTCACCAGCGGGACGTTCTCGCTCAGCGATCCGTCGCCGAAGAGAGACCAGAAATAGATCCCCGCCACCTGGGCGAGGTTGGCGAGGACGACCATGCCGGCGACGGCGACACCCCAGCCCCCCATCCAGCCGGCCCACGGGCCGAACGCCTTCGTGGTCCACGTGAACGTCGTGCCGCAGTCGGGGACGGCGTTGTTGAGCTCGCGGTAGGCGAAGGCGATGAAGAGCATCGGGACGAAGGCCACGATGAACGCGATCGGGGCCTGTGCGCCGACGGCGAGCACCACGAAACCGAGGGTCGCGACGAGCGAGTAGACCGGCGCCGTGGAGGCGAGGCCGATGACGGTCGAGCCCCAGAGCCCCAACGTCCCCGCCGCGAGCCCTTTGCCGTCCGCCCGCTTCAGGTCGATGGGAGTGGTGGTCACAAGGTGCACGCTAGGCCCGCGTGTCCTCGGCGCGCAAGCATCACGATGACGGCTTCGGGGCGCCGGGCAGCACGACCCGCCGGACGCGCTCGCTGCTCGTGTCGAACAGCCAGGCGCGCGATCGTCCCGGCGTCGCGTACGGCGGGAGCTCCCGCTCGCCCGTGACCAGCCGCACCTCGCCGACGCACGAGGCATCGACCACGAGCTGACAGCGCTGCTCCGCCGTCGACGCGGCGGACCGCCACCGCGCGACCCAGGTCTCCGGCGGGGCCCATGCCACCTGTCCGGGCGCGAGACGCACGCCCGGGCCGAACGGTACGACCGCGATGCCTCGGGCGCGCCACGCCGCGAGGGTCGCCGTCGTCCGATCGTTGGCCGGTGCGACGAACCCCGTGGCGTGGCGGGGCCAGACCGTCACCGGGTGGTCGGCGGCGACCTCGAGCGCCCCGTCGTCCCGGCCCGTCTCGACGAACTGGACCAGCGTCCCCCGCCATCGCCCTCGCCCGGGCACGGGCCGCGCGTCGAAGTGCGCGGCCTCTCCCCCGAGCGCCACGTGATCCGCTCGCGACGCCGTCGCGAGCACCACACGATCGGGGATGTGGTCGATGATGCGCCCGACCGCCGCCGTGACGCGCTGGACGGAGCAGACGAGCTGGATGCCGCGCCCGAGGGCCTCGCGCGCCGTGCGCTCGAGGGCTTCCGCCGCTGCCGTGGCGTATTCGGGCGGGAACCGGCCGAGCACGAGGTCGAGATCGTCCGCCACGACGACCGCGCCGCGGGGTGCGCGGCCGAGCGCCGAGATCACGTCCCAGGCCGCCTCGGGATCGGCGGGGATCGGCCACACCCGCTCCGGCGGGAGCTGGGCGGCGACGGCGCGCAGGATCGTGGAGCGTCCGGCGCCCGCGCGTCCGACCACCACGAGTCCGGGCGCGTCCTCGTCGACGGTGACGATGCTCTGCCGTTGCTCCTCGGGCTCGTCGGCCAGGCCGAGCACGATGCGACCGACCGTCCGCAGATCGTCCAGCGGCACGCGCGCCGGCAGAGGCGGGAGCCAGGGGCGGCGCACCGGCGCATGACCGGCGTCGCGCGCCCGCCGCGCGATGACCGGGATCGCCTCGGACGGACACCGAGCCACCCGCAGCATCCGGGGTTCGGTGTCGGCCGCGCCCCGGAGCAGCGCGGTGCCCCGATCGGCCGCGCCGCCGGGCAGCGCGGCGGCATCGATGCATCCGATCACCGCTCGGGACTCGGTGTCGTCGGTCACGCGCAGCGCGATCCGCAGCGGCGCGTTCGCGAGAATCGCCTCGCGGAACCCGGCCGCCCGTTGCGTGGCGAGGATCAGGTGCATGCCCAGCGCCCGCCCGCGGGCGGCGATGTCGGCGAACGTCTCGTGCAACCTCGGGTGGGCGGCCGTCAGCGCGGCGTACTCGTCGACGACGATGATGAGTCGGGGCAGCACACCGTCGAGATCGGCGACGTCTCGCGCGCCGTGACGCGCGAGTGTGCGTTCGCGATGACGGACCTCGGCGGCGAGGCTCTCGATCGCTCGGAGCGCCGCGGCCTCGTCGAGGTCGGTGACGACGCCGGCCACATGCGGGAGCGTCGTGAGCGTGTCGAACGAGCGTCCGCCCTTGAAGTCCACGAGGAGGAAGACGACCCGATCGGGGCTCAGCCGCTGGGCCAGCGCCGCGATCCAGGTCACCAGCAGCTCGCTCTTGCCCGACCCCGTGACGCCGACCACGACGGCGTGCGGCCCGTCGTCGACGAGGTCGACGTCGACGAGGCCGGCGGCGTCGGAGCCCAGAGCCACACGGAGTCCCCCGTCGGGTGCGGCGGCGAGGTCCGCGAAGACAGCGGGCGCGGCAGCCTCACCGTCGACCGCCCTCGCGCGGGCGGCGAGGACGTCGGCGACGATCTCGGCCCGGTCGAGTCCCAGGGCATCGGGGCGCACCGCGACCGAGCCGCCGCCGTAGTCGAGGGCGGCGGCGTCGGGACCGTGGAGTCGCAGCACGGCCTCGCAGCGGGGCGGGGGTGCCCCCGACGCCGTCCACACGATCGGCAGCTCGGCGTCGCTGGGGACCGACGCCCCGGCGGCCCCGGCCCACACCCGCAGCCCCGTTCTCGCGCGGGCGTGCGGCAGGCGTCGCAGCCAGGGCTCGCCCGACGGGTCCACCCGGACGTCGCCGGGCGCTCGTGCGAGACAGAGCTGCGCCACGAGCGCCCGGGCGACCGATCGCGCAGCCGCCTCGGGACCGACGATCGCGATACCCGCCGTGGGCGGGACCGTCACCGGCGCATCGTCGAGCGCGGCCGCCTCGAGACGCAGTGCGCGCGTCGCCTCGTCATCCCCATCGACCCGCACATCGGAGCGGACCGGACCGATGCCGACGACCACCGCATCGCGTCGCCCGGGCACCGAGCGCCAGATGTCGTCCGGATCGGCCAGATAGCGCGAGACATCCGGGGTCGAGCGCCACCTTTCCTCGCGTTCCCGGGCATGGCGCCGAGCCGTCTCGGCACGGGCGGCCTCGAGCACGGCGGCGCGCTCCTCGCTCGCGCGGCGACGCTCTCGCCGTCGGGTGCGAGCGGTGTCGAGCATCGTCGCGAGGGCGACGAGCGGGCCGAGCGCTGCGAACCAGAGCATCGTCGCCGAACCGGTGACCTGCCAGAGCACCACCGCGCCGAGCGCCGGGACCAGGGCCGCCCACAGCGGGAACCCGGGACGAGGCGGTTCGTTGGGAGCCGGCGGGACGCGGATGGGATCGTCGAGAGTGGTCGGTGGTCGCACAGCCGACAGTCAAACGCGTCGGCGTCGCCCCGTCCCGCGACGACAGGCGGCCGGGGACCGATCAGTGTCAGTGCGTCGCTGGGGAGGAGTCTCGAGGTTCCGTGGCCTCGGCGAGGTCGCCGGCCGCGCGAGCGCCGACGAGGTGGGCGTCGAGCACGATGACCGTGACGTTGTCGCGGCCGCCGTTCTCGAGCGCCGCCTGCATCATCGCGGCGACAGCCGCAGCCGGGTCGTCGTTCTCGAGCAGGAAGTGGAGGATGCCGTAGTCGGTCAGCTCTTTGGTCAGCCCGTCGCTGCAGATGACGAATCGATCGCCGTCGACGAGGTCGAGACGCACGTAGTCGGGGGTGACACCGTCGCTCGGGCCCACCGCGCGGGTGATGACGTTGCCGTACGGATGCTGTTCGGCCTCTTCCGGGCTCAACCGGCCAGCCGCCACGAGCTCCTGCACGACGGAATGGTCGGTCGTCACCTGCGCGATCGCCTCGTCGCGGAGGAGGTAGACGCGCGAGTCTCCGATGTTCAGCGTGGTCCACTGCGGTTCGCCCTCGACGATGTCGAGGTAGACACCGGTCACCGTCGTGCCGGTGCCGTCGTCGGTCGTCTCGGGATGATCGGCGATATCGCCGACGGCCTGCTCGAGAGCCTCTTCGATGTCTTCGGGCGTGACCACGCCGCGGTCGGCGACCGCGCGGAGGCGGTCGACGGCGCTGGCACTGGCGATCTCGCCACCGATGTGGCCGCCCATGCCGTCGGCCACGATGAACAACGGATACTGCGCCAGCACGGCATCCTGGTTGCTGTCGCGGCGGCGACCGGTATCGGTCGCGGCTGCCCAGCGGAGTTGGATCGCACCGGACGGGACGTCCACGATCCGGGATTGGGTCGTGGGATCGGGCACGCTGTCACTCTTCCTTCATCGACGGTACGGCGTGTCACACTCTAGTAGACAGCCCCCGTGCACGTGGTTGCGCTAGCCCGCGGCCGGATCGGCTGGTAGCGGGAACAGGGTGTCGAGCGTCTCGAGCTCGGTCTCCGATGGTCGCCACGACGTGGCCGCGGCGGCGTTGGCTCGGACCTGGTCGGCCGAGGTGGCCCCCGCGATGACGCTGCTCAAGGCCGGCTGGGCGAGGAGCCATCCGAAGGTCGCCTCGACCATGGTGACCGAGCGCTCCTCGCAGAACGCGCGGAAGGCGTCCAGCGCGTCCCATGGAGCCCGCTCCCAGAGGTGCCGGCGCTCGCGGGCCACCCGCGAGTCGGCCGGAACGTGCTCCCGGGTGAACTTGCCCGTCAGCAGACCGTTGTGCAGCGGGAAGTACGGCAGGAAACCGCGGTCGTAGCGGCGGACGGCGGGCAGCACCTCACGCTCCGCCGCACGGGCCAGGAGGCTGTACTGGTTCTGCGCCGAGACGAACGGGGCATCGCCGCGCGCGCGAGCGGTCAGCTCCGCCTCGGCGATCTGCCAGCCCGAGAAGTTCGAATGCCCGATGTAGCGGATCTTGCCCTCACGCACGAGGTCTGCCAGGGCGTCCAGCGTCTCGTCGATCGGCGTCCCGGGGTCGGGGGTGTGCATCTGGTAGAGGTCGATCCAGTCCGTCTGCAACCGTTCGAGGGACGACTCCACCGCACGCCGGATGTAGGAGCGCGATCCCTTGGCACCGGGGAGTCCGATATCGACCGCGCTGTGGCCGAACTTCGTCGCCAGCACGACACGGTCGCGACGTCCTCGCAGCGCCTCGCCCATCAGCGTCTCGGACAGCCCCGGCTCGGCGCCGTAGATGTCGGCCGTGTCGAGGAAGGTCACGCCCGCATCCAGCGCTGCGTCGAGTACCGCGACAGTGCCGTCGAGATCGTGCGTCGGGGTTCCGGCGCGGCCGAAGTTGTTGCACCCCAGCCCGACGGCCGAGACCAGAAGGCCGGAGGATCCGAGTCTGCGTGTCGGCACTGCGTCGTCCATCCCCTCACGCTAGCGCGGAAAAGACGGACGGGGCCCCCACCGTGCGGCGGGGGCCCCGGGTGCGCTCAGGAGCGGGGTGCGTCGGATGCCGGCGGCTCCGTCGTCGGCGGGCTCGCCGGCTGCGGCGGAGCGGGCGGAGGGTACGCACCGGCAGGAGCGCTCGGCGGCGGCGGATAGTCCCCGGCCGGGGACGCGGACGAACCAGCGGGCGGCGGCGCGTATCCACCGCCGGCTGCGCCCGGCGTGGCCTGGGCGTCGGGCTGAACCGGAACGCCCTGCCAGACGGTGGTGTCGCGCAGGAACGAGGTCCGCCAGGGCGCGGGCTGCACACGCGGGTTCCAGGGCGAGTGGGTGAACGCCGCGATGCCCAGCCAGATGAGCTGACCGATCCCGGGGATGATGTAGAGCAGGACCAACGGCCAGTCCTTGCCGAGCTTCAGCCCGACGCGCCAGCTCGCCAGCGCCAGGGCAGCGATCGCGAGGTAGGCGAAGATGAAGCCGATGCCCGGGACGTTGCTGAGCACGCCGGTCGCGAGGATGGCGCCGAGCATGACCCAGGGAGACAGGTCGCCGAGCTTGGCGAACACCATCTCGCGATAGAACGGGACCCAGGCACGCCACCTGCCCTGCACTCCCGCCTTGTCGAAGATCTTCATCAGGAAGAACGAGGTGATGATGTAGCCCGCGAGGGCGAAGAGCAAGATGACGGGCAGAACCAGCAGCACGAGGGCCAGCAGCGCTCCCGCGCCCGCACCGCCACCGTCGTAGTAATCCGGCATGGACGACCTCCTCAGTCGTGACTCGCACCGTGCAGGCGCACCGGCGGTCGCCGCTCATGCTAGCGAAAACCCGAACCCGCGCGTGGGATCTGCCACGACGGCCCATCGCCCGCGTCGCACTCAGACGACGAGCTGCACCTCGCCGGCGCCGCCCGCGTCGCGCACCGCCCAGCCGGCCGCGTCGGCCCAGCGGACGAAACCCGACCGCGAGGCGATCCGGGGACGCGCCTGCGCCAAGGCACGCACCAGCTCGCCCTTCGCGTGCTTGTTGAAGTGATTGAGTGCCCGCACCGTTCCGTCGCCCGCCGCCGTGACGACACGGACGAACGCAGAAGGAGTCGTCGCGGGGAGGGGCGCCAGCGCGACGTAGGCCTCGGATCGCAGATCGAGCACGAACGGCGCGTCCAGGGCCTCCAGCGCCGCGGATGCCGCAGCCGCCCAGTGGCGTCGCAGCGGCGGTGCACCCGGCACCGCCGTGCCGGCGGCCAGGCGGTACGCGGGGATCGGGTCGAGGGCACCGATCGGACCGAACGGCGCCGACTGGATGAGCGCGTGCGCTCCGAGCCAACGCCGGGCAGGAGCGTCGAGCGAGTCCGCCCCCAGCGCATCGAACAGGACGCCGGTGTAGCGGTCGACGGCAGCCATCGTCGGCGCCGACTTCAGCTCGGCGTTGCGCGCGATGTCGTCGTGCTGGCGTGCGCTGAGCTTGAGCACGCGCACGGCGGTCTCGGTGTCGGCGGACAGCTTCACGAGGGCATCCACGACGACGCGGCGCTCGGGCAGCAGCTGCGGCAGCGCGAGCCGGGTGAGATCGAGCGGCTCGCCCGCTCCCCCGCTGCGCTTGGTCTCGGACGGGGGCAGCAGCACCAGCATCCGATCTCCTCCCTCAACGCGAGAGACCACACCCGGCCGGGTGTGGTCTCTCGTCGTGTTCTCGCGTCAGGCCAGTGCGGCGTTTCCGGCCACGATGGTGAGCTCGTCACCCTCCATCGACAGGAACCCGTCCTGGGCGTTGGCGACGATCTTGCCGCCGCCCGGCTGGGTGATGCGGACCTGGCCCTCGGCCAGGATGGCCAGGACCGGCTCGTGACCAGCCATGAAGCCGATCTCGCCCTCGACCGTCTTGGCCACGACGAGGGTGGCCTCGCCGGACCAGACCTCCGCCTCGGCGGAGACGAGCGTGACCGTCAGAGCCATGTCAGCTGTTCTCCTTCTGGATCTTCGCCCACTTCTCCTCGACGTCGCCGATGCCGCCGACGTTGAAGAAGGCCTGCTCGGCCACGTGGTCGAAGTCGCCCTTGACGATCGCGTCGAACGACTCGATGGTCTCCTTGATCGGGACCGTGGAGCCCTCGACACCGGTGAACTTCTTCGCCATGTAGGTGTTCTGCGACAGGAACTGCTGGATGCGGCGCGCGCGGGAGACGACGATCTTGTCTTCCTCCGACAGCTCGTCGACACCGAGGATGGCGATGATCTCCTGCAGTTCCTTGTTCTTCTGGAGGATCTGCTTGACCGACGTCGCGACCCGGTAGTGGTCGTCGCCGATGTAGCGCGGGTCCAGGATGCGGCTGGTCGAGCTCAGCGGGTCGACGGCCGGGTACAGACCCTTCGACGCGATCTCGCGCGAGAGCTCGGTCGTGGCGTCGAGGTGCGCGAAGGTCGTCGCCGGTGCCGGGTCGGTGTAGTCGTCGGCGGGGACGTAGATCGCCTGGAGCGACGTGATCGAGTGACCGCGCGTCGAGGTGATGCGCTCCTGGAGCACACCCATCTCGTCGGCGAGGTTCGGCTGGTAGCCCACGGCCGAGGGCATGCGGCCCAGCAGCGTGGAGACCTCGGAACCGGCCTGCGTGAAGCGGAAGATGTTGTCGATGAACAGCAGCACGTCCTGCTTCTGCACGTCGCGGAAGTACTCCGCCATCGTGAGAGCCGACAGGGCGACGCGAAGACGCGTTCCCGGCGGCTCGTCCATCTGACCGAACACCAGGGCCGTCTTGTCGAAGACGCCCGCCTCCTCCATCTCGTGGATGAGGTCGTTGCCCTCACGGGTCCGCTCGCCGACACCGGCGAACACCGACACACCACCGTGGTCCTGCGCGACGCGCTGGATCATCTCCTGGATGAGGACGGTCTTGCCGACACCGGCGCCGCCGAACAGGCCGATCTTTCCACCCTGCACGTACGGGGTGAGCAGGTCGATGACCTTGATGCCCGTCTCGAACATCGTCGTCTTCGACTCGAGCTGGTCGAAGCTCGGCGCCTGACGGTGGATGCCCCAGCGCTCGGTGACCTCGATGGTCTCGCCCTCTGCGGCGTTGAGCACGTCGCCCGTGACGTTGAACACCTTGCCCTTGGTGACGTCGCCGACGGGGACCGTGATCGGACCGCCGGTGTTGCGCACCTCCTGGCCGCGGACCATGCCGTCGGTCGGCTTGAGCGAGATCGCGCGGACGAGGTCGTCGCCCAGGTGCTGGGCGACCTCGAGCGTGATCTCGGTCGACTGGCCGTCGATCGTGATCGTGGTCTTGAGGGCGTTGTAGATGTCGGGGATCGAGTCGTGCGGGAACTCGATGTCGACGACGGGGCCGGTGACGCGCGCAACGCGGCCGACGACCGACGTGGCAACGGCTGTGACGGTGGTCATTGTCTGTCTCTTTCGGTTGGTCTTACTTGCCCGACGCCAGAGCGTCGGCGCCGCCGACGATCTCGGCGATCTGCTGAGTGATCTCGGCCTGGCGAGCGTTGTTGCGCAGGCGGGTGTAATCGGTGATGAGCTTGTCGGCGTTGTCGCTGGCCGACTTCATCGCCTTCTGGGTCGCGGCGTGCTTCGCGGCCGACGACTGGAGCAGCGCGTTGAACACACGGCTCTGGACGTACACCGGAAGCAGAGCATCGAGGACCGTCTCGGGGTCGGGCTCGAACTCGTACAGCGGGTAGACCGGAGCATCGTCCGCTCCCGCCGCATCGGCTTCGACGACCTCGAGCGGAAGCAGCCGGACCGACTCCGGGGTCTGCGTCATCATGCTGACGAAGCGGTTGTACACGAGGTGGATCTCGTCGACGCCGCCGTCTTCGCCGCCCTGCGCGTAGGCGTCGAGGAGGGCCCCGGCGACCTGCTCGGCCGTGCTGAAGTGCGGTGTGTCGGTGTCGCCCGTCCACTCTCCCGCGGCCCGCATGCGTCGGAACTGGAAGTACCCGACGGCCTTGCGACCGATCAGGTAGTAGTCCACTTCCTTGCCCTGCGAGCGCAGCAGCTCGGACAGCTCGAGGCCCTCACGGAGGATCTGCGAGTTGAACGCGCCGGCGAGCCCGCGGTCGGAGGCGAAGATGACCACCGCGGAACGACGGATCGTCTCGCGCTCGGTCGTCAGCGGGTGGTCGACATCGGAGTGGGTCGCCACCGCGGAGACGGCGCGCGTCACGGCCCGCGCGAAGGGGGAGGACGCGCGGACGCGTCCCATCGCCTTCTGGATGCGCGAGGCCGCGATGAGCTCCATCGCCTTCGTGATCTTCTTGGTCGTCTGAGCAGAGCTGATCTTCTGCTTGTAGACCCGGAGTTGTGCGCCCATAGTGTGTCGTCCTCCGCGTCAGCCGCGGCGGCCCTTGACGATCTGCTCCTGGTTCACGTCTTCGGCCTCTGCGGCGGCGATGTCTTCCCGGCCCGGCTTGTTGATCGCCTGGCCCTTTCCGCCCTGGAACTCGAGCACGAACTCGTCGACGACCTTCTCGAGCTCGGCGGCGATGTCGTCGCTGAGCACGTTGGTCTCACGCAGCGTGTCGAGGATCGAGGTGTTGCGCCCGAGGTGGTCGAGCAGATCCCGCTCGAAACGCAGCACGTCCTCGACCTCGATGGTGTCGAGCTTGCCGTTGGTTCCGGCCCAGATCGAGACGACCTGCTCCTCGACGGGGTACGGCGAGTACTGCGGCTGCTTGAGCAGCTCGGTCAGACGGGCACCGCGCGCCAGCTGGCGACGGGATGCGGCATCCAGGTCGGATGCGAACATCGCGAACGCCTCGAGCGAGCGGTACTGCGCGAGCTCGAGCTTCAGCGTGCCCGAGACCTTCTTGATCGACTTGACCTGAGCGTCACCGCCGACGCGCGAGACGGAGATACCCACGTCGACCGCGGGACGCTGGTTGGCGTTGAAGAGGTCGGACTGGAGGAAGATCTGGCCGTCGGTGATCGAGATCACGTTGGTCGGGATGTACGCCGAGACGTCGTTGGCCTTCGTCTCGATGATCGGCAGACCCGTCATCGATCCGGCGCCCAGCTCGTCGGACAGCTTGGCGCAGCGCTCGAGCAGACGCGAGTGCAGGTAGAAGACGTCACCGGGGTACGCCTCGCGGCCCGGCGGGCGACGCAGGAGGAGCGACACCGCACGGTAGGCCTCGGCCTGCTTCGACAGGTCGTCGAAGATGATCAGGACGTGCTTGCCCTCGTACATCCAGTGCTGGCCGATGGCCGAACCGGTGTACGGCGCGAGGTACTTGAAGCCGGCCGGGTCGGATGCCGGGGCCGCGACGATCGTCGTGTACTCCATGGCACCGGCGTCCTCGAGCGCGCCCTTCACCGAGGCGATGGTCGAGCCCTTCTGGCCGATGGCGACGTAGATGCAGCGGACCTGCTTGCTGACGTCGCCCGACTCCCAGTTGGCCTTCTGGTTGATGATCGTGTCGATCGCGATCGCCGTCTTGCCGGTCTGGCGGTCGCCGATGATCAGCTGACGCTGACCGCGGCCGACCGGGATCATCGCGTCGATGGCCTTGATGCCGGTCTGCATCGGCTCGTGCACGCTCTTTCGCTGCATGACGCCGGGCGCCTGAAGCTCGAGGGCACGTCGTCCCTCGGACGCGATCGCGCCGAGGCCGTCGATCGGGTTGCCGAGCGGGTCGACGACACGACCGAGGTAGCCCTCGCCCACGCCCACCGACAGCACCTCGCCGGTGCGGGTGACCTTCTGGCCCGCCTGCACGCCGGCGAAGTCGCCGAGGACGACGACACCGATCTCGTGCTCGTCGAGGTTCTGGGCTAGGCCCTCGACGCCGTTCTCGAAGCGGACGAGCTCGTTCGCCATGACGCCGGGCAGACCCTCGACGTGGGCGATGCCGTCGGCCGCGTCGACGACGGTGCCGACCTCGGTCGCGGCGGCCCCGGTGGGCTCGTACGCGGCGACGAAGTCTTTCAGCGCGTCACGGATGACATCCGGGCTGATGGACAGTTCTGCCATGGTGTTCCTTCGGTCCTGAGTCTGTGGGTCCGGATGCGTCCGGCCGGTCCGCCCCTGCGGGCGGTGTGGTGGTCAGCCCGCCAGTCGCTGGCGGAGATCGGAGAGGCGAGAGGCCACGGTGGCGTCGATGACGTCGTCGCCGATCTCGATGCGCAGCCCGCCGACGACCGTGGGGTCGACGAGCAGGTTGAGCGAGACGGCGGTGCCGTAGCGGCTCGAGAGGGTGTCGGTCAGGCGGGCCCGCTGATGGTCGTTCAGCGGGGCGGCGACGCGCACGGTGGCGACGACGCGCCCGCGCTGGCTCGACACGATGCGGATCGCGCGCTCGAGCAGCTGGCGCACCCGGCGCTCGCGGGGACGCTGCACGATCGCCGAGGCGATGAGGCGGGCGCCGGCCCCGGCACGGCCGTCGAGCAGACGGTCGACGAGCGCGCCCTTCTGGGCCGCCTCACCGATACGGCTGCCCAGCGCGAGCTCGAGCTCGGGGTTGGCCGCCACGGTGTGCAGCACCCCGAAGAGCTCGTTCTCGACGTCGCCGGCGTCGGCGACGGCCGCAGCCCGGATGGCGAGCTCCTCGACGGCATCCACGAAATCGTCGACCGACGACCAGCGCTGGACGACGGCCGTGCGGAGCAGCGAGACGGTCTGCGACGCGAACGCCGAGCCGAACACGTCGCTCACGACCTGGTCGCGGGCCTGCGGCGAGGCCGCGTTGTCCGTCAGCGCGCCGCTCAGCTGCGGCGAGTCCGCCAGAGCCCGCGCGGCGACGAACAGCTCACCGGCCACGTCGAGCGTCAGCCCGGCCGTCTCGCCGATCGCCGCCGTCGTCGCGACGAGTGCCTGAGTGGTCGCGCTGCCCATCAGTTGGACGCCTTCTCGGAAGCCTCGAGCTCGCTGAGGAATCGGTCGACGACGGCCTGGGCCTTCTGGTCGTCCGAGAGGGTCTCACCGATCACACCGCCGGCCAGATCGAGCGCCAACGAGCCGACCTCGCTGCGCAGCGAGACGACCGCCGCCTGGCGCTCGGCCTCGATCTGCGTGTGCGCGGCCGCGGTGAGGCGTTCAGCCTCGGCCGATGCGTTGTGCTTCGCCTCGCTGACGATCTTGCGACCGTCCTCGCGAGCGGCGTCGCGGATCTCGCCGGCTTCCTTGCGAGCCTCGGCGAGCTGCGCCGTGTACTCCTCGAGAGCCTGCTCGGCCTTGCGCTGCGCCTCGTCCGCCTTGGCGATGTTGCCTTCGATGGCAGCGCTGCGCGCGTCGAGCACCGTGTTGAGCCGGGGCATCGCATAGCGCACCACGACGAAGATGATGACGAGGAAGCAGACGGCCGACCAGATGATGTCGTAATAGGCCGGCAGGATCGGAATCTGGTCCGATCCCTCCTCAGCCGCAATCGTGACAAGAGCGTTCAGCATCCTGTCTCCTTATCTGTGGGTCGCGTCGGGATCAGAGCGCGTTGAAGATGAACGGCGTGACGATGCCGATCAGCGCGAGGATCTCGATGAACGCGACACCGATGAACATGGTGCTCTGCAGGCGGCCGGCGAGCTCGGGCTGACGGGCGGTCGACTCGATGGTCTTGCCGATCATGATGCCGAGGCCGATGGCCGGGCCGATGGCCGCGAGGCCGTAACCCACGGTCGCGATGTTGCCGGTGACCTGGGCGAGAACCGTCGTTGCGTCCACTGGTGTTTTCCTTTCGTAGGGCGAGCAGCCGGACAGCTGCTCGTCAGTGCTCTTCCGCGACCGCGAGCTGGATGTAGACCGCGGTGAGGATCGTGAAGACGTAGGCCTGGAGGATCGAGACGAAGATCTCGAAGAGGGTGAAGGCGAAGCCCATCGCGAGCGTGCCTGCGGCGAGCGGCGTGAAGGCGTTGAAGCCCATCAGGAAGAACTGGGTCGCCGCGAAGAACAGCACGAGCATGAGGTGTCCGACCATCATGTTCAGCAGGAGTCGCAGGAACAGCGACACCGGCCGCGCGATGAAGGTCGAGATGAGCTCGACCAGCGCGATGATCGGCAGCAGGTACACCGGCACGCCGCTGGGGACGAGCGAGTTCTTCAGGAAGTGGCCGACGCCGTGCTTCTTGATGCCGGCGTAGATGAACATCACGTAGGCCACCAAGGCGAACACCAGAGGTGCGCCCGCGACCGAGGTCCCGGCGATGTTCATGCCCGGGATCACACCCGTGAGGTTCATGAAGAGGATCGTGAAGAACATCGCGGTCAGCAGCGGCAGGAAGCGCCGGCCGTCCTTCTCGCCCAGGACCTGGTACACGACCTGGTCGCGGACGAATCCGAAACCGAACTCGACCACGCTCTGGAAGCGACCCGGCACCACCGAGAGGCGGCGCGTGCCCAGCACCAGGAAGAGCACCAGCAGCACGGTGGCGATGACCTGCACCATGCTGATCCGCGTGAACTCGAAGGGCGTGCCTTCGAACAGCAGAGCCGGCGGGAAGAAGTCGGAGATGGACGGCGGGTGGAACTCGTTGTCCGATGCCGCCGCTGCGACAATCGTCGTCGCTTGAGTCAACGTATTGGCTCCAGCTTCTCGGGCCAGCCAGGACTAGCTCGGTGAGGGTTTAGAAGGGGAACGACTCCAGCGGGGCCTCAGTGTCGCCACTGCACACCGGCCGCAGAGTGTAGTCCCACACTACCAAAGGTTCCGGCTCGACCTAATCGTCGATCGAGTCGGCGGTCGGGAGTGTCACGTCCGAGGCTCCGGACAGCCGCATGCGGCTGAGCACGACGAGGTCGACGACGAGCGACGCGACGGCCGCGACGATCACGGCGAGGGCGAAGATCCCCCGCTCGAGCCATTCGACCTGGAACAGCAGCAGCAGGGCGACGATGACCAGCACGAACTTCAGCAGCCACGTCCCCATCACCACCGCGAAGAAGATCTGGAGCCACTGCGGGTGGCCGTACCAGTGGTTGCCGAGGAGGATGCTGAGCGCCGTGAACGCGGGGAAGACGATCCCCACGAGTGCGCCCAGGACGCCGCTCCACGCGCCGTCGGGCCCAGCGAGCAACCCGCCCACGAGGGCCATGGCCGCGGCGACGACGACACCGACCACCATCCCCCACACCAGCGCGGCGCGCAGCACCGGGGTGCTGGAGATGCGGTTGCGGGCGGACGGGTCGGGAGTGGCGGAAGTCACGAGGTGAGCTCTTTCTCGGAGGCGGTGGAGCGCGCGGGTCGGGCGGGGATGAAGGTGACGACGAGGCAGGCCGCGACACCCAGCACGAGGAAGGCGAGCCCCAGGAGGTAGTCCCCCGGCCACGCGGCTGTCGTGCCGATGTACATCAGCAGCACCGAGAGGCTGACGACGGTCGTCCACGAATAGAAGATCAGCACCGCGTCGCGATCGGTGTGCCCCATGTCGAGCATGCGGTGGTGGAGGTGCTTGCGGTCGGGCGAGAAGGGCGACTTCCCGCGCGACATCCGGCGGATCACCGCCATGCCGAAGTCGAGCAGCGGGAGCAGCACGACCACGACCGGCAGCAGGATCGGGATGAACGCACCCAGAAGCTGCGAGCGCCCGAACACGTCGTTGTCGCCGGTGGCGGGCACGAGGGTACCCGTGACGAGGATGGCCGAGCAGGCCATCAGCAACCCGATCATGAGCGCCCCCGAGTCGCCCATGAACAGCTTGGCCGGGTTCCAGTTCAGCGGCAGGAACCCCGCGCACACACCGAGGAGCACCACGGCCAGGAACGACGCGAGATCGGCGTAGCTGCTGCTCCCGAAATCCCGCGCGAGCAGGTACGTGTACGTGAAGAACACGCCGTTGGCGATGAGGGCCACCCCCGCGACGAGCCCGTCGAGGCCGTCGATGAAGTTCACCGCGTTCATCACCACCACGATGGAGAACACCGAGATGGTGAAGCTCGCCGCGCTCGAGACGACCGTCTGCCCGCCCACCGGGATCGAGTACAGCTGAACGCCCCCGAAACCGACCACGATGCCGGCGGCGAGGAACTGCGCGCCGAGCTTGATGAGCCAGTCCAGGTCCCACAGGTCGTCGGCGACACCCACCGCGACGATCAGGGCGGTCGCGCCGAGGATGGCCCAGATGGGCTCGGGTCGGGCCCAGAAGATCGAGAAGAACGGGATCTGCGACGACGTGAGGATGGCGGCCGCGGCCCCCAGGAACATCCCGACTCCGCCGAGTCTGGGCGTCGGCGTCTTGTGCACGTCCCGCTCACGGATGGCGGGGTACAGCTTGTAGCGCAGGCTGACCCGGAGGACGAGCCAGGTGAGGCCGAACGTGAGGATCGCCGTGACGACGAAGGTCGCCAGGTACAGCCTCACGCGACGCTGCCGCCGGCGGGCCCACCGGGGTCGCCGGAGGAGCGCTGCTCCGGTGGCGTGCGGTTGGCGGCCTCGGCGTGCTCGGGCTCGGGGTCGGGTTCGAGCAGCTCCCCCAGCACGTCCCGGAGCGCCTCGCGGCTGACCGCTCCGTCGCGCAGGACGCGCACCGGTGACGGCTCCGCGCCGACCAGCGTCGTGGCGTCGATGATCGTCGACGCGATCCCCGTCGCCGCCGGTCCGCCGTCGAGATACACCGCGACGCTGTCGCCCAGCATCCGGACCGCGTCGTCGATCGAGACCGCGGCGGGCATCTTCGTGAGGTTCGCGCTCGAGACGGCGAGTGGACCGCATTCCTCGAGCAGCTCGAGCGCGAAGCGGTCGGCGGGCATGCGCACCGCGACCGTGCCCCGGGTCTCGCCGAGATCCCACGACAGCGACGGCTGCGCGGGCAGCACGATGGTGAGTCCGCCCGGCCAGAACGCCTCGACGAGTCTCTCCACCGCCTCGGGCACCTCGGCCACGAGCGCGCGCATGGTCGAGATCCCGGCGACGAGGACCGGCGGCGGCGACTGCCGCCCGCGCCCCTTGGCCGCGAGCAGCGCGGCCACGGCGGATGCGCTGAACGCGTCCGCCGCGACGCCGTAGACGGTGTCGGTGGGCATGACGATGAGCTCGCCGCGACCGATGGCCTGGCGCGCCTGACGCATGCCGGGGAGCACCTGGGTCTCATCGCGGCAGTCGAAAACGGGAGACATGACCGCTCCAGTGTACGGCGAGAGGGCCGACGGCTCAGGAACGGAGGGCCGTGGTCGTCCGATCACGCATCGTCAGGTCGGGGTGCGTCGCCGCGGCGGACCAGCCGTCGGCGGTGAGGATGCCGCGGATCGCCGCCGCCTGGAGCTCGCCGTGCTCGATGACGATGCTGCCGCCGGGGTGGACGAGCCGCAGCCCGACCCGTGACAGGGTGCGCACCACGTCGAGCCCGTCCGCTCCCCCGTACAGCGCCGCGGGCGGATCCCACAGCCGCACCTCGGGGTCGCGCGGGACCGCCTCGTCGGGCACGTACGGCGGGTTCGACACCAGCACCGAGACCGATCCGTCGAGCTCGGGGAAGGCGACTTCGAGGTCGATGAAGGCCAGGCGCGCGTTCGGAGCGCCGACCAGGGCGAAGTTCTCCTTCGTCCAGATGAAGGCGTCCACGGAGTTCTCGGCGGCGTGGACGCGCGCGTGCGGCACCTCGGTGGCCAGGGAGAGCGCGATGGCTCCCGACCCCGTGCCCAGATCGACGGCGATCGGGGCGGGCCCGGCGGCGGCGCGGAGGAGGTCGATCGCGATCTGGGCCACCGTCTCGGTCTCGGGGCGTGGGACGAACACCCCGGGTCCGACCCGCAGCTCGAGATGGCGGAAGGGAGCGGTGCCGGTGAGGTGCTGCAACGGTTCGCGGGCGGCGCGCCGGGCGACGAGGTCGGCATAGCGCCCCGCGGCAGCGGCGGGGATCTCGTCGCCGCGGAACAGCGCCGCCGACAGCTCGCCCCGTTCGATGTCGAGAACGTGCGCCGCGAGGAGCTCGGCATCGACCCGCGGGGTCGGCACGAACGCCGCCTCGAGCTCGACCGTCGCGGCGCGGACGAGGTCGGTCAGACGGGAACGGGATGCGGGTGGGGTGCTCATGGCCGCCGATAAGCCTAGCCAGCCCGTCGGATTCGTCACATTCGGCGCTGTCATCAGGTGGCGACAATAGGCTGGGCCACGATTCCGCCGCCCGCCGGCGCCCGCTCGAAACTCGAAAGGCAGTCATGTCCGAACCGGTCACCCACGGCATCCACCCCGACATCACCACCGCGTACGGCAACACCCCTCTCGTGCGCCTGAACCGCGTCAGCGAGAGCCTCCCCGGCACGGTGCTGGCCAAGCTCGAGTTCTACAACCCCGCATCGTCGGTCAAGGACCGCCTGGGCATCGCGATCGTCGACGCGGCGGAGAAGGCCGGCGCGCTGCAGCCCGGCGGCACGATCGTGGAGGGCACGAGCGGCAACACCGGCATCGCCCTGGCCATGGTGGGCGCCGCCCGCGGCTACCGCGTGATCCTGACGATGCCCTCCTCGATGTCGACCGAGCGTCGCCTCCTCCTCAAGGCCTACGGCGCCGAGCTCGTGCTCACCGATCCTTCGCTCGGGATGAAGGGGGCCGTCTCGGAGGCCGAGAGGATCGCCGCCGAGACCCCGGGCGCGGTGCTGGCGAAGCAGTTCGCGAACGAGGCCAACCCGGAGGTGCACCGCCGCACGACCGCGGAGGAGATCCTGCGCGACACCGACGGCGAGATCGGCTACTTCGTCGCCGGCATCGGCACCGGCGGCACCATCACGGGTGTCGGCCAGGTGCTGAAGGAGCGCGTCGCCGATGTGAAGGTCGTCGCGGTCGAGCCGAAGGACTCGCCCCTGCTGACCGAGGGCAAGCCGGGCCCTCACAAGATCCAGGGCATCGGGCCGAACTTCATCCCGCCCATCCTCGACCAGGGCGTCATCGACGAGGTGCAGGACGTCACCTTCGACGACGCGGTCCGTGTCGCGCGCGAGGTCGCGTCGAAGGAGGGCATCCTCGTCGGCATCTCCTCGGGCGCCGCGGTCTGGGCGGCGCTGCAGGTCGCCGCGCGCCCCGAGGCCGAGGGCAAGAACATCGTCGTGATCATCCCCTCCTTCGGTGAGCGCTATCTCTCGACGCCGCTGTTCGCGGACCTGCGCGAAGACTGATGCGCCGGCTCCGAGTACGCATCCGCGAGGATCTCGCCGCCGCCAAGCTCCGCGATCCCGCGGCGCGCAATGGACTCGAGATCGCGTTGCTGTACCCGGGGCTCCACGCCGTGTGGTCGTATCGCGTCATGCACCTGCTGTGGCTCCGGCGCGCGCGCTTCCTCGCGCGCGCCGGGTCTCAGCTGACGCGATGGGTCACCGGCATCGAGATCCATCCCGGCGCCCGCATCGGACGGAGGTTCTTCATCGACCACGGCATGGGCGTCGTCATCGGCGAGACCGCGATCGTCGGCGATGACGTGCTGCTGTACCACGGGGTGACCCTGGGAGGTCGGACGCGTCACGCCGGCAAGCGGCATCCGACCATCGAGGACGGCGTCGCCGTCGGTGCCGGCGCGAAGATCCTCGGCCCGATCACCATCGGGGCCCGCAGCGTCGTCGGCGCCAACGCCGTGGTGACGAAGGACGCGCCCGCCGACTCCGTCCTGGTCGGCGTCCCGGCGCGGCCGCGGCCACGGCGCGCCGGCGAAGACACGCGCGCGCTGCTCACGGCCCCCGAGTACCACATCTGACCCGCTGACCGACCACGGCCGGCTGGGAGAGACTCGGGCTCAGTCCTGGCCGAGGGCCGCCAGTCGCGCCTCTTCGTCGGCGGCGATGCAGCTCTCGATCACGGGGGCGAGGGCGCCGTCCATCACCTGGTCGAGGTTGTAGGACTTGTAGCCGGTGCGATGATCGGCGATGCGGTTCTCGGGGAAGTTGTAGGTGCGGATCCGCTCGGAGCGGTCCATGCCTCGGATCTGCGAGCGGCGCGCATCGGATGCCGCGGCGTCGCGCTCCTCCTGCTGCTTGGCGAGCAGGCGTGCGCGCAGCACGCGCATGCCGGCTTCACGGTTCTGCAGCTGGCTCTTCTCGTTCTGCATCGACACCACGATGCCGGTGGGCACATGCGTGATGCGCACGGCCGAATCGGTCGTGTTGACGGACTGCCCGCCCGGGCCCGAGGAGCGGAAGACGTCGATCTTCAGGTCGTTCGGATCGATGTGGATCTCTTCGGGCTCGTCGACCTCGGGGAAGACGAGGACACCGGTCGTCGAGGTGTGGATGCGGCCCTGCGACTCGGTGGCCGGCACGCGCTGCACGCGATGCACGCCACCCTCGTACTTGAGGTGGGCCCACACCCCCTGCGACGGGTCGGACGATGAGCCCTTGATGGCGACCTGGACGTCTTTGTAGCCGCCCAGGTCGGACTCGTTGCGCTCGAGCAGCTCGGTCTTCCACCCCTGGGAGGCGGCGTACTGGATGTACATCCGCAGCAGGTCGGCGGCGAACAGCGCGGACTCCGCGCCGCCCTCACCCTGCTTGATCTCCATGATCACGTCTCGCGCGTCATCGGGATCGCGCGGGATGAGCAGGCGTCGCAGTCGCTCGGCTGCCGCCCGCAGGCCTTCCTCGAGACCGGGGACCTCCGCCGCGAACGCGTCATCCTCGCGGGCGAGCTCCCGCGCGGCGTCGAGATCGTCGGAGGCCGCGGCCCACGCATCGTGGGCCGCGACGATCCGCGACAGCTCGGCATAGCGACGGTTGACGCGCTTGGCGCGCGCGGCATCCGCGTGCACCGCGGGGTCGGAGAGCTCCTCCTGCACCGCGCGGTGCTCGTCGATCAGCCCCCGGACGGACTCGAACACGATCAGCGGATGCTGTTCTCGTGCCCGTTGCTGTGTCCGCCGGGCGCCGGGATCGACTTCTGCATCTGCACCAGGAACTCCACGTTGGACTGCGTCTCCTTGAGCTTGTCGAGGATGACGCCGAGCGCGTGCTGCTGGTCGAGACCGGCCAGGGCACGGCGCAGCTTCCAGGTGATCTTCACCTCGTCGGGCGAGAGGAGCATCTCTTCGCGACGCGTGGACGACGCGTTGACATCGACGGCGGGGAAGATGCGCTTGTCGGCGAGCTGACGAGACAGACGCAGCTCGCTGTTGCCGGTGCCCTTGAACTCCTCGAAGATGACCTCGTCCATCTTGGAGCCCGTCTCGACGAGCGCCGTCGCGAGGATGGTCAGCGAGCCGCCGTTCTCGATGTTCCGCGCCGCGCCGAAGAAGCGCTTGGGCGGATACAGGGCCGAGGCGTCCACGCCACCGGTGAGGACACGACCCGACGTGGGTGCCGAGATGTTGTACGCACGGCCCAGGCGGGTGATGGAGTCCAGCAGCACGACCACGTCGCGGCCGAGCTCGACGAGGCGCTTCGCGCGCTCGATGGCCAGCTCGGCGACCGTGGTGTGGTCCTCGGCGGGACGGTCGAAGGTCGAGGCGATGACCTCGCCCTTGACGGTGCGCTGCATGTCGGTGACCTCCTCGGGGCGCTCGTCGACGAGCACGACCATGAGGTGGACCTCCGGGTTGTTCTGCGCGATCGCGTTGGCGATCTGCTGCAGCACGATCGTCTTGCCCGCCTTCGGGGGCGCCACGATCAGGCCGCGCTGGCCCTTGCCGATGGGCGCGACCAGATCGATGATGCGCTGCGTGAGCTTCTCGGGTCCGGTCTCGAGTCGCAGCCGCTCCTGCGGGTACAGCGGCGTCAGCTTGCCGAACTCGACGCGGTTCGCCGCGTCGTCGACCGACAGGCCGTTGATCGAGTCGACCTTCACGAGCGCGTTGTACTTCTGACGGCTCGACTGCTCGCCCTCGCGCGGCTGCTTGATCGCGCCGACGACGGCGTCGCCCTTGCGGAGGTTGTACTTCTTGACCTGACCGAGCGAGACGTACACGTCCTGCGTGCCCGGCAGGTAGCCGGTGGTGCGCACGAAGGCGTAGTTGTCGAGCACATCGAGCACACCGGCGATCGGGATGAGGACGTCGTCCTCGTTGATCTCGGTCTCGAACTCGTCGCCGCCGACCGGGCCGCGGCGCTTGTTGCGCTGACGCCCGCGGCCGTTCTGGCCCGAGCCGTTGTCGTCGTCCGCGGGGCCGTTGTTGCCGCCCTGCGCGTTGCCGCCCTGGTTCTGGTTGCCGCCCTGGTTCTGGTTGCCGCCCTGGTTCTGGTTGCCGCCCTGGTTCGCGCCCGGGGCGTTGTCCTTGTTGCGGTTGCGGCTGCGGTTGCGGCTCCGGCTGCGGCTGCGGCCGTTCGACTCGCCCTCGCCCTCGCCCTCGCCGCCGTCGGACTTCGACGCGTCGTCGCTGGAAGCGCCGCTGTCGACACCGTCCTCGGATGCCGCGGCGCCGGACTTCTCGTCGGACGCGGTGTCCGAGGTCTCGGCCGCGGCGTCAGATGCTGCGGACGTGTCGTCCGGGGTCTCGGCGCTCGGGGCGGGCGCCGGCTCGGCGTCCTTCTTCGCACCGCGGCCGCGACCACGGCCGCGCGCCGGCTTCTTCGGAGCCTCGTCGGCCTCCGTCGCGTCGACCGCGGCGTCGGCTGCGGCGTTGGTGTCTGCCGGTGCCGCGGCAGCCTCGCCCTCGGCGGAAGCGGATGCCTCGCCCTCGGCGGGCGCGGATGCCTCGGTCTGGGTCTCGGCGGGCGCCGCAGCCTCGGTCTCGGCGGGCGCCGCGGCGTCCTCGGCGACGGACGCCGGGGCATCGGTGCTCTTCGCGCGGCGCGGGGCACGCTTGCGGGGGGCCTTGACGGGCTTTTCCGCCGCGTCGTCCGCGACGGGCTGATCGGCGGCGGCAGCCGGCTCGGCGGCTGCCGGCGCGGCGTCAGCCGGCGCGGCGTCGTCGACCGGCTCCTGCGGCGCCTCGGCCTGGGGGGCGGCGACGCTCTCGGCTTCGCCCTCGACGATCTCGTCGACGGTCAGGTTCTCGGAGTTGGACTCCACGAGTTCTCCTCTTAAACGGTGGATATGACAGAACCGCAGGCGACGCCGTCCACGGCGGGCGTCATCCGCTGACACGCTCTTCCGGCCGATGGCGCGGGGCGTGGATCAGGGGTGTTCGCGGTGATTCGCAGAATTGCGACGGAGGCTCAGATCACAGGGGTGTGGAACCCTCCGTATGGTCCCTCACCATACCACCACGCACATCGACGGCGAGCATCCGCGCGTCCCACCGGGTCTCTGTGGTAGTGGCGGCGAGCTCCGCGGCAGCCAATCGCCGGCCGGGGCCGTCGGCGAGAACGAGGACACTCGGGCCCGCCCCCGAGACGACCGCCGCGAAGCCTTCGGCCCGCAGCGCGCGCACGAGTCGGTCGGTCTCGACCATCGCCTGAGCGCGATAGGACTGGTGCAGCTTGTCCTCGGTCGCGGCGAGCAGGAGGTCGGGGCTCTGCGTGAGGGCCGCCACGAGCAGCGCGGAGCGCGACAGGTTGAAGATGGCGTCCTCGCGGGTGACCTGGAGCGGATCGAATCCGCGCGCTACGGAGGTCGACATCGTGAACTCCGGGACGAACACGAGAGGGGCCACGCCGCGGTGCACGAGCAGCTTCTTGTGCTGCGGTCCGTGCTCGTCGACCCAGGCGATCGTGAGTCCGCCGAACAGGGCGGGCGCGACATTGTCGGGGTGACCTTCGAGCTCCGTCGCGAGACGCAGGAGCGCTTCCTCGCCGATCTCGACGTCGCCGGCGAGGAGGCCCTTCGCGGCGAGGAGGCCCGCGACGACGGCAGCGCCGGAGGACCCCATCCCCCGCCCGTGCGGGATGGCGTTGACGGCTTCGAGCCGCACGCCGGGGAGGGTCCGACCGAACGCCTCGTACGCGTAGGCCATCGCGCGCACCACGAGGTGCGTGGCGTCGGTGGGGACGTCGTGGGCGCCCTCGCCCGAGACGGAGATCTCCAGACCAGGCCGCGGCAGCTCCGTCACCACGAGCTCGTCGTAGACGCTGAGTGCCAGCCCGAGCGTGTCGAATCCCGGCCCCAGGTTCGCGCTGGTGGCCGGCACGCGGACCTGGACCGATCGGGTCACGCCGGCGCCTGCGGTGCGAGTTCGAGGACGGATGCCACCTCGCTGGTGGTCGCGTCGACGACGATCGGCTCGGCGTCGGTGCCGTCGGGGTTGCGCAGGGCCCACTGCGGGTCCTTCAGGCCGTGCCCGGTGACGGTGAGCACGACCTTGGCGCCGGAGGGGATGACGCCCGCCTCGGCCCGATCGAGGAGGCCCGCGACCGAGATGGCCGATGCCGGCTCGACGAAGACGCCCGCCGTGCTCGCCAGCAGCTTCTGCGCCGCGAGGATGCGGTCGTCGTCGATCGCGCCGAACCACCCCTGCGTGGCGTCGCGGGCCTCGAGGGCGAGGTCCCACGAGGCGGGGTTGCCGATGCGGATCGCGGTGGCGATCGTGTCGGGGTTCTTCACGACCTCGCCACGCACCAGCGGCGCGGACCCCGCCGCCTGAAATCCGAACATGCGGGGCACGCGCGTCGCGACACCACGCGCGGCCTCCTCGCGGTAGCCGCGGGAGTAGGCGGTGTAGTTGCCCGCGTTGCCGACCGGGATGAAGTGGAAGTCCGGGGCATCGCCGAGCTGCGAGACGACCTCGTACGCCGCCGTCTTCTGTCCGTCGATGCGGTCGGGGTTGACGGAGTTGACCAGGTGGACCGGGTAGTGGTCGGCGAGCTCGCGGGCGATCTCGAGGCAGTCGTCGAAGTTGCCGCGGATCTGGATGAGGGTCCCGCCGTGCGCGACGGCCTGGCTGAGCTTGCCCATGGCGATCTTGCCCTCGGGCACGAGCACCGCCGCGGTGATGCCCGCGTGAGCGGCGTACGCCGCCGCGGAGGCGGAGGTGTTTCCGGTCGAGGCGCAGATGACCGCCTTCGCACCGTGCTCGACGGCGCGCGAGAGGGCGACGGTCATGCCGCGGTCCTTGAACGAGCCGGTCGGGTTCATGCCCTCGAACTTCACCCAGACGTCGGCGCCCGTCATCCGCGAGAGCTCGCGGGCATGCACGAGCGGCGTTCCGCCCTCGCCCAGGCTCACGACGGTGGAGGCGTCGGTGACGTCCAACCGGTCGGCGAACTCACGCAGGACTCCCTGCCAAACATGTGCCATGTCAGTCTCCTTCTACCCGCAGCACCGAGACGACCCGCTGGACCACGCCGCTCGCATCGAGTGCGTCGACGGTGTCGCTGAGGTCCTGCTCGCGTGCCGTGTGCGTTCCGATCACCAGGCGCGCACTCTGCGCGTCGTCTCCGGTGACGATGGTCTGTTCGAGCGTCGCGATCGATACGCGCCCGTCGCTGAGGACGCCCGCCACGGCCGCCAGCACGCCGGGACGGTCCTCGACCTCGAGCGTGATCTGGTAGCGGGTCACCACGTGCCCGATCGGCACGACCGGCAGGTTGGCCCGCGTGGACTCCCCCACCCCGACGCCGCCGGCGATGTGACGGCGCGCCGCCGAGACCACGTCGCCGAGAACGGCGGAGGCGGTCTGGACGCCGCCCGCGCCGGCGCCGTAGAACATCAGATCGCCCGCGGCCTCGGCCTGCACGAACACGGCGTTGTTGGCGCCGTGGACGCTTGCGAGAGGGTGTTCCCGCGGCACGAGCGCGGGGTATACGCGCACCGAGATCGACTCGCCCGACGAGGACACCTCGGCGTCCGCGAGGCGCTCGCACACCGCGAGCAGCTTGATGACGAAGCCGGCCTTGCGCGCGGCATCCATCATGTCGGCGTCGATCTGCGTGATTCCCTCGCGGTGGACCGCGCTCAGCGGCACGGCCGTGTGGAAGGCGAGGGAGGCGAGGATGGCCGCCTTCTGCGCAGCGTCGTAGCCCTCGATGTCGGCGGTGGGGTCGGCCTCGGCGTACCCGAGCGCCTGAGCGTCGGCGAGGACCTCGGCGAAGTCCGACCCCTCGCGGTCCATGCGATCGAGGATGTAGTTGGTCGTGCCGTTGACGATGCCCATGATGCGCTGGACGCGATCGCCGGCGAGCGAGTCGCGCAGCGGCCGGATGATCGGGATCGCGCCGGCAGCAGCGGCCTCGTAGTAGATCGAGGCCCCCACCTGGTCGGCGGCCTCGAAGAGTTCCGGACCGTGGGTGGCGAGGAGCGCCTTGTTGGCCGTGACGATGTCGGCGCCCGCACCGATCGCCTGCAGGATGCTCGTACGGGCGGGCTCGATCCCGCCCATCAGCTCGATGACGATGTCGGAGCCGACGAGGAGGGACTCCGGGTCGGTCGTCAGGAGCTCGCGTGGGAGGTCGACGTCCCGGGGCGCGTCGAGGTCGCGGACCGAGATCCCCACCAGGTCGAGGGCGGCGCCCGCGCGGTCGGCGAGCTCGTCTCCGTGCTTGAGCAGCAGCGCGGCGACCTGCGAGCCGACGGCGCCGGCTCCGAGCAGGGCCACGCGCAGGCGGCGGTAGTCCGTCATTCGGCTCCTTCGGTGGGGATGCCCGCATCGCGTGCGAGCAGGTCGTCGATCGTCTCTCCGCGGACGATGATCCGCGCGGTGCCGTCCGAGACGGCGACCACGGGCGGGCGCGGGACGTAGTTGTAGTTGCTCGCGAGCGAGAAGCAGTAGGCACCCGTCGCGGGCACCGCGAGGAGGTCGCCCGGCGCGGTGTCGGCCGGGAGGTACTCGGCGTCGACGACGATGTCGCCGGACTCGCAGTGGCGCCCCACCACCCGCGCGAGCGTCGGCGGAGCCGCGCTGATGCGGCCGGCCAGGCGCGCGGAGTAGTCGGCGCCGTAGAGCGCCGGGCGGGCGTTGTCGCTCATCCCGCCGTCGACGCTCACGTACAGGCGCTCGAGGTCGGCGCTGACCCGGACGGACTTGGTGGTGCCGACCTCGTAGAGGGTGATGCCGGCACGCCCGACGATCGCACGCCCCGGCTCGAAAGCCAGCGTGGGAAGAGCGACGCCATGGGCGACGCACTCGCGAGCCACCGCGTCGACGATGCCGTCGGCGAGGTCCTCGATGTCGGTCGGGTCGTCGACGCTCGTGTAGGCGATGCCGAATCCGCCGCCGAGGTTGAGGACGGGCGCCTCGCCACCGGCGAGGAGCCGCGCGTGCACCTCGACGAGCCGGGACGCCGACTCGGCGAAGCCGGCCGTACCGAAGATCTGCGACCCGATGTGGCAGTGCAGACCGAGGAACCGGAGCGAGGGCAGGTCGCGGATGCGCGCGACGACCTCGTCGGCGTCGGCGAGGGCGAAACCGAACTTCTGGTCCTCGTGCGCGGTCGCGAGGAAGTCGTGGGTCTCGGCGTGGACACCGCTGTTGACGCGAACCAGCACGGGCTGCACCGCGCCTCGGGCAGCTGCGATCTCGGCGAGGCGATCGATCTCGATGAGGCTGTCGACGATGACCGAACCGACCCCCAGTTCGACGGCTCGGGCCAGTTCGAGACGGGACTTGTTGTTGCCGTGCAGCCCGATCAGGCCCGGGTCCGCACCCGCGGCGAGCGCGACGGCGAGCTCGCCGCCCGTGGCGACGTCGACGGCAAGACCCTCACCGGTCACCCAGCGCACGACCTCGGTGCTCAGGAACGCCTTGCTCGCGTAGTACACCCGTGCCGTGGTGCCGTGACGCTCGGCCGCGGCGGCGAAGGCACGCCGCACCCGTCGCGCCTGGCCGATCACGGCATCCTGGTCGAGCACGTAGAGAGGAGTGCCGAATCGCTCGGCGAGCTCGGTGGCGCTCACGCCTCCGACGGTCAGCACGCCGTCCGACGTGCGCGCACACGCGGGCGGCCACACCGCCTCGGCGAGATCGTTCGGATCGGCCGGAACACGCAGCCACTCCGGCACAGCGGGACGAACGTCGGACGCGGACACGAAGAACACCAATCGGGAAGAGCGTTGACCGCCCGGCAGACACGGCCGCGACGGTGCCGCCAGTCTAGGACACGCGCCGCTCGCCGCCCGTCCTCGTGACGCGCGGGGTCGGCGACCGCGGGCGCGGCGGTGCCGGAGCACCGGCAGCGGCCTCAGCCGCCGTCGGCGAGGCGCGCGACGGCGCGGGCGATGCGGACGGTGCGGGTCGCGGGCGAGGACGCCGTGAGGATCGGATGCAGCACCGAGTAGCGCTCGGCCGACCCGAGAGCGGCCAGCCGCGCCGCCGCGACCGGCGACGCGGCCAGCGCGGCCGCCAGGTCGTCGGGGACCTGGGCCGCGGCCTGCCCCGCGTACGCCCGGTCCCACCGGCCGTCGGAACGGGCACGATCGATCTCGACGCGTCCCCGATCACGCATGCGCCCCTCGCCGATGAGACGGTTCACGATCTCGACGTTGCGCTGCGACCAGATCGAACGCGCGCGCCGCGGGGTGAACAGCTGCAGGAACGTCTCCCCGTCCCGAGCGTTGCGGCGGCCGTCGATCCAGCCGCTGCACAGAGCCTCGTCGAGGGCGGCCGCATAGCTCAGCGACGTCGGTCGGGTGACGCCCTTCTTCGCGAGCACGAGCTGTACGCCGTCCGAGGTGCTCTCGTTCTCATCGAGCCACGACCGCCACGCTGCGGTGTCGATCAGCACCAGGGGTCCGCGGCCCTCGTCGTCCACCATCATCGCGCCTCCCGCTTGTAGCCTGGCCCAGGAGGCGACCATGGGCAATGAGCAGGTGCGCGGCGCGGCGCTGGACGAGCGGATCGGTGCGCTCAAGGAGCGCATCTACGCCACGGTCACGGGCCTGGCGATCCTCGCCGGCCTGCTGACGGCTGAGCACGTCACCGTGGCCGAGTCCATCTTCGCGCTGGTGATCGGCATCTTCGCGATCGCCGCCGCGGGTTTCGTCGCCGACGTGATCGCGCACCAGATCGGTCACCGAACATTCCCGCGCGGCCGCGAGCTCGCGCTGATGGCTCGGACCGCGGCCGTCGCCCTCGGCACCGCTTCGCTCGCCCTGGTCGCGCTCGTTGCCGTCGCGCTGCTCGTCGCCCACGGCCACTGAGAGCCGCCGCGCCGCTCAGTCGCAGGTGCCCTCCGCCTGCAGCGCCGGGTCGGAGATGATCCCGCCGTCGACATCGACCTCGGCCACCAGCGACGCCGGCTCCACACGGACCTCGCGCACCGTGAGCCCGGCCGGCAGGCGGTCGCGGACGCAGACGGGATAGTCGCGCAGCACCCGGTCGGCCACCGAGCCGAAGCGATCGCGCACGGCATCGGCGGTGAGCTCCGCGCCGGCGAGGCGCACGGCCCGCGGAGTGAGCACGATGTCGCCGTCCACGGCACTCGGGGTCAGATCGACGCCGAGCGGCACGCTCACCGCGAGGATCGGCAGCTCCACCTCGACCGTGACATCGGGAGGGTCGAGCGTGAGCCCCGCCTCGGGCACGCCGTCGACCTGGGCGAGGAGGGTCTGCAACTGGTCCTCGCCGAACACCACGGTCGCCTCGGCCGACCCGATGTCGCCGCCGTCCGCGCGGATCGGCACATCGCTGGCACGGACGGAGACGTCGGCGACGACATCGCCGAGCGGCACGTTCCGGCTCGAGATGTCGAGGCGGTCCAGCCGCCCGCCGATCACCTGGGGCAGCACGGGCTCGTCGAAGTCGACGTCGATGGGCTGATCCTCGGGAAGGGCGAGCTGGGTGATCACCTGCTGGCGCACGGTGTCGGTGAGGATGCTGCGGGTGATGTGCTCGGCGACGAACCAGGCGACGACGGCCAGCACGATCACGACGACGATCGCGATGATCCACGGGAGCCCGCCTCGTCGCCGGCGCGGCGGGCCGGCGACCGGCGCCGACGCGTCGGGGAGCGGCAGGGTGGGCTGGGTCTCGCCGCTCATCCGGGTCACATCCGCTCGGGTGCGCTCACGCCGAGAAGGTCGAGGCCGTTGCGCAGCACCTGACCCGTCGCGTCGTTGAGCCAGAGCCGGGTGCGGTGGAGGTCGGTGACCTCCTCGTCGCCCAACGGCGTCACCCGGCAGGTGTCGTACCAGCGGTGGTACAGGCTCGCCAGCTCTTCGAGGTAGCGGGCGACGCGGTGCGGCTCGCGCAGCTCGGCGGCGAAGGCGACGATGCGCGGGAACTCCTGCAGGGCGCCCAGCAGGGCCGACTCGGACTCGTGTGCCAGCAGTTCCGGGACGAACGCGTCGCGGGACACACCGGCGGATGCCGCGTTGCGCGCGACGTTGTGCGTGCGGGCGTGGGCGTACTGCACGTAGAAGACGGGGTTGTCATTGGTGCGCTTCTGCAGGATCTCGGGGTCGAGCGTCAGCGGCGAGTCGGCCGGGTAGCGCTCGAGCGAGTATCGCAGGGCATCGGTGCCCAGCCAGTCGCGCAGGTCGTCCAGCTCGATGATGTTGCCGGCGCGCTTGGACAGGCGCGCGCCGTTGATCGAGACGAGCTGTCCGATGAGCACCTCGATGTCCTTCTCGGGGTCATCGCCCGCGGCGCCGGCGAGCGCCTTGAGGCGGTGGACGTAGCCGTGGTGGTCGGCCCCGAGCAGGTAGATCTTGTGTGCGAAACCGCGATCGCCCTTGTTCAGGTAGTAAGCGGCGTCGGCCGCGAAATAGGTGTACTCGCCGTTGGAGCGCCGGATGACGCGATCCTTGTCGTCGCCGAAGTCGGTGGTCCGCACCCACACGGCCTCGTCCTGGTCGAACACGTGCCCTTGCGCCCGCAGACGGTCGACGGCCTGATCGACGAGGCTCGGACCACCGTCGGCGGGGGTCGCGTGCAGCAGCCGCTCGCTGAAGAAGACGTCGAAGTGCACGTTGAACTTCTCCAGCGACTGCTTCAGGTCGGCCATCTGCAGCTCGTACCCGAGGTCGAGTGCGATCTGCTCCTGCTCGTCCTGGGGCAGGCTCGTCAGGTCGGGGCGCGCCTCGAGCACGCGCTGCGCGAGCTCGTCGATGTAGGCGCCCGGGTAGCCGTCCTCCGGGGTGGGCTCGCCCTTCGCGCTCGCGAGCACCGAGCGGCCGAACCGCTGCATCTGCGCGCCGGCGTCGTTGATGTAGAACTCGCGCACGAGCTCGGCACCGCTCGCGAGGAGCAGCCGGGCGATCGCGTCGCCGAGGGCCGCCCACCGCGTGTGACCGATGTGCATCGGGCCTGTGGGGTTGGCGCTGACGAACTCGAGATTGATCGAGGCGCCGGCCTGGGTGTCGTTGTGGCCGAACGCGGCGCCCGCCTCGACGATCTGGCGGGCCAGGGCGCCGGCGGCGGCGGCGTCGAGGCGGATGTTGATGAACCCCGGACCGGCGACGTCGACGGATGCCACACCGGGAGTCTCGGCGAGAGCGACGGCGATCTCGGCGGCGAACTCGCGCGGGTTCGCCCCGACGGTCTTCGCGAGCTTGAGGGCGGCGTTGGAGGCCCAGTCGCCGTGGTCGCGGTTCTTGGGACGTTCGAACACGAAGTCGGCGGCGGTGAGCCCGTCGCTCGATCCCGGGCGTCGCGCCTCTGCGAGCGGGGCGACGACGGACAGGAGCGCTTCGGCGAGGGCATCGGGATTCATAGCCCTCCGATTCTAGGCGCGCCGCTGCCCCCTCCCCGCCCGCGCCGGGCGATCACGAGATCGAGACGAAGCCCACGTGGTCGTCGAGAGCGGCGTCGTCGAACTCCGGTGCGCCGCCGGCCACCTCGGCGTCGACGCGCAGATGGGTGAGCGCGATGTTGCCGCCGTAGTAGCTGAGGAAGGCGCAGTCGGCTGCGTCGCGCCCGGTCGCGATGCGCACGAGCCCGCGGCGGTTCGACAGTCTCGTGGCGTCCACGACGTACCAGACCCCATCGACGTAGGCCTCGGCGACGGCGTGGAAGTCCATCGGGCGCAGACCCGGTGCGTAGCACGCGACGTACCGCGTCGGCACGTCCATCGCCCGAAGCAGGGCGATCACGAGGTGCGCGTAGTCGCGGCACACCCCGTGCCCGCTGGCGAGAGTGGTCACCGCCGAATCGGTGCCGAGACTCAGCCCCGGACTGTAGATCGTGCTCGACGCGACGAAATCGCCCACGGCAGCGACGAGATCGCGCCCCTGCAGGCCGCCGAACTGCCGCCGCGCCTGCGCGAAGACCTCATCGGACTGCGCGTACCGGCTCGGGCGGAGATAGGCGATGGTCTCGCGCTCGTCCGTGCCGGCGACCGGTGCGGAGCCGTCGACGACGGCCTGGTAGCGAACCGAGACCACACCGGCTTCGCCCCGGATGCGGTGGAGGCGGCTGGCGAGCACCGAGTCCGGCGGGTCGAGGATCTCGGTGGCCGCGAGCTCTCGACCGCCGATCGAGACCGTCAGCCGCTCGGCCTGGAACGCCACCGAGCGGGCCGCGGCGATCTGGAGGATCACGTCGACCGGACCTGCCATCTCGAGGTCGAGCTCGGCCGTCAGGATGCGCTGCACCGGGCAATCCTCGCACGCGCGAAACCGCGCTCGGGCCGGGTCCCGTGCGACGGGCGTGTCAGGCTGGTGCACGACCCCGAGACTGGAGCGCAGCATGCCCGAGACCGTCACCCTCATCCGCTCCACAGCCCTGTCGAACGCCGCCGAGTACGCCTACGCGGCGACCGCGCCGGCCGATGCCCGGCTCATCTTCCTCGCCGGGTCGTGCCCGCTGGCCGCGGACGGATCCACGGTCGGCGTCGGCGACTACGCCGCGCAGGCGGCGTCCTGCATCCAGAACATGCGCACCGCGTTGGCGGCGGCCGGCGCCGGCATCGGGGACGTCATCAGCACGCGCGTGCTCGTCGCCTCTCGTGCGCAGGCCGACCTCGTCACCGCGTGGGAGGTCGTGCGCGACGCCTTCGGCGACCACGACGTGCCGAGCACCCTGATGGGGGTGACGGTCCTCGGCTACGACGATCAGCTCGTCGAGATCGAGGCGGTCGCCGCCGTTCGCGACGACCCGCCCCGCCCCGGCGCGCAGCACGACGAACCGGCCGCCGCAACCTCTTGACACGAAGGCCGCCGCGATGGTCGGCGGATGACGTACCCTCAGCGTGTGCCCTCCCGAATCGCACTCCCCCGCCGCCGCGCCGCTTGGGCCGTCTCGGCGGTGGCCATCGCCGCCGTTGCCGTCGTGCTGGCCGTCGCCTGGCGTCCCTGGGCGGCACCGGCGGGGACCGCTGCAGCATCGGGCACGAACGCGGTCTCGGTCGTGGCCGCCCAGCCGCTGAGCCTGCCGGCGCAGGCGCGCGTGCTGGTCTTCGGCGACTCCTGGACGTACGGCTCGGCCGCCACGGATCCGACCCTCGGCTACGCCTACGTCCTGGCCCAGCGCACCGGCTGGACGACGATCGTCGACGGCGTGCGGGGCAGCGGCTACCTCAAGCCCGGCATCGACGGCCCCTCGTTCGGTGACCGCATCGCAGCCCTCGATCCCGTTCTCGATCCCGACCTCGTGATCGTGCAGGGGTCGATCAACGACCGCAAGCAGGGCGCCGCGGGCTACCGCGACGCCGTGGACGCCGCGTGGGACGCTCTCGCGGCGACCTACCCCGACGCACGCATCGTGATCCTCGGACCCGCACCCCAGGTGCTCCCGGTCGAGACGCAGACAGCACGCATCGACCGCGACCTCGCCGATCTCGCCGCCGCGCGAGGCTGGTGGTATCTCTCCCCCATCGCGGAGGACTGGATCACCGACGCGAACTACCTCGACGTGATCGACACCGGCGCGACCGGTCGCGACCACCCCTCCACCGCCGGCCACGCCTACCTCGCCGACCGCCTCGCGGCCGACATCGCCGCCATCACCGAGGCGCCGGCCGTCGCGGCCGAACCCGCGCCCGAGCCTCTCGTTCCCTGACACCGCCGCATCCACCGCTGCGGCGGTCGGAGCACCGGCCACCGCAGTGATAGTCTCGATCGGCACGCCTCCGTAGCTCAGGGGATAGAGCGTTGGTTTCCGGTACCAAAGGTCGCTGGTTCGATTCCAGTCGGGGGCACAGTCACGAGAAGGGCAGTCGAGAGATCGGCTGCCCTTCGGCGTTCCCGCGGCCGAGCCTCGGCCGGCGTCAGTCGGCCAGGTGGATGCCGAAGTCGGTCCGGCCCGGATGGATGTCGCCGCGCAGCGCCCGCGTTCCCCGGTAGTCGCCGTCGCGGAGTGCCCGGTACCGCCGCGGCTGCTCCGCCCCGAGGCCCGCGATGCGCGCACGCAGGCGCTCCGCCTCGCGGTCGACGCCGGCGGCATCCAGCCCGTCTGCGTCGTAGACGACGTGCAGGTCGAGGGCCTCGATGCCGACGTACCAGAGCGCGCCGTGGGTGAGCGGGAAGAGCAGCGAGTCGAGGTCTCCGCTGATGCCGCGCGCTCCGATCGAGCGCACGCCGTCCCGAGAGTCCGCCGTCGCCGTAACGGCGCGGGACGCCGAGCTCGGGGTCCATGTCGCCGTATGCGAAGCCGTTGGTGAGCACGCGGTCGATCCACCCCTTGAGGATCGCCGGCGGCCCGTACCACCACAGCGGGAACTGCAGCACGAGCAGCTCGGCTGCGGCGAGCTTGCGCTGCTCCTCGATCACATCGTCGGGGAACGCCGCCTGCCCATACGCACCACCGGGCGCGCCGAAGGCCCGGCCGAGGGTGACGTCGAGCTCCTGGTCGGTGAAGACGGGGCGGAAGCCGTCGGCGTACAGATCGGACGTCGCCACCGTGTGCGTCTTCGCCAGCTCGTCGGCCCCGTCGCGGAACAGTCGAGCGTTCAGCGAGGACGAGCGCGGATGGGCCAGCACCCAGTGCGCGGCGTTCGGCGTCGGTTCGTGCGAGATGGTCATGATGCCTCCGGTCGGTCGGTGGATGGGTCGGCGAGGGCGCGGAGCACGCGGGAGAGGGAGAACCTTGCCGATTCGGCCCCGATCCGGCGTTCGAGCACCGATCGCGCGAGGGCGTCGCCGGCACCGACCACAGCTCGCGCGGCGGCGTGGTCGAGCCGCGCGCCGCAGGTCGCGAGCGCCACACGGCACAGCTCGAGATAGGCGTCCTCCGCCTCGCGGCGCACCTCGGCGAGCGTCGCCGAGCCGGCCAGAGCCGAGACGACGTCGGCCAGCTCACGCCCCTCGGCGAGCGAGCAGTCGATGTACGCGCCCGCCACGGCGGCGCAGACCGACGCCAGCGACGGGTCTGCGCCCGCCAGGGCGGCGGTCAGACTCGCACGCTGCTGCTCCTCGAACGCGCGATAGAGCTCGGCGATCGCGCCGGCGCGATCGCCGAAGTGGTCGTAGACGACCGGCTTGGTCACGCCGGCGCGCTCGGCGAGACGCCCGAGGGTGAACTCGTCGGTCCCCCCGTCGCGGATGAGCTCACGAGCGACGGCCAGCAGCTGCGCCCGACGCTCGTGTCGCGGCATCCGGCGCCGCCGCTGTTCGTCGCTCATCGGGCCTCCCGCTAAGTTACTCTTCGTAGCTTAGCGGACGCGGCAGGATGCGGGCGCTCGCCCGGCAGGTCGCGCCCCTATCCCCACCGGGAACAGACGCGACCTGCCATGCGGGCGGGCGACCGACGCCCGGCCGACGGGATCAGCTCGTGATCAGCTCGCTGTCGGCAGCACCCGGCAGCACCTCGCGCAACAGGTCGTCGAGCGTGACGACCCCGAGCAGCCGGTCGCCGTCGACGACCGTCGCCAACTGCACGTGCCCGCGGCGCATGCGTGCGAGGGCGTCATAGGCCGAGGCGTCCGGGGTCACGACCAGGGCCTCGCGGGCGATGTCGATCGCCGGGGTGCCGGGAGGGACGGCGAGGGTGTCGCGGACGTGCGCCACCCGGCTCGAGGCACCCTCCCCCACCAGGATGCGCAGGTGGCTCGACGACGCGGCGACGGCCTGCACGTCGGCGGCGGTCGCCGTCATCGGCACCGACGTGGGGACGCGGTCGGTGCGCACGATGTCGCCGACGGTCAGCGAGCCGAGCGCGATGGCCCGGGCGATGGGCTCGGAGTACTGCACCTCGAGCGTCCCCGCCGCGCGCGAGTGCGCGACGAGCTCGCGGATCGTGTCGGCATCCTGGCCACCGGCGGCGGCCTTCTCGACGGGCTCCACGCCCGATGCCTTCACGAGCCGGTTGGCGATGTGGTTGATCCACAGCAGGAACGGACGCAGTGGCCAGGTGAGCGCGCGGGCGGTGATTCCCGTCGCCTTCGCCGCGACCTCCGGGTGCGCGATCGCCCACGACTTCGGCGCCATCTCGCCGATGACGAGGTGCAGGAAGGTCACCACGACGAGGGCCAGCATGAACGCGATGACGTCGGCCAGCACGTAGGGCAGACCCCACTGCTCGAACACCGGCGCCAGCGCGTAGTCGATCGCCGGCTTGGTGATCGCGCCCAGCAGGAACGTGCACGCGGTGATGCCCAGCTGAGCGAACGCGAGCATGACGGTCAGCTCGTTGACCCCGCGCAACGCGGCGCGCGCCGAGGCACTGCGGTCGGCCTCCTCCTCCAGCCGGTGGCGTCGGGCGGCGAGGAGCGCGAACTCGACGATGACGAAGAACGCACTCGCGACGATGAGCGCGATCGTGATGATCGTGACGACCCACCAGCTCATCGGGTCACCTCCTCATCGGGCGCGCCGGCCGCGACGACGGCATCGCCGCCCTCGGCGTCGGCATCCAGGTCCACCTCGTGCAGGCGCACGACGAGCTCCGACGGGACGAGCCGCGCGACCTCGACCACCTCGACGTCCAGCCAGCGCTGCATCCGCAGGCCCTGAACGGTCTCGGACGCGCGCTCGGGCAGGTCGATTCGCACGAGAGCCCCCTCGGGCAGCAGGTCGCCGTGCTCGCTGATGATGAGTCCGGCGATGGTCTCGGCGTCGTCCCGCGGCAGGTCGTGGCCGATGAGCCGCTCGACCTCGTCGAGGTGGATGTCGCCGGGCAGGCGCCAATGGTCGTCGCCGACGCTGACGATCTCGTGGACGTCGAGGTCGTGCTCGTCCGAGATCTCGCCGATGACCTCCTCGGTCAGGTCCTCGATCGTGAGGATGCCGTCGAAGTTGCCGTATTCGTCGACGACGCACGCGAGCTCGTTGCGCGTCTGCCGCATGCGGTCGAGCGCGACGGGCAGCTGCATGGTCGTCGGAAGCACGACGGCCTCGCGCATCATCGTCGACACCGGCGCATCGTCGGCGTAATGGCCGCGCAGCAGGTCGATCAGCTCGACGACGCCGACGGGGTCGTCCTCGTGGCCGATGACCGGGTAGCGCGTGTGGCCCGTCGCCATGAGCGCGCGCACCTCGCCCACCGTCGTGTCGGGCGAGATCGAGTCGATGCGCGAGCGCGGCACCATCGCGTGCTCGACGTCGCGCTGCGGGAAGTCGAGGATGCGGTCGATGATCATCGACAGATCGTCGGGAAGGTCGCCGCTCGCGCGGGACTCCTCGATGATCGCCTCGAGGTCACGCGCGGTCGCGCTCTCGTCGACGTCCTCGAGAGGCTCGATGCGCAGCAGGCGCAGCAGCGCGTTCGCGGCGACGTCGAACACGGTGATCAGCCAGCCGAAGAGCATCAGATAGATACGGGTGGGCACCGCCAACGCGCGCGCGAGCGGCTCGGGACTCGCGATGGCGAGATTCTTCGGGTAGAGCTCGCCGAAGATCATCGTCACGACGGTCGCGAGCACCAGCGCCCCCACGGTACCGATCAGCACCGAGACGGACGGGTCGATGCCGACTCCGCCGAGGAGCGTGCCGATGGATTCGCCGATCAGAGGCTCGGCGACGTAGCCGATCATCAGGCCGGTCACGGTGATGCCGAGCTGCGCGCCCGAGAGCATGAAAGAGGTGCGCTTGGTGATGGCGAGCACGCGTGCTGCCTGCGCGTCGCCCTTCTCGGCCCGGGCCGCCATGCGCGACCGGTCGACCGACATGTAGGCGAACTCCTGCGCGACGAAGAATCCGCAGGCCGCGATGATCGCCAGCGTCAGCAGGATCCCCAACAACAGTGTCAGGACCGCTTCGGTCATTCGGTGTCACCCCCTCTCTCAGTGAGGGGGTACGAAGATCGACCCTCCTGGTCGGTGGAGGCACGGCGACGGCTCACGGGTGTTCTTTCTCGATAGGGCACGGGTGGGCGTCTACAGGATAGCCGCAAGTCCCCCCGGGCGACCGCCCGCACGGACCGTGCGACATCGGCCTCTGTCAAGCCGATGACGCGACTCCGCGGCATCCGTAGCGTGGGCGACACATCGACCGAATGGAGTACGGGATGCCGAAGCCCAAAGCCTGCCTGCTGATCCTCGTCGTGGGGGTCGCCGCCTACATCGCCGGAGCGAAGGCCGGGCGGGCCCGATACCGCGACATCAGCCACGCTGCGAAGCACCTCTGGGATGATCCCTCGTTGCGCAAGGCGCGCAAGCGTGCCCGCAAAGTCGTCGACTCCGCTGCGCGCAAGGCATCGAAGAAGCTCGGCGCCTGACCCGCCCGCACAGCGAAGCGCCCGAGACGGGAGGATGTCTCGGGCGCTTCGCTGTGATGCGACGGTCGTGAGGACCGCTGGTGCGAGGGTTGGGGACCGCGCCGCCTCCGACCCTCCGGTACGGGCCTCAGGAGGACTGCTCGTCCTCTTCGGGCTCGAAGGTGGATGCCGTCCCGGTGTGACCGGCGGCCACACCGTCGGGGTTCGAGGGAATGGTGCCGTCACCGCCGAGACCGCCCGGCTCGGGAGTCCCCTCGCTGTCGTGCTCGCCGGTGGGGACTTCGATGTCCGGACCCTCGTAGGCGTTCTCGTCGGTATCGCGGTGCGTCTCGTTCGAGGTCATCGTTTTCCTCTTCTCTCTGGGTGGCGGCCGCTTCGGGCCGAGGTCAGATGAACGGTGCGAGGGCGCCGGCCGTGAGCGCGAGCGCACCCGCGACGGCACCGGAGGCCGTGGCGGCGGCACGGATGTTGCGACGGACCATGCGCTTGCGGGCGCGGTTTCCCGGAGCATCCGTGGTGAGGAGCGAGTGCTGCGCCTCTTTCAGCGTCGCGTACCGGCCGATCGGTGTGGCGTGGCCGTCGAGGGCGATGTAATGGCCGTCCGACGACACGTCGATCGATCCGACGAACTCGCCGTCGGTGGAGGCGACGTAGAAGCCGGGCGCCACGGTCGACCAGGTGATGCGACGCGCGCTCAGGACGCGCGGGGCCGCCGGCTCGGCGAGGAGGCTGGTCATGCTGCGGTCGCCAGTTCTCCCGCGAGGGCGGGTGCGGCGGAGGCCTCGAGGGAGGCCGGTCCGGCCGCCGGCGCAGCCGCCGGGGCGTACTCGGCCAGATCGACCACCAATCCCGCCGACGATGTCGCCGACTTGGCCATCTCGGTCAGCAGGTTCGAGTCGAGCTTCTCGGGCTCGGCCGAGTCGAAGACGAACCGGAGGGGGATCGACGGCTGCAGCCAGATGGTCGAGCGCCCCGATGCAGAACCGTCGACGTGCTTCCACGTGAGCGTGAAGCTCTCGGAACGTCGCAGCTTCGTCGCCGCCAACACCTTCAGGTGGGCGAGCAGGCGGTCAGGGATCTCAATCGACTCGGAAGCGTTCCCGTAGAACAGCTGGCCCATGGTGGCTCCTCACAGATGCTGGATGACTTGTCGCTAACGCTACTAGTTGTGAAAGTATCTCGTCAAGTTAGTTATCTGATAAGTTATACCTACGAGCACAAGTGCGGAGGTGCACACATGACCGGTTTCTTCTACGACAACGACCGCCAGCGCGCGACCAGCGCCCTGGAGGCCCTGCGCCTCTACCAGGCGGCGGAAGCGGCGATGCGCCGTCGTACGCGCGAGTCGATGTCGATGGGCGAGAACGAGCTCCTGGTCATCCGGCAGTTGCTGCGCGCGCAGTCGCGCGGCTTGCAGGTCAAACCCGGAGACGTTGCGAAGTACCTCGGGATCTCGACCGCCAGCACGACGAGTCTGCTCGACAGACTGGAGAGCTCCGGTTATCTACGCCGAGTCCCGCACCCGAGCGATCGGCGCAGCGTCTATCTCGAGCCCACCGAGCGTGCGGACGACGAGGTCAGATCCACGCTCTCTGCCATGCACGATCGCATGCACCAGGTGGCGGCCGACACGTCGGCCGAGGCGACGGAAGCCGTCATCGACTTCCTCTCCCGGATGCAGGATGCCGTCGACTCGGTCGAGCCGGCGTCTGCACTCCGGCGCTGACGGACGTTCCTCCGCTCTTCCGCGCCATCACGAGCCGGAAGGCTGACAGAACGGGCACCACCAGGTCCGGCGCCGCTGCGGATCGTCGGCGACCTCGGCCCGCACGCGGATCATCGTCCCGCAGCGAAGACACGGCTTGCCGGCACGACCCGCGACCCAGTGGGACCGGCCCGGTCGCCGGTCCCCCGTCGTCACCTGATACATCCCGGCGACGGTCGCCGAGAGTCGAAGCGCACGAGCCGCCCGATCCACGAGCGCATCCGCGTCGACGGCACCGGCCGGAGCGAACGGATGCGCCCCGGAGAGGAACGCGAGCTCGTTGACCCACAGGTTTCCGAGTCCCGCGATGATCCGCTGGTCGAGCAAGGCGGCGACGAGGGGGCGATCCGCAGCCGACCGCAGCCTCCGGGCCGCCTCGGCGGCATCCCAATCGGGTCGCAGCGGGTCCGGACCCAGGTGCGCGAGAGCGGCTCGCACCGAGGACGCGCGGAGCATCTCGACCACGGGCATGTCGATTCCCCAGAGGGTGCTCCCGTCATCGAGCGACGCTCGCACGCGCACCGCCGACCTCAGCCGCGCCGGCACCGACCGTCCTGCCCGGGTGACCGACCACGACCCCTGCATGAGCAGGTGCGTGTGCAACGCCCATCCCGGGTCCAGTGTGGTGACCAGGTGCTTGCCGTGCGTGTCGAAGCCGCCGATCGCCAGACCTGCCAGCGATGTCCCCGCCGCCGTTCCTGACCGGAGCTCTCCGGCGACGATGCGCCGGTGCGCGACCTGCCGCCGAAGGCGGTCGGCCAGCCGGTAGACGCTGTCACCTTCGGGCACGACGAGTTCCCGGGGGTGTTCGACGGCGCACATCGACAGTCTGCCCGCGTTCTAGACCGCCGGACGTATTTCGTCAACTGTTCGAGTACGGTGGGGCGTCTGGCGATGATGACCTCATGACTGAGATCACCGCACACAAAGGCCTCTTCAACGACGTCGAGCTGCACGTCGACGACACCGGCGGCAGCGGCCGTCCGGTCGTGCTCATCCACGGCTGGCCGCTGTCGGCCGAATCATGGTCCGAGCAGATCCCGGCTCTCGCCGCCGCCGGATACCGTGTGGTCGCCTACGACCGCCGCGGCTTCGGCCGGAGCGACAAGCCGCGCTCGGGCTACGACTACAACACCTTCGCCTCCGATCTCGCCGCGGTGCTCGAGACCCTGGATCTGCGGGACGTGACGCTCGTCGGATTCTCGATGGGCGGCGGCGAGGTCGCCCGTTACATCGCCAATCACGGCCAGGACCGGCTGCGCAGCGTCGTCTTCGCCGCGGCGGTGCCTCCCTATCTCGCCCAGACCCCCGACAACCCGGAGGGCCCGCTGACGCAGGAGCAGGCCGACGAGATGGAGAACGGCCTCAAGGAGGACGAGGCGACGTTCTACGACGGGTTCACGACCCAGTTCTTCTCGGTCGACGGCGATCTCAAGGTCACCGAGGAGCAGCGTCAGCAGGCGATCGCGCTGACACGACAGGCCGACCACCACGCTGCGCTCAAGTCGATGGAGGCCTTCGGCACCACCGACTTCCGCCGTGACCTCGAGGCCGTCACCGTGCCCGCCCTGGTCATCCACGGTTCGGGCGACGGCACCGTCCCCTTCGAGGGCTCGGGGAAGCGCACGCACGAGCAGCTCGCGGGAAGCGAGCTCGTCCTGATCGACGACGCACCGCACGGTCTGAATGTCAGCCACGCGGGGCGGTTCAACGAGGCGCTGCTCGCCTTCCTCGCGAAGTGACGCGCTGATCGAACGAAGGGCCGTCCCGCTCCACGCGGGACGGCCCTTCGTTCGATGACCGGGCGATCGTCTCGTTCAGAGATCGAGCTTCTCGTTGCGACCCTCGTAGGTCTCGCCCGTGATCTTCGATTTGATCAGGCCGATCGCCGTCGCGACGCGTCCGCCGGCGCTGCTCCAGTACTCCCCCGAGACGGCATCGATCCGCAGCAGCGTGACGCGGGGATCGTCGGGCCCGTCGGGGAACCAGGCCTCCAGGGTGCTCGACCAGTAGTGGCCGAGCCGGGCGCGGTCGTCCACGATCCGGGCCTCCCCGGCCAGCGACACCCAGGCGTCGTTCGTGCTCAGTGCGACCCCGACGCCCGGTCGCTCGCCCACGTGGGCGGCCACCGACGACTCACGATCCACGACGAACCAGAGGTCGCCGTCGAACTCCGCCTCCTGCACGGTGAGCGGGCGGGCCGTGAGCTTGCCGTCGGCGTCGGCGGTCGTCACCATCGCGAACCGGAAGTCCGGCAACAGCTCGGCGAGGGTCGTGCGGGGATCTTCCGTGTCGCTCATGGCTCCTCCTTCATCGCGGCATCCGGGCGTGGGCGCCGTGTCCTTACACTGACATCGCCCGGGCCGGCGGCGCTCCTGCTTGACAGGGGGCGCTCAGCCTCCCGACGGGTTCTCGAGCGGATCGCCGTCCGCGTCCGTCGTCGTGTCGGAACCGTCTGTTTCGTCGGGGGCCGGCTCGTCGGGCGCCGCGCTCGGCGATCCCGGGAACGCGGAGGCTCCGCCCGTCGTGGTTCCGGTCTCGACGCCGTCGCCGGCGTCGCCCGGCTCGGCCCCGGGGCGGGTGTGCGGGTCGGTCATGGTGCGCTCCTTCGTCTTCTCGCGGTGACCCCAGAGGCTACGTCCGCCGCGGCGGCGCCGCGAAGGGCATTGACAGTCCCCCAGCGCGAGATCATCCCCGAGGAGGATGCCGTTCAGCCGCTCGACCGACGCGGTGACGCCCTGCCGCTTCGTACCGTCGATATGTGACCACAGCACCGCTCTCTGCCGCCGACCGCATCCGATCCGCTTCTGACCGCGGCCGCGCTCTCGTCGCGGCGATCCTGGGCAACATCGTCATTGTCGGGATCGTCGCAGCGGCCGCGCTCGTCGTGCCGATCGCGGCGATCGCGGCATTCGGACCGGCCCTGCTGTCGCGTCTGGGCTGATCGCCGCCGCAGCGGGGACCAGCTTGAGTCCGATCACGGCGGCGACGATGCCCGCGATGAACACCACTTTGCCGATCGAGAAGGGCTCGGCCCCCGACAGGATCGACCAGGCAACCGTGAGCGCGGCGCCGACACCCACCCATACGGCGTAGGCGGTCCCGATGGGGATCTGCTTCATCGCCCAGCCGAGTCCGACCATGCTGAGAGTCACCCCGACGACGAACACGACGGTCGCTGCCGGCTCGGTGAGCCCCTGCGAGTGGCCGAGGGCGGTGGCCCAGACCGCCTCGCACACGGCGCTGAGCAGAAGGACGAACCAGGCCATCAGCTGACCACCTTCAGCCCGATGACCGAGGCCACGAGCAGCAGAAGCAGCAGGATGCGCGCGGTCGAGGCTCGCTCGCGTCGGGTGATCATCGCCCACACGACGGTGAGCGTCGCACCCACGCCCACCCACACGGCGTACGCGGTGCCGGTGGGCAGCTCGGTCATCGCCAGGGCGAGGCCGCCCATGCTCGCCACGAGGGCGACGACGAAGACCATCGTCGGCCGCCGCCGGCGGAACCCCTCGGATGCTGCGAGCGCGGAGGCCCACACCGCTTCCAGGACGCCCGAAGCGATCAGAATCACCCATGCCATGACAGACCCGTCCGAGTCAGTCTTGTCGTGTGCGGGTACTGCTCCCTCGTCCGCGAGCCCATGACCCGGGCTCCGCGGTCGATGCTAGCGCGGCCGTCTGTGCACCGTCTGCGCACCGCGTGCTGTCAGGGTGCGGGAACGAGGAAGAGGGCGTCGAGCAGGCCGGGATTGTGGGCATGGACGAGCACGCCGAACACGACGGCGTCGAAGAGGAGGTGCACCGTCACGACGTAGGCGAGCGACTTCGTGCGGAGGAAGATCCACCCCTGGAGGAGCGCGAACGGAACCGTGAGCGCCGGACCCCAGGCCTGGTAGCCGAGCTCCCAGAGGAACGACACGAACACGATGGCCTGCAGCACATTCGCCGACGCATCGGCGAAGTGGCGCCGCAGCAGCGCGAAGCACGTGCAGATGAAGAACAGCTCGTCCCAGATGCCCACCGCCCCGACACCCACGAAGAGCCGCACGATGAGCTCGGGCGTGTCGACGACGGGCCAGTTGGTGTAGACGCCCGAGGTGATGAAGTAGAACGGCAGGATCAGCCAGCCCAGGACCAGCACGGCGGCGAGCCAGATCCACTGGAAACGCGTCCAGCGGCCGCCTCCCCGCCAGGGGAATCGGATGGCGTGATCCCGGTACAGGTACCGCGACACGAGGTAGGGCAGCAGCACGGCGCCGCCCAAGGCGAGCGTGAACCGCAGCATCGCCGGGTTGTCGAGCTCGGCCTTGAGGTCGATCAGGCTGACTACGACCAGGCCGAGCGCGATCAGCGAGAGGTCCCGCGTGAGCGAAGGGCGCGTCTCGCTGACGCGCCAACGATCGACACCGAGCGCGACGACGAGCCCCACGACGAGCAGCGTCCAGCCCAGCCAGGGCTGCAGCAGGACGAAGAACGCGGGCGCGGCCAGGCACACCAGAAGCGCCGGGACGGTGCTGACCGAGATGAACGGGCGTGACCCGAGGGCTGCGTGCGTCTTCATCGGCTCAGCGCAGGTCGTCGTCGGTGCGGAGGTAGACGAGGTCGCGGATGTCGCGCCCCTTGGCGATGCCCTTGCGCTCGAAGGCCGTCATGACACGTCCCTCGAACCGCGGCGCCCAGGCGCCGTCGAATCCGGCAGCGAAGCCCGCGGCATCCGACATCACCTCCCGCATCTGCAGCGCGTAATCCTGCCAGTCGGTGGCCAGTCGCAGCGCCCCGCCCGGCTTGAGGACCCGAGCGGCCAACGGCGCGAAGTCGGGCGAGATGAGTCGGCGCTTCGTGTGTCGATTCTTGTGCCACGGGTCGGAGAAGAAGATCCAGAGCTCGTCGACCGATGCCGGCGGCAGCAGATGCTCCAGCACCTCGGGCGCGTTCGCCTCGACCAGGCGCAGGTTGCGCACGCCGGCTCGATCGGCGTCGAGCATGGTCCGGGCCAGGCCCGCCCGGAAGACCTCCACGGCGAGGAAGTCCGTCGCGGGCGCGGTCTCGGCCGCGGCGACGATCGCGTGGCCCTGCCCCGATCCGATCTCGACGATGAGCGGGGCCGACCGCCCGAACAGAGTCGCCGGATCGACCTGCGCACCGGGGCGCACGCTCAACACCGCCTGATCACGCTCGACCGGCACGGCGTAGAAGGATCCGAGCTGGTTCCACGCGCGCTCCTGACCGTCGCTCATCCGGCCGCTGCGACGCGCGAACGACACGGGGCGCTCGCGGTAGCGGGGCTCGTCGCCGGTGTCGGGCTCGTCGGTCTCGGGCATGGGTCCAGGCTATCGAGCCGTCGAGAGCGCGCCGAGCCGTTGCGCCCTCTCCCCTCAGACCGTGACGAAATCGATCAGCTCCTCCACCCGCCCGAGCAGAGCGGGGTCGAGGTCGCGGTACGTCCGCACAGATCCGAGGATGCGCTGCCAGGCGTGCGCGATGTCGGCCTGGTCTTTTGCGGGCCAGCCGAGTGCGCGGCAGACCCCCGTCTTCCAGTCGATCCCCCGCGGCACGACGGGCCACGCCCGGATGCCGACCGCCTCGGGGCGGACGCACTGCCAGACGTCGATGTGGGGGTGGCCGACGATCTTCAGGTGCGCCCCGTGCGGCCCGCGCAGGATCTGTTCGGCGATACGCGTCTCCTTCGACCCCGCGACGAGGTGGTCGACGAGAACGCCGTAGCGTCGCTCGGCCGAGGGCGGCTCGTCCCGCAGGAGGTCGTCGAGCAGATCGACGCCCTGTAGGTACTCCACGACGACACCCTCGACACGCAGGTCGGCGCCCCATACCTTCTCGACCAGCTCGGCGTCGTGCCGGCCCTCGACGAGGATGCGCGAGGCGCGTGCGACACGGGCCCGCTGCTGCGGTGCCACGAACGATCCGGATGCCGTCCGCAGCCGACCGGCGGACGCCTGGGCCTGCGGCGCGACGAGCTTGACCGGCTCGCCGTCCACGAGGAAGCCGCCACCGAGGGGGAAGATGCGCACCTTGCCGAGACGGTCCTCGAGCTCGACGTTGCCGCCGCGCACCGCGACGACGGCCCCGCAGTATCCGTCCGCGGCGACCTCGACGACGAGATCGACCTCTGCGGCCGTCTCTGGGACGACCTTGCGACCCGCCTCGCGCCAGCCGGCCGCGAGCACATCGGTGCCGTACCTGTCGTCCATTGCAGCCTCCCGCCTCACGGCCGTGCGGCCGCCGGTCAGCGTAGTCGCCGGCGCACGCACCCGCGGGTATCCGCGCCGCGATTCCGCTGCCCGCTGATTCCCAGTCCCCGCATAGGCTCGGACTCGGGGCCCTCAATAGAGTGGGGGCGAGGCCGGTCCTCCGTCCTCGGAAGGGGAACGGATGCGCGTGCTCCGAGCAGTGACGCTCTCGATCGTGGCGACTCTGATGCTCGTCCTCGGCGGTTCCGCCGCAGCGTGGGCCACCGATCCTGTCGACTTGGGCGCCGGCCGCGTGGTCGATCGGGTCGACGCGCTGTCGGAGGGGGAGGAACGATCCCTCGACGAGAGGCTCACCGCTCTCAGCAGCGAGGCCGGAATCGATCTCTGGGTGGTCTACGTCGACGCCTTCACCTCACCCTCCGACGCGGAGGGCTGGGCGAACGACGTCGCGCAGAAGGGCGGTCTCGGCGTGAACCAGTACGTCCTCGCCATCGCGACCGAACAGCGCAACTTCTATCTCTCGGGCGACACCGCCGGTCCGGTCGACGCCGATGCCCTCGGACGCATCGAGACGGAGGACATCCTGCCGGAGCTCCGCTCGGGCGACTGGAGCGGAGCGGCCTTCGCCGCCGCCGGCGGCCTGGCCGCTGCCGTCGGCGTCTCCGGCGACGACGCGGGCGGCGGTTCGGACAGTGGCAGAGGTGTCCCCGTGCTCACGATCGTCCTCGGCATCCTGGCCGTGGGCGCCGTCATCGCCGTCGTCGTCATCGTCGTCCGGCGCCGTCGCGCCGGCGCGTCGGTCGAACGCGGCCCGGCCTCCGAGCCGATCGAGGAGCTCGCCCGCCGATCGGCCAGTGCGCTCGTCGCCGCGGACGACGCCATTCGCACGAGCGAACAGGAGCTCGGGTTCGCCCGAGCACAGTTCGGGGACGACGCGGCGACCGCATTCACCGAGACGCTCGCGCAAGCCCGCCGCGATCTCGACGAGGCTTTCTCGCTCCAACAGCGACTCGACGACGACCAGCCCGACACCGAGGCGGACGTGCGTGCCGTCCACACGCGGATCCTCGAGCTCTGTGCACACGCCGACGCCGAGCTCGACGCCCGGACGGAGGAATTCGATCGTCTGCGCGCCCTCGAGCAGAACGCCCCCGAGGCGCTCGTGCGCATCCAGCAGGAGCGCGCGACCGCCGCGACCGGCCTCGACGACGCGATCGCCTCTCTCGAGCGGCTCCGTTCGACCTACGCGCCCGACGAGCTCTCGACCGTCGGCGACAACCACGACCAGGCACGAAGCCGCCTCGACTACGCGGACGAGCAGCTCGCCGCGGCTCAGGCAGCGATCGCAGCGGGCGACGGCTCCGCCGCAGCCGTTGCGCTGCGGGCTGCGGAGGGAGCCGTGGCCCAGGCCGCCCGGTTGGAGGCCGCGGTCGACAAGGTATCCGCCGACCTCGCGACCGCCGAACGCGACGCGGCGGCCCTCATCGGCGAGCTCGAGCAGGATGTCGCTGCAGCCGTCGGCGTGCCCGACCCCGATGGGTCACTCGCCGCGGTCGTCTCGGCGACGCGCCAGCAGATCGACGCCTCACGCGCCCAGCTCACCGGCACTCACCGCCGCCCGCAGACGGCTCTGGCAACCCTCCTCGGCGCCAACTCGGCCATCGACGCAGCACTCGCGGGAGCCCGCGACGCCGCCCAGCGGGCGACGCGCGCCCGGCAGACGCTGGAGCAGCAGCTGCAGCAGGCCCGAGCGCGGGTCTCAGCGGCCGAGGATTACATCGGGACGCGACGCGGGGCAGTCGGAGCCACGGCGCGGACACGCGTCGCCGAAGCGCGCGCGTCCCTGGACCGGGCCGAAGCCACCGCTCAAATCGAGCCCGAACGCGCCCTCGCCGATGCCGCGCGCGCGACGCAGCTCAGCGGCCTCGCGATCGACGCGGCACGGACGGATGTCGGCGGCTTCGCGCAGGGCTCGCCCGGCTCGAACTCCAACGGCATGATGGGAGCCATGATCGGCGGCATGGTGCTGAACTCGCTGTTGGGCGGCGGCTCCACGGGGCGTCGTTCGTCGGGATTCGGCGGCAGCGGCTTCGGCACACCCCGCGGCGGATTCGGCGGCGGCTCACGCGGCCGCAGCGGCGGCGGATTCGGCGGCGGCCGTTCGCGGCGCGGCGGCGGCCGCTTCTGACGACTCACTCTTCTCCACAGATCACCCACGAAAGGAACCCCGATGGCAAAGCAGTCCATCTTCGGTCGCATCTCGACGCTCATGAAGGCGAACATCAACGCCCTGCTCGATCAGGCCGAGGACCCGCAGAAGATGCTCGACCAGCTCGTGCGGGACTACACGAACTCGATCGCCGACGCGGAGTCGGCCATCGCCGAGACCATCGGCAACCTGCGCCTGCTCGAGCGCGACCACCAGGAAGACATCCAGGCGGCGACCGAGTGGGGCAACAAGGCCCTGGCCGCGAGCCGCAAGGCCGACGAGCTGCGCGGAACCGGCAACACCGCCGACGCCGACAAGTTCGACAACCTCGCCAAGGTGGCCCTCCAGCGCCAGATCAGCGAGGAGAACGAGGCGCGGGCCATCGCCCCGACGATCGCCACGCAGACCGAGGTCGTCGAGAAGCTCAAGGACGGCCTGAACGGCATGAAGGTCAAGCTCGACCAGCTGCGCTCGAAGCGCTCCGAGCTGCTGGCCCGCGCCAAGACCGCCGAGGCGCAGAACCGCGTGCACGACGCCGTGAAGTCCATCGACGTCCTCGACCCCACCAGCGAGCTGGGACGCTTCGAAGACAAGGTGCGGCGCCAGGAGGCTCTCGCCACCGGCAAGCAGGAACTGGCCGCGTCGAGCCTGGACGCCCAGTTCGAGAGCCTCGAGGACGTCGGTCAGCTCACCGAGGTCGAGGCGCGCCTCGCCGCGTTGAAGACCGGCGGCGCCGCCGGGGCGATCGAGCGCTGACCGCTCCCCCGCGAACACCGACGTCCGGGCCGGCGCAGCCGCCCGGACGTCGGTGTTCGTGCTCCGCGCACGAACGAAGGATGACGACATGACCCGATTCATCGTGGTCCCGCAGTGGCAGGGATCCCCCTCCGCGCGATCGATGACCCTGATCGACGGTGCCGAGGCGATCGCCGGAGACCTCCCCCGCAGCGCGACCGAGCGCGTGGACGTCCCGGTCGAGGCCGGGGAGGCACTCGACACCGGCATCCGACGTTTCAGCTCGATCCAGCGCACCCGGGACCTGATCGCGACCGCCCTCGATCGCACCGACGGCGACGCCTCACCCTCGGCCGAGCACGCCGTGGTGATCGGCGGCGACTGCGGCGTCGCCGTGCCAGCCGTGGCTCACGCCGCGACGAGGACGAGCGGCATGGCCGTGGTGTGGTTCGACGCGCACGCGGACCTCCACACGCCGCTCTCGTCGCCGTCGGGGGCCTTCGCGGGCATGGCGCTGCACGCGCTCTTCGGCCACGGCCCGCTCACCGCCGACGGCGCCGTGCCGCCGGCGAGGATCGTCCTGGCAGGCGCACGGGAGTTCGACGACGCGGAGAGCGAGGTCGTCCGCGCCGAGGGCCTGCGGGTGCTCAGCGCCGACGAGCTCGCTGCGCCCGGGGCTCTCGCCGACGCCGTGGCGGCCACCGGCGCGACATCCGTCTACGTGCACGTCGATCTCGACGTGCTCGATCCCGCGGTGATCACCGGTGTCGCCGCTCCCGTACCCTTCGGCCTCGACGTGCCCACCGTCACCGCGGCGATCGCCGGACTGCGCGAGAGGCTGCCGCTGGCGGGCGCCTCCCTCTCGGGCTTCGCGCCGGCGCATCCCGGCGCCGCGGTGGAGGACATGGGATCGGTCCTGCGCATCGTCGGAGCCCTCGCATGAGTCCCGTCGCGCCGCCGCCGCAGTGGCGTGAGCGCGCCGATGATGCCGTGCGGCGCGGCGTCGCGTTCGACCGACGTATCCCGCCGGTCCTCCTCGACTCCGTCGTCAGCAGACTCGGGGCCCGTGCCGGGACGGCATTCGGGTTCGTCTGGGGGTCGCTCTGGTCGACCGGACGCGTACGGCGCCGGGACGGCCTGTGGGTGTTCACGGGGATGCCCGGGTGGACGTTCGGCCGGGGCGGAGTGTGCGTCGGATCGTGCTTCCTCACCGGCGACCGCGAACCCGACGAGCGGGTGCTGACGCACGAGCGCGTCCACGCCCGCCAATGGCGCCGCTACGGGCTGCTGATGCCCGTGCTCTACCTGTTGGCCGGACGCGACCCGCTGCGCAATCGCTTCGAGATCGAGGCGGGACTGGCCGATGGCAACTACATCCCCCGCCGCGGTGCGCGCGGCTGACGGCCCTCAGCGAGCGGTGGCCAGACCGAAGCGCGCGGGCGTGTGGATCTCGTCGGCCGCCAGGGCGAGGCGTCCGGTGAGGTGGTCGAGGATGTCCGCCGTCCCGAGGAACCCGCCCAGCAGATGCACACGCGTCGAGCGTGCGGCCTCGGTGCACAGCATCTCGTCGGCCCAGGCGATGACGGCACGCGACAGCGCTTCGCCCGGGGCGCACGCCCGCCCTGTGCCGGCGGCGCCGGAGCGGGCCGAGCGGTCGAGCCAGGTCACGATCATGCGGCCGGGCACCGAGAGCGCGCCGATCCACGATGCGTCGGGAACCTCGACGAACACGCGGCCCGTCGAGCACAGCGGCAGTGTCGCGAGCAGGGCCTCCAACTCGGCGAGCGCGTGCTCGTCGGCGGTGATCAGCTGCTGGACGCGTGCGTGCTTCGATGCACGGCAGGCGGAGTCGCTGTGGGCCTCGGTCATGATGGGTCCACTATACCTCGCGCAAAGGCATGCCTAACCTATGTCGTCCACATCGCGCAGCGAACGCGCGCACGCTCAGGCGACCAGGATGCGACGCAACTCGGCGAGCTCGTCGTCGTCCAGGCCCTGGGCGCGCAGATACTCCCTCGGCGAGCCGAAGCGTTCGCGCAGATCCTCGAGGAGCGCCCGCATCACCGGCGCCGGCGACCGGGTCGCGAGGTCGACGAGGTGCGGCGCATCCGGATGCCGCTCGCGGAGGTACGCGATGATCGGCGCGTTCCGCTCGGCCGGCAGCAGCGTCTCGGTGCGCGCGTAGTCGGCGATCACGGCATCCTCGTCGACGCCGGCCGCCGCGAGGATCAGGGCGATCGTGACGCCCGTGCGGTCCTTGCCGATCGTGCAGTGCACCAGGACGGGCTGTTCGGCCAGCACTCCCCGGACCACGTCGAGCACCCGGGGTGCGGAGTCGTCCACGAGCGAGCGGTACATCGAGTCGAGTGACATGTCCGCGCGGAACAACGAGGCCACCGAGCCGACGAAGAGCGGCACCCGCTGAGTCTCGTGCGTGAAGCCGTCGAGCACGGTGGGTTCCGAGAGCACCTCGTCGTCGTCGCGCAGGTCGATGATGCGGCGCAGGCCGAGGTCTCGCAACGCCTGCCGGCCCGAGTCGTCGACGCGGAAGAGATTGCCCGAGCGGAACAGCACCCCGGCACGGGTGGCACGACCACCCGCCGGGAGTCCGCCCGTGTCGCGGAAGTTGATCGCGCCCGAGACCACGGGGGCGGACCGGCCGGTCACACCTCCGCCTTCGGCAGCGGCGGAACCGGATAGCGACCCGCGATCGTCAGCCGGTTGAACGCGTTGATCGAGATCAGCAGCCAGCTCAGGGCGACGTACTCCGCTTCCGAGAACACGCCCCCGACATGGTCGTAGAGCTCGTCCGAGATGCCGTCGTCGGCGATATGCACATAAGCCTCGGCGAGCTCGAGCGCCGCCCGCTCACGCTCGTCGAAGACGCCGGAGTCGCGCCAGGTCGAGAGTTGGCCGATCTCGTCGACCGTCACCCCCGCGGCGACGGCGCGCTCGACGTGAACACGCGCACAGTAGGCGCAGCCGTTGAGCTGCGAGCTGTGCACGAGAGCGAGCTCCTTCAGCCGATCGTCGACGCCGGCCTCGGCGGCGATGCGGCCGACCGTGCGGGCGAAGGCGTCGAGCGCATCGAAAGCGGGACGCGCCGCCTTCGCCAGGTGGATACGGCGCTCCGGACTCATGCCTTCACACTACCCACGGCCCGTGCGCGCCGGGGGAGAATGAGACCGCCCCCGACCGAAGGACAAGGACGACCGTGGCCGAGACACCGTTCGACGAATTCTCGTTCCTGCCCGTGCAGGCCGCCGAGAGCGGGGTGCCGGTGCCGTCGGCGGAGCGCCTGTTCACCTTCGCCCCGGACGGCCGACCCCTGAGCGCGCTGCGACTCGGTGACGGCCTCCCCGAGGTCACGCTGCTCCACGGCGCCGGACTGAACGCGCACACGTGGGATCGGACGGCTCTCGCCCTCGGCCGTCCGGTGCTGGCGCTCGACCTCCCGGGGCACGGCGACTCGGGCTGGCGCGACGACGCCGACTACGCGGCTCGGACCCTCGCCGCCGACATCGCTCCGGCCATCGCCCACTGGACCGAGACGCCGCAGGTCGTCGTCGGCCAATCCCTCGGGGGGCTGACCGCCGCGGCTCTCGCCGCCGCACATCCCGAGCTCGTCAGGGCCCTGGTCATCGTCGACATCGCTCCCGGCCTCGACCCTGCGGGAGGGGCGTCCCAGATCCGGCGATTCTTCGCGGGCCCGACGCACTGGGCATCGCGTGAGGAGATGGTCGATCGCGCACTGTCGTTCGGGCTCGGCGGCGACCGTACCGCCGCCGAGCGCGGGGTCTACCTGAACTCGCGCGTGCGCGAGGACGGCCGCGTCGAGTGGAAGCACCACTTCGCACGCATCGCCAACGTCCTCGCGGCCGACCCCGGTGCGTCCGCCGCCGCGTCCGCGCGCCAGGACTCGCTCGCCGGCATCCTCGCCGCCTCGGGCTGGGAGGATCTGGCGGCCGTCTCCGCTCCCGTCACCCTCGTGCGCGGCAACCGCGGGTACCTGAGCGATGCCGATGTCGAGGCATTCACGACGCGACTCCCGGACGCCGGGATCGTGACGGTGGACTCCGGACACAACGTGCAGGAGGAACTGCCGAGCGAGCTCGCCCGCATCATCCGGGACGCCGGACTGACCTCCCTCTGACAGGGCGACAGACACTCCGCCACGGAAATAACGTGACGCACTGCGACGCTGCAGGACGGGGAGATGTCACCGCCGAGCGCGGCGGACCCTAGGCTGTATGCCGCACTGAGTTCGCGGACGCGCATCGGACAGCAACGATGCCGCCGCCCTTGCGAAAGGAACCTCCTCCACATGCTCCGCCGCACCGCTCTCTCGGCCGCCGCCCTGCTGGCCGCCGGGACCCTCGTCCTCGCCGGCTGCACGGGCGGTGCCGACCCCGCCCCCTCGGCGACCGTCGGAACCTCGAACCCCGACGCCAGCGTCAGCATCCGTCTGGTGCTCGAGCCGTCCAACCTCGACATCCGCCAGACCGCAGGCATCTCGCTCGATCAGACCCTCATCGACAACGTGTACCAGGGCTTGGTGGCACGCACGGCCGAGGGCGAGATCACCGACTCCCTCGCCAGTTCGCACGAGGTCTCAGCCGACGGACTCACCTACACCTTCACCCTTCGCGAAGGCGTCGTCTTCCACGACGGGCAGCCACTCACGCCCCAGGACGTCGTGTCGTCGCTGACGACGCGACAGGCCACCCCGGCATGGGCCGACAGCGAGCGGCTGGCCAACGTCGCCTCGATCGCCGCCGACGGGCAGACCATCACCGTGACGCTGACCCAGCCCGATTCCGCTCTCCTGTGGAACCTCACCGGCCGCGCGGGCATCATCCTCAAAGAGGGCGACACGGTGGACTACAACACCGCGGCCAACGGCACCGGTCCGTTCCGGCTCGCCAACTGGCGACAGGGCGCGAGCCTCACGCTCGAGCGCAACGACGCCTACTGGGGCGACGCGGCCCAGGTCGCCGACGTCACCTTCGACTTCATCCCCGACAACCAGGCCGCCATCAATGCGGCCCTCGCCGGCGAGATCGACGTGATCGTCGGCTTCGACGCCAACCTCGCCGACCAGGTCGAAGCAGGCGGCGACTTCGCCGTCCAAACCGGCAGCGCGACCGACAAGAGCGTGCTCGCGATGAACTCCACCTCCGGAGCGCTCGCCGACCCGCGGGTGCGCGAGGCGATCCGCACCGCGATCGACCACGACGCCATCGTCGAGGCCGTGGGCGCGGGGCAGACCCTCTTCGGACCGATTCCCGAGCCCGACCCGGGGTACGAGGATCTCAGCGATGTCGTCGCCTACGATCCCGAGGCCGCCCGGGCGCTCCTCAGCGAGGCCGGTGTGGACGATCTGACCCTGACCCTCACGATCCCCTCGGCGTACGATTCGACGCTGCCGCAGATCCTGGTGTCGAACCTGAACGACGTCGGCATCGATCTGCAGGTCGATCCGGTCGACTTCGGGACGTGGCTGAGCGATGTCTACACGAACAAGGACTACGAGCTCAGCGTCGTCAACCACGCCGAGCCGCGCGACTTCGAGAACTGGGCCGACCCGGACTACTACTTCACCTACGACAACCCCGAGGTGCAAGAGCTCTACGCTCAGTCGCTCGCGGCGACGGACGAGGCCGCAGCCTCGGACCTCCTCGCGCAGGCCGCGCGCATCGTCTCGGAGGACCACGCCGCCGACTGGCTCTACAACTGGGCCTCCGTCGTCGCGGTGGCCACGAACGTCTCGGGCATGCCCGTCGACAACGTGAACGCCCGCATCGACCTGGCCGAGATCGCCAAGAGCGACGGGTGACCCGTTACGCGCTGACGCGACTGGGCCTGCTCCTGCTGGGCCTGGTCGTCGCCAGCGTGCTGATCTTCCTCACCCTGCGAGTCCTGCCCGGGGATGTCGCCCAGCAGATCGCGGGGACCAACTCCACCCCCGAGCAGGTCGCGGCCATCCGGGAACGTCTGGGGCTCGACGTTCCCCTCACGACGCAGTACGCCCAGTGGATCGGCGGGCTCCTCATGGGCGATCTCGGAGCCTCCCTCGTGACGGGTACCCCGGTGGCCGCCGAGCTCGCCGCGAAGGCGCAGGTGACGGTTCCCCTCGGCTTGATGTCGATGGCGGTGGCGCTGCTGATCGCCCTCCCCTTCGGCATCCTCGCCGCGCTGCGGCGCGGTCGCGCCGACGGAACGCTCCTCTCGTTCGGTGCGCAGACCCTCGCCGCCGTCCCCGTGGTGTGGGCGGGGATGATGCTCGTCGTCGTCTTCGCCGTGTGGCTCGGCTGGCTGCCCGCGCAAGGCTTCCCCCGCGACGGGTGGCGTGAGCCGGGACGGGCCCTCGCGTCGCTCGTGCTGCCCGCCGTCACGATCGGGGTCGTCGAGGGTGCGATGCTCATGCGGTTCGTCCGATCCGCGACGCTCGCCGCCATGGGTCAGGACTTCGTCCGCACGGCAGCGGCGAAGGGGCTCACCCGCCGGGCGGCGCTGCTCCGCCACGGCCTGCCGACGGTGGGGCTGTCGATCATCAGCGTCCTCGGCCTGCAGGTCGCGGGCATCGTCGTGGGCGCCGTCGTCATCGAGCAGCTCTTCACCCTGCCGGGAATCGGTCGCATGCTCGTCGCCGATGTCGGTCTGCGCGACCTGCCCAAGGTGCAGGGGGAGCTCCTGACGCTCACCGCCGTCGTCCTGGTCGTGGGCTTCGTCGTCGACCTGGTGCACCGCGGGCTCGACCCTCGACAGCGGGAGGCGTCATGACCGGTCGCGAAGGGTGGCTGCGCCGGCTGTGGGCGCTGCCGGCGGGGCGGTTCGGGCTGGTCGTCGTCACGGCGATCGGGGTGCTCGCCGCGGTGTCGCTGGTGTGGACGCCCTTCGACCCGCAACGGGTGGACATTCCGGCACGGTGGGCCCCGCCGGGGTGGCCGCACATCCTCGGCACCGATGCGTCGGGCCGCGACATCCTCTCGCTCCTGCTCGCCGGCGCGCGCACCACGGTCCTCGTCGCCGCCGGCGCGGGCGTCGTGGCCACCCTGCTGGGTCTCGCGCTCGCGTGCCTCGGCGCCTTGACGGGACGGTGGACGCGCGAGGTCGTCGCGGTCCTCGTCGACATCCTCATCGCCTTCCCCGTGCTGCTGATCGCCATGATGATCTCGGCGGTATGGGGAGGCTCGCTGTGGGTGGTGGTGATCTCGGTGGGCATCGGCTTCGGCGTCAACATCGCACGCGTCACCCGTCCCGAACTCCGCCGGACGCTGCACAGCGACTTCGTGCTCGCCGCACGGGCGAGCGGGCTCACCCCGATGCAGATCGCCGCCCGCCACCTCCTGCCGAACGTGGCTCCGGTGTTCATCGTGCAGCTGTCGTGGGGCATGGCGGTGGCGGTCCTCGCCGAGGCCGGGCTCAGCTATCTCGGCTTCGGGGCTCCCCCGACCCAGCCCTCGTGGGGGCTGCTGCTCAGCGAGCTGCAGAACTACCTCACCGCGTATCCGCTCAGCGTGGTCTGGCCCGGTCTGGCCATCACGATCACCGTCCTGGGGCTGAACATGCTGGGCGACGGCCTGCGCGAGGCCACCGATCCGACGCTCGCACGGCGACGCTCGGCGGCGTCGACCCACACGCCGGCGGTGGTGGCATGAGCCTCGAGGTGAACGATCTGGTCATCGCGCTCGACGGACGACGCGTCGTCGACGGCGTCTCGTTCGCGGTGCCGGACGGGGCGCGCGTGGGCTTGATCGGCGAGTCGGGCTCGGGCAAGTCCCTGACCGCGCTGGCCATCCTCGGTCTGCTGCCCGAGGGCGCGGAGGTGAGCGGCAGCATCCGTTGGGACGGCATGGAGCTCGTCGGTCGGCGCGACCGCGACATCGCCGCCCTCCGCGGCGAGCAGGTCGGCATCGTGTTCCAGGAGCCGCAGACCGCGCTCAACCCGCTGCGGACGGTGGGACGGCAGATCTCCGAGCCGCTGCGCATCCACGCCCGTGCGGGACGACGCGAGGCGCTGGCCCGTGCACAGGCCGACGCCGACCGCGTGCGCCTTCCGGAGGGCGCGCTGCGCCGCTATCCGCACCAGCTGTCGGGCGGTCAGCGCCAGCGGGTCGCGATCGCCATGGCGATCGCCGCGCGTCCGCGTCTGCTCATCGCCGACGAACCGACCACGGCGCTGGACGTCACGATCCAGGCCGAGATCCTCGCCCTCCTCGGCGAGCTGGTCGACGACGACGGGATGTCGCTGCTGTTCATCACCCACGATCTCGCCGTGCTCTCGCAGGTCGCCACGGATGCCGTGGTGCTCGAGCACGGCCGCGTCGTCGAATCGGCGCCGGTGGCCACTCTGCTGACCGCGCCGGCGTCGGAGGTCACCCGCAGCCTGCTGCGCGACGCCACGGCGACGCTCTGGCGACCGGAGGCGTCGGCATGAACGCGGAACCGCTGATCTCGGCGCGCGGGCTCACCCGACGCTACCGGGTGCGCGGCGCCGGGATCGGCGCGCCCCGCCGCGAGACCCTCGCCTTGGACGACGTCGACATCGACGTCCGTCCCGGCTCGGCGATGGGGATCATCGGCGAGTCGGGCTCGGGCAAGTCCACGCTCGTCCGGCTGCTCCTCGGGCTCGACATCCCGACCGCCGGCACGGTCACGATCGACGGGCGTTCCGTGGATGCCCGCGCGTCGGCGCGACGACTGCACTGGCTGCGCCGCGCCACCGGCATCGTCTTCCAGGACCCCTACGCCTCGCTCGACCCCCGGATGAGCGTGGGGCGCATCATCGCCGAGCCGCTGTGGGCGCTCGGGATCGACGGCGACCGACGGGCCCGCGTGCACGAGGTGCTGGCCGACGTGGGCCTCGGCCGCGATGCCGCCGACCGCTACCCGCACGAGTTCTCGGGAGGGCAGCGCCAGCGGATCGCGCTCGCGCGCGCCATCGTGCACCGCCCCGGCATCCTCGTCGGCGACGAGCCCCTGTCCGCGCTGGACGTGACCGTCCGGGCGCAGATCCTCGAGGTGCTCCGCGGCCTGCGCGAGCGCGATGGGCTGACGCTGCTGCTGGTGTCGCACGACATCGGCGTCGTGCAGAACCTCTGCGATGAGGTGGTCGTGATGACGGAGGGCCGCATCGCCGAGGAGGGGCCGACCGAGAAGGTGCTGCTCCAGCCGCAGGCCGCGTACACGCGGCGGCTGCTCGCGTCCGTTCCGGTCATCGATCCCCGCCGACCCGGGAGCTGACCCCCGGGAAGTTCCGCTGGCCGGTGTCGGCGGCCCGGGCTAGCGTGATGCCATGCGCGCGATCATCCCCCCGTATCTCCTCGCCCGCGTCGCCTCGGCCCGCGAACCCCACCTCGCCCGCGCCGCCGTGGCCGCCCGGGCGACCCTGGCCGCGCGACCCGGCGACCTGGCCGGCCGGGCCCAGTTGCGCCTGACGATCGAGGATGGCGACACGCTCGTCGCCGAGCGGGTGCCCGCACCCGATCGGGCCGTGTCCGACGCGCAGCGACGCGAAGACCTGCCGGGCGTGCTCGTCCGCGATGAAGACGCCCCGCCCACGGGCGACGCCGCCGTCGACGAGGCGTACGAGGGGCTGGGCGCGACGTTCGCGTTCTTCTCCGAGGCCTTCGGCCGCGCGTCGATCGACGGCCGGGGCGGTGTCCTGGCGGCCACCGTCCACTACGGGCGCGACTACGACAACGCGTTCTGGAACGGCGAACGCATGGTCTTCGGCGACGGCGACGGCGAGGTCTTCAGCGGCTTCACGCGCTCCCTCTCGGTCATCGCGCACGAGCTCGCGCACGGCGTGACGGAGTTCTCCGGCGGGCTCGAGTATCAGGGGCAGCCGGGCGCGCTCAACGAGTCGCTCTCCGACGTCTTCGGCGCCCTCGCCGAGCAGCACCACCGCGGCGAGACCGCCGCCGAGGCGTCGTGGCTCATCGGGGCGGGCATCTTCACCGAGGCTGTGCAGGGCACCGCGCTACGGTCGCTGGCCGCACCGGGGACGGCCTACGACGACGACGTGCTCGGTCGCGACCCCCAGCCCGGACATCTGCGCGACTACGTCGAGACCGAGAGCGACAACGGCGGCGTGCACATCAACTCCGGTATCCCCAATCGTGCCTTCCACCTGGTGGCGACGCGGCTCGGCGGGTACGCCTGGGAGCGCGCGGGGCTGATCTGGTACCGCACCCTCACCTCGGGCACGCTCTCCCCGACCGCGGACTTCGCCGCCTTCGCGCAGGCCACGCTCACCGCCGCAGAGCAGGAGTACGGTGAGGGATCGGAGGAGGTCGACGCCGTCCGAGCCGGATGGTCGGGCGTCGGCGTGATCGAGGATGCCGCAGCCGAGCGATGACGACACGACCCCCGTCCTGCGTATCGAGGTCGAGCGCACGGGAGGCTTCGCCGGGTTGAGCCGATCGTGGCACGTCGAGCCGGAGGCGACCGATCGCGAGGCGTGGCTCGGTCTGATCGAAGACTGCCCGTGGCGCGATGCCTCGCCACCACGGAGCCCGACGCGCGGCGCCGACCGGTTTCAGTGGCGCATCCGGGTCGACGACCCCGGCGGCATCCGCAGCGTCGAGCTCACCGACGATCTCGACACCGCCTGGCGTGCACTCATCGACGCCGTACGGGCGGGGCGGACACCGCCGGCCGGTGGCGCCCCGGGGCGCTGACGTCAGTCCGAACGCTGCGAGAAGAGCGCGCGCAGGCCCTTCTTCTGCTGTTCGAGCGACTTCTGCAGATAGATGGTGCCGAGCCAACGGCCGAACTTGTGACCCACGCGGCCCATGCGTCCGACCTCGACGAACCCGAACCTCTCGTGCAGCGCGATCGAGGCCTCGGCCCCCTTGTCGCTGACCACCGCGACGATCTCGCGCAACCCCAGCTCGCGGCAGGCGTCGATGAGCGCCTCCAGCAGAGCACGGCCCAGCCCTTTGCCGGTGGCGGCCTGGCCGAGGTAGATCGACGTCTCGGCGGTGTACCGGAAGCCGGTCTTGCCGTTCCACGGCGAGGCGAGCGCGTATCCCAGGATCTGGCCGGTCGGTGACGCGGCGACGAGGAAGGGGAGCTTGAGCCTGGTCAGGTGGTCGTACCTCTGACGCCACTGGAGCAACGACCACCTCTTCTCGTCGAAGGTGACGACGGAATTGGTGACGTAGTAGTTGTAGATCTCGCGGATGTCGGGCAGATCGTCCGCGCGCGCGGGCCGGATCTCGTACGAGAACGGACGTTCGGGCTCAGGGCTGCGTCGCAGGTGGCGGGGCAGCCGCCGCCGGTCCCGGTTGTAATCCTCCTCGAGCATGTCGCAACTCTACGGCGGGAACGTTTCGCGGTCGTGACGGGCGGTTCAGCGGGCCGGCACACGCCACTCGATCGGGCCGCTCCCCCGCTGCACCAGGAGCTCGTTGGCCCGCGAGAAGGGCCGGGAGCCGAAGAATCCCCGGTTCGCCGACAACGGCGAGGGATGCGGCGAGGCGATGATCGCCGCATCGCCGAGCATCGGCTGCAGCGTCGCGGCATCCTTCCCCCACAGGATCGCGACGAGCGGAGCATCCCGCGCGGCCAGGACGCGGATGGCATGTTCGGTCACCCGCTCCCACCCCCAGCCCCGGTGCGACGCGGGCGCACCGGGGGCGACGGTGAGCACACGGTTGAGCAGCAGGACGCCCTGGTCGCTCCACGCCGAGAGATCCCCGTGGTCTGCCGGCGGGATGCCGAGGTCGGCGTCGAGCTCGCGGTAGATGTTGCCGAGGCTCCGCGGCAGCGGCCGGACATGTGCGTCGACGGCGAACGAGAGCCCGATGGCATGGCCGGGAGTGGGGTAGGGGTCCTGCCCCACGATGAGCACGCGCACGTCGGCGAGCGGGCGCTGGAACGCCCGCAGCACGTGCTCGCCCGCCGGAAGGTAGGAGCGCCCCGCGGCGTTCTCGGCGCGCAGACGCTCACCCATCGCGGCGATGTCGGGGGCGACCGGCTCGAGCGCACGCGCCCAGTCGGGGGCGATGAGCCCCGCAGCGGCCAGTTCGGTCAACGATCGAGCTGTCACCTCACCAGCGTAGGACGGCGATCGCAGTATGCTCGCCCCGTGTCGACGAGCCTGCGCACCTCAGCCCTGGGCGTCACCGCGGGTCTGATCGGGTGGTTCATCCTCGTCGAGATCGTCAGCGGCATCCTGCAGGGGTACTACGTCCCGCTCCTCAGCGACATCGTCGTCGAGCTCGGCATCCGCGACGCCGACGTGAACTGGTTCGAGGCCGCTCAGTTGCTGCTCTCGGCGCTCGTCGTCCCCGTCCTCGCCAAGCTCGGCGACATGTACGGTCACAAGCGCATCCTGCTGATCGCCGCCGTGCTGACGGCCGCCGCCACCTGGTGGCTCGCCTTCGCAGCGTCGTTCTGGTCGTTCCTGATCGCCTGGGCTCTCCAGGGGTTCTACGTCGTGTGGCTGCCGCTCGAGATCGCGCTCATCTTCGAGCGCGGCCGACGTCAGGCCCGCGGCGTCTCGCTGACCCGTCGGGCCGCCGGCCTGCTGGTGGTCGGTCTGCAGGCGGGTGCGATCATCGGTGCCCTCGCGGCCGGGCGCATCTACGCGGCGACGGCGGGAGATCTGACCCTCACGCTCATCGTCCCGGCGGTCGCCGTGACGCTCGTGGCCGTGGTCATCTGGTTGGGAGTCCCCGAATCCGTGCCGGAACCGGGGCACCGCCGGCTCGACTCGCGCGGGTTCGTCCTGCTCGCCGTCGCCCTGCTGCTGGTCACGAGCGCGCTCACGTTCCTGCGACTGAACGGCCCCGGAGCGATCTGGGTCTGGGCGTTGCTCGCGGCGGGCGCGCTCGGATTCGTGGCGTTCGGGCGCTTCGAGCTGAAGCAGCCCGATCCGGCCGTCGATGTCCGCGTCCTCGCGCGTCCCGAGATGTGGCCGGTGCAGGCCACCGCGTTCCTGATCGGGATCAGCCTCCTGGGCGCGCAGGGCCCGCTGTCGACCTACGCCGGCACCGACCCTGCGCTGGGGTACGGGCTCGGACTCGACGCGACCGAGCGCTCGAACATCATCGGGGTGTACCTGGTGTCGCTGATCGTGGGCGCCGTTCTGTTCGCCCTCACCTCGCGGCGCGCGAGCCCCCGGGTCGTCCTCATCGGCGCGGCCCTGCTCGTCGGCGTCGGCTACGCCCTCTTCCTGCCCTTCCACCTCGAACTGTGGCAGGTGCTGCTCAATCTGTGCATCGCGGGCCTCGGCTGCGGCGCTCTGGTCGGCGCGATGCCCGCGGCCGCTGCGGCAGCCGCGCCGCGCGGGCAGACCGGCGTCGCCTCGGCGATGACCAACACGACGAAGACGATCGGCGGCACGTTCTCGTCCGCCGTGTTCGGTGTGGTGCTCGCCGCCGGCGCCGGCGTGGTCGCGAGTGAGACCGCCGCCTCGATCGGCGGCTACCTCACCGTCTGGGCCGTCTGCGCGGCAGGAGGCTTCATCGCGGCGCTGCTGCTGTTGGTCGTGCCCCGGGTCGCCTTCGCCGACGCCGAGCCTCCGGCCGACGACGCCACCGCCGGACACCCGACGTCTCCGGTTTGGGGCGGCCCCGACACGTCGGGGCGCGATTCGCGCGCCCCGAGGTGAGGCAGGCACCCCAAACCGTGATGAGCCCGCCCCGGGGCGCCCGGTGCTCGGGTCACTCGGTCGATCGCGGGCGGAGCGGTCGGCGGGCGAGCAGGTGCTGGGCGGACTGAGCGACGGGACGCATCGTCACGAGGTCGAGGTTGACGTGCCCGGGCGCGGCGAGCGCGAAGGCGATGACATCGGCGACGTCCGCGGCGACGAGCGGCTGCTCGACGCCCGCGTACAACTCGTCGGCGGCGGCCCGGTCGCCGCCGAGGCGGTTGAGCGTGAACTCTTCGGTACGCACCATCCCCGGGGCGATCTCGACGACACGGATGGGCTCGCCGTTGAGCTCGAGGCGCAGCGCGTGCACGAGCATCGACTCCCCCGCTTTCGCCGCGTTGTACCCGCCGCCACCGGGGTAGGCGGTCTGGGCGGCGGTGGAGGTCACGAACACCGCGTCGGCGTGCCAGCCGCCGTGTTCGACACCGCGTCGCAGCAGCGGCAGCAGGGACGATGTCACCAGCTGCGCCGAGAGGACGTTGGCCTCGAACATCCACCGCCAGTCCTCCGCCGCACCGTCCTCGACGCGGTCCGACCCCCGCGCACCGCCGGCCACATGGACGAAGGCGTGGAGTTCGCCGGATGCCGCCAGGTGCGAGGCCAGCGCCGCGACGTCGGCCTCGCTGCTCAGGTCGGCGGCGAACGACGCCGACCCGACCTCGGCATCGAGGGCCTCGAGCCGTTCGGCTCGGCGGGCGACGCCGACCACATCCCAGCCCGCGGCGCGCAACGCGCGCACGACGGCCTCTCCGATTCCCGAACTGGCACCGGTCACCACTGCACGTCGCGTCATGAGTCCACCGTAGCCGTGCCGCTGCGCCGCCTCGAGGAGCGGTGATCGGCGCGGACGGAGGGTTCGACCAGGTTACGCCCCATGTCCCCGGCGTTGTCGGCGGGTCGACGCCTCCGTACGCTCGACCCAGGCCGGCGACCGTCGCCGCTTTCCGACCCCGATGGAGCCTCGCATGCCCGCATCCGAGAACTGGCGCTTCGAGACCAAGCAGATCCACACCGGGGCCGCACCGGACCCGGTCACCAAGGCTCGTGCGACGCCGATCTACCAGACCACCTCGTACGTGTTCGACAACTCCGACCACGCGGCGAACCTCTTCTCGCTCGCCGAGCCCGGCAACATCTACACCCGGATGCAGAACCCGACGCAGGAGGTCGTCGAGCACCGACTCGCCGCCCTCGAGGGGGGCACCGGCGCCCTGCTCGTCGCCTCCGGACAGGCGGCGGAGACCATCGCGATCCTCAACATCGCCGAAGCCGGGGACCACTTCGTCTCGTCGAGCTCGATCTACGGCGGAACCTACAACCTGTTCAAATACACCCTCGCCAAGCTCGGCATCGAGGTCACCTTCGTCGAGAACCAGGACGACCTCGAAGAATGGCGCCGGGCGGTCCGACCGAACACGAAGCTGTTCTTCGCCGAGACCATCGGCAACCCGCAGATCAACGTGCTCGACATCCGCGGCGTCGCCGACATCGCCCACGAGGCCGGCGTCCCGCTCATCGTCGACAACACGATCGCCACGCCCTACCTCATCCGTCCGTTCGAGCACGGCGCCGACATCGTCGTGCACTCGGCCACCAAGTTCCTCGGCGGACACGGGACGGTCATCGGCGGACTCGTCGTCGACGGCGGTCGCTTCCCCTGGTCGGAGCACGCGGAGCGCTTCCCGGGCCTGACCACCCCCGACCCCTCGTACCACGGCGCCGTCTTTACGCAGGCGGTCGGCGACGGCCTCGCCTACGTCATCAAGGCCCGTGTGCAGCTGCTGCGCGACCTCGGGGCGGCCATCTCACCGCAGAGCGCCTGGCTGCTGATCCAGGGCATCGAGACCCTGTCGCTTCGCATCGAACGCCACGTGCAGAACGCCCAGGAGATCGCCGAGTGGCTCGAGAACCACGACGACATCGCCTCGGTGAACTATTCGGGCCTGCCGACGTCGCCCTGGTACGCCGCGGCGAACGCGTACGCCCCGAAGGGCGTCGGCGCCGTCCTGTCGTTCGAGCTCAAGGGCGGTGTGGCGGCCGGCCGGGCATTCGTCGACGCCCTCGAGCTCTTCAGCCACCTGGCCAACATCGGCGACGTGCGCTCGCTGGTGATCCACCCGGCCTCGACGACGCACTCCCAGTTGACTCCCGAGCAGCAGCTGACCACGGGGGTCACCCCGGGTCTCGTGCGCCTCTCGGTCGGTCTCGAGAACATCGATGACCTGAAGGCCGATCTCGACCAGGCCCTCGCGGCGGCGCGCACGGTGGTCGAGGCCGCTCGCGCCTGATCCGTCCCTCCTCAGCACGACGATGCCCCCGCGCCCGCCGATCGGCGGCGCGGGGGCATCGTGCTGAAGCCGGTCGAGACGTCAGTCGGCGTCGGACGCCGTCGTGATCTCCTCGCCCTGGACCTGTTCCCGGTCGTTCTTCTCCTTGTCGCCGCGCGTCTTCGCCAGGCTCGCGACGGTCGCGACCGCGACGGTCGCGGCGATGAACAGCAGCGAGAACCAGATGGGGATCTCGGGCACCCACAGCAGCGGCTCGCCGCCGTTGATGAAGTGCAGCTCGTTGACGTGCAGGGCGTGGAAGACGAGCTTCACACCGATGAACGCGAGGATGACCGCAAGGCCCTGCGCCAGGTAGACCAGGCGTTCCAGGAGGCCGCCGATGAGGAAGAACAGCTGACGCAGCCCCATGAGCGCGAACGCGTTGGCGGTGAAGACGATGTAGGCCTCGTTGGTCAGACCGTAGATCGCGGGGATCGAGTCGACGGCGAAGACGAGGTCGATGAAGCCGATGGCGATGATCACCAGCAGCATCGGCGTGACGAACCGCTTGCCGTCCTTCTTGACCGTCAGCTTGTCGCCGTTGTACTCGTCGGTCACCGGAAGGTGGCGACGAACGAAGCGCATGAACTTGCCGTTGGCGGGATCGGAGTCGCCGTGCGAGAACGCCTGGCGGTAGGCCAGGAAGAGCAGCAGGGCGCCGAAGATGTAGAAGATCCACGAGAAGTTGTCGATCAGGGCGGCGCCGATGGCGATGAACGCGCCGCGCATGATGAGGGCGATGACGATGCCGATCATCAGCACCTTCTGCTGGTACTTCTTCGGCACCGCGAACCCGGTCATGATGATCAGGAACACGAAGAGGTTGTCGATCGACAGCGCCTTCTCGGTGAGGTATCCGGCGAAGTACTCGCCGGCGAACACCCAGCCCCAGCTCGGGACGAGGCCGATGACGACGCCGAAGATGAGCGCGAGGCCGATGTAGAACGCCGACCAGCGCGCCGATTCCGCGATCGTCGGTTCGTGCGGGGTGCGGACGTGTGCGAAGAACTCGTACACGAAGAAGGCGATGGTCACCGCGATGGTGATGATCCATACGAGCGGAGTGATGTCCACGAAATCTCCAAGGGGTCGACGGAACCGAACGGCCAGGTCTCCTTCATCCCCGGAGGGACCGGCGTCCCGGAACCCGACGTCGGGTTCGTAATGACGAGATCGCCGCAGGCGGAAGTACTCCCCTTGCTTCGCGATATCTTACGTGACGTTTTCGGCTGCTCGGCGCGCTCCCTGGGTCAGTTCTCCGACGCCGGGGCGTAACACGCGGGCACGCCGCCCCGACAGACGGGAGAATGGCGATCATGGACTGGCAGACCTCCGAGGACACGGTGCCGAGCGCGCCGATCACGGAGGCCGACGCCCGGCTCCTGCGCGCACGTCCGCCGGCCACCGGTGCGTGGCGCGACGGCGACGCGGTCGGCGACCGCCGCTTCGCGTCCTTCGGTGAGCTCATCACGGAGAGCGGGGAGCGGCTGCCCGGCTTCCGCCTCGCGTACGAGACGTGGGGCGAGCTCTCCCCGACGCGCGACAACGCCGTCCTCGTGCTCCACGCCCTCACCGGCGACAGCCACCTGCGCGGGGATGCCGGCCCCGGGCACCCCACGGCGGGCTGGTGGGACGACATCGTCGGCCCGGGCGGTCCGATCGACACCGACCGCTGGTTCGTCGTCGCCCCCAACATGCTCGGCGGCTGCCAGGGATCGACGGGGCCGTCGTCGATCGCATCCGACGGGTACGAGTGGGCGGCGCGCTTCCCGCATCTGACCATCCGCGACCAGGTCGCCGCACAGGCACGCCTCGCGGACGAACTGGGCATCGAGGTCTGGGGCGCGGTCGTCGGGGGCTCGATGGGGGGCATGCACGCGCTGGAGTGGGGCGTGGGCCACCCGGAGCGCGTGGCGCGCCTCGCGGTGCTGGCAGCCCCACCGGTCAACACGGCCGACCAGATCGCTCTGAACTCCGTCCAGCTCGAGGCGATCCGCATCGACCCGCGCTTCCAGGACGGCGAATACTACGACGCGGGCGACGGCGATGGACCGCACCGCGGACTCGCCCTCGCGCGCCGGATGGCGCTGCTGAACTACCGCAGTCCCACCGAGCTCAACCAGCGATTCCAGCGCACCTGGCAGTCGGGCAAGAGCCCCCTCGGACACGGCGGCCGGTTCGCCGTCGAGAGCTACCTCGACTTCCACGGCAACAAGTTCACGCGCCGATTCGACGCGAACAGCTACATCACGCTCGTCGAGGCCATGAACTCGCACGACGTCGGCCGTGACCGGGGCGGCGTCGACGACGCCCTGGCCCGCGTGCAGGCGCGCACGCTGGTGCTCGGGATCGACTCCGACCGGCTCTTCCCGGTCGAGGGGCAGCACCGCATCGCCCGCGGCATCCGGTCGACGATCGATGAGGACGCCGTCGTCATCACCAGCGACTTCGGCCACGACGCGTTCCTCATCGAGACGCCTGTCGTCGGCAGGCATCTGCGGCGTCTGCTCGAAGGGGTCTGACCCTCAGCCGGCGGCCCGGACCGGCGAACCGCTCTTCGTCCGGCCCTCGACGGCGAAGCTCGTCGATGCGACGACGAGTCCGGCCAGGGCCAGGGCCACCCCCACCCAGACGGGCGCGACGAAGCCGAGCCCGGCGGCGATCACCGCGCCGCCGAGGGCCGCGCCGAGCGCGTTCCCCATGTTCAGCGCGGAGTGGTTCAGCGCGGCCGCGATGGATTGGTTGTCGCCGGCGACGTCCATGAGGCGGGTCTGGATGGTCGGGCTGAGCGCGGCGGAGAAGAACCCGACGAGGAAGACGAACACCGCCACTGCCACGATCCATTCCGCCGTCAGCGCGAGGAGCGTCTGCACCGCGGCGAGCGCCAGCAGGCCCCCGATGAGGCTGCGCCGCAGGTCCCGGTCGGCCACGCGCCCGCCGACGAGGTTGCCCACGGTCATTCCCACACCCGAGATGACGAGCACGATCGGCACCGACCACTGCGGCGAGCCCGCCACGTCGGTCACGAGAGTGGCGATGTAGCTGTAGACGGCGAAGAACCCGCCGAAGCCGATGGCCCCGATGCCGAGGGCGAACCAGACCTGGCCGATGCGGAACACCCGCAGCTCCGCGCGCAGGGTCCGCAGGGGCTCCCCCGCGTGATGTGGCACGGTGATGCCTATCGCCACCGTCGCGGCGGCGAAGATCACCGCGACGACGAGGAACGCGGCGCGCCATCCGAACTGCTGGCCGAGGAAGGTTCCCAGCGGCACCCCGACGACGTTGGCAATGGTCAGGCCCGTCAGCACGAAGGCAACCCCCTGGGCGCGTTTGCCGGGCCCGAGCGCGTCGGCCGCGACGAGCGCGCCGATGCCGAAATAGGCGCCGTGCGGCAACCCCGCGAGGAACCGCGAGGCCGCGACGAGCTCGAACGAGGGCAGGACGAGGGTCAGCCCGTTGAAGACGGTGAGGGCGAGGGCGAGGAAGAGCATCACGCGGTGCCGCGGATACTTCGCCGCGGTCCCGGCTATGGTGGGCGCACCCACGACGACCCCCGCCGCGTACAGGGTGATGAGCCAGCCCGCCTGCGCGATCGCCGCCTCCGGGTCGTCCGCGGACACCCCGGGCAGGAGCTCTCCGGCGATCTCGGGCAGCAGGCCCATCACGACGAACTCCGTCATGCCGATGCCGAAGCTGCCGATGGCCAGGGCGAGCAGCGCCCAGCGCGCGTGGGCGCGGGAGATCGTCGGGGTCGTCACTCAGGGAGCGTAGCGCCGCCCCCGTCGTCGTGTCGAATCGATTCGAGCGCTGTCTCGAGCCGTTCGATCTTCGCGTCGATCTCGCCGGTTCGGCCGGGACGGATGTCGGCCTTGAGAACGAGCGAGACCCGTGAGCCGAAGGGCAGCACCGCTTCGGTCGCGTCCTTCACCACGGCCATCACCTCGTCCCACTCCCCCTCGATCTCGGTGAACATCGACGTCGTGCGGTGCGGCAGACCCGATGCGCGCACGACCGCGACCGCCGCGGCGACGGCATCGTGGACCGAGCCGTCGGCGCGGCCGGTGCCGCTGGGGGCGACGGAGAAGGCGACGAGCATGAGAACCTCCGGTTCAGGCGGGGACGGGCGTCGACGGACGGACGGGCACCCGCGCGAGACGGACGACCATCCACACCCCCAGCGCGACGAGCAGGACGTTGCGGATCGTGAGCACCGCGACCCCGAACGGGTGCGCGGCGAGGACCTCACCGTACGCCACGGGGTACACGATCTGGGTGAGTGCGCACAGGACGAGTACCGCGATCGCCGGGCGCGTCCACTCCCGACGGTCGTAAAGCAGCCCGAGGACCACGGGTGGGATGAGCCAGCAGAGGTACTGCGGCGACCCGACCTTGTTGAGCGCGATGAACACCACGACGAGCGCCATCGCCGTCACCGGCAGCAGCCGCATCGCGCGCGCCCCGCGCGCGGTCTTGACCGCGGCGAGGACGGCGACGGACCCCACCCCCGCCGCCAGCAGCGGTGTCATGAGGGCGATCACGGGGTCGATATCGCGGCCGGTCACCTGGAACGTCAGGATCTCGGTGGAGTAGTACACGGAGAATCCGGGGACCCCGAGCATGCTGCCCCAGAGGTAGTACGCGCTGACCGGGGCTTCGACCTGGAGCCCGCGCGAGGTCTGATCGCCGATGAAACCGAAGGCGTGGTCGGCGCCGCCCGCGACGACGATCGCCAGGAGCGTCAGGGCCGAGACGATCGCGCTCGCGCCGATCAGGGCCCAGCGTCGACGCAGGGCGATCGCGGCGGCGGCGCTGAGTGCCGCCGGCCACACCTTGATCCACGTCGCCGCGGCCAGCAGCACGCCGGCGAGCCAGGGCCGCCCGCGCAACCACACGCACCCGAGCACCGCGACGGCCACGGTGACGGCGTCGAGGCGGTAGAGGCCGACCGGACCGAGCGCGAGGATGGCGGCAAGCCAGAACCATGCGGCCCGCGCGCGGCCTCGGGAGCGCGCATCGCCCACGAGCACCGCGAACGCCACCGCATCCAGCGCCGTGACGAAGACCGCCCAGCCGGCCGTGTACCCGGCGATCCACGCGAACCCGTGGGCGAGCACGAGCGGCACGAGTGCGAGCTGCGGGTACACCCAGTCCTCGGTCACCCCGACGATCCCGTCGCCCGCGAGCGCCGCACGCGACCAGGGTTCGTAGACGAGGTACACGTCGCCCATCGGCTGGTTCGGCATGACGAACCCCAGCACGCAGACCAGCAGGTGAACGAGCACGAAAGCGACCCACAGCGCTGCCCGTCTCGTCACGCTGTCATCCTACGTGCGGGCGTCGCACCGCCCCCGGCCGCTCCCGAGCGTCAGCGCGCCGGATCGCCTCCACCGAGAAGAAGCGCGATGACGGCGGGGACCGCCTCGGCGACGTCGAGCGCCGTCACCGGCCCCGGACCGGCGCTCCGCCCCGCGTGCCCGTGAACGAAGGCTGCTGCGGCTGCGAGCCGGGCGAGCGCCGCCGCATCGAGCTCGTGCTGCGCTCCCCGAGCGGCCACGATCGCACCCAGGATGCCGCCCAGCACATCACCCGTACCGGCGGTGGCGAGCCAGCCCGTGCCCGCCCGCACCACCGTCGTCCAGCCGTCGGGGGCCGCCACGACCGTCTCGGCGCCCTTGAGCAGCACCGCGGCCCCGCTGCCCTGCGCCGTCTCGCGGGCTGCGAACGCGCGCTCGGCGAGCGAGGCGCCAGGTGGAGCCTCGGCGAGGCCCAGGAGGTCCCTCAGTTGCGCGTGCTCACTCTGATGCGGGGTCACGACCATCGGCGCCCGGGCTCCCGGGACGAGGTCGAGGGCGCCGGCGTCGACGACCACGGGCAGCTCACCAGCCAGGACCTCCGCCAGCCGCGCCGACTCCGCGGGCAGACGCGTGGCGGCATCCGTTCCCGAGCCGATCAGCCATGCCTGGACGCGACCCGGCCGGGTCACCGTCTCGGGGCGGCGCTGGAGCACGAGGTCGGCGGGTCGCTCGGGTCCGAGGTAGCGCACCATGCCGATGCCGGTGCGCCACGCCGCTTCGACGCCGAGGACCGCGGCCCCGGGATACTCGTGCGAGCCGGTGCGCACCCCCAGCACTCCCCGGGAATACTTGTGGTCATCGGCGGTTGGCTCCCGCAGGAGCGCAGCCGTCTCGCCCGCATCCCATTCGTGGATATCGACCATGGCGTCACCCTACCGGCGCCCAGAAGGAGCTCGGCGTGAGCCAGTTGTTCAGCCCCCTGACCGTCCGCACCGTCGAGGTGCGCAACCGGCTGTGGGTCGCGCCGATGTGCCAGTACTCGTCGCAGGACGGCCTCCCGGGCGACTGGCACCACGTGCACCTCGCGCAGTTCGCCTCCGGTGGCGCGGGCCTCGTGATGGCCGAGGCCACCGCCGTCGTGCCCGAGGGACGCATCACCCCCGAAGACACCGGGATCTGGAACGACGAGCAGCGCGACGCCTGGGCGCCGATCGTCGCATCGATCCGCAGCCGCGGCGCCGTCGCGGCCATCCAGCTTGCCCACGCCGGCCGCAAGGCGTCGACCTTCTCGCCGTTCGCGACCGAGCGCGGCACCGTTCCGGGCGATCGCGGCGGCTGGCAGCCTCTCGCACCCTCGGCGCTGGCTTTCGACGGCTACGACCGACCCGTCGAGCTCGACCTCGCCCGGATCGACGACCTGGTCGCGGCGTTCGCCGCGGCTGCCGAGCGCTCCGTGGCAGCGGGGTTCGAGGTCCTCGAGATCCACGCGGCGCACGGCTACCTGCTGCACGAGTTCCTCTCTCCGCTGTCGAACACGCGCACCGACGCGTACGGCGGTCCGCTCGAGAACCGCGCTCGCCTGCTGCTGCGGATCATCGACGCCGTGCGGGCGGTGGCTCCCGGGACGCCGCTGTTCGTCCGGTTCTCGGCGACCGACTGGGCCGACGGCGGCTGGGACGTCGCCGAGACGACGGTCGTGGCGGGATGGGCCCGCGAGCACGGCGTGGATCTCGTCGACGTCTCCAGCGGCGGGCTCGTCGCGCACCAGAGCATCACGACCGGCCCCGGCTACCAGGTGCCCTTCGCGCGTGAGGTCCGCCGCGGCGCCGCGGTGCCGGTGAGCGCGGTGGGCGAGATCACCACCGGCGCCCAGGCAGAGGAGATCCTCGCCGCCGGAGACGCGGATGCCGTGATGGCCGGCCGCGAGTGGCTGCGCGACCCGCACTTCGGACTCCGCGCTGCCACCGAGTTGGGTGAGGACGCCGCGATCTGGCCGCCGCAGTACGTGCGGGCCCGCCGCCACTGACCCCGCGCCGCGCCCGTCTCGCCCGCCGAGGTCGGCGCGGCGGCTCAGCGCGGAACGCGACGGGTGGCGTCGTGGACCTCGCCGATGAGCTCCTCGATGATGTCCTCGAGGAAGAGCACCGCCGTCGTGCGGCCCTCGGCGTCGCGCACCTGGGCGAGATGCCGGCTCGAACGTCGCATCAGGGCGAGCGCGTCCTCGAGGTCGGTCGTCTCGGCGACAGGGACCATCAGATGGATCCGCTTCGCCTTGATCGGACGGGAGGCGGCGTCGTCGTCCCCCTCGGCCTCGCGCAGCACGTCCTTGAGGTGCACGTAGCCGACCGGCTGGTCGGCCTCGTCGACGATCACGTAGCGCGAGAACCCGTGCCGCGCCACGGCGCGCTCCACGTCCTCGGGTGTCGCCGACTCGGGGAGCGTGACGAGGTCGGTCAGCGGAACCGCCACGTCCTTCGCCTTCTTGTCGGTGAACTCCATGACCGCCGCGACCGTGCCGGAGGCGTCGTCGAGCACGCCCTCGATGCGCGAGGTCGCGACGATCGTGGCGACCTCCTCGAGCGTGTAGGTCGAGGTCGCCTCGTCCTTGGGCTCCACACGGAACAGCCGGACGGTGTGATTGGCGATCCAGTTGAGCACGACGATGATCGGGTAGAACACCCGCGACACCCACCGCAGCGGTGTCGCCAGCAGCAGAACGGCCCGATCGGGCAGCGAGAACGCGAGGTTCTTGGGCACCATCTCGCCGAACACGACGTGCAGGTACGACACGACCACCAGCGCGACGACGAACGCCACGACGTCCACCACGGCCTCGCCCCAGCCGGTGAGCCCCAGCGGCACCGCGAGCAGGTGGTGGATCGCCGGCTCCGAGACGTTGAGGATCACCAGCGAGCAGATCGTGATGCCCAGCTGGCAGGTCGCCAGCATGAGCGTCGCGTGCTCCATGGCCCACAGCGCCGTCTTCGCCGCGCGCGATCCCTTCTCGGCGAGCGGCTCGATCTGCGAGCGGCGCGCGGAGATGACGGCGAACTCGCTCGCCACGAAGAACGCGTTGAAGGCGAGCAGCACCACGAGCCAGGCCAGCCCCGCCCAGTCGTTCATCGGGTCGTCCCTTCCGGGCCGCGCTCACGGCCACCCGGGCCGGCCGCCGCCCCGGAGTCGGAGCCGTCCGGCATCGGCGTCGGCTCGAAGCGCACCCGGTCGACGCGTCGGCCGTCCATGCGCTGCACCGTCAGTGTGCCGTCCTCGATCTCGACCGTGTCGCCCACGACCGGGATGCGCTCCACGACGCTCATCACGAAGCCTCCGACGGTGTCGTACACGTCACCCTCGGGAACGCGGATGCCGGTGCGGTCGAGCACCTCGTCCGGCCGCAGCTCGGCGGGGAAGACGATGCCGCCGGCCACGCGCAGCACCCCGGCACGGTTGCGATCGTGCTCGTCGAGCACCTCGCCCACGATCTCCTCCACGAGGTCCTCGAGAGTGACGACTCCCGCCGTCCCCCCGTACTCGTCGACCACGATCGCCATCTGATAGCCGCGGGCTCGCAGTTCGCCGAGGACCGCGTCGAGGTGCACCGCCTCGGGCACGCGCAGCGGCTCCTCCGCGATCGCCGCCGCCGGCACGTCCGCACGCCGCTCGCGCGGCACGCTGACCGCCTGCTTGACGTGCGCGATGCCGGCGATGTCGTCCATCGACTCGTCATAGACCGGGAAGCGGCTATGACCGGTGCGGCGCGCGAGCTGGATCACGTCCTCGACGCTGTCGCCGGCCGCGACGGCGTGCAGGCTCGGGCGGGGCGTCATCACGTCGGCGGTGGTCAGCCGCGAGAAGGTGAGGGAACGGTCCAGGAGCGAGGCGGTGTCCTTCTCGAGCACGCCCGCGCTGGCCGAGCGGCGCACCAGGCTCGACAGCTCCTCCGCCGAGCGCGCCCCGGAGAGCTCCTCCTTCGGCTCGACGCCCATCGATCGCAGCACGCCGTTCGCGCTGCCGTTGAGCACCGTGACGGCCGGCCGGAACACGGCGGTGAAGGCCGTCTGGAAGGGGATGACGAGTTTCGCCGTCTGGCGCGGGATCGCCAGGGCGAAGTTCTTGGGAACGAGCTCGCCGAGGATCATCGAGAAGATCGTGGCGATCGAGACCCCGACGACCGCGGCGATCGGACGCGACACCGCATCGGACCACCCCCACGACGTGAAAACGGGGCCGAGGAGATTCGAGATCGCCGGCTCCATCGTGTAACCGGTCAGCAGCGTGGTGAGCGTGATCCCCAGCTGAGCGCTGGAGAGATGCGTCGACGTGATCCGCAGCGCCGCGATGGTCATCGACAGACGGGATTCGCCGGCTGCCTGACGAGCCTCGAGATCGGCGCGATCGAGATTGACCAGCGCGAACTCGCTCGCGACGAACAGACCGGTGCCGATGGTCAGGAGCAGCCCCACGCCCAGCATCACGACGTCCATCAGCGGTCACCCCCGAGGGGGCGGTGTCGGCGGGGCGAGGGTCGGCTACTGGGAGGGTCGTCCATCGTGCCGCCGATCTTACGCCTGTCTCGGCCCGAACGGCCGGCCGACCGAGGCGCGGACCCGCTACCAGCTGACCGGCAGCGCCTTGCCCTCCTCGTAGCCGGCCGCCGACTGGAGCCCGACGGTCGCGCGATCGTGGAACTGCGCGACGTCGGCGGCACCGGCGTAGGTGAACGACGAGCGCACGCCCGAGGTGATCATGTCGAGCAGGTCCTCCACACCCGGTCGCAGCGGATCGAGATAGATGCGCGACGACGAGATCCCCTCGGCGAACAGCTCCTTGCGCGCCCGTTCGTAGGCGTCGAGCCGGGTGAAACGGCCCACGACCGCCTTGGTCGAGGCCATTCCCCACGACTCCTTGAAGACGCGTCCCGCGTCGTCGACCTGCACCTCGCCCGGGGATTCGATCGTGCCGGCGAACCACGAGCCGATCATGACGGATGCCGCACCGGCGGCCAGCGCGAGCGCGACGTCTCGCGGGTAGCGCACTCCCCCGTCTGCCCACACGTGCGCCCCGAGGGCAGCGGCCGCCTGAGCGGTCTCGAGCACGGCCGAGAACTGCGGCCGGCCCACAGCGGTCATCATGCGGGTCGTGCACATCGCGCCGGGTCCCACCCCCACCTTGAGGATGCTCGCCCCTGCCTCGACGAGGTCGTTCACGCCGTCGGCGGTGACGATGTTGCCCGCGACGATCGGCAGCCCGAGCCCCAGCGCCGACACCTCGCGCAGCGCGCGGAGCATCCCCTCCTGGTGACCGTGGGCGGTGTCGACCACCAGCACGTCGACACCGGCGGCGGCCAGCGCACGGGCCTTCGCTGCGGCGTCTCCGTTGATCCCGATCGCCGCGGCGACGATCAGGCGGCCGTCCGCGTCGACGGCGGGGCGGTAGATGGCCGTCCGCAGGGCGCTTCGACGCGAGAGGGTCCCGACGAGCGCACCCTGATGCAGCACGGCGACGACCGGCACTCCGGCGGCATCGATGAGATCGAAGGCCGCGCGCGGATCGGGAACGTCGTCGGCGTCGATCGCCGTCGCGCGGTCGCGCACGAGGTCGCCCAGCCTCGCATCGGCGAGCGCCGTGGCGAGGCGAGCCGCCGGCACGATGCCGGCGATGTCGTCGATGCGCAGTCCCGCCGCCCGCTGGTCGGCGACCACGATGCCGTGCCCGTCGAGTGCGGGCAGCACCCGCGAGGCCTCGGCCACCGTGGCATCCGGCGACATGACGATCGGGGTGTCCCACGCGACCGGCTGATCCTTGACCCAGCGGATGGCCTCGTCGAGGTCCTGGAGGGGCATGTCCTGCGGCAGCACGCCGAGTCCGCCGCGGCGCGCGAGCGTCGCCGCCAGACGCGGGCCGGTGACCGAGTTCATGTTCGCCGAGACGATCGGGAGGGTCGCGGCGGTCCCGTCGCGCGGTGACAGATCGACGTCGAGGCGGCTCGTGACGGCCGAGCGCCGTGGAACGAGGAAGACGTCGGAGTAGGTCAGGTCGACCGTGGGCTGAGCTCCCGAGAAACGCATGCCTCTTACGGTACGCCGCCGCCCGGAGGCGGGCCCGGCCGCGCGCGGGGAGCCCGGTGGAGCGTGTCACGATGCGATACCGCGCTCGTCGCGTGCGGCGTTCGCGGTGGGGATCTGGGCTACCCTAGGACACTGTGCGCGGCGGCGGATCACCGCCGTGAGAACTGATCTTCACCGATGAAAGCAGGCGATCTGCCGTGTCCAGCCAGGCGACCGGAATCGGAACCTCGAACGACGGAGAGTTCGGAGCGAACGAGTGGCTCGTCGCGGAACTGTACGAACAGTTCCGCGAGGACCGGAACTCGGTGGACAAGGAGTGGTGGCCGACGCTCGAGGCCTACGCCCAGCACGTCGGCGCCGCGGGCGACGCAGCGGCAGCGCCCGGCTCCGCCCAGCCCGCAGCGGCGGAGCCCGCACCCCAGCCCGCGACGGGCAGACCCGCAGCCGCCGCGTCGGCCCATCCGGTGACGGCCCCCGTCCCGACGGTCGGCGCGCAGCCGGTGGCGCGCACCACCGCCCGCCCCGCCGCTGCACAGCCGGTTCCGGCTCAGGCGCCCACGGCTCCCTCGGCCGAGGTCGAGCAGCGCGAGGACGTCGTCACGCCGCTGCGCGGCATGCCCAAGACCCTCGCGGCGAACATGGACGACTCCCTCACCGTGCCGACCGCGACGAGCGTGCGGACGATCCCCGCGAAGCTGATGATCGACAACCGCATCGTCATCAACAACCACATGTCGCGCACACGCGGCGGCAAGATCAGCTTCACGCACCTCATCGGCTGGGCCCTCATCCAGGCGCTGAAGGCCTTCCCGAGCCAGAACGTGTCGTACGCCGAGGTCGACGGCAAGCCCTCGGTCGTCGCGCACGCGCACGTCGGACTCGGCATCGCGATCGACCTCCCCAAGCCCGACGGCACGCGCGCCCTCATGGTGCCCAGCATCAAGCGCGCCGAGTCGCTCACCTTCGACGAGTACCTCTCGGCGTACGAGGACCTCGTCGGTCGCGCACGCAAGAACAAGCTCACCGCGGCGGACTTCCAGGGCACGACGATCTCCCTGACGAACCCCGGCGGCATCGGCACGGTGCATTCCGTGCCGCGCCTGATGAAGGGCCAGGGCAGCATCATCGGCGCCGGCGCCCTCGACTACCCGGCCGAGTTCCAGGGCTCCAGCGAGAAGACGCTCGTCAACCTGGGCATCGGCAAGACCATCACCCTCACCAGCACCTACGACCACCGCGTCATCCAGGGTGCGGGGTCGGGCGAGTTCCTCAAGACCGTGCACGAGCTGCTGATCGGCAAGAACGGCTTCTACGACGGGATCTTCGCGGCCCTGCGCATCCCCTACGCGCCGATCCAGTGGTCCACCGACATCAACGTCGATCTGGCCGAACGCGTCGACAAGACCGCACGCGTGCAGGAGCTCATCAACTCCTATCGTGTCCGGGGCCACCTCATGGCCGACATCGACCCGCTCGAGTACCGCCAGCGCACCCACCCCGATCTCGAGATCGAGCAGCACGGACTGACCTTCTGGGACCTCGACCGCGAGTTCGTCACGGGAGGCTTCGGCAGCAAGCGCGTCATGAAGCTGCGCGAGATCCTCGGCGTCCTGCGCGACTCGTACTGCCGCACGATCGGCATCGAGTACATGCACATCCAGGACCCGGGCCAGCGCAGGTGGTTCCAGGACAACGTCGAGGTGAAGTACCAGAAGCCCGGCCACGACGAGCAGCTGCGGATCCTCGGCAAGCTCAACCAGGCCGAGGCGTTCGAGACGTTCCTGCAGACGAAGTACGTCGGCCAGAAGCGGTTCAGCCTCGAAGGCGGCGAGTCGCTCATCCCGCTCCTGGACGAGATCCTCCAGGGCGCTGCCCGCACCGGGCTCGAGGGTGCCGCCATCGGCATGGCCCATCGCGGCCGCCTCAACGTGCTCACCAACATCGCCGGCAAGACCTACGGTCAGGTCTTCCGCGAGTTCGAGGGCTCGGTCGCGATCGGATCGAAGAGCGGGTCTGGGGACGTCAAGTACCACCTCGGCACGGAAGGCACCTTCGTCGGCGACGAAGGCCAGGAGCTCCCGGTCTACCTCGCGGCGAACCCCTCTCACCTCGAGACCGTCGACGGTGTGCTCGAGGGCATCGTCCGCGCCAAGCAGGACCGCGGCCCGATCGGCTCGTTCGCCTGGCTCCCGATCCTGGTGCACGGCGACGCGGCCTTCGCCGGCCAGGGCGTCGTGGTCGAGACGCTGCAGATGTCGCAGCTGCGCGGTTACCGCACCGGCGGCACCGTGCACGTCGTCGTGAACAACCAGGTCGGCTTCACGACCCTCCCGCTCGACGCCCGGTCGTCGGTGTACGCCACCGACGTGGCCAAGGCCATCCAGGCGCCGGTCTTCCACGTCAACGGCGACGACCCCGAGGCCGTCGTCCACGTCGCGCAGCTCGCCTTCCGGTACCGCCAGGAGTTCAAGCGCGACGTCGTGATCGATCTCGTCTGCTACCGCCGCCGCGGCCACAACGAGGGCGACGACCCCTCGATGACGCAGCCCCTGATGACGAACCTCATCGAGGCCAAGCGTTCGGTGCGGCGCCTGTACACCGAATCCCTCGTCGGACGCGGTGACATCACCGAGGAGGAGTACGAGCAGGCAAAGCGCGACTTCCAGGACCGCCTCGAGGTCGCGTTCGCCGAGACCCACGCCGCCGAGACCGGCGCATCGGGTGCCGTGGGACTCTCCGGCCCGGTGGATCAGGCCGTCGGGGCGCCCGAGACCACGGGCGTCGGCGAGGACGTGCTGCACCAGATCGGCGACGCCTTCGTCAACGCGCCCGAGAACTTCACGGTGCACGGCAAGCTGAAGCAGCTGCTCGACAAGCGCAACGACATGAGCCGCAACGGCAACATCGACTGGGCGATGGGTGAGCTCTTCGCCTTCGGGTCGCTGCTGATGGAGGGCACGAACGTGCGCCTCGCCGGACAGGATGCCCGTCGCGGCACCTTCGTCCAGCGTCACGCCGTGCTGCACGACCGGTCGAACGGTCAGGAGTGGCTGCCCCTCGCGAACCTGTCCGAGAACCAGGGCCGCTTCTACGTGTACGACTCGCTGCTGAGCGAGTACGCGGCTATGGCGTTCGAATACGGCTACTCCGTCGAGCGGGCCGATTCCCTCGTGCTGTGGGAGGCCCAGTTCGGCGACTTCGCCAACGGCGCGCAGTCCGTCATCGACGAGTTCATCTCGTCGGCAGAGCAGAAGTGGGCGCAGCAATCGGGCGTCGTGCTCCTGCTCCCCCACGGCTACGAAGGTCAGGGCCCCGACCACTCCTCGGCCCGCATCGAGCGGTACCTGCAGATGTGCGCCCAGGACAACATGACGGTCGCGCGCCCCTCGACGCCGGCGTCGTACTTCCACCTGCTGCGCCGTCAGGCCTACGCCCGGCCGCGTCGCCCGCTCGTCGTCTTCACCCCGAAGGCGATGCTCCGCCTGCGCGGCGCCACGAGTCCGGTCGAGGACTTCCAGAACGGTCGGTTCGAGCCCGTGCTCGACGACCGCTCGGTCGCCGACAAGTCCGGCGTCAAGCGCGTGCTGCTGCACGCGGGCAAGATCCACTGGGACCTCAAGGCGGAACTCGACAAGAACCCCAACCCCGCCATCGCGCTCGTGCGGCTCGAGCAGTACTACCCCGCGCCCGTCGAGGAGCTCAACCGCGTTCTGGCGGGTTACCCCGATGCCGAGGTGGTATGGGTGCAGGACGAGCCCGAGAACCAGGGCGCCTGGCCGTTCATCGCGCTCGAGGTGGCATCGCAGCTGCAGGGCCGGTCGATCCGCGGGATCACGCGCCCCTCGGCGGCATCCACCGCCACCGGGTCGCCGAAGGTGCACGCCGTCGAGCAGGCGAAGCTCATCGAGCAGGCGCTCACCCTCTGACGCTCCATACGGAGATGCCCGCTCCGCCCCTTGTTCAGAGGGTGGCGGAGCGGGCATCGACGGTCACGGCGTCCGCTGTCGCGGGCCCGAGGGGTCCGTCAGGCGTGGGCGGCCGTCTGCGCCGCGCGCAGCCGCGCGAGCACCTGATCGCGCAGTTCCTCGGGCGCCGTCTCCTTGCACGCTCGCGCCACCACATCGGTCAGCGTGCGCGAGATCACGGCCTCCTCCTGACATGACGGGCAGCTCTCCAGGTGCTCGCGGATGTCGGAGTGCTCGGTCTTGCACACTTCGTTGCGCAGGTACTCTTCCAGGCTCTGGCGCGCTTTGTCGCAGCCGCAGTCGCTCATTTCTTGCTCCTCGTAGGGGGCGTGGCGATGCCACGCTCCTTCGCATAGTCGGCCAGCAGGTCGCGAAGCAGGCGTCTGCCACGGTGCAGACGACTCATGACCGTACCGATCGGGGTTTTCATGATGTCGGCGATCTCCTGGTAGGCGAATCCTTCGACGTCGGCGAAGTAGACGGCCAGCCGGAAATCCTCCGGGATCGACTGCAGGGCGTCCTTGACGGCCGACGCCGGCATGCGATCGATCGCTTCAGCCTCGGCGGACCTGCTGCTCGAGGCGGTGGTCGATTCCGCCCCGCCCAATTGCCAGTCCTCGAGGTCGTCGATGGTGCCCTGGTAGGGCTCGCGCTGCTTCTTGCGATACGTGTTGATGTACGTGTTCGTCAGGATGCGGTACAGCCACGCCTTCAGGTTCGTGCCCTGGGTGAAGGACGACCAGGACGCGAATGCCTTCACGAATGTCTCTTGGACGAGGTCGGCGGCGTCGGCGGGGTTGCGCGTCATGCGCATGGCCGCGGCGTATAGCTGGTCCATGAACGGGAGCGCCTGCTCCTCGAACTGGACACTCGGATCGGTGACCGCTTGCTCTTCCATCAGCGGCCAGTCTACGTCGGCGTCCCACGCGTCTATCACGGGATCGATCGTGGCGATCATGGACTCCTTCCCTCCAGAGGTCGAACGCGTTCGATACTGTGGAAACCCATGAGCCACCACGCGTATTCCCCTCGCCCCGTCACCGACGGCGCGCCGTGGCGCGCGCCGGTGGCCGACGGCCCCGTCCGGGCCGACGTGTCCGTCCCCGGGTCGAAGTCCCTGACCAATCGAGAGCTGGTGCTCTCGGCGTTGGCGGACTCCCCGTCGCGCCTGGTCGCACCGCTGCACTCCGACGATTCCGCGCGGATGATCGAGGCGCTGCGAGCGCTCGGCGCCGGGATCGAGGCCGTACCCGGCGACGGGCGTTTCGGCCCCGACCTGGTCGTCTCGCCGCTGAGCGGACAGACCGTCGACGCGGTGATCGATTGCGGGCAGGCGGGCACCGTGATGCGCTTCATCTCCCCGCTGGCGGGTCTCGCCCGGGGCGAGGTGACCGTCACCGCCCACGAGAGCGCCTTGCACCGTCCGATGGCCGAGATGATCCGGAGCCTGCGCGAGCTGGGCGTCGATATCGACGACGGCGGCCGATGGATGCTGCCCTTCCTCGTGCACGGGCATGGCCACGTGCGCGGCGGGGAGGTCACCATCGACGCGAGCGCCTCGAGCCAGTTCGTGTCGGGACTGCTGCTGGCGGCGCCCCGTTTCGATGTCGGCCTGCGGCTGGTGCACGAGGGCCGGCGACTGCCGAGCCTCCCCCACATCGACATGACGGTCGAGGCACTCGCCCATCGCGGCGTGCACGTCGAGCGTCCGAGCGAGCGGGAATGGCTCGTTCCCGCGGGCCCGCTGCGCGGCAAAGAGCTCGCGATCGAGCCCGACCTCTCCAACGCCGCGCCGTTCCTGGCCGCGGCCGTCCTCACCGGCGGCCGGGTCTCGATCCCGCACTGGCCGGTGCATTCGACCCAGCCCGGCGCCCTGCTGACCGACATCCTCACCGAGATGGGCGCGCGCGTGACCCGTCGCAGCGGGGTCCTCTCGGTCACCGGCACCGGCGAGGTTCGCGGCGTCGACCTCGACCTCTCCGCCGCGAGCGAGCTCACGCCCTCGCTGTTCGCACTCGCCGCCTTCGCCGATGCGCCCAGCACGCTCCACGGCATCGGCCACATCCGCGGCCACGAGACGGACCGCATCGCGGCGCTCGTGGGCAACCTCCGCGCGCTCGGCGGATCCGCCGAGGAGCTCGAGGACGGCATCCGCATCACCCCCACGCCGTTGCGGGGCGGGCTCTGGCGTGCGCACCACGATCACCGCATGGCGACCGCGGGTGCGATCATCGGGCTGCGCGTCGCGGGTGTCGAGGTCGACGACATCGGAACCACCGCCAAGACCCTCCCCGAGTTCCCGCAGCTCTGGGACGAGATGCTCGGCCGCGGGTCCGAGGATGCCGGGTGAGCTGGCTCGACGACGCCGACGACGAGGTCGACGAGGGGTATGACGACGCCGACTTCCGGACACGCCCCAATCCCAAGGCCAACCGGCCTCGCACCAAGCGCCGCCCGTCGCACGCGGATGCCGTCGTCGCGCGGGTCCTCGGTGTGGACCGGGGCCGCTACACGGTCCTGATCGACGAGGACGGCCCCGACGAGCACACGTCGCTCGGCGTCCGGGCGCGCGAGCTGCGTCGGCAGCCCATCGTGACCGGCGACCTCGCCCGCGTGGTGGGTGATGTGTCGGGCGACGAGGGCACCCTGGGGCGGATCGTGGGCATCGAGCCCCGCACGACGCTGCTGCGCCGCAGCGCGGACGACACCGACCAGGTCGAGCGGATCGTCGTCGCCAACGCCGACCAGATCGTGATCGTCGTCGCCGCGGCCGACCCCGAGCCTCGACCCCGATTGGTCGATCGCTACCTCATCGCCGCCCTGGACGCCGGCATCCATCCGCTGCTCGTGGTGACCAAGACCGATCTGGCCGACCCGACCTCGTTCCTGGCCCATTTCGAGGGTGTGGACGATCTCGAGGTCCTCACCAGCGGCCGCGGACGGATGCCGGTCGACGAGCTGGGCGCCAAGCTCGTCGGCCACGCGACGGTCTTCGTCGGGCATTCGGGGGTCGGCAAGTCGACGCTCGTGAACGCCCTGGTCCCCACGGCCGCGCGCGCGACGGGGCATGTCAACGAGGTCACCGGGCGCGGGCGGCACACCTCGAGCTCGACGGTGTCGCTGCGATACATCGCCGAGCAGGGGCGTGGCTGGGTCATCGACACACCCGGTGTGCGCTCGTTCGGCCTCGGGCACATCGACCCCGCGAACATCCTCGCGGCCTTCACCGACCTGGCCGCCGTCGCCGAGGAATGTCCCCGCGGCTGCACCCACCTGCCCGACGCGCCCGACTGCGCGATCGTCGAGGCCGTGGCCGAGGGCCGACTGGGCGAGCGCGGCGCGGCGCGGCTGGATTCGCTGCAGCGCCTGCTGAGCACGTTCGCTGCATGACGGCATGCCGCGGCGCCTCGTCCTAGGCTGGGTGCATGACGCGTCTCGAAGCCGGCTCCCCCGCTCCCGATTTCACGCTCGACGATCAGGACGGCACGGCCGTCTCGCTCGCGGATCTGCGCGGCCGGCGCGTCGTGCTGTTCTTCTACCCGGCCGCCATGACTCCGGGCTGCACGCGTGAAGCGTGCGATTTCCGCGACAGCGTCGAGAGCCTGCGCGCGGCCGGCATCGATGTCCTGGGGGTCTCGCGCGACGACGCGGCGAAGCTCCGGCGCTTCCGGGAGCAGGAAGGGCTCACCTACCCGCTGCTGAGCGACCCCGACCACGCCGTCCACGAGGCGTACGGGGCGTGGGGCGAGAAGATGAACTACGGCAAGACCGTCGAGGGCGTCATCCGCTCCACCTTCGTCGTCGACGGCGATGGCCGTCTCGAGCATGCGCTGTACAACGTCAAGGCCACGGGCCACGTCGCGCGTGTACGCACCCTGCTGGGAATCGACTGACGAACCGGCCGTCGCCTAGGCGCCGCCCCGGTCGTGGGCGGCGCGTCGGGTCGCCGCCACGAGCAGCACGAAGCCCACGACGCCCGGAACCGCCAGCAGAACGGCGGTGCCCGCGTCGGCGTACTGGCCGGTGGCCGCGCCGAGCGCGACGGCCAGGATCAGCAACTGTGCCACGATGCCCCCGGAGCGGCCCCACGAGACGCGACGCCACACCGAGACCGCGAACGCGGCAAGGGCGAGCGCACCGACCGCGGTGAGGACGATCAGCGCCACCGAGCTGGGGACGTCGATCGTGTCGCCGTCCAGGAGCGCGATGATCTCCCACCCGATCACGGCCAGCAACGCGACGGCCTCGGCAGCGAGGACGGCACCGGCGAGGCGTTCGACGGCAGTGGGCGCCATGGCATCCGACTCTCTCCTCGGGCGGCGCGAGGGACCCGGTCCTCACGGCCGGCGCGCGCGAATCCGCAGTTCACCCTTGATTCATCTGTCCGGGCTATGGGACGATGGATCAAGCCGTGTGCTCCCACAGCGAAGTGGGGCGAGCAACCGCTCGCACACTTAACCAGGGTACCGGACGACCCGAGTCCGGCCCGACGTAAACACCACCCCATCAAGGAGCACCACATGGATTGGCGCGACAAGTCTGCCTGCCTGACCGTCGACCCCGAACTCTTCTTCCCCGTCGGGAACACCGGGCCGGCCGTCGACCAGATCGAAAAGGCCAAGGCCGTCTGCGCGCGTTGCACCGTGACCGAGATCTGCCTGCAGTACGCCCTCGAGACCGGACAGGACTCGGGTGTCTGGGGCGGTCTCTCCGAGGACGAGCGTCGCGCGCTCAAGCGCCGCGCCGCGCGCGCCCGCCGCGCCTCCTGAGGCCGGGCTGAGCCCCGAGGGGCTCAACCGGCTTCGCGCTCGATGTAGCGCAGCGGGATGTCGATCGTCACCTCGGTCCCGCTTCCGACGAGCGTGTGCCAATCGATGGTGCCGCTCAACTCCCCCTGGATGAGGGTGCGCACGATCTGCGTACCGAGGCCCCGTCCGACCTGTCCCTCGGGAAGACCGACGCCGGAATCGCGAACCTTGACCTCGAGGCGCTCCTCCGAGCGTTCCGCGACGATCTCGACGTCGCCCTCGGTGCCGGCGAGTCCGTGCTCGACGGCGTTGGTGACGAGTTCGGTCAGCGCCAGCGCGAGCGGCGTCGCGTAGGCGCTCGGGAGCGTTCCGAACTGACCCGACGAGCGTGTGCGTGCACGTGTGTTGGGGGCCGCGGCGACCTCGGCGACGAGCTTGAGGACGCGAGCGAACACCTCGTCGAAGTCGACGTTCTGAGCCAGGCCCTCGGAGAGCGTGTCGTGCACCACGGCGATCGCCGAGACGCGGCGCATCGCCTGGGTGAGGGCGTCGCGCGCCTCCTCCGAATGCGTGCGGCGCGCCTGGATGCGCAACAGCGACGCCACCGTCTGCAGATTGTTCTTCACCCGGTGATGGATCTCGCGGATCGTCGCGTCCTTGGTGATGAGCTCCTGCTCCTGGTGCCGGATCTCGCTGACGTCGCGGCACAGCACGATGGCGCCGATCCGGGTGCCGTTGTCGCGTAGCGGGATGGTGCGCAGCGACACCGTCACCCCGCGCGCCTCGATGTCGGCCCGCCAGGGCGCGCGTCCGGCCATCACGATGGGAAGCGACTCGTCGAACTCCCGCTTGCTGGGCAGGATCGCGGTGGCGACATCGATGAGCGGCTCCCCCTCCAGCTCGTCCTCGAAGCCGAGCCTGTTGAATGCCGAGAGGGCGTTGGGGCTGGCGAAGGTGGTCATGCCGTCGACGTCCAGGCGGATGAGACCGTCCGAGGCGCGCGGAGCGCCGCGACGCGGAGCGGTCGGCGCGCTCAGATCGGGGAAGTCCGATGACGCGACCATGCCGAACAGGTCGTCGGCGCAGTCGTTGAAGGTGATCTGCTGGCGCGACGGCGTGCGCGCCTCGCCGAGGTTGGTGTGACGGGTGAGGACCCCGACGACGTGTGCCGCACGATCGGCGCCGGCGCGCTCGCGCACGATCGGTACCGCGCGCACCCGGGTCGGCGTCTCCTCGAACCAGTCGGGCGACGCCGAGTCGACGATGCGAGCCTGCGTGAAGGCGTCCGTGACCTGCGTGCGCCACTGCGGCCTCACCCGATCGCCGACGATGTCGCGGTAGAACAGCGTCGCGGCTCCCCCGGGGCGGGTGTGCGCGACGGCGATGAAGGAATCGTCTGCGGTCGGCACCCAGATCACGATGTCGGCGAAGGCGAGGTCGGCGAGCAGCTGGCCGTCACCGGCGAGACGATGCAGCCACTCGACATCGGCGTCGGTGGAGAGCCCCTGGGCATGGACGAGATCGCTGAGGGTCGACACGATTCCAGACTAGGGGGCGGTCGCTGTGACCGCGGCGTGCCGTTCCGCGCGGCGTTTGCGGCTGGAGGTGCGCGATCTCCGAGCCGCATCGTTCGGCCCGGGCGGCGACACCGCCTCGCCGACCAGGCGACGCACGGCAGCAGGGATCGCACCGCGGGCCGCTCCCTCGCCGATGGGCCGGGCAGCGAGCAGCGCGGCGTCCGCGGCGCGAGGATCCCACGGCACGAACCAGCAGCGCTCGATACCCGCGTACCGCTCGAGGCTGCGCCGCACCTGCCCGCGGGCGTCGATCCCGAGCGGCCCGCCGCGCAGCTTGTTCACCACGACCCTCACCGGCGTCGCGCCCACTGCCGATCGCAGGTCGGGATACGAACGGAGGAACCGCGACACCCCGACGGGGTCGGCTGCCACGACGGCCACGACGAGATCGGCCGCGGTGAGCGCGGCGAGGGTCGCGGCGTTGCGTCGTGGTCCGTCGAGGTCGCTGACGATCTCCTCGTCGCGTTCGAGCGAGGCCGACACATCGAGGATGAGATCGTCGACCCAATCGCGGGCCACGTCCACGGCCCGCTCGAGACGGTCGGCGCTCAGCTCCGGCCAGCGACCTGGGCGGTTGATTCCCGGCAGCACCTCGACGTCGCCGAGCGGCACGGCGATACGGGTGAGCTCGGCGGGGGTGAGCTCACCCCGGCCCGCCTGCCGGCATGCCGCCGCCAGGCCGGGCCCCTCGTCGGCGACGCCGAGGGCGAGGGCGAGGGACGGAGCGTGGGTGTCGGCATCGGCGAGCCCGACGCGCCGGCCGTCGCGCGCGAGCTCACGGGCGAGCTCGATCGACACGGTGGTGCGTCCCGGCGCGCCGGCCGGCCCCCACACCGCGATGGCCCGTCCGCGTGCCGGAGCGGTGTGCGCCCGCGGCAGCGCGTTCACCGCTGCGACGGCGTCGACGTCCTGGCCGACGGCGGCGAGGCCGAGGGATTCCGCCAGGCGCCGGTCGGCGTCGCGTCGGCAACGGGCGACGATGCGCGTGTCGAATCGGTCGCAGCTCGCCACGAGGGCGGGTGTGAGAACGGAACGGTCGGCAGGAAGGACGAGCACGTCGGCCCGCGCGAGCTCGCCGGCGAGCGCCGACCCGGCGGCGTCGCTCGCGAGCTCCCGGGGTGACGTCGTGGCGACGACCTCGATCCCGGCGGCACGCAACCGCGCCGCGAACCGGCCCGCGTCGGGCAGCGCGACGAGAACGCGCATCACGGAGCCCCCGTGGGGATGACCGAGATGGCGTCTCCGCGGGCGATCGCGGCGAGGGTCGGTGCGACGTCGCTGCGGTCGACCACCAACTCGACATCGGCCGTGGCCTGCGCCATGACGCCGTCGGCGACGCGGACATCGCGCACCGTCGCGTCGGCCACGAGGATGCGGGGCTCATCGAAGACGCCCCGCTCCTGTTGCGGGGCGTGCCAGACCTCGACGCGCGAGCCTGCCGCCACGGATGCGGGGACCGCGTGGCCGAGTGACACCACGACGGTCGTCACCTCGAGATCGGCGTGCCCGACCACCGCGCCGGTGGGTACGAGTTCTCCGTCGCCGATCGTGCGCACCGCCACGGCTCCCGGCTCCAGTTCGCCGGGTGCCAGGTACGCCTCGCGCAGCGACGCGAGGGAGACGTCGACCACGCGCAGATCATGCGCCTCGAGGGTCTCGCCGACGGTGATCGTGCGTCCGGCGGCGAGAACGGGGACGGTCTGACGAGCAATCGCGACGACCGACCACACCCCCGCGACCGAGACGACGACCAGGACGATGCCGAGCAGGAACCGCGCATCGGTCCAGAACGCGCGCGGCCGGGGAGCGGGAGAAGCGGACATGCACCATATGGTGGATCGGGTTGCGGATTCGCCGAGCGCGTTGTCCACAGGCTGTCAAGGGCTCGCGCGGGCACCGTCCGCCTCCTCGATAATGGGGCCATGCCCGCCTCACCCGACCGCGCGCGTCTGCTGGCGCCGGCTCAGGTCGCCGAGATGCTGCAGATCGAGGTCGACGAGGTCGTCGCCCTCGTGATCGACGGACGCATCCGGGGCGCCAAGGTGGGATCGCCTCCACGCTGGCGCATCGAGGCCGCCAGCATCGACGACTACCTCGCGGCTCAGATCGAGGATGCCCGGCGGTCGGCGCTGTGGCAGCAGTCGCAGGTCGCGAGCTTCCCCGAGCTCTGGGGCCGTCCCCGAGATCGTTCCCGCCCGGAGTCGTGAGCCGGGCGCGGATGGATCATCCGGCGCTCCCGAGCTGCACCCAGCTCACCGCGCGCAGCGCGACGACCCGCTGACCGACGACCGCCTCGGCTCGTCGTGGCGCTCCCGGATCGTGCAGGGAGAGGTCGAGATGGTCGGCTCCCGCCCGGTCGATCGTGCCGACCCACTCCCGTCCGCTGTCGGTGTGCACTCGCACGGCGGTGCGCCGACGCACGAGGTCGCGCAGAACGAAGCCGAACGTCATCCGCTCGGTCGAGGGCGGTCGCGGCGCCCGCGGGCGGGCACTGCGCAGCAGGTCGGGCTCAGGCGCCGCCACTGCCTCGATCGCCCCGGTGGGGACGAGCGCGGCGCTTCCGTGTCGTCGGGTGTCGAGGCCGAGGTCCAGGTCGAGGGACACCCAGTCCGCGCCGGCGCCGGTCGCCCGCCCTCGGAGGATCCGAGCGGCGGAGAATTCGACCGTCACCGCCGCGCCGTCATCGGCGAGCGCGCCCAGACGCTCCTGCAGCGCCAGGCGCGACAGGCGCAGGCGCTCCGCCTCGGTCTGCAGCGCAGCACGCTCGGCCTCCCACTCGGAGTCGAGCTGGTGTTCGAGATCTTCGAAGAATCGCTGCCATCGCACGGCCGGACAGTACCGCGCGGCTCCACCCGCCGCCGGCGCTCTCCACAGGTTGGAGGATTCTCATCCGGCCGGATTCGGCAGTGTGCTGTACTCATCGGCGTCGAGAAGACCGGACCAGAGGAGGCACGATGACGACCAACGCGGCGCACCAGACCCACCGATCCAGCCGCATCAGCTCGTCGCTCGACGTCGCCGAGTACTTCGCACCGCAACCCACCGCCACCGCCGAGCTGCCCGACCCCGAACCGCTGGTGCGCAACCTCACGCGCGGGGTGCTCGAGGTGCTCGCGGGGGTGCGAGAGGTCGAACAGCTGGCTCGCTGGCTCAGCGAGGACGCGTTCCGCGTGCTGGTCACCCGCGCCAATCTGTCGGCACGCGCACGCAGCGCCCGCCAGGTCGCGCCGGCGCGGCCGGTCTACTCGATCACGGCCGTCCGTCTGTGCGAGCCGGCGGACGGTGTGGTCGAGGCGTCGGCGGTCGTCACGATGCCCACCCGCACCCGGGCCGTCGCCATGCGTCTCGAGGGGCGCGACGGACGCTGGCGCGCGACGTCGCTCGCGCTGCTGTGACGTCCTACTGCCTGTACGAGGCCAGGAAGTTCCCGAGCCGTTCGACCGCCTCGGTGAGGACCCGCGCCTCCGGCAGGGTGACGATGCGCAGGTGGTCGGGGTCGGGCCAGTTGAAGCCGGTGCCCTGGACCAGCAGCACATGCTCGGCGACGAGGAAGTCGTAGACGAGCTTGCCGTCGTCATGGATCTCGTAGACCTCGGGGTCGAGCCGGGGGAAGGCGTACAGCGCGCCCTCCGGCTTGTGGCAGGTCACACCCGGGATGCTCTCCAAGCCCTTCCACGCGGCATCCCGCTGCTCGTGCAGCCGCCCTGACGGGGCGATCAGCGCCTCGATGGACTGCACGCCCGACAGCGCAGCCTGCACGGCGTACTGGGCCGGGACGTTCGGGCACAGGCGCGTCGACGCGAGCAGCTGGATGCCCTCCAGGAAGCCCTTCGCGTGGGCCTTCGGGCCGGTGATCACCATCCATCCCGAGCGGTAGCCGGCGACGCGATAGGTCTTCGACAGCCCGTTGTAGGTGAGGCAGAGCAGATCGGGAGCGAGAGTCGCGAGCGGGATGTGCTGCGCCCCGTCGTACAGGATGCGGTCGTAGATCTCATCCGAGAGCAGCAGCAGCGAGTGCTCGCGCGCGATCTCGACGATCCCCTGCAGCACCTCGCGGCTGTAGACCGCTCCCGTGGGGTTGTTGGGGTTGATGACGACGATGGCCTTCGTCTGCGGCGTCACCTTCGCCCGGATGTCATCGAGGTCGGGCTCCCAGCCCTGCGTCGCGTCGCACAGGTAGTGCACCGGCTTGCCGCCGCCGAGGCTCGTCATGGCGGTCCACAGCGGGTAGTCGGGGGCGGGGATGAGCACCTCGTCGCCCTCGTCGAGCAAGGCCTGCATGGTCATGGTGATGAGCTCGGAGACCCCGTTGCCGAGATACACGTCGTCGGGGTCGACGTGCGGGAACCCCGGCACCTGCTCGTAACGCGACACCACGGCACGCCGTGCGGACAGGATGCCGCGGCTGTCGCTGTACCCGTGGGCGTGCGGCACCGACTCGATCATGTCGCGCACGATCTGGAACGGCGCCTCGAATCCGAAGATCGCCGGGTTGCCGGTGTTCAGCTTGAGCACCCGGTGCCCGTCGGCCTCGAGACGGTCGGCCTCGGCCAGGGCGCTGCCACGGATCTCGTAGAGGACGTCCTTGAGCTTGGATGACTGGTCGAGGGTACGGCGCTTCATCCGATCAGGATATCCGGGGGCCGAGCGGGCCGATCGACGATGCGTGGCCCGCTCGGTCGACTACCTCTTCTTCCCGGCGGCGCGACGCTGAGCGCGGTTGCCCGCATCGGCGGCGTCGCTGTCGTCGCCGGTGGTGCGCTGCCCGAACGCGCCGCGCGGGGCGTCGGCGGGAGCATCCTGCTCCGCGGACTGCTGCCGGGCCTTGGCCGTGGCGGCCTTCTGGACCTGACCACGATCGTTGCGCACCTCGACCTCGCCCGATCCGGTGTCGCTCGGCGCGGAGTACTCGAGCTTCTGCGTCTCGACCGGCGCAGGACCGAGGCCCTTGGCCTCGACGTCGCCGCTCTCGGGCGAGCGCACCTCGACCTCGAGGTTGTAGAGGAAGCCGACCGACTCCTCCTTGATCTGCGCCATCATCGACTGGAACATCTCGTACCCCTCGCGCTGGTACTCGATGAGCGGGTCGCGCTGGGCCATCGCACGCAGGCCGATGCCGTCCTTGAGGTAGTCCATCTCGTAGAGGTGGTCGCGCCACCGGCGATCGAGCACCTGCAGCACGACGCGACGCTCCAGCTCGCGCATCGCGGGTTCCCCGAGGGACTCCTCACGCTTCTGGTAGGCGATCTTGGCGTCGGAGAGCAGCTCGCGCTTGAGCACCTCGGCGGTGATCCGGCCCTTGTTGCCGGCCTCGGCAACGACCTCGTCGATCGTCACGCCCACCGGGTACAGCGTCTTGAGCTCGGTCCACAGTGCGTCGAAGTCCCAGCTCTCGGTGTGGCCGGACGAGGTGTGGTCGTCGATGACGGCGCTGACCGCGTCCTCGACGAAGTGCTGGACCCGCTCGGACAGGTCGTCGCCGTGCAGCACCTGGCGACGATCGGTGTAGATCGCCTCGCGCTGACGGTTGAGGACGTCGTCGTACTTGAGGACGTTCTTGCGGATCTCGGCGTTGCGCGCCTCGACCTGAGCCTGCGCGCTCTTGATCGCCCGCGAGACCATGGACGATTCGATCGCGACGTCCTCGGGGAAGTTCGTGCGGGCGAGGATCGCCTCGGCGGCGCCGGACTGGAACAGGCGCATGAGGTCGTCGGTGAGCGAGAGGTAGAAGCGGCTCTCACCCGGATCGCCCTGACGGCCCGATCGTCCGCGCAGCTGGTTGTCGATGCGTCGCGACTCGTGACGCTCGGTGCCGAGAACGTAGAGGCCACCGGCGGCGACGACCTTCTCCGCCTCTTCGGCCACCGTCTCGCGGACGGCGGTGAAGACCTCGTCCCACGCCGACTCGTACTCCTCCGGCGTCTCGACGGGGTCGAGTCCCCGGGACTTCATCTCCTGCACCGCGAGGAACTCGGCGTTTCCTCCGAGCATGACGTCGGTGCCGCGACCGGCCATGTTGGTGGCGACCGTGACGGCCGCGAGACGCCCGGCGCGGGCGACGACCTCGGCCTCGCGGGCGTGGTTCTTGGCGTTGAGGACCTCGTGCTTGACGCCCTTCTTGGCGAGCAGGCGCGACAGGTACTCGCTCTTCTCGACGCTGGTGGTGCCCACCAGCACCGGCTGACCGGTCGCGTGGCGCTCGACGATGTCCTCGACGACCTGCACGAACTTCGCCGTCTCGTTCTTGTACACGAGGTCGGGCTGGTCCTTGCGGACCATCGGCTTGTTCGTGGGGATGGGAACCACGCCGAGCTTGTAGGTCGACATGAACTCGGCCGCCTCGGTCTCGGCGGTACCGGTCATGCCCGAGAGCTTGTCGTAGAGACGGAAGTAGTTCTGCAGCGTGACGGTGGCGAGCGTCTGGTTCTCGGCCTTGACCGGCACACCCTCCTTCGCCTCGATCGCCTGATGGATGCCCTCGTTGTACCGACGTCCCACGAGGATGCGGCCGGTGTGCTCGTCGACGATCATGACCTCGTCGTTCATGACGACGTAGTCGGTGTCGCGCTTGAACAGCGCCCGGGCCTTGATCGAGTTGTTCAGGAACGAGATCAGCGGCGTGTTCGCGGACTCGTACAGGTTGTCGATGCCGAGGTAGTCCTCGACCTTCTCGATCCCGGGCTCGAGCACGCCCACGGTGCGCTTCTTCTCGTCGACCTCGTAGTCGACGCCCGGCTCGAGGGTGGTCGCGACGCGGGCGAACTCGACGAACCAGCGGTTGGCCTCGCCCGACGAGGGGCCGGAGATGATCAGCGGTGTGCGCGCCTCGTCGATGAGGATGGAGTCCACCTCGTCGACCACGGCGAAGAAGTGGCCGCGCTGAACGAGGTCCTCGCGGCGCCAGGCCATGTTGTCGCGCAGGTAGTCGAAGCCGAACTCGTTGTTCGTGCCGTACGTGATGTCGGCGGCATACTGCTCGCGCCGCACCTCGGGCGTCTGACCCGAGACGATCGTCCCGGTGGTCATGCCGAGCGCGCGGTAGACACGGCCCATGAGCTCGGACTGGTACGAGGCCAGATAGTCGTTGACGGTGATGACGTGCACGCCCTCGCCCGCGATGGCGTTGAGGTAGGCGGCGAACGTGGCCGTCAGCGTCTTGCCCTCACCGGTCTTCATCTCGGCGATGTTGCCGAGATGCAGCGCCGCACCACCCATGACCTGCACGTCGTAGGGCCGCTGGCCGAGCGTGCGTTTGGCCGCCTCGCGGACCGCGGCGAACGCCTCGGGCAGCAGCCGGTCGAGCGTCTCACCGCCCTGGTAGCGCGCGCGCAGCTCCGCGGTCTCGCCCCGCAGCTCGTCGTCGGTGAGGTGTGCGTAGTCCTCTTCGAGCGCGCCGACGGCCTTCACGATCTGCTGAAGACGGCGGAGCACGCGGCCCTCGCCGGCGCGGAGCAGTTTCTCGAGAGGATTGGCCACGGAGGATCTCCATCTGTCGGGTGCGCCGACACCACCGCCGGCCGCGCCCGCGCTCGTCGCACGGGCATATGGAGCCATGTTATCGGGCCGTGACCTTGGCGTCGCCTGCGAGTGGAGACCGCCGCCCCGTCGTCCACCCCACGAGACCTAGGATCGAGACATGGCCGGATTCTGGGGCAAGCGCAAGCGGGAACAGCAGGAAGTCGCCGAGGCGGACGCGAACCTCGCCCGCGAGGCCGACGTCGCGCTCGTCTCGGCCGACGAGCGACTGCGGGTCACGAACGACGAGATGGCCTTCGCCGAGGCCGAACTCGGAGCTGAGGCGACCACGCCGCTGCGCGAGGCCGTCGACGCGGTGCGCCACCACCTCGGCGAGGCGTTCCACCTCAAGCAGCTCAACCACGACGAGATCCCCGACACCCCCGACGAGGTGCGCACCCGCAACGCGCGCATCCTGCAGCTGTGCGAGTGGGCCGAGGAGCTCCTCGACGACCGCACGTCCGCGTTGGCCGAGGCCATCGAACGCGCCCGCCGCGGCCCCGAGATCCTCGCCGGCATCCGTGCCGACGTCGCGTCGCTGCAGCAGCGCGTGGATCCCGCGCGGGCGGTCATCGACCGCGTCTCCGGGCGCTACCACCCCGACGCCGTGGCACGGATCGGCGGCAACGCCGATGAGGCCGCGGGTCTTCTGGAGTTCGCCGAGCACGGCGCGGAGGTCGCCGAGCGGCGCCGTGCCGCGGGTGAGCGGGGGCCGGCCAACATCGCACTCGAGACCGCCACCGAGGCGGTGCGCCGCGCTCGGACGCTGCTGGATGCGATCGACGACTTCGAGGTCGAGGCGCTGCGTGCGCAGTCCACGCTCGCCGACGTGGTCGCCGACTCGCGCGACGATCTCGTCACCGCCCGCACCGCGCCGCAGACGTCCGCCGTCTCGACGGCGATGGCCGAGCTCCAGCAGGCGCTCACGCGGGTGAGCCCCGCCGGCTCGAAGAGCGACCCGTTCGCGGAGCTGTCGATGCTCCGTGAGAAGAACGCGGCACTGGATGTCGCGGTCGACACCGCACGCGAGCGGGCGGCGCGGCCGATCCCGCCCGAGGGCCACGTGCGTCATGCGATCGACGATGCCGACCGGCAGCTCTCGGTGGCACGCAGCGTGATCGCCGGACACCGCGGCTGGATCGGCGCCGACGCGCGCACCCGACTCGCCGAGGCCGAGAGCCTGCGGTTGGCACTCGCACCGTCGGGCGCCATCCCCGAGGACGATCGCGAGAAGGCTCTCGCGGACGCCCGCCGCTGTGCGTTGCTCGCGGGCGAGGCTCTTCAGTTGGCGCAGCGCGACATCGAGGGCTCACGACCGAACGACGGCTGGGGCGGCCCCGGGGGCTACGGCGGCGGCTGGGGCGGCCGTGGCGGCGGTGGCGGCGGCAACATGGTCGGCGGCATCCTCGGCGGTCTGGTGATCGGGAGCATGCTCGACGGCATGTTCGACTGAGCCGCACCCCTCACGACACGACGAAGGGCGGATGCCGTTTCCCACGGCATCCGCCCTTCGTCGTGATCAGATCACGACGCCAGCTCGGCCTCCGGCGGGGCGGCGGCGGCGAGCGAGATCACGCCGTAGTCCCAGCCCTTGCGGCGGTATACGACGCTGGGGTGGTCGGTGCGCGCGTTGATGAAGAGGAAGAAGTCGTGGCCGACGAGCTCCATGCGATCCACCGCCTCCTCCACGGTCATCCATTCCGCTCCGAACTCCTTCGTGCGGATGACCACGGGCGTGTAGTCGTCCTCGTCCGTGCTCTCGCCGATGACGGGGACCTCCCCCGTCGCGACGGCGCGCAGCACGTCGACCGATGCCGGTTCGACGTCGATTCCGGCGAGCGAGCCGGTGCCCTTGTCGAGCTTGGCGCCGCGCGGATGATTGCGAGCGTCGACCCGCTTGTCCTTCGCCCGGCGCGCCTGCTCGACGAGCTTGTCGACCGCGAGGTCGAGGGCGACGAACTTGTCTCCGTCGGTGGCCTCCGCCCGGACGATCGGACCCTTGCCGGTGAGCGTGAGCTCGACGGTCTCGTCATCCATCCGACCGTTGTGATACGCCCGGTGGGTGACCTTGATGTCGAGGCGCTGCGCGCGTGGCGCGAGCGTCTCGATGCGAGTGGACTTCTCTTCAGCCACCGTGCGGAAGCGATCCGTGATCCCGACTCCCACGCCGACGATGCTGGTTTCCATCCTGACCTCCTTGCTCCGGTCCGCCCGGTTCAAGGGCGGACCTTCGTTCGCCTTGGTCTCCCCCACGCTAGCGGCGAGGGCCTCGATTGTCACCCTCCGGCACCCGGGGATATCCGCCGCGGCGTGTCGGCGGCGGCGACCGCGCCCAGCACCCGCGCCCCCGCGGCATCCAGAACGCGGCTCGCCTCGCGGAGGGTGGCACCAGTGGTCACGACGTCGTCGATGAGGACGACCGCGCGCCCGGCGGGGCGGGCGCGGACGGCGAAGGTCCCCGCCACGTTCCGCTCGCGGTCGCGACGTCCGAGTCCGCGCTGATCGGCGACGGCCCGCCCCCGCACGCGGAGGATCCGCGACCACGCGTGACCGGTGCGAGCGGCGAGGAGCTCGGGCACCGCGTAGCCGCGGCGACGCAGCGCGGCGGCCGACGTGGGAACGGGCACGAGCGTGGCGTCCGACCAGCCGGCGGTATCGGCGAGACCGGCGATCAGGCCGCCGAGAGGCCGAGCGACACCGGTGCGGCCTTCCTCTTTGAGGGCTCGGATCGCGCGCGCTCCCGTGCCGCTGAAGCGCATCGCGCTCCAGACCGTGAGGCCGGGCTCGATCGCACGGAGCACCGGATCGGACACCTCGGCGACACACAGCGGGCACAGAACGCGTCCGGGCTGGTCGCAGCCCGCGCACCACACCGGGAAGAGCAGATCGAGCGCCTCGACGCCGGCGTCGAGGCCGGCACCGCGCCACCGGGCGACGAGGTCGGAGAACGCGTCCATTCCTCGAGCATGTCGACGCGGCCTCGGGAGCCGCGTCCGTCGCCGCCGCGCCGGGGAGAACCCGCGCCGCGTCGCGACGGGGCAGGAGTCAGCGCGGCGAACCCTGCTGCGTGGCGAGCAGGCGGATGCCGCCCGCCACGCTCGCCCAGGTCTCGCCCTTCTGGTCGAAGAGGCGGCCGGCCCGATCGAGCAGTCGCACCGCGCGGGGTTGATTGGCCGCCGCGATCGATTCGCCGTCCGCCGGCGCCGCGATCGTCTCACCGAAGCCGCCCACCGACTGGGAGATGACCACCTCGCCGCCACCGTCCTCGGCGAGCACGGCGATGGTGGAGCCGTCGACCCAGCTCGCATCCAGACCCGCCCCCGGCAGCGCAGCGACGGTCTCGCGGTCGCCGAGGCCGACGGGCACGCCGTTGTCGTCGCGGAGGATGCCGGCCATCCAGAGCGCGGGCCGCGAGCCGTCGCGCACCAGAGCCGCGATGCGCGTGCCGTCGCGCGACACCTCGATGGTCGAGATCTGCGACGCCCCCGGCCAGGCATCGGCGAAGGGGATGACCGCACCGTCCGGGCCGGCCGCCGTGAGGGCCGAGGGCGTTCCGGCCGGAACGCTCCAGATGTAGCCCTCGGAGTCGATCGTCGGGTCGACGAGGCCGGGACGCTCGTCGACGACCTCGAACGTGCCGTCCGATCGCGCCCGCACCACGGCGCCGGCCGCGGTGCGCACGGCGGCCAGGCTCCGGTCGGCGGCCACCTGGACGGCGACCGGGTCGAGTCCGGCGATCGCCGGGGAGAGCCCCGGGATCGGCTCGACCTCGGACCCTGAGAGGAAGCCGAAGGCGTCGTCGGTGAGCACGACGGGCCGCACATCGACCCGGATGGGTCGGATCTCGACCGCTTGCGCCGCCACCGGCTCGCCGTCGACCGACATCTGCGCCCCGAGGATGCCGGCCGACTGCAGACTCGCCACCAGCTGCGCCTGCATGCGGTCGCGGGTGTCGGGCACGATCGCGAGAGCCGACTGCGACAGCGGCACCTGCGCGACGCCGGCCTCGAGCGGCACGGCGCGCGTGGCGAGCTCGAGGCTGCTGGGGAAGGCGGTGGCCACGGCGCCGGCGAGCCAGGGGCTGGGCTCGCCGTCGATCAGCGCCTCGGTGATGTGGGTCGCCGCGTTCGTCGCCGGGAACCATCGCCGATCGGGCACGAGGTACGACCACGAGAGATCGAAGTACATCACCGAGTACTCCCGGAACACCGCCTGGAACCGCGCCCGGTCGAGGACCACGCCGTCCGGCGCCTCGGAGATGCGCCACTCGCCGCCGACGTCGATCAGGCTGAAGCTCAGCGGCATCGATCCCCCGTCGGTCATCGACAGGGCGCCGGTGGCGTCCACGCTCGCCTCCGGGGTGACCGACACCGTCACGGTGCCATCCGCCGCCGTGGAGAAGACGCGTTCGCCGGGCAGGTCGATCGTGGCGCGTGCGGTCGGCTGCCACGACGAGCGGAAGTCGGGCGCGAGGAACTGCCGCGCGGTGCCCCAGTCGTCGCGCGGGCCGGAGCCGGCGGCGAGGAATCCCGAGACGATCTGCTCGGGTGTGGCCCCGGGGGGCGGATCGTCGGGCAGGAACGAGAAGTCGACCGACCCCGCCTCCTCGTCGATCGCCTCGCCCGCGACGACCGGCCCGGAGGTGGGCAGGCCCGTGCACCCCGTCAGGAGGGCGACGAGCAGAAGCCCCGCCACGGCGGCGGCGGCGCGCAGACGGATCACGGGGCGCCCTTCGAGGTGCGGGGAAGCGAGATGGGCTGGGTCAGACCCAGGTCGTCGAAGGGTACGCCATCGTCCCCGGGGTCGACCGGGATGGGCGAGTGACCCGCGAGCGGCTCGCTGCGGCGCGGGATGGTGAGCACGAAGTTCGTGCCCCGTCCGAGCTCTGACCAGACCGCGAGCGTGCCGCCGTGGAGACGCGCATCACCGAGGGCGATGGACAGGCCCAGACCGGTGCCGCCGATCGTGCGCTTGCGCGAGGGGTCGGCGCGCCAGAACCGGTCGAAGACGCGTTCGGCGTCGTCGGGCCGCATCCCGAGTCCGTAGTCGCGCACGCCCAGCGCGACGGCACGGGCGTCACTGTCGACCGTGACGACGATCGGACGCCCCTCGCCGTGCTCGATGGCGTTGCCGAGCAGGTTCCGCACGATCCGGCGAACGCGGCGCGGGTCCATCTCCACCGGAGAGTAGCCGCCGGGAGCCACGAGCCGGACGTCGCTCCCGTGCTGCTCGGAGAGCTGCGCCATGGAGGCGATGACGTCCTCGGCGAGCTGCGTCATGCTGGTGGGTTCGTTCTCGAGCTGCACGGAGCCGGCGTCGTAGCGGCTGATCTCGAGGAGATCGGTCAGCAGCACCTCGAAGCGGTGCACCTGGTCGTGCAGCAGCTCGGCGGCACGACCGGCCACCGGATCGAACGCGTCGCGCCGGTCGTTGAGCATGTCCGAGGCCAGGCGGATCGTCGTGAGAGGCGTGCGCAGCTCGTGCGAGACGTCGGAGACGAACCGCTGCTGCACCTGAGACAGCTCGGCGAGCTCGCGGATCTGGGCCTCGATGCTGTCGGCCATCGCGTTGAACGAGCGCCCGAGCGTGGCGAACTCGTCCTGGCCACGCACCTGCAGGCGCACCTCGAGGTCGCCGGCGGCCAGCCGGGAGCTGCTCTCGGCGGCCTGCGCGATCGGCTCGGTCACCGACCGCAGCACGATCCAGGAGATCGCACCGATGAGCACCACGAGCCCGACGCCGACGATCCAGAGTGTGATCTGCACGAACCGGAGGGTCTGAGCCTCGCTTCCCAGGTCGTAGCCGAGGTAGAGCTCGTAGGCGCCCACCTCGGGCAGGATGATCTGCTGCCCCACCACGATTCCCGGCATCTCGCCGCCCGAGGCGCTGAACCCCACGGGCTGCCACCACTGGAGCTCACCGTCGCTCTGCACTCGGGTGCGGAGGGGATCGCTGATGAGGTCGGCCGGCAGCCCCGCCGAATCGAAGTCCTGGGGGGCGATCGCCGACGGCTCGGAGGAGATCCGGAACGCGGCGATGCGGTCGGTGGAGGACTGCCGCTGGATCGAGGTGCGCACGCTCTCCATCAGGTTGTCGATGGCCACGACGTCTCCCCCGACCTCGGCCGCATCGAGAGTGGACTGCGCCGAGAGCGTGGCCCGCTGCGCCTCGGCCAGCAGCTGCGAGGTCCGCGAGTCGAACAGATCGTTCTGGATCGCCAGCGACATCCAGACGAGCGCCACGGTGATCGTGAGGGCCGTGGCCCCGAGCGTCACCGCGACGGTGCGGAAGCGCAACGACCGCCGCCACGTGCGCGACAGGCGCCGCGGCCACGACCGCAGCCCGCGCGTCGCGACGGTCGCCGTCGTGACGGTGCGGATCGGCATGACGGTCTCAGATCACGGCGCCGGCGCGATAGCCGACCCCGCGCACGGTCGTGACGATGCGCGGGTTGTCGGGGTCGATCTCGACCTTGGCCCGCAGGCGCTGCACGTGGACGTTGACCAGGCGCGTGTCTGCCTTGTAGTGGTAGCCCCAGACCTGCTCGAGCAGCATCTCGCGCGAGAACACCTGCTGCGGCTTCGAGGCCAGGGCCACGAGCAGCTCGAACTCGAGCGGGGTGAGGGCGATGAGCTCGCTGCCCCGACGCACCTCGTGCCCGTCGACGTCGACGAGGAGGTCTCCGATGCGCAGCGACTCGGCCGCCGCCGAGACGGCCGGACGCAGCCGGGTTCGGATGCGGGCGACGAGTTCCTTCGGGTTGAAAGGCTTGACGATGTAATCGTCGGCGCCGGACTCGAGACCCCGCACGACGTCGGCCGTGTCGGTACGAGCGGTGAGCATGATGATCGGCACGCCGGACTCCGCTCGGATCTGCGTGCAGATCTCTATGCCGTCCACCCCCGGGAGCATGAGGTCGAGCAGGATCAGATCGGGCTTCTCGGTGCGCCAGGCCTCGACCGCCGCCGCGCCGTCGGCGCAGAAGGCGGTGTCGAATCCCTCGGTGCGCAGCACGATGCCGATCATCTCCGCGAGCGCGGTGTCGTCATCGACCACCAGGATGCGAGAAGTCATGGGCGGCATTCGTCTTTCGGCTCGGGCTCGCGCGCGACGTGCGCTCATTCACCGTACCCGACGCCCGACCGGTCGAGTCCGGGTGCCTCGCGCGGACGTATGACACGATGGGTGCGACCGAGCCGACTGTTCCAGGAGTGCATCGTGACGGCCTACCCCTCGTGGACACCTGCCCCGCGGCCCGGGATCATCCCGCTGCAGCCTCTGTCGTTCGGCATCATCCTGGGGCGGTCCTTCGCGGCCCTCCGGCAGAACCCCAAGGTGCTGCTCGGGTTCGCGCTGGTCGTGCAGACCCTCGCGGTGCTCGTGACCACGGCCGGTGTGGTGGCCGTGGGCTTCGCGACCTTCGGTCGTCTCGCGTCGCTGCGACCCGGCACCGACGAGTTCGAGACCGTCCTGGCCGGATCCATCGCGATCAGCGGCGTCACGGCGCTCGTCCTCTCCCTCGCCGCGGGGGCCCTCGGCGTCATCGTGCAGGGCATCGTCGTCAGCGAGGTCGCGCAGGCGGTCGTGGCAGAGAAGCACACCCTCTCGACCCTGTGGAGTCGGGTCAAGCCCGTCGCCTGGCGCCTCATCGGATACACCGCGCTCGTCTCGCTCATCGTCGCGGTGGTCCTCGGCATCCTCGCGACCGGCATCGTCCTGCTGGCCCTGAGCGCCGCTCCCCTCGCGATCGCCCTGACGATCCTGCTCGTGCTGTCGGCGATCCCGCTCAGCCTGTGGTTGAGCACGAAGCTCCTGCTGGTGACCTCGGCGATCGTGCTCGAGCGGGCGACGATCCTCGGAGCCATCGGCCGGTCGTGGCGGCTGACGCGTGGTCGGTTCTGGCCGACGCTCGGCATCGTGGTGGTCATCTCGCTGACCTTCAGCGTGCTCGCCCAGGTCGTCAGCATCCCCTTCTCGTTCGTGACGATGGGTCTGACGGCCGTCATCACGCCGACCGGCGATCCGGAGCCCGGCGAGATCATCGCCCTGCTCGCCGGCTCGTTGCTCGCGCAGGCGTTCGTCACCTTGATCCAGACGATCGCCGTCATCGTGCAGTCCACCGCGGGCGCTCTGGTCTACGTCGACTGCCGCATGCGCCGCGAGGGCCTCGACCTCGATCTGTCGTCGTACGTCGATCGACGCGATGCGGGCCAGAGCGATCTGCCCGACCCGTACCGTCAGCACGTCGGTCGCGATCTCGCCGTCCGCTGGCAGCAGCCGGTCGCCCAGCCGGGCGGCTACGGAGCGCCGCCCGCGTACCCGGCACCCGGCGGGTACGCCTCCCCCGTCCCGAGCGGAGACGGTTCCCCGGCGCCGGGCGAACCCACCCCGACGGCGCCGGGACCGGATGCCCCCGCATCGGAAGGCACCGCACCGACCCGCCCCGCCGCGACCGAGTGGACGGCGCCGGGCTCCGATCGCGCATGACCTCGACGCCGCCGCCGATCGCCCCCGACCCCGACGAAGCCCGTCGCTGGGCGGAGGAGGAGCTCTCGGGCGCGCTCTATCGCGAGGCCGAGCCCACCCCGATCGACCGCTTCGCACGCGGCGTGGTCGACACCATCGCGTCGATCTTCGCCGGCCGCGTGCCCGACTCCCTCGGCCCCTGGCTGGCCGTCGGGGCCATCGCCGTCGTCCTCGCGCTCATCGTCGTCGCGATCCTCATCTGGGGACGCCCCCGGTTGGCGGCGCGCTCACGGGCCCCGCTGGCCCTCTTCGGAGAGGATGAGGCGCGCAGCGCGGCCGAGTTGCGCGCCGATGCCGAGGCATGCGCCGACCGCGGCGCCTGGGACGAGGCCATCGTGCTGCGCGTCCGCGCGATCGCCCGCGGTCTGGTCGAGCGCACGATCCTCGATCCGGAGCCGGGCGCGACGGTGCACCGGTTCGCCGCCGACGCGGCGCGCGCGTTCCCCTCCTACCGGGTCGAACTGACGTCGCTGGCGCGGAGCTTCGACGACGTGCGGTACCTCCGCAGGCCCGGCTCCGCCGAGGCCTACGCGGCGGCGCGCACCCTGGACGCACAGCTCGCCGCAGCACGGGCGGAGGTCCTCGCGTGAGCGCGGTCGACACATCCCGCGCCCGCCGCGGTCGCTCGGGGCTCGCATGGGTCGGCATCGCCGCCGGCCTCGTCGTGGCCGGCATCGGTGTCGCCGCGATCGCGGGCATCGGCACCATGCCCGCGCAGGGGCTGCTGGATCCCGAGGCCGCCGGACCCGACGGCTCGCGCGCGATCGTCGAGGTGCTCCGCGACCGCGGCGTCGAGGTCGCCGTCGCGCGCGACCGGGCGAGCGCCGTCGGCGCGCTCGAGCGCGCCGACGCCATCCTCGCCATCGCCGACACCGCCCCCCTCGACGACGACACGCTCGAGGAGCTCCGCGACGCGGCCTCCGGTGTCGTGCTGCTCGAGCCGCGCAGCCGCGACCTGCGGCTCCTCGTCGGGGGTTCCGCGTCGGCCGGATTCGCCGACGCATCGGCCGACCCGCTGTGCGAGCTGCCGGATGCCGCGACGAGCGGTCCGGTGCGCCCCGGCGAGGTCTTCTCGGGTGACGGCGCCGACATCGCGTGCTACCCGGCGGCGGGCGGCTACGGTCTCGTCGGCCGCGGCTCCGGCGCGGACCGGGTGGTGGCGCTCGATGCGACGGCGCTCCTGGTGAACCAACGGCTGTCCGAGAACGGCAACGCGGCGCTCGGGCTCAATCTGCTCGGCGGCACCGGCCAGGTCGTCTGGTACGTGCCGGCTCTCGGCGACGGCTCGCTCGTCGCCGCTCCCTCGCTCGGAGAGCTCACCCCGCCCTGGGTGACGCCGAGCATCCTCCTGCTCCTCGCCGCCGCCGCGACCGCGGCGGCATGGCGGGGGCGGCGGTTCGGTCCGCTGGTCGCCGAGAACCTGCCCGTCACCGTCCGCGCCTCCGAGACGACCGAGGGACGCGCGCGCCTGTATGCCGCCGCCGCCGATCCCGTGCACGCGCTGGACCAGCTCCGCCGCGACAGCCTCCGCCGCCTCGGTCGACTGCTGGGCATGGGCGCCGCCGACGCCGGTGCGATCGCCGATGCCGCGGCCGCCCGCCTCGATGCCGAGCGCGCCCGCGTCCGCGGCATCCTGCTCGATGACCTTCCGCACACCGACCGAGAACTCGTCGACGCCGCCGACCGGCTGCGCGAGCTCGAGACGGCCGTGCTCCGAACCGTCCGTCCCGAAAGGAACACCCCATGAGCGAGACCGCATCCGGCGACCTCCGCGAGGCGATGAACCGTGTCCGATGGGAGGTCGGCAAGGCCGTCGTCGGTCAGGACGGTGCGGTGACCGGCCTGCTCATCGCGCTGCTCGGGCGGGGCCACGTGCTGCTCGAGGGTGTGCCGGGCGTCGCCAAGACGCTGCTCGTCCGCGCGTTCAGCCGCGCGGTGGGGCTGGACACCACCCGCATCCAGTTCACCCCGGACCTGATGCCCGGCGACGTCACCGGCTCGCTGGTGTACGACGCGCGGACGGGCGAGTTCGAGTTCCGCGCCGGCCCGGTGTTCACCAACATCCTGCTCGCGGACGAGATCAACAGAACGCCGCCCAAGACCCAGGCGGCCCTCCTCGAGGCCATGGAGGAGCGCCAGGTGTCGGCCGACGGCGAGTCCCGTGCGCTCCCCGACCCGTTCCTGGTCGCGGCGACCCAGAACCCGGTCGAGCACGAAGGCACGTACACGCTTCCGGAGGCGCAGTTGGACCGCTTCCTCCTCAAGCTGCGGATCGACGTTCCGGGCCGGGACGACGAGATCGCGGTGCTGCGCCGCCACGCCGACGGGTTCCGCCCCGGCTCGCTCGAGACGGCGGGGGTGAGCGCTGTCGTCAGCGCCGCCGAGATCCGCGCCGCGCAGCAGTCCGCCGCCGCCGTCGAGGTCTCGGACGACGTCCTCGGCTACGTTGTCGACCTCGCGCGCGCCACCCGCGACTCGCCGTCGGTGCAGCTGGGTGCGAGCCCGCGCGCGGCCACCGCGCTGCTCGCTGCGGCGAAGGCGTGGGCGTGGCTCGGCGGCTACCCCGCGATCACGCCGGACCACGTGCAGACGATGCTCGTGCCGGCATGGCGTCACCGCCTCCAGCTGCGTCCCGACGCCGAGATCGAAGGCGTCTCCGCCGACACGATCCTCACGTCGGTGCTGCAGCAGACCCGCGTCCCGATCTGAGCCGGCGATGTACGTCTCGGGTCTGTTCGCGCTGCTGGTCGCTGTCGGCGTCGTGCCGGTGGTGCTCGCCCCCGCGGCGGGCTGGGACGCGGCGTGGGCGGCGACGGCCTGGGCCGTGCTCTGCATCGCGCTGATGATCGTCGACGTCGCGGCCGCCGCGCCGCTTCGGCCCGTCGTCGTCGAGCGCCGCATCCCGACCCGGGCGCGCCTGGGCGAACCGGTCGAGGCGACGGTGCTGCTCCGCAATGACGGGCGCCGTCCGCTTCGGGGACGCCTCCGCGACGGCTGGCAGCCCACCGCCGGTGCCGGTGACGCGCGGATCGACGTCGAGGTCCCGGCCGGCGAGCGGAGGGCGTTCGTCCTGCGCCTCCTCCCCCGCCGACGGGGCGAGCTGCGCACCGGGTTCGTGGCGCTGCGCAGCCGCGGTCCGATGGGCCTCGCGGGCCGTCAGCGGGTGGCCCCGGCGCCCGGCGCGCTCCGGGTGCTGCCGCCGTTCGCCTCGCGACGACACCTCCCCTCGCGCCTGGCGCGCCTTCGCGAGCTCGATGGCAACACCAGCGTGCAGGTGCGTGGCCGGGGCACGGAGTTCGACAGCCTCCGAGAGTACGTGCGGGGCGACGATGTGCGCTCGATCGACTGGCGTGCCACGGCGCGGGCGGGCACGACCATGCTCCGCACGTGGCGTCCGGAACGCGACCGGCACGTCGTCATCGTGATCGACACCGGACGCACCAGCGCCACGCGGGTCGGTGACGGCGTGCGACTGGATGCCGCGATGGAGTCGGCGCTGCTGCTGAGCGCACTCGCGGCGCGCGCCGGAGACCACGTGCACCTGGTGATGTTCGATCGTGCCCGGCGGGCTCGGGTGACCGGCGTCGACGGCGCACGGCTGCTCCCGGCCCTCGTCGACGCGATGGCACCCGTGGAGCCCACCCTCATCGACACCGACTGGAGCGCCGTGCTGACCGAGGTGCGCTCGCTGACCTCGCGTCCCTCTCTCGTCGTGCTCCTCACCGCGCAGGACTCCCCCGAGGCCGCTCGCGGCTTCCTCGGGTCGCTGCCCTCCCTCACCGAGCGCACGACGGTGCTGGTGGGAGCGGCGATGGACGCGCCCGACCCGGCCCCGGGGGCGCGGACGGCCGAGGACGTCTACCGCGAGGCCGCCATCGCGCACGCCGACCGCGACGTCGAGCGCGTCGCGGCGGCCGTCCGCCGGGCGGGTGGCGAGGCGCTGACCGCGACGCCCGACGCGCTGCCCCCGGCCGTGGCCGACCACTACCTCGCGCTGAAGGCGGCCGGCCGCCTCTGACCCGCGCCCTCGCACACACAAACGTTCGGGGCGGTCTGCTCACCGCGGGGCGTGAATTACACGCCCCGAGGTGAAGCAGCCGCCCCGAACGAAGGGTGGACGCCGCTCAGCGCAGGTCGAACCGGTCGAGCTCGGTGACCTTGGTCCACGCGGCGACGAAGTCGCGCACGAACTTCTCGCTCGCGTCATCCGAGGCGTAGACCTCGGCGATGGCGCGGAGCTCGGAGTTGGAGCTGAACAGCAGGTCGACCCGCGTGCCGATGCCGATCTCGGAGCCGTCGGCGTTCACGCCGCGGAAGGCGTGCGAGCCGGGGTCGAGCGGCTTCCAGGTGGCCCCCAGATCGAGCAGCTTCACGAACACGTCGTTCGTGAGTACGCCGGGCCGATCGGTGAAGACGCCGAACGACGAACCGTCGTAGTTGGCACCGAGAGCCCGCAGACCGCCGACGAGCACCGTCATCTCGGGCGCGCTCAGGGTGAGCAGGTTCGCCTTGTCGATGAGGTGGTGCTCAGCGGGAAGCACCGCGTTCGGGCCGTAGTAGTTGCGGAAGCCGTCGGCCGCCGGCTCGAGGTGGCCGAAGGAGTGCTCGTCCGTCTGCTCCGCGGTGGCGTCGGTACGGCCGGCGCGGAAGGGCACCGTCACCTCGACGCCGCCGTCACGGGCGGCCTTCTCGACACCCGCGTTGCCGGCGAGCACGAGGAGGTCGGCCAGCGACACCTTCTTGCCGCCGGTCTGCTCGGCGTCGAAGGCGGCCTTGACGCCCTCGAGCGCCTCGAGCACGGTCTGCAGCTGGGCCGGGTTGTTGACCTCCCAGTCCTTCTGCGGCGCGAGACGGATGCGGGCGCCGTTGACGCCGCCGCGCTTGTCGCTGCCGCGGAAGGTCGAGGCCGCCGCCCACGTTGCGGACACGAGTTCCGACACGGTCAGGCCGGTCTCCAGGATGCGCTGCTTCAGGGCCGCGGCATCCGCGTCGTCGATCAGCTCGTGGTCGACGGCGGGCAGCGGGTCCTGCCAGATGAGCTCCTCCTGGGGCACCTCGGGGCCGAGGTAGCGGGCGATGGGGCCCATGTCGCGGTGCGTCAGCTTGAACCAGGCGCGGGCGAACGCGTCGCCGAACGCGACGGGATCGGCCTTGAAGCGACGCGAGACCTCGTCGTAGGCCGGGTCCATCCGCAGCGCCAGGTCGCTCGTGAGCATGCGCGGCTCGCGACGCCCGTTCGAGTGCGCGAGGGGCACCATGTCGGCGCCGCCGCCGTTGATCGGACGCCACTGATGGCCGCCGCCGGGGCTGCGCATGAGCTCCCAGTCGTACGCGTAGAGGATGTGGAAGAACTCGTTGTCCCAGCGCGTCGGGTGGTAGGTCCAGGTGACCTCCAGACCCGAGGTGATCGTGTCGTCCCCGCGTCCGGTGCCGTTGTTGTTCTTCCAACCGAGACCCTGCTGCTCGACGCCCGCGGCCTCGGGGTTGTCCTCGAGGTTCGAGTCGGGGGCCGCGCCGTGCGTCTTGCCGAAGGTGTGGCCGCCGGCGATGAGGGCGACGGTCTCCTCGTCGTTCATGCCCATGCGGCCGAACGTCTCGCGGATGTCGCGCGCCGACTTCAGCGGATCGGGCTCACCGTTGGGACCCTCGGGGTTGACGTAGATGAGGCCCATCTGCACGGCTGCGAGAGGCTTCTCGAGGTCGCGGTCGCCGGAGTAGCGCTCGTCCGCGAGCCAGGTGGTCTCGGGGCCCCAGTACACGTCGTCGTCCGGCTCCCAGACGTCGGGGCGTCCACCGGCGTAGCCGAAGGTCGAGAAGCCCATCGACTCGAGCGCGACGTTGCCGGCGAGGATCATGAGGTCGGCCCACGAGATCGACTGGCCGTACTTCTTCTTGACGGGCCACAGCAGGCGACGTGCCTTGTCGAGGTTGACGTTGTCGGGCCAGCTGTTCAACGGGGCGAAGCGCTGCTGGCCGGCACCGCCGCCACCACGTCCGTCGGTGACGCGGTAGGTGCCGGCGGAGTGCCAGGCCATGCGGATCATCAGCGGGCCGTAGTGGCCGAAGTCGGCGGGCCACCAGTCCTGGGACGTGGTGAGCACGTCCTCGATGTCCTTCTTGACGGCTGCCAGGTCGAGCGCCGAGAACGCGGCCGTGTAGTCGAAGTCCTCGCCCACCGGGTTGGCGACGGCGGGGTTCTTCTTCAGGATGCGCAGGTTGAGCTGGTTGGGCCACCACACGTGGTTGGCGTTGCCGACCGTCGGGTGGGGCTGACCGCCGTGCGAGCCGTGCCCGTGGCCGTGGCTCTGCTCGCCACCGTGGACGACGGGGCAGCCGACGGCGTCGTTCGGGCGCGGACGGGTCTCACCGTCGGCACGCTCGTCCTCGGGCGTGTCGATGGGGGTGACCGCCTGGTCGGTATCGGTCACGTCCTCGCCGATCGGTGCGGACTGCGGGTCGCGATCGCTCATGGTGATCCTTCCGTTGGGGGTTTGCGGGAGAGCTGGTGGACAGAAAGGCAGGGCGGCTCAGGCGGCGGTCGCCGCGCACGTGGCGCAGCGGCCCCAGTACGTCACCTCGGCGGCGGCGACCTGGAAGCCGTGATCGTCGGAGGGGTGCAGGCACGGCGCGTGTCCGAGAGCGCAGTCGACATCTTCGACGCGGCCGCATCCGGTGCATACGAGGTGGTGATGGTTGTCGCCCACGCGCAGCTCGAACAGCATCGACCGGCCGGCGGGTTCGATGCGCCGAGCGATCCCCGCGTCGGCGAAGTCGTTCAGCGCGTTGTACACCGATTGCCGGCTGGCCTGCGGCAGCTCCGCCACGACCGCGGTGTGGATGTCGTCGGCACTGGCATGCGGTCGCGTCCGCAGCGCCGCGTAGACGGCCGCCCGCGACTCGGTGACGCGCAGCCCGGAGGCTCGCATGACCTCGGGGGCGGTGGCATCGGGCATACGGACAGCGTACCCGGTTAATTTGATCGGATCAAAGGAAGGATGCCCTTACCCGGGACGCTCCGGTCAGCCCACGACGAGGCGGGGGGTGCCTGCCTCGTACTCCGTGAGGTCTCCGGTCTCGCCGCGGCGGGCCGCGACGCGGCCGAGGCCCAGCATGTACGCGAGGAAGACGCCGAGGGCGAGCGCGCCGATCCCGATCTTCACCGTCCAGGGCCACGGCTGAGCGGTGACGAAGCCCTCGACCAGACCGGCGAGCGCGAGGGCCAGGATCAAGCCGATCGCGACGGTGGCCAGCGATCGTCCCGCGGCCGCCAGCGCCTCGCCCCGGCCACGCCGGCCCGGCGCGACCCAGGCCCAGAAGATGTGGAAGCCCGTCGCACCGGCGACGAAGATGCACGTCAACTCGAGGAGCCCGTGCGGTGCGATGTGGAGCAGGAACACGTCGCCGCGGTCGAAGGCCATCAGGATGGCGGCGGCCTGTCCGATGCTCACGGCGTTCTGCATCAGCACCATCGCGGGCCACAGGCCGGTGATGCCGAAGAGGACGCACTGCGCCGCTATCCAGGCGTTGTTGGTCCAGACGGTGCCGGCGAACACCGCAGCCGGGTTGTCGCTGTAGTACGAGGTGAAATCGTCCTCGGCATACTGCTCCAGCTGCGCCTGCGAGCCGAGCGCCGCAACGGCCGCGGGATCGCCCGAGACCCAGAACGCGACGAGACCGCTGACGAGCACGAACGAGATCGCCACGCCGAGCGTCGTCCAGCGCACCCGGTACAGCGCGGCGGGGAGTTGCTGGAGGAAGAACCGCGGCAGCTGTCGCAGCACGTTCTCGGGTGCGCCGGTGAGGCGGAGCCGTGCCCGCGAGAGGGTCATCGACAGGCGATCGCCCTCCACACTGCGCCCGGCGGAGGTCTTGATGTCGGCGAGGTCGGCGGATGCCGCACGGTACCGCGCCACCAGCTCGTCGACGTCGCCGCTCGAGAGCCGCCGGGCGCGGGCGAGCTCGTCGAGGCGGTCCCATTCGGCACGACGGGCGGCGACCAGGGCGTCGAGATCCATTTGCTTAACTGTACCCATGACGACGCCAGCGACCACGGTGGAGATCCGTCAGGACGAGATCCTCACGGGCGAGGCGGTCGCTCTCGACGTGCAGCCGCTCGGCTTCTTCCTGCGGGCGCTCGGGGCGCTCATCGACGTGCTGTGCGGGGTGGCGCTGCTCGTCCTCTTCTTCTTCGTAGGGAGCCTGATCGTCGGCGGGCTGCGGTTGGACGCCCTGTCGCCGATCCTCACGATCACCATGCTGGTGCTCGTGCTGGTCGTGATTCCGACGGCCGTCGAGACGTTCTCCCGGGGCCGCAGCCTCGGCAAGCTCGCGGTCGGTGGCCGGATCGTCCGCACCGACGGCGGCGCGACAGGTTTCCGGCAGGCCTTCATCCGAGCGCTTCTCGGCGTGCTCGAGATCTGGTTCACCTTCGGCGCCCTGGCGGGGATCGTCGCGACCTTCACGCCCCGCTCCACGCGTCTGGGCGATCTGGTCGCCGGCACCTACTGCGAACGCACGCGGGCGCCGCGACTCCCCCCGCCTGCCGCACCGGTGCCCGCCGGGCTCGACGAATGGGCCGCCGTCGCCGACGTCGCGCGGCTGCCCGATCGCGTCGCGCGTCGCGCGGCGCAGTTCGCCCGCTCGGCCCCCGGGATGGAACCGGGTGCCCGCCAGCGTGCCGCGGCAGCGATCGCGGACGAGGTGCGGCCGTTCGTGTCACCGGTACCCCGCACCGACCCCGAGACGCTCGTCATAGCCGTCGTCGCCGTCCGGCGCGACCGCGAGTACGTCGCGCTGCAGCGCATCGACGATCGGGCGGCGACCCTCACCGGCTCGGCGGTCGAGGCTCCCCGCGGTTTCCCCGAGCGTTCTAGACGCGCAGCGTCTCGTGCCGGATGACGACCCAGCCCTTGGGCACCGAGAGCCGGTCGGTGTGGATGGCGCACAGGTCGTGGGCGTGCGGGTCCGTGCCGCCGCCGAGCGGACCGAGGGCGGCCATCTGGTCGCCGTAGTCGAAGGTCAGGGTCGTGACAGCCTCGCGGGCGCAGCCCACCTTCGAACACAGTCTCTCGCGCATCGGCTTCACGCTAGTCGCGACCCGGCGATCCGGGGGGATGCCGCGCCGTGGGCGCGACGAGTGACGCACGTAGGATGGCGTCATGATCCGCCGACGGTCGCGCCCGGTCCCCCCGCGTCGAGGTCGCCCCTCGCGGCACGGCCGTCACGGGCGGGACGGCCGCAGCCCCGTCGTGCGACCTCCGCTGCCCCCGCTCGAGACACGGTCGGAACGTTTCGACCTGTCGGTCGGGACGGCGGCGGAGTTCCTGCGCAGCGCCTGGCCGGAACTGCGCGAGGTGCGGTTCGAGGTGGCCGGGATGCCGGCAGCGAGCGACGAGGACGGCATCCCCAGGTGGCGCGTGCTGGCGGAGGAGAAGCGCATCATCCTCTTCCGTCTGCCGATCGAGAGACTGGGTCACCTGCACCGCGACGACGACCTGCATCGGCGCATGATGGTCGAGAGCTGCGTCTTCCGCGCCGCGGCCGAGTACCTGGGCCGCGACCCCTGGGACCTCGGCCCCGACCGCTTCCGCTTCCTCTGACCCGGGTGGCACGGCCGGCGCTCCTGCCCGTCAGGGGTAGACGGTGAGCTCCGCCGCCGCCGCCGCCGAGCCCGTCACCGGGTAGGTGCCGAGTTGCCCGGCTGCGGAGAACCCCACCGACGCGTGGACCACGCCGGCGCCCGGGTCGATCCGGTAGACCGCTCCGGCGGACACCTCGACCGTGCGCGATTGTCCGGCCGTGAGGTCGATGCTCTGCGACGCCCCACCTGCCAGCGGCGTCACGACGACAGTCGCGTCGGCGGCCGCACTGAGGGCGAGGGTCGGGTTCGGCCCGGCGGCGATCGCGACGGTCGTCGGCGCATCGACCGCGGGCGCTGCGACGGCCCAGGCGAAGTCGGCGGGGCCGGCGAGGTCGGTCGAGGTCCAGGCCGCAGCGACGACGGGCTCGGGTGCGGTCGCGGTGACGGTGTACGCACCCACCGGCATCCCCGTCACCTCGAGCTCCAGCGGACGGTCCGCCGCCAGGGCGATCCCCTCCTGCTGCGAGACCACGGTGCCGTCGTCGGCGGAGCGCACCACGACACTCGCCGTGGTGTCGACGGCGGGGGCGAGCAGCCGGACCGACATGCCACCCGCAGAGGCACCGGAGTCGGGGGCGACCGTGACGTCGACGGCGGGGATGATCTGGGTCGTGGCGGGCGGGGCGGCTGCCGACACCTGGTCGACGCCGCCCGCGATGAGCGTGCGGGTGAGGGCCGACTGCAACGACGCGCGTATCGGCGCGCCGGTCGCCGTCATGCGCACCACCGGGCTCTCCTCGCCGCGTTGCAGCGCGGCGAGCGGCACGATGCGCTGCGATCGGGCGGCGACGACGATCTCGCTGCCCGCGACCGGGTCGGCGGCACCCTCGGCACCGTAGATCCGAAGGTTCACGGTGGCGGGAACGGCCCCCGGGTTCGCCAGCAGGACGAGGTCGCTCGCCCCTGTGGCCGCCGAGCCGCCCACGATCCAGGACTCCATGACGGGGCGGCTGCAGTTCGAGACCGCGAGTCCGCGCAGGTCCGGCTCGTCGAGCAGCGACACCGAGGCCGCCGCGAGGTCTGTCGGCCGGCCGCCGATGGGCTCGGCGGTGAACACGGCTGGAGCCGAGCCCGCATCGGCGCGATCGGGGGTGGTGATCGCGGACTCGGTGGGCTCCGATCCGTCCGCCTGAGCGGTGACTGCGGCACCGGCCGCCTCCGTGATCGCGCCGGCAGCGGTCTCGTCGCGTCCGAGCGCGAGCAACGGACCGTCGCACGCTGCGACCGAGCGGGCCGCTTCGGGCACCACCTGCAGTCCGAGCGGCTCGCGCGCGAGGGTCGGCCACGGCGCGACAGCCGCCGCAGCCACACCACCGCCGACGATCACGGCGGTGACGACGCCGATCACGGCGCGGGTCAGGGCGGGACGAACGCTCATCGCTCTCTCCTCCGCAGCGCACGGGTGCCGACGGTCCGCGGAACGGCGCGCGACGCGGACCGGCTTCCGCGCGTGGGCAGCGCCAGCAGCACGGCGATCGCGAACACCACCGCGATGCCCGACCATGCCGCCGTCGCCGCTGCGCGGTCCGCGGGGTCCGCATCGGCGCGGGGCGGCACCTCGCCCGCCAGGCGCCAGAGCTCGCCCTTCTCGGTCGAACCGACGGCGTCGAGCCCGTCGCGGCTGTTCAACACCGTCATCGCCGCGAGCCGGATCGCGCGTGCTTCCGCGGACTCTCCGGCGCTTTCCGGGGCGATGAGGACGAAGGCGACACCCCGGTCGCGGAGCTCGGCGACGACGTCGTTGGCCGTGTCGGCGACGAGGTCGGCCGCCACCTGCGCGACTGTCTCGTCCGAGGAGTCGAGACCCGTGCGTGCGGTCTCGAGGGTCGACTGTCCGCCGAGGGTCGCGCTGGCGCCCCAGACCACGTCGACGGCGACGCCGTCGCCGGTGGGTGTGAGCACGATGGTCCCGAGCCCAGGGGTGCCGGCGCCCTCCGCCGCGACGAACGCCGGAAGTGTGCTGGTCTCACCGCGACCCACCAGCGCGGTGCCGCGCGGCTGCGAAAGCAGTGCGGGGACGGACCCGGCCACCAACCCGAGCACGACGAGGGCGGCAGCGACGGTGCGCAGTGCCCGCACGGCCACGACGCTGTCGAGGACGAGCAGCGCACCGCCGGCCGCACCGAGCCAGGCGAGGCTGAGCGCGGTTCCGGGCCAGAGGGCGATCGGTGTCGTCTCGTCGATCGCGACGGAGACATTCGCCGCTGCGAACGCCGTGACAGTTCCGAGCCCGGCGATCGCGAGGAGAACGATCCCCACGAAACGACGTGGCGAGGCTGCCGCGACGAGGGTGAGCGCGACGAGAGGTGCGGTGAACAGCATGAGCCACCACACGGGTCCCGCCGCTCCGGTGAACGCCGCCCAGCCGGCATCCGACGGAAAGCCCAGGGCGAGGAGCACGCGGCCCAGCGCGTCGGCCGGAAGCCGCGGACCCGCGAACGGGACACCGGGATCGGCAAGCAGCGACCACGGGTCGCGCGCGAGCAGGCGCGCGATCACGAGCGGTGCGGACAGCGCGAGCGAGGGCACGAGGATCCAGAGCCACCGGAATCCCGCGCGGCGGCCGCGCAGCGACATCGCCATGACGACGGCGAGGACCCAGATCACGACGGCGGGTGCCGCGAGCACCGGTGAGCAGGCCAGCACCACGGCGAGCAGGATGGATGCCGTTCCCGCGTTGCCCCACGAGCGGTGCGCCGCTGCAGCCGTGAACGCGAGCCACGGCAGCACGAGATGCACGATGACGGCGGCGGGGCGCCCGTCTGTGAGCGCGCTGAGGAATGCGGGGGCGAGCGCCCAGACGACGCCTCCGACGATGCGCAGCACGGGACGCTCGGTCACGCGGGTGGCGGCGAACCATCCGCCGAGCACGGCGAGGGGCAGCGCCAGCAGCCAGAGCACGACGAGGGCACGCGACGGGTCGGCGGGCGAGAGCGACCCGAGCGCGGCGACCACGACGCTGAACGGATCGGCCGGGCCCACGGCGTCCCAACCGAGTGGACGCTGGACACCGGTCGCCTCGGCCCACAGCCGCGAAACCGTCGGAGCCAGGGGCGCGAGCGCTCCCCCGCCGATGGTGGGCCAGCTGAGCGCCGCGGGCATCGACGCGATCGAGACGACGAGGGCCGCGAGCACCGCCCAGGCACCGCCGCCCGAGAAGAAGCCGAGCTCGGCGCGGCGCGGACCGGCGCCGCCCGGCTCGTCCTCGATCAGACGTTGGCGCATGATGCGGGTGCTCACCCGCAGCGGAGCGAGCTGCGTCCACGACGCTCGCCGGTGTCGCGCGATGCGACCGCGAGCACGTACGACCGCCGCGACGCGCACGAGGACGACCAGGGCTGCCGACCACTCGGGGCCGATCCGCGCCGGTCGCTTGCCGACGAGGTCGAGGATGGTGCGCCACAGCGCCAGCGGCAGCAGGCTGAGCCAGTGCAGGGGCACCAGCGGCGGCGGTGCGTAGACGAGCCGACGGTGCAGCTGGGCCACGCGTGCCGTATGGGTGATGCGCGCTCTCGAGCTCGTCGTGCGGGGCGCCGGCGGGCCGGCGACACCGTCGTGCGCGACCGCGATCCGGGCCGAGGGCGCGAGGACCACCCGGCCTCCTGCCAGGCGCACGCGCACGCCGAGATCGAGCCCCTCGTCGGCATCCGCGAGCGCCGCGTCGATGCCGTCGAGCTCGCGCCAGGCAGCGGTGTGGACGAGGAGCCCGCGCACGTCGCCGCCGAGCACGTCGTCGACACCGTCGTGCTGGCCCTGGTCGTGCTCTCCGTCCGCGAGGCCGATGGCCGAACCGAGCCGGGTCATCGACCGACCGAGCGAGACGATCCGAGTGCGGTCGTCCCATTCGACGAGCTTGGGCACCGCGACGGCCACCGAGGGCGCCGTCTCGAGCGCGGCGCCGAGCCGGGCGAGCGCATCGGGCTCGGGGGCCACGTCCTGCGCCAGCAGCCATACGGCGTCGCCGTCGAGGCGGCGGGATGCGAGACGGAGCGCAGCGGCATACCCGGTCCGGGCCGGTGCCGCGATGACCGCCTCGGCCCCGGATCCGTCCGCCAGCGCGCGCAGGCGCTCGTCCCCACCGCAGAGCACGATGGTGAGCACGTCCACGGCGCGCGTCTGCTCGCGCAGCGCGGCGAGCGTGCGCGTGAGATGGAAGGCCGCGGGCGCGCGTCCATCGGGACGCACGACCAGAAGCGCGTGTACTCGGGCGGGCATGACGGGGCCCAGCCTAGGCGGCGAGTCTGAGCACCCGAGTCAACGGTCGCGCGGTTCGCGCAGAAAGATCCGTCGCATCACGAGCGGGAAACCCGCACGTCGCCCGGACGTCGTCGATCAGACCGCTCGACGCTTGAGCTTGCGACGTTCGCGCTCACTCAGCCCGCCCCAGATGCCGAACCGCTCGTCGTTCTGCAGCGCATACTCCAGGCACTCGCCCCGGACATCGCACGAGGTGCAGATGCGCTTCGCGTCGCGGGTCGACCCGCCCTTCTCGGGGAAGAACGCCTCGGGATCGGTCTGCGCGCAGAGGGCATCGGTCTGCCAGGAGAGAGCGTTGTCGTCGCCGTCGGGATCGGCACGGCGGACCCCGGGGACCCCCAGGTTGACCGGATCGACGAACCAGTTGTCGGGAACGCCCGAACGGTATGCCGTCATATCGTGTTCCCTCCTCGCCGGCCGGCACGCGAGCCGCGTGTCTCGCATTAATTACACCCGTGTGATTCGCTCCGGTCAAGTCGCGGATCGTAAACCCTCAAGCGGGTGTTTAACCTTTGCGAAGGCTCGACGGCGTGTCGCGGCTTTCAGCCCAGGCCCGGCTGAGCCACGAAAGCCTCGCCCGCGCCCCCGACGGCCACCGAGTCCGCGATGACGACGACCGCCGTGCCCGGGACGAGCTCGACCCGGTCGCCGTCGGCTTCCACGACCACATCCCCGGAGGTGGCCAGCACGATCGCCGGGCCGCTCAACGCGATCTCGGTGACGGACTCGAAGGAGGCTTCGACGCGTGCGAGGCGGAAGTCGGGCACGCCGGCGTCGTAGGAGGAGACGCCCGGGGCCACGGTGGTGGGCTCAATGATGGGGGCCGGGCCGCTGGTCGTGTCGACGATGCGGAGCAGCTCGGCCACGTCGACGTGCTTGGGTGTCAGCCCCCCGCGCAGCACGTTGTCGCTGGCAGCCATCAGCTCGACGCCCAGCCCGTCCTGGTAGGCGTGCAGTACGCCGGCGGGGGCGAAGAGCGCCTCGCCGCGCCGCAACTCGACGAGATTCATGAGCGTCGCCACGATCAGACCAGGATCGCCGCGGAACTCCCCCGCGATCCGCGCGAGGACGACCCGCTCAGCGGCGAAGTCGGATGCCGCATCGCCACGGTCGGTGGACAGAGCCGCGGCCAGACCGTCCACGACGTCGGATGCGTCCCCCGAGAGGGCCCAGCCGAGTACACGGTGCAGCGTCGCAGACTCCTCCTCGCCGTCCGAGCGGTGCAGCGCGTCGGCGAGGGCGCTCAAGCCGGGGCCCGAGCCGAGCGAAGCGACGAGGCGCTGCGTCTGCTCCAGCGGACGCAGGCCCACGAGCGCGCGGAACCGGTCGGAGAGGGCGACGATGATCTCGGGCTTGTGGTTGTCGTCGCGGTAGAGGCGGTCGTCGGCGTCCCGCGGGATGCCGTCGGCCTCTTCCCGGGCGAATCCGGCCGCGGCCTCCGTGCGGGAGGGATGGGCCTGGATCGACAGCGACGTCGCGGCAGCCAGGATCTTGAGGAGGTAGGGCAGGCGCGCGACGCCTGCCTCCGCGAGCGCGTGATCGAGCGGACGCCCGGTGCCGTCGTCGACGCGCGACGGGCTCCCGGGGTGATCGCCGAACCAGATCTCGGCCTCGGGCTCGGGCGACGGCTCGCGCCCCTGCAGTTCGGCGATGAGCGTGGCGGAACCCCAGGCGTAGTTCCGGGCGACGTTCGAGATCGGAATCAGCACGGCACCAGCCTAGAGCGGGACCGTCGGCTGCGTCGGGCGAGCTCCCGCCCCGATGCGCTTTCGACGGGACCTCGACACGTCAGGGCGAGGCCCGGTGGATCATCGTGCCGCGGTCAGACTCGACGCTGTCAAAAGGGTGGTGGCGCGCCGGTGCCGTGACCGGGTGGGCCCGGTGAGTCCGGTGGGCGCGGTGGTGGTGTGGCGAGTTCTGGTGTGAAGCAGACGGTGGGGATGGGGACGTCTTCTCGGTAGACCCTGCCGTGGGGTGAGGTCCACACCAGCACCCCGCCGCCGGCCTGCCGGACCTGCCATTTCGTGAATTGCTTCATGGAGTGGTGTCGTTGGCAGAGGTGGGCGAGGTTGTAGATGTGGGTGTGGCCGCCGGTGGCGTGGTCGATGGTGTGGTCGATTTCGCAGCGGATCGCGGCTCTGCGGCAGCCGGGGAACCGGCAGTGCTGGTCGCGGGTCTGCAGCAGCCGCCGCATCGCGGGGAGGGGCCGGTAGGCGTCGGTTTCGACCGGTGTCCGGGTGACCGGGTCGATGAACATCCGGTCCCACGTCGCCGTCTGTGAGGCGAGTTCCCGGACCGTGTCGGCGTCGACCAGTCCGGTGCCGATCGCTTCGGCGGGGTGTTCGTCGTTTCCGGTGAGGGTGTCTGAGGTGATCACGACCTGCACTTTCGCGCGGAGCGCCCCGAGGGCACCACGCCCGTCCACGCCCACCGTCGGGTCGATGACGGGTGCACCACCGAGGACGAGGTCCGAGAGAACATCCGCGCGGAGCTGATCCATCGTCCGGGTGTCAGGGGTAGGGGCAGCGGCACCGGCATCTCGTTCGGCATCCACTCCGAAAGCGGCGCCGGCGCCGTCCACCGCGCCCGCGCCATCCACCGCGACCGCGCCAGCGCCCGCGGCATCCACCGCCACAGCATCCGCCCGGGCGTCCTTCACGGACTGCGCCATCTGCGTCAACCGGTCATAGATCCCCGCCGCGATCACCATCGGCACCGTCGCCGAAAGGTCGGCCATCCCATCCACCCCCGGCGACAACCGCACGCACCGCCCGGCCGCGGCCTCCCGGTGACGCTCGCTGAACGACCGCGGGTGCATCCGCTCCGCCAGGTTCTGCAACGCCCCGGCCACCCGCGTCGCGATATCGCGTTGACACACGGCCACCGCGGCGGCATCGAACTCCGGTCGCACCTCCTCCGGCACCACCCGCCCGACCTTCACGACAACGTCGATGTGCTCCCGGGTGACGAGGCGCTGCTCCCACGCCGCGAACATCGCCGGGTACTCGTCGACGACTGTCATCGCGTGGTCGATCTCCCATTGCACCCGCCTGTCCCCACGCCGCGCGATCCCCGCCGCTTCCGCAGCGACCGACCGCAGCTCCATGTCGGAGGCCATGCCCCGCACCCCGCCACGATGCGCCTCGCGCAGCGCGGACCGCCCGAGGTCGGCCAAGGCTCTGGCCGCGGCGATCTCGCCGGCGTGCACGAGAGCGAGGGCGTCGACGAACCCGGCGAACGCCGCGGCATGCGGCGATCCATCGACCGCCTCGCCGCCACCGCTCTCGTAGTTCGTCTTCATGTTCCCATCTTTGCAGCAACCACCGACACGGAAAGGGAACGCAAGGACGAATCATACAAGCCGCCGCAACGCGCCATCTGGGGAGGAATGGTCGTGTCGCGCCCGTGCGGTTCACGCGCGGCCGATCATCACTGACCCGCTCCCCGCGCGACCCGATGCCACCGAGGCCTCCCGTCGACTCCGCGGTAGCCTGTGACCACCATGGCCGTCTCCTCCCGTCATCCCGTTTCAGCACCGCCCACGGCGCCCGTGCGCGAGACGACCGGGCATCTCCTCCTGCGCGCGTGGTGCGTCTTCGTCATCGCCGCGTCGATGGCGGGGACGAGCTGGCTGATGGCCTTCGGCACCGTCGTGGCCGCCGTCGTGGTCGTGGCGACGGGCGTGGTCTCGACCATCCTGTGGGTGACGCTCCGCCCCCGGGTGCAGTGGCGGCGACTGCCCTGGTTCGCGCTCGCCTATGTCGCCTGGGCGGTCGCCTCGCTGCTGTGGTCCCACTGGCTCGCGGCGACCGAGCTGACGCTGATGCTGCTCGTGTCGACGACGCTGCAGGCGATGTTCGTGGCCGCTGTGTTCACCTGGCGCGAGATCGTCCGTGCGGTGGCCTCGGCCCTGAAGTGGATGCTGGCGCTGTCGATCCTCTTCGAGCTGTGGGTGGCGCTGATCTGGCGGGGCGACATCCTGCCCGGGTTCGTCCGTCCCGACGCCTCGTTCGAGGGGCACCCGATCACCCTGTGGTCGCGCGACAACCTCTTCAACGGCGGGCGCCTGCAGGGCATCTTCGGCAACGCCAACCCGCTCGCCTACATCGCCCTGCTGGCGATCATCGTCTTCCTCGTCCGCATCGCGTCGGACGCCCCGCGGAAGTTCCTACTCGTGCTGTGGACAGCCCTCGCCGTCTTCCTCTTCTGGCGGGCCGCGTCGGCCACCGCTGTGGTCTGCGCCGTCGCGGTGGTCGTCGTCCTCGTCACGATCCTGCTGATGCGCACGGCGCGTCGCCCCGGCGAGCGCACCCGCTTCTACGTCATGTACGTCGTGGTGGCCGGTCTCGGCGCCGCCATCCTCTGGCTCGCGCGCGACACCATCTTCGGGCTGCTCGGCCGCTCCCCCGATCTCACCGGGCGACAGCGCATCTGGGATGCCGTCGGCGAGCGCATCGCGCAGCATCCGGTGCTCGGCTGGGGCTACTCCACCCCGTGGGTCCCGTCGGAGCCACTGTTCGACGGCTGGATCATCGACCACGGCGTCAGCGTGATGCAGGCGCACAACATGTGGCTCGACGTCGCCCTGCAGCTGGGCGGAGTCGGGGTCCTGCTGATCGCGCTGGCGTTGCTGGCCTTCGTGTGGCGGTCGTGGTTCTTCGCCGTCGACCGGCCGCGATGGGACCTCGTCGCCGACCGCCCGTACACCGCGCTCACGCTGCTGCCGTCCCTCGTGGCGACGGTGCTCCTCGTGCAGGGCATCGCGGAGTCGGCGCCCCTGCTGAACTGGGGCTGGTTGCTCATCGTCATGTTCGCCTTCAAGATCAAGCAGGCCCCCCTCGTGGGGCGCGGCCCCTCGGAGCAGCGGCTCGACGGCGAACAGGGCGACCACCTGACCGAACACTCCCGGTGAGAGCCGCGCCCAGCAGGTTCCCGAGGGCGCTGAGGCTAATCTGAGACCATCATGGCCACCGAGACGCGCGCGCACGACGGGGCGGGTCCCGCTGTGGCATCCCGGTCCCGACGCATCCCGCAGCACGCGGTGCGGGCTTGGTGCGCTTTCGTCGTCGCGGCCTCGATGGGCGGCACCGCCTGGCTGATGGCTTTCGGTGTCGTCGGCGCGGGCGTCGTCGCGGCTGTGACGACCGCGGTCTCGGCCGCGATGTGGATCGCCCTGCGCCCCCGGCGGCGGTGGCGACGGCTCCCCTGGTTCGCGCTGGCGTACGTCGGCTGGGCCGCCGCATCGCTGCTGTGGACGGAATGGCCGCGGGCGACGCTGCTCACACTCGCGCTGCTGATAGCCACGACCGCCCAGGCCCTCTTCGTCGCTTCGGTCCTGACGGGTCGTCAGATCATCCAGGCCATCGCCGTGGCGATCAAATGGATGCTCGCGCTGTCGATCGTGTTCGAGCTGTGGGTGTCGCTCATCTGGCGCGGGCCGATGCTGCCGCAGTTCGTGCGCCCCGGCGCCGATTTCGACGGCGACCCGATCATGTTCTGGTCGCGTGACAAGCTCTTCACCGACGACCGCATCCAGGGGATCTTCGGCAACGCCAACTCGCTGGCCTACATCGCGCTGCTCGGCATCGTGGTGTTCGGGCTGCAGATCAACACGCGCGCGGCGCGGCGCGGACCGCTCGCGGCCTGGACCGCGCTGGCGGTGTTCTGCCTCTGGCGGGGCTCGTCGGCGACCGCCGCCATGTGCGCCCTCGCGATCGCGATCGTCATCGTCGTGGTGCTGCTGATGCGACGCGCGCGCACCGCGAACACGCGGCGCGTGCTGTATGTGGCGTTCGCCGCCGCGGGGATCGCGCTCGTCTACACCCTCTGGGTGCTCCGCGACGACCTGTTCGAGTTGCTCGGGCGCTCGTCCGACCTCAGCGGCCGGCAGGAGATCTGGGCGACCGTGGGCGAGCGGTTCATCGAGCGGCCCCTGCTCGGATGGGGCTACTCGGTTCCGTGGGTCCCGACGGATCCCTCCTTCGACGGCTGGATCATCGACCGGGGCGTGACCGTCATGCAGGCCCACAGCACCTGGTTCGACGTCGCGATGCAGCTCGGCATCGTCGGCCTGCTGTTCTTCGCGGTCGCGCTCGGGGTGTTCACGTGGCGGGCCTGGTTCCTCGCACTCGGACGCGTCCCCCGCCCCGGGGCGAAACACGAGCCACGATCTCGACTGCTGCTCATCCCCGCCCTGGTGGCGACGATCCTGCTCGTGCAGAGCATCACCGAGTCCTCGCCGCTGCTGAACTGGGGATGGTTCCTGCTCGTCGCGCTGGCCTTCGCGATCAAGCAGGCGCCGGCGGCCGTCCGCGGGACGCCCCCGCGACGACGCTCCACACTCGCCGCGGTGTGGCCGCTCGAGGGCGGCGCCGAGATCGAGCACGCGACACGGGCCGGGGACGCCGCGTGAGCACGCCACCGGCGCTGTCGGGATCCTGGCTCGTGCGCACCCTGGATTCCGCGGCGTTCGCCCAGGCGTTCGCGCAGGCCGCGCTGGCCGCGGTGTTCACCGAGCACCTCATCGAGCGCACGGCCGGCCGCATCGCCTACATCACGATCATCGCCGGGCTCTGCGTGTTCGGCGCTGCGATCCTGCTCGTGCGTCGGCGCGAGTTCGCGCTCGTGCGACTCGCCCCCACCACACTGGTCGTCTTCCTCGGCTGGGCCCTCGCCAGCGTCACCTGGACCACCGACACCGGCGGCACGGTGGGCGGGTGGCTCGGGCTCCTCGCCGTCGCCTTCCTCGCGGTGGTGATCGGCAACACCCGCGACACCCTGCAGACCGTGCGCGCCCTCGCCGACGTCTTCCGGCTCCTGCTCGTCGTCTCGTTGGCGTTGGAGCTCCTATCGGGCGTGTTCCTCGACATGCCGTTCACGTTCCTCGGCATCGAGGGCGACATCGCCTCCTTCGGCCCCGTGCAGGGCATCTTCGGCACGCGCAACGCGCTGGGCTTCATCGCGGTGCTGGCGCTCATCACCTTCTACGTCGAATGGCGCACGGTGTCGGTCCGCCCGGGGCTCTCGCTCTTCTCCGCCGCACTGGCCGCCCTGTTGGCGGCGTTCTCGGACTCCCCGACCGTGCTCGTGCTGGCTGTCGCCACCGCGATCGCGACGGCGGCCCTCGGCGCCGTGCGCCGCGCTCCGCGCGCCATCCGCCGCTCCGTGCAGTTGGGGCTCGGAGTCACCGTCGTCGTCGGCGCCATGGCCGGCTACCTGCTGCGCGAGCGGATCATCGCGTGGATAGGAGCGGGCACCGACTTCTCGATCCGATCGGAGCTGTGGGCCCAGGTGGCCTCGTTCGTGCGATTCGAGCCGGTTCGGGGCTGGGGCTGGTTCGGCCCCTGGTCGCGCACGGACTTCCCCTTCAACGCCATCAACTACGCGCTGACCGACCGCCACGCCTCCGCCCTCAGCGCCTACGTCGACGTCGTGCTGCAGCTCGGCTGGGTGGGACTGCTGATCTTCATCGTCTTCGCGGGGCTCGCCCTCGGTCGCGCGTGGCTCGTGGCCAGCGAGCGCCGTTCGATCCTCTACGCCTGGACCCCGCTCATCCTCGTCACGCTGCTGGTCGACTCGCTCTTCGAGAGCTTCACGCTCCACGGGTACGGCTGGCTCATGCTCGTGCTGTGCGCGCTGCGCGCTGGACAGTCGAAGTCGTGGCGCGAGCGGATCACCGATTCCTCGCGCACGCCGGATGCCGGCGGGGGCGGCCTCGACGACACCACGACGGGAACCCACCGCATCGCACGGTAGGATCGTGCCGGTGAGCGCGCAGGTTTTCGACCCGACATCGGCAACCATCGCCGTCGTCACATTCAACCGCTCCGCGCTCCTGTCGCGGCTGCTCGAGAGCATCGTCGGCATGGACCCGCGACCCGGCCGCGTGGTGATCATCGACAACGCCTCGACCGACGACACGACCGCCGTCGTGGACTCTTTCCGCGACCGGATCGGCACCGAGCTCGTCTACCGCCGGCTCGCGACCAACACCGGCGGCTCCGGCGGCTTCAGCGAGGGTGTCCGCGTGGCGTACGAGCTGGGCTCCGAGTGGATCTGGCTGATGGACGACGACGTCGAGGTGCTGCCCGACGGCCTCGCGAAGATGGGCCGCTGGGCCCCGCGGTTCCGCAGCATCCAGGGCCGTCGCTACGACTACGACGGCAGCGAGTTCTACTGGCAGTACCGCATCGCCGAGCGCATGGGCATCCCCATCCCCTTCGCTCCGGCCGGGTTCGGCGCCGCCGGTTACAAGGAGATGAACTCCGGCTGCTTCGAGGGCATGTTCATCCACCGCGACATCGTGGCCCGCATCGGACTGCCCGACCCGCGGTTCTTCATCTACTGGGACGACCAGCTCTACGGCTGGCTCGCGTCGCGCATCACAACGTCCGTGATCGTCGACGAGTTCGTCCTGCGGCGCACGCGCGAGATCCGGCAGTGGGACATGGGCATCCGGCACATGAACGCCTCGAGCGACGCCTACCGGTACTACATCATGCGCAACCGCGCGCACATCAAGCAGTACTACCGGACGAAGGGCGTCTACAACCGGGTCCTGTTCGGGCTGGGCACGACGCTGACCTTCATGAAGGAGCTCATCCGCCTCTTCTTCGTCGAACGCACCGTGCGCGGCACGTCGAACCTCTTCCGCGGCCTCCGCGACGGCGGGCGCATCGCGCGCGACCGATCGTGGCGACCCATGCAGCCGCTGATCGATCAGCCGCCGCTGTTGTAGTCCTCGTTGTAACGGTCCAGCACCTCGGCGATCGGGGCGTCGAGGACCAACGCGCCCTTGTCGAGGTAGAGGCCGCGGGTGCAGAAGCGCCGGAGATCCTTCTCGTTGTGACTGACGAAGAACAGGGTGCGCCCCTCGGCCAGCAGCTCGTCGATGCGGCGGTAGCACTTGGCGCGGAAGGCGCGGTCGCCGACGGCGAGCACCTCGTCGACGAGCAGGATCGGCTCGTCGAGCTGCGACACCACCGAGAAGGCCAGTCGCACCTTCATCCCGTTCGAGAGGTGCTTGTAGGGCGTGTCGACGAAATCGCCGATCTCGGCGAAGTCGATGATGCCGTCGAACCGCCGGTTGACCTCGGCCTTCGGCATCCCGTGCAGTCCTGCCGTCAGGCGCACGTTCTCGCGGACGGTGAGATCGCCGACGAAGCCGCCGGTGATCTCGATCAGCGGCGCCACGCCCCCGTTGACGTCGACCGCCCCCTCGTCCGAGAGCAGCACGCCGGCGACGAGTTTGAGGAGGGTCGACTTCCCCTGCCCGTTGCGTCCGACCACGCCGATCGACTCGCCCGGCGCGACGTCGAACGACACATGACGCAGCGCCCAGAACTCCCCCGGCCGGCTCCGCCGCGACGCGCCGCCGAAGAGGTCCTTGAGGTTGCGGCGCCCGCGCCGGTTGCGGCGGAAGCGCACGCCCAGGTCTCGCACCTCGATCGCCAGAGGCTCCATCACAGCTCCTTCAGCACGGGACGCTCGAGACGGCGGAACACCAGCACACCGAGCACGAACACGAGCACGCTCGACACGGCGCCGACGATGACCGACAGCGTGTCCCACTGGTCGGGGAAGAACCCGACCCGGTACAGCGTGAAGATGCCGGCGAGCGGGTTGAAGGCGCCCACCTCACGGGCCAGTCCCGGTAGATCGGCGACGCCGTAGATGATGGGCGACGCGTAGAAGAGCGCGCGCAGGATCAGACGCGTCGTGCGCTCGAGGTCTCCCCACAACACGCAGAGCGGCGCCACGATGAGACCCAGGCCGACGAGCAGGATCGCCTGCAACAGCACGGCGACGGGGAAGAGCAGCAGCGCCCAGCTGACGGTCGCACCACCGACGATCGCGAACATCGCGAGCACCGGCATCGAGAAGACGAACTCGATACCCTTGCTCAGCACGATCCGCCCGACCCAGATCGACCTCGGGATCGACGTCGACCGCACCAGGCGTGCGTCCTTGTTGAAGGCCCTGGTGAAGTCGGTGACCGCCGAGTTGAACCACACCCAGGGCAGCAGCGCGGTGATGAGGAACACGATGTAAGGGTTCTCCCCGACGTCCCGCTGGAACACCCGGGTGAAGACGAACCAGTAGATCCCGCTCATCACGAGGGGATCCAGGACCGACCACAGGTAGCCCAGAGCACTCGTGGAGTAGCGCACCCGCAGGTCGCGCGCCGACAGCAGCCACAACGAGTGGAAGTAGCGCCGGGGCGATCCGGGGGCGCCGACGACGGCAGAACTCACGATTCCGATCCTATGCGTCGCGCCATCACCCGAGCGGGACGCCGGGCATCTCGCGGAGCGCCGCGATGCCCGCCGGAGCCAGGGTGGCCGCGTAGGTGCCGGTGAGGTGATTGTCGTCGAGGAAGACGGCCACGTTGCCCACGACGGGGTTGCAGAGGCCGTCGGGGCAGATGTACTCGGTGAGGTCGAGGGCGAAGACCGACCCCTCGCGGGTCAGCGCCTGTGCCGGGTTCTCGGCGGCGAGCACATCGCCGACGGGGACGGCGCACGACTCCGATCCCTCGGCCTCCCAGCAGCGGTACATGTCGAAGTCGAAGCGGGGATTGTCGCGAAGCAGGATGACCTGCGACCCCGACGCCGCGATTGAGTCCACGACGGTGTCGAGCCCGTACGGGACGCGCTCCTCGGGCGACATCGAGATGGCTTTCGTCCCGACGACCGCCACGACGTCGACGTCCGCAGCCTCCGCGTACTCGGCCGCCTCGGTTCGCCAGGCGACGCAGTCCTCGTCACCGGCCTCGCCCGGCGCGAAGGCGCAGCCGCCCTTCATGACCGCGACCAGATTCCAGTTCGCCTCGTCGAGGATCGGGAGGAACATACCGATCCACTGCTGAGCGTGCGAGTCGCCGAGGATCAGCAGCGTCGGCGCACCCTCGACGACGTCGTTCTCCAGACAGCTCTCTGCAACGAGCGGCTGGTCGGGGATGCGGGATCCGGTGCAGCTCCGGCCGACCTCGACCCATTCGTCATCGAGCTGCGTACTCGTAGGCACGACGGGAGCGTCGTCGGCGGCGATGGCACCGAGCCACGGCATGAGGACCGCCGCGCCCGGATTGTTCTCAGGGTTCGCCGTCGCGGCGCGCACGCTGTCGGCCAGCTGCCAGCTGCCCAGTGGCACGGCGACCAGGAGCACGGCTGCGGACATGAGCGCCGCATTCCGCCGCACGCCCGCCATCATGCGTCCCGCGGGCTGCTCGACCGCGCGATGCAGAACGAATGCTGCAGCGACCGAGAGCGCGATCACGACGACGCCGCCGCCGATTCCTACGTCGGTCGAATCCGTGATGGTCATGTAACCGATGAGGATCGGCCAGTGGACAAGGTAGAGCGAGTACGCGATCTTCCCGACTGCGGCGAGGGGGCGCGAGGCCAGGAAGCGGGCGGACGACGCCGCCGCGGGCTTCTCGGTCTGCCCGGCCGCGATGATGGCCATCGCCGCGAGGGTCGGCCACAGCGCGGCGACGCCGGGGAAGCCGGCCCCGACGTCGAGCACGATGCCGCACGTGACGAGGGCGACGATGCCGCCCCAGCCCAGGGCGGCGGCCGCCCACCGCGGCAGACGGAGGGACGGGAGCAGAAGAGCGGCGAGAGAGCCGAGTGCGAACTCCCACAGCCGGGCGGGCGTGCTGAAGTAGGCCACCTGCTGGTCGGCTCCCACGAGCCAGGTCGAATACAGGAACGAGACGACGAACACGGCCGCGAAGACGACGCCCAGGACGAGCCGTGCCGATCGTCGGAGGGCGCGCGCGATCAGCACGGATACGAGGATGATCACGGGCCACAGCAAGAACACCTGGCCTTGCACCGAGAGCGACCAGAAGTGCTGCAGGATGCTGGGGAACGTCTCGGTACGTGCGTAGTAGTCGACGGAGCTGTCGGCGAGCTCGCGGTTCTGGACATAGAACAGCGAGGCCCACGACTGGCTCCACACGGTTCGCCACTGCGACCCGGGAAGCGCGGCCGCGGTGAACCCCAGCACCGCGAAGATCGTGACGGCGGCCGCCGGCAGCAGCCGCGCGAAGCGCCGGAACCAGAAGACCGGGAGATCGCTCGGCCGGAGACCGTCCGACCGGCGGAGGAAGGATGCCGTGAGGAAGTACGCCGAGACGAGGAGGAAGACGTCGACCCCGCCGGAAACCCGTCCGAGCCACACGTGGTAGACCACGACCAGGACGATCGCGAAAGCGCGCAGACCGTCGATGTCTGCGCGCCACTCCGTGGCAGCGGGCCGCCGACGCGTTCGCCGCGGGAGTTCGACCTGACTCACACCAGCTGGTTGTTCCACATCGACAGCGCCGAGCCGATCGCCATGTGCATGTCGAGGTACTGATAGGTGCCGAGACGACCGCCGAAGTGGACGTCCTGCTCACCCTTGGCGAGGTCGCGGTAGGCCAGCAGACCCGACCGGTCCTCGGCCGTGTTGACCGGGTAGTACGGCTCATCGGCTCGGGTGGCGAAGCGGGAGTACTCCCGGACGATGACGGTCTTATCGGTCGGGTACCGATCGGCGCGCTCGGGGTGGAAGTGCTTGAACTCGTGGATGCGCGTGTAGGGCGCTTCGGCATCGGCGTAGTTCATGACGCTCGTGCCCTGGAAGTCGGGGATGTCGAGGACGTCCTGCTCGAAGTCGAGCGTGCGCCACGACAGCTCGCCCGCGGTGTAGTCGAAGTAGCGGTCGACCGGGCCCGTGTAGACGATCGGCACCTGACCGACGGTCGCCCTCTTGTTCAGCGGCTGCGACTCGTCGAAGAAGTCGGCGTTCAGCTTCACATCGATGTTGGGGTGGTCGGCCATGCGCTCGAGCCACGCGGTGTAGCCTTCGACGGGCAGCCCTTCCCACGTGTCGTTGAAGTAGCGGTTGTCGTAGGTGTAACGAACCGGGAGCCGCGAGATGATCTCCGCCGGGAGCTCCTTCGGGTCGGTCTGCCACTGCTTCGCGGTGTAATCGCGGATGAACGCCTCGTAGAGCGGCCGCCCGATCAGGCCGATCGCGCGCTCCTCGAGGTTCTGCGCCTGCTTCGGGTCGAACTCGCCCGCGAGCTCCTGGATCAGGGCACGCGCCTCACCGGGCGTGTACGCGGCCTGGAAGAACTGGTTGATCGTCCCCAGGTTGATGGGCAGCGGGTACACGACGCCCTTGTGGGTCGTGTAGACGCGGTGCACGTAGCTCGTGAACTCGGTGAAGCGGTTGGCGTACTCCCAGACCGTGGGGTTCGAGGTGTGGAACAGGTGAGCTCCGTACTTGTGCACCTCGATGCCGGTCGTCGGCTCGTTCTCGGTGTAGGCGTTCCCACCGATGTGGTGGCGCCGATCGATGACCGTGACCTTGCGGCCCGCGGCGGCGGCGCGCTCGGCGATGGTGAGGCCGAAGAAACCGGAGCCGACGATGAGGAGATCCATGAGAGCACTTTCTGTGTGCGCGACCGGCCACGGGGCGGATGATCCAGCCCGGCGCCGCCGACGCGGGCGGAACACAACCCCGCGATTCTACTCAGGCGTACGTGAATGAACGCCGACAGCGTTCGGCATGCCCGCAACACCGGCCGCGATAGGATCGACCGACGCCCGCTCGAAGTGACCCCCAGAAGGCCGTGATGCAACGCGTATACGAACGTATCTTCGTTCTCTACCCGCGGGGGCAGCGAACGGGAGGCCCCGAGGCCCTCCACCAGCTCGTGGACTCGCTGCGACGCCAGGGCGCCGATGCCTCGCTCGTACCGCTCGAGTCGACGCGCCACGCCCCCCGGGTCGACGCGTACGAGCACTACGACGCCCCGGAGGCGGCGATCGTCGACCACCCCGAGTCGCTCGTGATCGCTCCCGAGAGCGCTGTGCACCGATTGTCCGCTGTGAACCGCGCCGGCACCGCGTGCTGGTGGCTGAGTATCGACTACTCGGTGCCCTTCTACTCGCGACAGGAGTACGCCGACCGCGCGTTCGCTCGGCGCATCGGCGTGGCGCACCGGGCCTGGGAGCCGAACCGTCTCGCCTCGACCTACCGGCATCTGCTCGCGCGCACCTTCCGCCGCAGCGAGCTGCGCCCCATGCACCATCTCGCGCAATCCGAGTACGCCCGGAGCTTCCTGCGCATCGAGGCGGACGTCGACGCCGCGCTCGTGAGCGACTACATCCCCCGCGCGAGCATCGATGCGGAGCTGAGCACGGCCACCGAACGTCGGCGCGCCGTCGCGTTCAACCCCAAGAAGGCGAGCTGGGTGCCGGACCTCCTCGGCCCCCACCTCGCAGACGTTGAGTGGATCCCGCTCACCGGCATGACGCCGGAGGGAGTGGCCCACGCACTGCACTCGTCCGCGGCGTACTTCGATCCCGGATTCCACCCCGGCCGCGACCGGATGCCGCGGGAAGCGGCACTCCTCGGCGCGGTCTCGGTCCTCGCACGCCGCGGGGCCGGCGCCTTCTGGGCCGATACCCCGCTCCCGTGGCAGCACAAGGTGGCCGTGACCGATGCGTTCGCCGCCGACGCGGCCGCCGCGCTCGAGACGGTGCTCGCCGCGCCCGCGCAGGCGGCCGCCGAGCAGGCCCCATACCGACGGTGGATCGACGGCGATCGCGAGCGTTTTGACGGCGAGGTGGCCGGGGTTCTCCTCGACGGACGCTGGGCGGACGACACTCCGATCCTGCCGGCGCGATGATCGCTGCCGTCAGGCGCTTCGGGGGCCTCGCGCTCCTTCCGTTCCTCTCCCTGGCGATCCCGTTCGCGATCCTCCCCGTGATCTCGCGGGGTGACGAGTCCGCATGGGCGGCCGTCGGCATCGGAGAGTCCGTCGGAGCCGTGGTCGCGCTCGTCATCGGCTACGGGTGGCCTCTCGTGGGCCCGTCGCGTGTCGCGGCGCTCGACGACGCGCGCGCACGCGAGCTCTTCACAATAAGTCTCGTCTCGCGCAGCATCGTGGCCGTCGTGGCGGCGGTGCCGGCGGCCCTGCTCACGGCGCTCCTGGCGCCCAGCGGCTCCGCCGGGCTCGCGGTGGCGGCGATGGCGGCCGTGGGCGCCGCCGGCCTCTCGCCCTCGTGGTTCCTCATCGGCCGCAGCGAGCCGCGGGCCATCGCGATCTACGACCTTCTCCCCCGTCTCGCGGGCGCTCTGCTCTCGGCCGCCCTCGTCCTCGCCGGCGCCCCGGTGATCTGGTACCCGGTCGTCATGCTGACCGTGACGCTCGGGGGCATCGTGTGGTTCTGCGCACGCCGCGCGGCGCGACCGCCGCGCGGCTCGGTCCGGGTCGGGTTCCGTTCGCTGCGCGACGACATCCAGCCCGCTCTCGCAGTCGTCGCAGCGGGCGTCTACAGCGCCGGCACGGTGGCAATCGTCTCCATCGCGGGCACGACGTCGGTCGTCGCCGTCTACGTCGTCGCCGACAAGGTGCTCAAGGCAGCCCTCACCGCGATCGTCGCCGCGACGAACGCCGTGCAGGGGTGGGTCTCCGAGGACGCGGACCGCGCGGTCATCCGGGCGCGCGGTTGGCGCGGCACGTACATCCTCGGCGGCATCGGCGTCGTGGGCGCACTGGGCATCGGCCTGCTCGGACCCTGGGCGACGACCGTCGTCTTCGGGCAGCGGGTCGCAATCGACGCGCTCACCTCGGTGGGCATCGGCGCCACGTTCTTCGCGATCGCGGTGAACTCGGCTTTCGGGCGCCTCCTGCTGACCCCCCTCGGCGCGATCCGCTGGGTCACGCGGAGCACGTTCGTCGGCGCGGCCGTCGGCGTCCCGCTCATCGTGCTCGGCACCGCCCTGGGGGGTGCCCCGGGGGCAGCCGCGGCGTTCGCCCTCTCCGAATTCATCGTGGTGGCGGTGCAGGTCGTGGGCTACCTCGCCGTACGTCGCGCCGACCGCGCGGCATCCGACACGCGCGCGAACGACGAAAGGGACTGACATGGCATCCGACGCATCCCGAGGCCACGTCGTCCTGGCCGCCTACCGGCCGGACCCCGAGCTTCTCCGCCGGCAGCTGCTGTCGATCCAGGCGCAGACGCTCGAGGACTTCGTCTGCCTCATCAGTGCGGACGGCGAGCCCGCGGACGTCGAGAGGCTCGTACACGACATCGTCGGCGAGGACGAACGTTTCCGTGTCATCGGCTTCGAGGACCGATCCGGCTTCTACGGCAATTTCGAGCGCGGGCTGTCCGCCGTGCCGGCGGACGCCGCCTGGATCGCACTGTCCGACCAGGACGACTACTGGTACCCCGCGAAGCTCGCGACCCTCGTGCCCCATCTCGCACGCGCGACGGTGGTCGCGGGGCAGGCTCGAGTGGTGACCTACCCCGAAGGGCGCGTGGTCGCGCCGACGACCGCGCGCAAGGACACCGCTCCGCTCGCGTTCTTCCTCGACAACCAGTTCACCGGTGGTCAGATGGTCTTCCTCCCGGCGGCGCTCCGGGTGGCACTGCCCTTCCCCCGCCTCGCGACCCCCGCCGAGGTGCACGATCACTGGATCGCCGTGTGCGGGGCGGCGGTCGGCGGCGCCCGCGTCGTCGACGAGGTCGTTCAGGACTACGTGCAGCACGGCAACAACGTCATCGGCGAGTCGACCGGCGGCGTCTCGCTACGCCGCTCGATCCGCACCGCTCGCTCGATCGCCGAGCGGTTCGAGGGGTCGGGCGGCGTCGCAGGCGTCCTGCGGGCCACCTATCGGGTCGGCGCCGGTTGGCGCGAGACCATGGCCGAGGCTCTGGCGACGCGACTGCCCGGCAACCCCACCGCGGAACGCGCGCGACGTCTTTACGGCGCGGGACGCCGAGACACGCGCACCGCCCGCGCCGTGATCCAGATGGCCGTGCGCGGACAGGTCTCGTACCGTTCCGCCCTGGAATACCTCGCGGGCGGCGTCGCCGGAGCGCTCGTCAGGATGCGGCGCGGATCCGACCGCGCCGCCGAGAACGTCGCATAGCCTCAGCTGCGGCGCGCGCCATCGCGACGCGGGCACCGAGCACCACGCGCACCGGACGGTTGCCGCGCGCCGAGGCGTTCGACGCATGCACCCGACGATCGATCGTGTCCTCGGTGAGATGCACGACGCCCCGGTTTGCGTTGCCGACGTATCCGATCCACTGGTCGTGCGTCTCGGTGACGTATGCCGGGAAGGGCAGCAACTGGTCCACGAGCTCGCGCCGGAAGGCCATGCAGCATCCGTAGTAGGGACGGAGGCCCGTCCACACCCAGAAGACGTTGGCGAGCCAGCGGCGCGGCGTCGTACCATGCAGCCGACGCGCCTGGACAGGCGTCAACGAGCCGCCGAACGCGGCGAAGTTGGACACCACGAGAAGGGAGTCGCGCAGGGCCTCGACCATGCGGTCCACGCGACCGGGCCGCCAGATGTCGTCCTGATCGCTGAGGAAGATCACGTCGCCGCGCGCGACGGAGATCGCCCGCTCGAATGCGCGAACATAGCCCTGATTCCGCGGCGACTCGTGGACGACGATGCGCGTATCGTCCAGGGCGCGGATGATCGCGACGGTGGTGTCGCGCGACGCGTCGTCGACGATCACCAGCTCGTCGTGAGGACCGAGCTGAGGCAGGATCGACTCGATCTGCTCGCGGACGTATTTCTCGCCGTTGTACGTCGCCATGCAAACGGAGACCGTCACCGCGCGAGAGGCGGCCTGACTGGACATGGGTGACCTCCGTTCACGAACTAGGATATTAGTCGACCGCTGCCCCGGCTTGGAGATCCCCTGTGCCCCTGAAGATCGATGTCATGCTGCCCTACTACGGCGACGTGGACCAGATGAAGCTGGCGGCTCGAAGCGTTCTGCAGCAGACCTACGAGGACTTCCGGCTCGTGGTGCTCGACGACGGCTACCCCGATCCCGAGCCGCAGCGATGGTTCGCCTCCCTCGATGACCCGCGGGTCACTTACCTGCGCAACGAGCAGAACCTCGGAGCCAACGGCAACTACCGCAAGGCGGTCGAGCTCGTCGAGGCGGAGTGGTTCGTCATGATGGGCGCCGACGACGTCATGCTGCCCGATTACCTCAAGGCGGTCGTCTCGGCCATCGGCCGATTCCCCGCCGACATCATCCAGCCCGGCGTGCGGGTCATCGACGAGCATGGCCGGATCGTCCAGCCGCTGGTGGATCGCGTCAAGGCCGTCCTCGCGCCGCGCGTCCCGGCGGGTGGGGGCGCCCTTGCGGGCGAGCCCGTCGCCGCGAGCCTCATGCGGGGCGACTGGGCATACTTCCCCTCGCTCGCGTGGCGCACCGAGCGGGTCCGCGGCATCGGGTTCCGCAACGGGCTCGACGTCGTCCAGGATCTCGCGCTCATCCTCGATATCGTCAAAGCCGGAGGAACCATGGCGGTCCTTCCCGAGGTCGTGTTCGAGTACCGTCGCCACTCGCAGTCCGATTCCTCGGTGCGCGCTCTCGACGGCCGCCGATTCGACGAGGAGCGGCGGTTCTTCTTGGAGGAGGCGGCGAGCTTCGACGCGCTCGGGTGGCGTCGTGCCGCCCGAACGGCCCGGCTCCACCTGACCTCGCGGCTCAACGCCGCCTCGTTGCTCCCCCGCGCGGTGCGCAAGGAAGCCGGCTCTCCGTCGGCCCTGCTGCGGCATCTGCTGCGCTGACGTCGCGCCGACGCTCACGGATGCGGTGACCGGGTCTCGACCGGGTCGCCGCATCCGTCATTCCGTGCCGGTGGACCGCGGCGGATCGATCCGCTGATCGGCTTCGAGCGCGTCGAGCCGGGCGCTGAGGATCGCGACGTCCTCGGCGAGTCTCCGGGTCTCGTCCTCACTCATCGACAGTTCCCACGACAGGTGCAGGGCAACACCCAGCAGCACCGCGAGCGCGGTCGCGAAGAGCAGGTTGACCGGCAGTTCGACGCCGAGCGCATCGGTCGCGGCCTCGAGGACTCCGGGGAAGACCCCGAGCACGAGGACGATCACGCCGAGCACCAGCCAGAGCACCGCGTACTTCTCGCGGATTCGTCTCAGAATGAGCAGTCGGACGACGATCGCGAGGAGCGCCAGTGAGAACACAACGCCCAGGACGACGATCACGGCCGGGTTCCTCTCTCGCGGAAGGCTCGGGGTTTGGGACGCACGATGGCGAGCGCTAGCGCGAAGACCGACCGGAACAGGTAGATCGTCGATCCGAGCGCCCCCTGGCTCGGCGTCCCGTGCTGGCGGGGTCGCATCGCGACGGGAACTTGTGTGACGCGTAGTCCCGCGTGTAGGGCAGCGACGAGCGAGTCGATGGTGTCCCCCAGGTACTCGGCCGGGTAGTACTGCACGTACTGCGCGATCGCACGCTCCCCGGCGGCACGGAAGCCGCTCGTGACGTCGGTCAGCCGCACCTTCGCAACACGCGAGAGCACAGCCGCCAGAGCCACCATCGCCCACCGGCGGGGACCGCGCACCGAGTAGTCGCCGACCTCCGCGAAGCGGGCACCGATCGAGATGTCCGCGTACTCCAGACCCGACAGGACCGACTCGATCTCGCTCGGATTGTGCTGACCGTCGGCGTCGACCTGGATGGCTCTGCGGTACCCCCGCCGCTGGGCGTAAGTGAATCCCGTGCGCATGGCGCCGCCCACGCCGAGGTTGAACGGCAGAGGCAGTACGACGGCTCCCGCATTCCGCGCCACGCTCTCCGTCTCGTCGAGGGAGCCGTCGTCGATGACGATGACGTCATAGTTCGAGCTGACCGCCTGGATCTCGCGGATCGTGACCGCAACGCCCTGGGCTTCATTCCACGCCGGCACGAGGACCGCGACGCGCTCGGGTGACACCGCCGGCATCTCTCAGCGCTCCGAGGCGACGTACGTCGCGAGGTGGTCGTCGGAGTCCGCTGTCACCAACCCGGCACGGCCGAGCTTGTCGAGCGCCAGCACGCTGCTCCGCGGGCGCGGCGCCACCGGACCTTTTGCTGCGGCGAAGTACTCGTCCGTGCTCACGGGCGAGACCCGCGAAGCCTCCTGGCCGCTCAGCTCGAACACTCGGGCGGCCAGCCGATCCCAGGTTCGGGCTTCCCCCGATCCGGTGAGGTTGTAGACCCCGGACTCGGCGTGCGTGTCGAGGAGGTGACGGATACCGCGGGCGATGTCGTCGGTGAACGTCAAACGCCCGATCTGGTCGTCGACGACCTTCGGATCGATGCCGCGTTCGGCGAGCGACGCCATCGTGCGGACGAAGTTTTTGCCGTCGCCGATCACCCAGCTGGTGCGGACGATGTAGTGCCGAGGAACGACGGAGACGACGGCATCCCCTGCGGCCTTCGTCTGGCCGTAGACGCCGAGCGGCGACACCGGGTCGTCCTCGGTGTAAGCGCCATCCTTCGTTCCATCGAACACGTAGTCGCTCGAGACATGCACCAGGGTGATGCCGTTCGCGGTCGCGATGCGCGCGAGCGCGGCCACCGCGGTGACGTTCGCGGCCCATGCATCCACGCGACCCTCGGGCGTCTCGGCGAGGTCGACCTTCGTGTACGCGGCCGCATTGATGATCGTGCTGTAATCCCTCCAGCGACGAGCCGAGGCGAGGTCAGGCGAGGTGAGGTCGAGTTCGTCCCGTCCGGCGTACTCGATCCACGAATGGTCACCGAATTCGGCACGGAGCGCACGGCCGAGCTGCCCCTTCGCGCCGGTCACGAGGATGCGCTGGGGCGGCATCGGGACGACATCCGACAGTCGAGGGTGGTTCTTGTCCTTCTCGCTGATCTCGACCTGATCGAGCGGGATCGGCCAGTCGACCGCCGCCGTCTCGTCGGCGAGGTTCAGGAACGTGTACGTCGCATCGGGTGACCAGTGATCGTTGACGAGGTAGGTGTACGCCGTATCGGCCTCGAGGGTCTGGTACGAGTTGCCCACACCGCGCGGCACGAAGATCGCGCGGGAGGCGTCGAGTTCCGTGGTGTAAACGGCGCCGAACGTGGGCCCCTCGCGGAGGTCGACCCAGGCGCCGAAGATCCGACCCGTGGCGACGGAGACGTATTTGTCCCACGGCTCGGCGTGGATGCCGCGGGTCGTGCCGACGGCGTCGTTGAAGGAGATGTTGTTCTGCACGGGACCGAAGTCGGGCAGATCGATCCCGGTGGCGGTCATCTTCTCTCGCTGCCAGTTCTCCTTGAACCAGCCGCGTGAGTCGCCGTGGACGGGGAGGTCGAGGACGACGAGGCCCGGGATGGGCGTCTCGGTCACCGTGAGCTTCTTGCCGAACTCGATGCCCACCGGCGTCACTGTCCCTTCGAGGCGTAGAAGGCTTCGACGCCGTCCTTGGCCGGCGCCCACCAGGCCTCGTTGTCGCGGTACCAGTCGATGGTGGCTTTCAGGCCGGCTTCGAAGTCCTGGTACCTCGGGGTCCAGCCGAGCTCGGTGCGGAGCTTGGTGGAGTCGATCGCGTAGCGCATGTCGTGCCCGGCACGGTCGGTGACGTGGTCGTACGCATCGGTGGGCTGGCCGCTGAGAGCGAGGATGAGCTCGACAACGGACTTGTTGTCCTTCTCGCCGTCCGCGCCGATCAGATAAGTCTCGCCGATGACGCCCTTGTCGAGGATCGTCAGCACGGCCGAGGAGTGGTCGTCGGCATGGATCCAGTCGCGCACATTCTCGCCCTTGCCGTAGAGCTTGGGGCGGATGCCGCGCAGGACGTTGGTGATCTGACGAGGGATGAACTTCTCGACGTGCTGGTAGGGGCCGTAGTTGTTGGAGCAGTTGCTGATCGTGGCCTTCACCCCGAATGATCGCACCCACGCGCGCACGAGCAGGTCGGAGCCTGCCTTGGTGCTGCTGTAGGGCGAGGACGGGTTGTACGGGGTGGACTCGGTGAAGCGTGCCGGGTCATCCAGCTCCAGGTCGCCGTACACCTCGTCGGTGGAGATGTGGTGGAACCGCTTGTCGTGCTTGCGTGCGGCCTCGAGCAGCGTGTACGTGCCGATGATGTTGGTGTCCAGGAACGGACGCGGATCATGAAGGGAGTTGTCGTTGTGCGACTCCGCGGCATAGTGCACGATCGCGTCGACCTGCCCGAACAGCTCGTCCACGAGCGCTGCGTCGGCGATGTCGCCTTCGACCAGCCGCACCCGGTCCTCGGGCAGTCCCGCGAGCGAGGCGGCGTTGCCGGCGTACGTGAGCTTGTCGAGCACGATCACCGAGTGATCGGTGTGCTCGATCACGTGGTGAACGAAATTCGAACCGATGAACCCGGCACCGCCGGTCACGAGAAGCGTTCCCATCAGCGTCCCCTCTCCAGAATCTCCAGCAGGTACGTGCCGTACCCGGACTTCACCAATTTGACCGCGCGCTCACGCAGCTCGTCGTCGGTGAGGAACCCCTGCCGCCACGCGACCTCCTCGGGCACCCCGATCCGCAGCCCGGTGCGACGCTCCATCGTGCGGACGTAGTCGGCGGCATCCGTCATCTGATCGAACGTTCCCGTGTCCAGCCACGCGGTGCCGCGAGGGAGGACCTCGACCTGCAGCTTCCCGCGCTGGAGATAGGCGCTGTTGATGTCGGTGATCTCGTACTCCCCACGGGGGGAGGGCTCGAGGTTCCGGGCGATGTCGATGACGTCGTTGTCGTAGAAGTACAGACCCGGCACGGCGAAGTTGCTCTTGGGCTGCGCGGGCTTCTCCTCCAGCGACACCGCACGGCCGTCCTCGTCGAACTCCACCACGCCGTACGCGGACGGCTCGCCCACCCAGTACGCGAACACCGCGCCGCCGTCGATGTCGGAGTAGCGCTTGAGCTGCGACCCCAGCCCGGGACCGTACAGCAGGTTGTCGCCCAGGACGAGGGCGACCTTGTCGTCGCCGATGAAATCCGCCCCGATCGTGAACGCCTGCGCCAACCCGTCGGGCGAGGGCTGCTGCGCGAACGTCAACGAGATGCCGAACTGCGACCCGTCCCCCAACAGGCGCTCGAAGAAGGGCGCATCGTGCGGCGTCGTGATGATCAGGATGTCGCGGATCCCCGCCAGCATCAGCGTCGACAGCGGGTAGTACACCATCGGCTTGTCGTACACCGGGATCAACTGCTTCGAGACGCCCAGAGTGATCGGATGCAGTCGCGTGCCCGAACCACCGGCGAGAATGATGCCCTTCACCCGTCAATCGTGCCACACGGCGCCCCCGGCTCCCGGGACCACGTCCGCCCGCCGCTCCCGGCGTTTTCGCAGCTGTGAGACACAATGGTGCTGTGTCGTCAACATCCCGAGCCAGCCGCGCGGGCGCCGCCGCGGCGCTGACCGTCTTCGCGCTCGTCCTCGCGCTCATTCCCGGAATGGCATCGGCCGCGGAGCCGACCGACGTGTCGGCAGCGACCACCGCGGCGACCGCGCCGGTGGCGGCGACCGCATCCCCGGTTCCCGCGGCGGTCGACATGTCGACCTTCAACCCCGGCAACATCATCAGCGACGAGGTGTTCTTCGATCGCACGACGATGGGCGAGATCGACATCCAGGCGTTCCTCAACGCGCGCGGCGAACGATGCTCCTCGGGTCACACCTGCCTGCGCAACTACCGCATGAACACGGTGACCAAGGCGGCGGACTCCTACTGCACCGGGTACTCGGGAGCCGCCAACGAGAGCGCGGCCCGCATCATCGCGAAGGTCGCGGCCTCGTGCAACATCAACCCGCAGGTCCTGCTCGTTACCCTGCAGAAGGAGCAGAGGCTCGTCACGCGGGGCGACCCGGGTTCGGGTCACTACCAGTTCGCCATGGGTCAGGGATGCCCCGACACCGCCGCGTGCGACAGCCGCTACTACGGCTTCCAGAATCAGGTCTACGGAGCAGCGCGACAGTTCCAGATCTACGCCGAAGGACGGTACTTCACCTGGTACGCCCCGGGTCGCACCTGGAACATCCTCTACCATCCCAACTCCAGTCTCGGCTGCGGCAGCTCGCCGGTATACATCGCCAACAAGGCCACCTCGGGGCTCTACTACTACACGCCGTACCAGCCCAACCGCGCGGCCCTCGCTGCCGGCAGCGGAGAGGGCGACCGCTGCTCGTCGTACGGCAACCGGAACTTCTTCCGGTTCTTCACGGACTGGTTCGGCAGCACTCAGGGCGCGCAGGGCAACCTCGTCCGCACCGCGTCGGCACCGCAGATCTACGTCGTCGTCAACGGTGTGCGCCGTCACGTGCAGTCGCAGGAAGATCTGTCGGTCCTGACCGCCCGCCTCGGCCCGGTCGCCGTGATCAGCGATGGGCGCATGGCGCAGCTCCCGCGCGGCGCCGCCATGACCCGCCTCGCCCGGGATGCGCGGGACGGTCGGATGTATCTTCTGCAGGCCGACGGGACGAAGCACCACTTCACGTCGGCGAGCCTGGTGACGCGCTACGGCTTCGCCATGGACAACTACCTCGACCTGCCCGCCGCGCAGCTCGACGCCTACAGCTCCGGCGCAGCCGTCGGCGACCTCTTCCGCGCCGACGACGGCCCCGAGGTCTTCAAATACGACGCCGGCTCCCGACGCCACATCTACAGCCAGATCGCGTGGGACCAGGAACGACGCACGCTCGGTGACTACGTCGCGGTCCTGCCGCGCACAACCGTGAACACGTTCCGCACGGCGGCACCGCTGCTCGGGGCCGGCGTCCTCGTGAAGGAGACGAGTTCCCCGGCCGTCTACGTCGCCGGATACGGCGACGAGCTCATGCACCTGCCTTCCTGGGCACTGGCCTCCGAGGCCGGGCTCAGTGCCCGCGCGGTGGTGCCCGACACGACGCTGCGCTCGCACCGCGTCGTCGGTACCCTCGCTCCGATGCTGCGCTGCGGCGATCGCACGGGCGTCGTCGGCGAGGGCGGCCTGAATCGCGTCACCGGCGCCTTCTCCGGCTCGCCTGCCACGGTCCCCGCCTCGATCTGCTCGGCGCTGACGTGGTCGTCCAAGGTCGTCGAGGGGCCGGTCTTCATCGGCACGAACGGTGGCTCGCGCATCTACACCGCCTCGACGACGACGCTGCGGCACGTCCGGGATGCCGACGTGCAGCGTCGTCTCGCCGACGGCAAGCCCATCCGCGTCGTCTCGTGGTCGCCGGACATGATCGCCACGATGGCCGCGGGCGCTCCGCACCTGTCCGACGGCAGCTTCGCGCAGTTCGGCGATGCCCGCGTCTTCGTGGCCGACGGCGCCGCGATCCGTCACGTCCGGAGCCTGGAGACCCTGCGCAGCCTGGCGGGCCCCGGCCCGATCGTCGTCGAGCAGCTCCCCGCCGCCTTCCTGGGGTCGTACGCCGAGAAGGCCGCGATCGACTGATCGGCCGGCGCCGCCACGGCCGGATCGGTCCGTCGCGGCGGGGTCTCCCAGGTCCCCTGCGATACCCTCGACGACGGTCCGAACACAGCAGGGAGCACGTGAATGTCCGATTGGTTCGGAGTCTGGCCGGTCATCCTCCTGACCATCGCGACCGTCTTCCTCCCGGGAGCGGTGCTCGTATCGGCTGCCGGGGCGCGCGGCCTCGACCGGCTCGGGCTCGCCGCGCCGACCAGCTTCGGACTCGCCGGAGTGGTCGCGGTGGCAGCCGGCCTGATCGGCATCCCGTTCACGCCGGTCACCTTCGCGATCGCCACCCTGGTGACCGCCGTCGTGGCGCTCCTCGTGCGCCTCTTTCTGCGCCGCCGACTGCCCGAGCGCGCCGCCCCCGTGCGCCCTCGTCGCGCACGCGGAGGCGTCGTCACCGGCGTCGTCGTGCTCGTGGCCGCGATCGCGATCCCCGCCGTACTGATCGGGCGACGAGTCCTCCGCGCGTTCGGCGGGCCCGAGAACATCGCGCAGCTGTTCGACAACGTCTTCCATCTGAACGCGGTCAAGCACATCGCCGAGACGCAGTCGGGTTCGTCGCTCACCCTCGGCAACCTGACCGAGGCGTCTCGCGGCTTCTACCCCGCCGCCATGCACGATCTCACCGCGGTCGTCGTCCAGCTGGGCGACTTCGCGGTGCCCACTGCCGCCAACGCCATGGCCCTCGTCATCGCGGCCGCGGTCTGGCCGATCTCGATGATCTTCCTCGTCACCCGCGTCTTCGGCGTCCGGCCGGCGCCCATCCTGCTCGCGGGCGTGCTCAGCAGCACGTTCGGCGCCTTCCCGCTGCTGCTGATGTCGTGGGGCTTGGTGGCTCCGCTCATCACCGCCACCGCCATGCTCCCGGTGGCCGTCGCACTCCTCATCCAGGCGTTCGGGCGCGACAGCCGACGCGGGCAGTCGCGCTGGACCGCGGTGCTCGCGCTCGTTCCGGTCTCGGCGGGAATGGCGCTCACGCATCCGAGCACGATCGTCGCGGCATCCGTGATCGCGTCGCCCTTCGTGATCGCACGCATCGTCGCGGACGTCCGCGTCCACGACGACGCGCGTCGCCTGCGACTGCTCGTGAGCGGGGCGTACCTGCTCGGCACCGTCGCCGCGTTCGTCGTCGCCCGTCCCGACCTGGGCGCCGCGGAGTGGAGCGCCGTCGAATCGACCACCGCATCGGTCGGTGCCGTCGTCACGTCGGCACCGCTCGGCCTCGCTCCGACCTGGGCGGTGACGGTCCTGGTGGCCCTCGGCGCCGTCGTCGTGGTCCGCTCCCCCCGCCGGTGGTGGCCGCTGCTGGCCGGATACCTCGGGGTCGGCCTGCTCTACATCGTCGTGGCCAGTTTCGCCGACGGGCCGCTGCGCGACGCGTTCTCGGGCGTCTGGTACCGCGACACTCCGCGCATCGCCGCGCTGATGCCGGTCGCCACGATCCCGCTGGCCGTCCTGGGGGGCCTCGCGGTGGTCCACGGGGCGACGACGCTGACGACACGCCTCGCTCGCCGCCGCGGACTGCCGTTGCGGCGCCCGGCACGCATCGCGCTGGCCGTCGGCACGGTGCTCGCCGTCGTCTTCGTGCCCCTCTCACAGGGCAATCAGCTGCGCGAGGCCGAGTCGCTCGTCCGCTACGTCTACACCTACAGCGACGACGCCCGGCTGATCTCGCCCGAGGAGCGCGAGCTGCTCGAAGAGGTCGACGCATACGTTCCCGCCGACGGCGTCGTCGTGGGCGACCCGGGCCTGGGCGCCTCGCTCGTCTACGTGTACTCCGATCGCACGCCGCTCGCGCCGCACATCTTCGGTCTGCGCAGCCCCGAGGAGGACCTGCTCCTCACCCGGTGGGACCGGGTGGGGCGCGACCCGGCGGTCTGCGAGGCCATCGAGGAGCTCAACGCGTACTGGGCTCTCTCCTTCCCCGGTCTCGACGCGCTGGGCCGTCGGGCGGACCTGCCCGGCCTGACGGACTTCGACGCTCCCGGCATCCGCGAGGTCGCGCGCGTCGGCGACGCGGTGCTTTACGAGGCGACGGCGTGCGGACCGGTGCCGCAGCCGGATGCCGGGCCCTGAGGCCCAACGGCCCGCCCGGACCGCACACCCCCCGTACAATCCTCTGGGACCCGCAAGGGGACCATCGATGAGAAGTGAGAACGCACTATGACGACGAGCCCGCGCGAACAGACGACCGCCGAGTGGGTCGCGGTCCACAACGTCGTCTTCCCCGTCGGCGGCGACTCCACCGTGCTCCCGCTCTACGTCGACGAGGGCTCGGGCACGCCCGCCCCCACACCCGACACGCTCCCCGCGAACCAGCGCCAGCTCTTCGGACTGCTCCGCGACTCGCTCCACGCCGAGGTCCGAGGATCCGGCGGCACCCGCATCTCCTACGAGCGGCGCGGCGTCCGCCTCGAGCCGCACACCCGCATCTCCTTCGCCACTTACTTCAACGCCTTCCCGGCGGCGTACTGGCAGGAGCACACCGACGTCGCCACCGTCCGTCTCGTCGTCGATGTCGAAGGATCGGCCCGGATCGATCTGTTCCGATCGAACGCACGCGGCAAGTACGTGCGCATCGAGTCGAGAAGCGCGCACGACGGTCGCGCCGAGTTCGAGATCCCGCTGCGCTCCTTCGGTGACGGCGGCTGGCTGTGGTTCGATCTCGAGACCGACGCCGAGGCGGCGTCGATGTCGGCCGCGGAGTGGTCCGTCCCGGCCAGCTCCCGCCACCGGGGGCCCACCCGGCTCACGGTCGCGATCCCGAGCTTCAACATGCCTGAGGCCTGCCTCGACCAGATCCGTCGCTTCGACGACCACCCCGAGACCATGGCCGTCGTCAATCGCGTCGTCATCGTCGATCAGGGCACCCGCCGACTGCGCGAGGCCCCCGACTTCGACGAGACCGCCGCTCGCCTGGGCGACCGGCTCACCGTCATCGAGCAGGCCAATCTCGGAGGCTCCGGCGGCTTCTCCCGCGGGATGGCGGAGATGCTCGCCGACGACACGTCCGATGCCGTCCTCCTGCTCGACGACGACGCCGAAGCGGAGCCGGAGAGCGTCATCCGCGCAGCCCGCTTCAACGACTTCACCCGCCAGCCGCTCATCGTCGGTGGCCACATGCTCAATGCGAATGCGCGCACCGTGCTCCACAGCTTCGGGGAGACGCTCAACTTCGACTCCTTCTGGTGGGAGCCCGTCGACCGGCAGCTCGCCATGCTCGACTTCCGCAATCGCAGCATCCGGACGACGCCGTCGCTGAGCAAGCGCATCGATGTCGCGTACAACGGATGGTGGATGTGCCTCGTCCCCCGCGAGGTCGCGGAGCGCATCGGCCTCTCACTACCGCTGTTCATCAAGTGGGACGACGCCGAATACTCGCTGCGCGCCGGCGCGGCGGGCATCGGGACCGTCTCGCTTCCCGGCATGGCCGCATGGCACGTCCCGTGGGACGAGAAGGACGACGGCCTCGACTGGCAGGCGTACTTCCACCAGCGCAACCGCTGGGTCGCTGCTCTCCTCCACTCGCCGCACCGCCGCGGCGGCTCACTCGTGCGCAAGAGCTTCGCGTCCGACCTCAAGCACCTGCTGTCGATGCAGTACACCGCGTCGAGGCTCCGCGGAGACGCGCTCACCGACGTGCTGCGCGGGCCCCGCCACATGGACGGCACGCTGGCGTCGAGCGCGGCCCGCGCCCGGCGTATCGCATCCGAGATGCGCGACGGCGCACTCATCACCGAGCGGGCCGCCTACCCTGCCGTGGCACCCCATCAGAAGGGCGTGCGCCACGTGCGCGTCCGCCCGCAGCGCAACATCGTGACGTTCGTCGTCAACGCCGTGCGCGGCATCGCGCACCAGCTGCGTCCGGTTCGCGCGAACGCACCGCAGGACCGCGTCCGGTCGGTCGACGCGAAGTGGTGGCGCCTGTCGGGCATGGACGTGGCCCTCGTGGGCAACGCGGCTGGATCCGGCGTCTGGGAGTATCGGCGCGACCGCACGACGTTCCGCCGCGAGCTGCGGCGCAGCATCCGTTCGCACGTTCTGCTGTACGTACGCTGGAATCGGGTCTCGGCGGCATATCGGGCCGACGCGGGCAACCTCGCGTCGGCCGAGCGATGGTGGTCGATCTTCCGGAGTGAGGACAAGGCGTGAGCGCGAGCCAGACGGCGACGGGTTCGGTGCTCACCGAACCCGGTCGCTCGGGGAGCCTCATCGAGGTCTTCCGTCGCCGGTACCTCCTCTCCCTCGTCGTGCGGAAGGAGGTCGGCATCCGGTACCGGGGCTCCGCTCTCGGCTGGTTGTGGTCGTACGTCAAGCCGCTCGTCCAGTTCGCGGTGTTCTTCGTCGCTCTCGGCGTGTTCCTGGGGCTCAACAAGAGCATCGACAACTACCCGATCTACCTGCTCGCCGGCATCACCGCCATCACCTTCTTCAACGAGGCGTTCTCGAACGGCACGCGATCACTCGTCGACAATGCCGCGCTGATCAAGAAGATCTACCTGCCGCGCGAGATGTTCCCCGTCGCCAGCACCCTCGTCGCCGCGATCAACACGGTGCCTCAGATCGCGGTGATCATCGTGATCGCGCTGTTCTTCGGCTGGGCGCCCACCGTGCTCAGCATCGCCGCCCTCCTTCTCGGGCTCGTGATCATCGCCCTGCTCGCGACCGGTCTCGGCATGCTGTTCGGTTCCATCAACGTGACCTTCCGCGACGCCCAGAGCTTCGTCGAGATCATCACGATGATGTCGGTGTGGGCGTCGCCGGTGATGTACCAGTGGGAGATGGTGCGCAACGAGGTGCCGGAGTGGCTCTTCGTGCTGTACCGCCTCAACCCGCTCACTTCCGCCGTCGAGCTCTTCCACTACGGACTCTGGTACCGCATGGGATCGGCGACGGCCGAGCCGATCCCCGATCTGTGGGGCTACGCCGGGTACGCCTTCGTGTTCTCCGTCGTGCTGCTCATCGTCGGGCAGTTCGTCTTCCGCCGATTGGAGGGGCGCTTTGCCCAGGATCTCTGAGCCCGACGCGCAGCCGCGCATCGTCGTCGACAGCGTCCGCAAGAGCTTCGTCCTGCGTCACACGCATTCCTTGAAGGAGACCTTCGTCGCCGCCGTGCGGCGCAAGCCGCTCACGACGCAGTTCCACGCACTCGACGGGGTGTCGTTCGAGATCGCCGAGGGCGAAGCAGTCGCCCTGCTCGGATTCAACGGCTCGGGAAAGTCGACGACGCTCAAGATGATCTCCGGCGTGCTCCGACCGGACACAGGCAAGGTCCTGACCCGCGGCCGAGTCGCCGGTCTCATCGAGGTGGGTGCCGGCTTCCACCCCGACCTGTCGGGTCGGGAGAACATCTTCCTCAACGCGGCCATCCTCGGCATGAGCAAGCGCGAGACGGAGGAGCGGTTCGACGAGATCGTGGCCTTCAGCGAGATCGAGCAGTTCATCGACACCGAGGTGAAGCACTACTCGTCCGGCATGTTCCTGCGGCTCGCCTTTTCGGTCGCCATCCACACCGAGGTCGACATCCTCCTCATCGACGAGATCCTCTCGGTCGGCGACGAGCCCTTCCAGCAGAAGTGCCTCGCGCGCATCCGCGAGCTGCACGCCGCAGGCAAGACGCTCGTCGTGGTCTCGCACGATCTGAACATGGTGTCGGACCTGTGCGAGCGCGGCGTGTTCCTCAAGGACGGGCAGATCGAGTTCGACGGCCCCAGCAAGGAGGCCGTCGCGCGGATGCGCGGCTGACGAAGCGCCCCCGACCGACTCACAACTCGGCGTGCAGGCTCCACACCCGCTCCGCGTGGTCGCGCCAGGAGAAGGCACGGCCGCGGTCACCGGAGCGGACCGCCCACCGGTGCAGTTCGTCCGCTGAGGAGAGCACCTCGCCGGCAGCGTCGCGGAGGTCGTCGAACGGGGCGATCCGCGCGCCGTCGAGGAGCACCTCCCGATGCACCGGCGAGTCGGCGGCGACGACGGGAACGCCGAGGGTCAGGGCCTCGACCGCCCGCCAGGGGAACGCCGAGCGCTCCGACAGTGCGATGAGCAGCACAGCGGCATCCAGCACCGCAGCGCGATCGGCGGCATCCAGGCGACCCGGAACGATCACGCGGCTCCGGTCGATGCCCGCCGCCGCGATCGCACCGGCGACGTCGGCGGGCTCGTCGAACACCACGACACTGGCCGTCTGCTCCCCCGCGATCGACGCGAGAACGGAGCGCAGCTGGTCTTCGGTGCCGCCGGCGACGACCGCGATCCGGTCGGGAACGCCGAGCTCGCGACGACGCCCGACCGCGTCGGTGGGCACGCGGAAGCCGGCGGGGGCGGCCCCGGGAATCACCCGGACGCGCGAGGCGAGCCGGGGGGCGATCTCGGCCAGACGATCGGCGATGGCGTGGGCGGGGACCACGACGGCGTCGGCGTGCTTCTCCGCGCGCTTGAGGAGCGCCCGGTGCGCCAGGACGGTGGCCCGCGGGAGGAGCCCGGGCGTCTCCCAGGCCGCGAGGTCCCACATCGTCACGACGGTCTGCTCGTTGTCGTGGGCGCGGTCGTGCTTGACCAGCGGCGCGGCGAGCGTCGGCGCGTGCAGCAGGCCGCCGGCGACACCGCCCGCGACACCCATCGGCCACGACGCGAGGAGCCCGCTGCGCGGGAACGGCGCGCGGAGAATCTGCGACAGTCCCGGGACGCCCGCTGCGGCCGCCACGCCGTCTGCGGGCACGACACCGGCCACCTCGCAGCGTGCGGGCGCGGTGGCCACGAGCGCCCGCGCCACCTCGAGGGAGGCTTCGGCGGCGTCCGCGTCGACGACGTCGACGAGCTGGTCGAGGATGACCTTGAGCACGGTGGTCACGCGATCAGCCCTCCGGCTCGGGTGCGGGCGTCGGCGGGTGCAGGGCGTCGCGCACCATCTGCTGGGCCAGCGCGAAGTCGGGCTCGCGCTCCTCGATGCCGTTCTCGGGCGTGAGCTCGATCGTGGTGACCGGCTGCTCCTTCGCCTTCATCGCGATGTCGGCGAGGAACGGCAGCAGGTCTGCGGGGATGTCGGTCTGAACGAGCACCTGCCCCGCGTCGGCGATCTCAGTGAAGCGGTCGAGGACGTTCTGCGGTGTCATCTGGGCGAGGATCGCCTGCTGCAGTTCACGCTGGCGCCGCATCCGGTCGAAGTCGCTCGTGGTGTACCGGGAGCGGGCGTACCACTGGGCAGTGTCACCGTCCATGTGCTGCTGTCCGGCCTCGATCCACCCCTCGGCCCAGTCCTCGGCGCTCTGGCCCTCGTAGGCGGGCCCGCCGCCCTTGGGTAGTCGCTCGACGACGTTGATGTCGACGCCGCCCAGAGCGTCGACGAGGTCCGCGAAACCCTTCATGTCGATGAAGACGTAGTACGGGATCGTGATGCCGAGGATGCCCTCCACGGCATCCTTGGTCGCCTCCACGCCCGGCGAGGAGCCGTCGGCCACCGCATCGGGGTAGAGCGCGTCGCCGTCGCGGCAGACCTCCACCTCGGTGCGCAACTGGTTGATGCCGCTGTTCCAGCCACAGGTCGGGTCGACCCGCCCTTCGTGCACATCCGGGTAGAGGTCCTTCATCGGTCCCTCTGCGAACGGGAAATGTCCCATGTCACGCGGTACGCCGGTGATCGTGGTGGCGCCGGTCTCGGCGTTGACCGAGACCACCGAGATCGAGTCGAACCGCATCGAGTCGCGGCCCTCGCCGCTGTCGGCGCCGAGCATGAGCACGTTGTAGTAGCCGTCCGACGGCGGCACGCTCGGACCGCTCGCTCCGAAGACGGTGCTCAGCGTCTCGCGCACCGAGTTGACCCGGTCGAAGGTCCACACCGCCGCCGAGGTCGACGCGACCGCGAGCAGGATCGCGAGCAGCGGGACGCCGATACGGGCGAGCGTTCCGGCGCGCACCAGCTTGACCAGTCGGAGGGTGTCGGCCGTCAGCACGATCCACAGCACCGCGTAGAAGGCGATGATCGCCTGCACGATCAGCAGCACGAACCAATTCGTCGCGAGCGAGAGCAGCAGGGGCCGCCAGAGCAGACCGGTGAGCACGACGAGCAGCGCGGCGACCCACATGACGACGGTCGCGCCGAGCCCGAAGCGCCCGAGCCGCCGGTTCCCCGCCAGCACCTGGGCCGACCCGGGCAGCACGAAATTGAGCACGACCAGCCACCAGCCGCGACGGCCCATGACCTCGGGCGACGACGTGTCGGGATGCCGCAGCGGGCGCTCCTCGATGAGACGGCCGCCCCGCGGGCGAACGGGAGCACTGACACTCACAGGGAGTCCTTCAGACGCCGGTTCTTCTCCTCGACCTGCTGCTCGAGCGAGCGCGCGTACTGCTCGAGCCGGTCGGCGACCTGCGCGTCGGCGGCGCCGAGGATGCGCGCGGCGAGGAGGCCGGCGTTCTTCGCGCCGTTGATCGAGACGGTGGCGACGGGGATGCCGCCCGGCATCTGCACGATGCTCAGCAACGAGTCCAGCCCGTCGAGGGTGGCCAGCTGCACCGGCACCCCGACGACCGGGAGCGGGGTGAGCGAGGCGAGCATCCCGGGCAGGTGCGCCGCGCCGCCCGCGCCGGCGATGATCACGCGCAGTCCGCGACCTCGGGCCTCACGTCCGTAGCTCAGCAGCTTGTCGGGCGTGCGGTGGGCCGAGACGACCTCGACCTCGTGCGCGATGCCGAGGTCCGACAGCGCCTGGGAGGCGTCGCTCATCACGCGCCAATCGGAGTCCGAACCCATGACGACGCCCACGAGGGGCGCGTCCGACGAATGCAGCGGCGAGGATGTCACCGACCCAGGTTAGGCGGGCGACCTGAGGAATCCCCGGAGCGGCGCGGAGACCCGCCGCGCTCAGTCGTCGAAGTGCGCCGCGGCCCCGCGGGCGTCCGAGACGACGGTGTCGAGGTCGTCCCCGGTGAGCGTGACGTGCCCGACCTTCCGACCGGGGCGCGGGTCCTTGCCGTACGTGTGCACCTTGACCCCGGGGTGCGCCTCGAGCGCCAGCGGGATGCGCGCGGCGAGGGGGTCGGACACCGGACCGCCGAGGATGTTGATCATGACCGCCCACGGTGCACGCGGCGCGGGGTCGCCCAGCGGCAGATCAAGCACCGCTCGCAGGTGCTGCTCGAACTGCCCCGTGACGGCGCCGTCCTGGCTCCAGTGACCGCTGTTGTGGGGACGCATCGCGAGCTCGTTGACGAGCAGCCGGTCATCGGCCGTCTCGAACAGCTCGACCGCGAGCATGCCCGTCACACCCAGACCCTCCGCGATCGCGACGCCGATCCGCTGGGCCACCTCGGCGAGGCGCTGCCCCGCGCGCGGAGCCGGGGCGATGACCTCGGCGCAGACACCGTCGCGCTGCACCGTCTCGACGACCGGATACGCCCGCCACGAACCCGAGGGTCGACGGGCGACCTGCTGGGCGAGTTCCCGCGTGAAGTCCACCAGCTCCTCGACGAGCAGTTCGCCGTCCGGGTCGAGCGCGTCGAGCCAGTCCGCGACCTCGTCCGGCGACGAGACGACGCGCACGCCCTTTCCGTCGTAGCCGCCACGGGGCGTCTTGACGACGGCTCGGCCGCCGTTGTCGTCGAGGAAGGCCTGCAGGCCGGCGGCATCCGAGATGGCGGCCCACTCCGGCTGCGGCATCCCGAGCTCGGCGAGCTTCGCGCGCATACGCAGCTTGTCCTGCGCGAAGAACAACGCGTCCGGTCCCGGATGCACGGCCACCCCCTCGGCGACGAGGGCCCGCAGCACCTCCTGCGGAACGTGCTCATGGTCGAAGGTCACGACGTCGACGTCGCGGGCGAAGGCGAGCACGGTGTCGAGGTCGCGGTAATCGCCGGTCGCGCTCGCGGCGAGCGCCGCCGACATGCCGGGCTGCTCGGCCAGCACCCGCACGTCCAGGCCGAGCTCGACCGCGGGTGCGATCATCATGCGGGCCAGCTGCCCTCCGCCGACGATTCCGACTCGCAACGACATGGCGCCTCCTCCGGGTTCTCCCCCATCATCTCGCACCGCCACCGCGAGATCCCACTCGGGCCGGGATGAGCCGCGCGTCGGCGAGACACCGGACCGACCGGCGGCCGGTTCAGCGCTCGGACGGGATCGTGGGGATGCTGTGCGAATCGCGGTGCGCCAGGATCTGGCTCACCTCGACCTGATCGGCGAGCACCTCGTGCACGAGCGCGACGTGCGGGATGTTGCGCAGCCGGAGCGACGGATCGACGCCGTTGGACAGCGTGAGCGTGCCGGTGCCTGCGAGCCGCTGCAGCGGACCGCGCCGCTCGTCGATGGTGTAGCCCCGGATGTGGCTGAGCTCGGTGCGGCGACGGACCATCAGCCCCGTCGTCTCGATGACGCGACGCGTGGTGATCGTGTACGCGTGGGACAGCCAGCGCAGGTAGGGCAGCACGACGAGCAGCAGGAGCACGACGCCCGCGCCGGACCACAGCATGAGGTCGGTGAACGGCTCGGGCAGGTTGCCCGAGAAGTACCCGACCAGACCGGCGAGGGCGATGAGCAGCAGAGCCGGCCACAGCAGCGCGCGGGCCTGGGGGCGTACCCGTGCCACCCGCAGTTCGGGGGCCGCCGCCCCCGGCGCCGGAGCGACGGGGCGGCCGAAGGATGCCGCTGGCTGAGTCACAGCACCATCATGACCCGCGCCCCCGACATCCCGGCGACGGCACGCGCGGAAGCGCCTCCTCAGCTCAGCGGACGCACGTGCACGACGTCGCCGGCGGCGATCACGGCCTCGCCCGTGGGCGTCCCGACCACGAGGCGCCCGTCCTCGTCCAGCCGCTGCGCCTCCCCCGTGATCACGTCGCCGTCCGGGAGCGAGACGGCGACCTCCGCGCCGAGAGTGAGGCAGGCTCGCGAGACCCGGTCGCGCAGTTCCGCTCCGGCGCCGCCCACGGCGAGTTCGGCGACGAGATCGCGCAGGCCGGTGAGGAAGTCCGCGAGCAGACGGTCCTCGTCGACGTCCGCCCCCATGGCTGCGAACGACGTCGCTGTCGAGACCGGGAGGTCGACCCGCGCCATCGTCGTGTTCACGCCCGCACCGACGATGACGTCGCCGGCCTGGCCGGGCAGCACCTCGGCGAGGATGCCGCTGATCTTCATCCCGTCGACGAGCACGTCGTTGGGCCACTTCAGCCCCACCCGGGCGTCGCGCAGCTGAGCGTCGACGGCCTCCGACATCGCGAGGCCGGCGAGCAGCGGGATCCAGCCGCGCGAGGCGACCGGGACGGCTTCGACCCGCAGCAGCACCGAGATCGCGAGCGCCGTGCCCGGCGGCGTGGTCCAGCTGCGGTCCAGCCGGCCGCGTCCGGCGCGCTGATCCCGGGTGACCAGCACCGACAGATGAGGGTGCGCGGCCGGATCGGCCTCGGCGTCGCGACGCAGGTGGGCATTCGTCGAATCGGCGTGCTCGATCACGTGCAGACGGGGCGATACCGCCGCCGCACGCGGATAGCCGCTCTCGGGGATCGTCATGCCGTCACCCTACGATGCCGGCCCCGAGCCGGGCGAGGGCTTGCACCGGAGTGATCCCACAGGGGATCCTGCCTGTCGTTGTGGGCGTGCTCCAACGGTGCGGGGTCCCCGCTGGATAGGGTGGAACGCGTGACCGACCAGCCCGACCTGTCCACGACCGCCGGCAAGATCGCCGACCTCCGCGCCCGCTATCAGACGGCCGTCGTCGACGCCGAGGCGACCGCGCTGCAGAAGCAGCACGCCAAGGGCAAGCTGACGGCCCGCGAGCGCATCGAGATGCTCGTCGATCCGGGCTCGTTCGTCGAGCTCGACGAGTACGTCCGCCACCGCACGACCGCCTTCGGCATGGACCGCGCCCGCCCCTACGGCGACTCGGTCGTCTCCGGAGTCGGCACGATCCACGGCCGCACGGTCGCGGTGTACTCGCAGGATTTCACGACCTTCGGCGGATCGCTCGGCGAGTCGGCGGGCGAGAAGATCATCAAGGTCATGGAGCTCGCCCTCCGCGGCGGCATGCCGATCATCGGCATCCTCGACTCCGGCGGGGCGCGCATCCAGGAGGGCGTCGTCGCGCTCGGCAAGTACGGCGAGATCTTCCGGCTGAACACCGCGGCATCCGGCGTCATCCCCCAGATCTCGATCATCATGGGGCCCGCCGCCGGCGGGGCGGTCTACTCCCCCGCACTGACGGACTTCGTCATCATGGTCGACAAGACCAGCCAGATGTTCGTCACCGGCCCCGACGTCATCAAGACCGTCACCGGCGAGGACGTCGGCATGGAGGAGCTCGGCGGCGCCCACACGCACAACACCCGGTCGGGCGTCGCGCACTACCTCGCCGAGGACGAGGACGACGCGATCGACTACGCCCGCTCGCTGCTCGGCTTCCTGCCCGACAACAACATGTCGGACGCCCCCGTCTACGAGACGTCGTTCGAGTGGGAGACCACCGACGGCGACCGCGCGCTGAACACGCTCATCCCCGACTCCCCCAACCAGCCCTACGACATCCACCAGGTGATCTCGGGCATCGTCGACGAGGGCGAGTTCCTCGAGGTGCAGCCGCTGTTCGCGCCGAACATCGTGATCGGATTCGGTCGGGTGGACGGCCGGACGGTCGGCATCATCGCGAACCAGCCCTCGCAGATGGCGGGCACGCTGAACATCGACGCGGGCGAGAAGGCGAGCCGCTTCGTCCGCTTCTGCGACGCCTTCTCGGTGCCGATCGTGACCCTCGTCGACGTGCCGGGCTACCTGCCGGGAACCGACCAGGAATGGACCGGCGTCATCCGCCGCGGCGCGAAGCTGCTCTACGCCTATGCCGAGGCGACGGTGCCCCTGGTCACCGTGATCCTGCGCAAGGCCTACGGCGGCGCCTACATCGTGATGGGCTCCAAGCAGCTCGGGGCCGACATCAACGTCGCGTGGCCGACGGCCGAGATCGCGGTGATGGGCGGTCAGGGAGCGGTCAACATCCTGTACCGCGGCGAGATCAAGCGGGCCGAGGAGGCCGGCGAGGATGTCGCTGCCGTCCGCTCTCGTCTGGCGTCGGAGTACACCTACAACGTGGCCTCGCCGTTCCTGGCCGCAGAACGCGGCGAACTCGACGGCATCATCGAGCCGGCGCAGACGCGCGTGTACGTCGCCAAGTCGCTGCGGGCCCTGCGCGGCAAGCGCGCCGAGCTGCCCGCCAAGAAGCACGGGAACATCCCGCTGTGACCGGCGGCGAGGCCGAACGGCCGCTGCACGTCGAGGTGCGGCGGGGCACGCCGACGGCCGAGGAGCTGGCCGCGGTGATCGCCGTGGTGAGCGACGCCTACGCCCAGGAGGCCGCGGCCGCCGTGGCCGACGACGGCCCGCCCGAGTCGGCCTGGCGCCGGTCCGCACGTGCGCTGCGGACACCGCTGCGGCGCGGCTTCGGCTGGGGCCGGTTCACCGGCTGAACTGTCCCCCGAAATACCTACAGACACCTCCTCGTCGCCTCACGCAGAATTGACCTGCTGGAACGCTTCTGCGTTCGGTCGCCCGTGCCTTGTGCCGGCGACTGCTGCGGGTCGGTTTTCGGGTAACCGCTCGCATGGCGAGGGGCGGGCGGCTTCGCCGCCCCTCGCCCCCATCTTCAACGGAGCGCGACCGCGTGCGCTGCACTCGGCGACGGAGCACGTCGGTCCGGGACAGGCGTCACTTCTTCGGTCGAGGGATCTCCCGCCACAGATCGACGTCCTCGTCGACACCGTCCTCGCGCCGCGAGCGTCCCACGACCGTGACGGCGGTGTCGGGGTGCGTCGAGGTGCGGATGTACAGGCGCTCCGACCGCGCGCCGTCGAGCACGTCGGCGAGCTCTGCACGGATAGCGGCGAGCTCGCGCTCATCGAGCCCGTCGAGTCCGCCCTCGTCGAGGAAGGTGACGTGCGAGCCCGAGCGGCGGACGTCCTCGAGCACGCGCCGCACGGCGTCGTCGAGCAGACGGGGGCCGCGCAGCTCGTCGCGCAGACGCCCCTCGGCCAGCCGCGCCTGCAGTCTCTCGTCGTCGTCGAGGTCGCCGTCGGCGGCGATGGTGCGCGAGAGCACGGGACCGGCGACGGCGAGCGCGCGCTGGACGCGCACCCGCCGCTCGCGCCGGCGACCCTCCTGCGTCGCGAGCCATTCCGACGCCTCGCGCTGCAGCCGGGTCAGCTCGGCGGTCTCCACGGCCGCGCGGTCGATCAACAGCACGATGATCTGCGCGCCGCCCACCCAGATGGCCGACCCCACGGCGCCGAGCGACAAGGTCGGACCGATGCCGATCCACATCACCGATTGGAGGAACATCACCGCGATGCCCGACCACGCCACGATCGACCGGCGGCGCACCACGAGCACGGCCATGAGCGCGCCCAGGCCGCCAAGACTCCAGGTCGCGAACGGCTGCAGGCGGCCCTCGTCGCCGGCGGCCCACCAGGTCGCGGTGGGAACGACGACGGCGACCGCGAACGCGAGCAGGGCGATCCACAGCGGCAGCGCTGCGGGCCGGCTCATCTCCGCGGTGACGGCCGTCACGGCGGAGCCGTCGACCGCGGGGCGCGCCGCACCCCGCGGGTCGGCACCCGTCATCGGACGCGTCGGCCAGAAGATGCACAGGCCGGTCACGGTGAGGTAGGTCACGAGCGAGAGGACGAGGACGATGGGGGCGTCGACGGGGCGGGTCCAGAACATGCCGCCGGTCGCGAGGTACGCGGTGAACGCGACCCCGAGAGCGGAGAGGACCCAGCGCACGGAGCGGTTCACGAGCGCTCCTGCCACTCGATCGCGACCGTCGTCCCGGCCGGCCCCGAATCGACCGTCGCCGTGCCGGCGACCGCGGCGACCCGCGCGATGATCGAGGCCCGGATGCCGAGGCGGTCCTCCGCGACGCGCTCGGCCTCGAACCCGGGACCGTCGTCGGACACCCGGATCTCGACCCCCGCGGCATCCGCTCGGAACGACACGGTCAGGTTCGCGCCGCGGGCATGCTCGACGACGTTCGTGATCGCCTGTGTGGCGGCCAGCTGCAGGGCACGCACGACGCGACCGGGCAGAGCGCGCGCATCGGGCTGGATCTCGCTCGACACCGTCGCATCCGGATGCAGCCGCCGCGCCGTCTGCGCGAGATCGGCGGCGATCGCGGCGGGGGTCACCGGGGCGTCCGGCCCCTCGCCGGCGTCCTGATCGACGTTCGCGAGGCGGGTCAACGCCTCACGCGCCATCGAGACCGCGAGGGCACGTTCGCGCTCGGTCTCGGCGCGCTCGGCGGCGATGAGCGCCGCCAGCACGCTGTCGTGCATCAGCGCCGCGACCGCGACGCGCTCCTTCTCCACCGCATCGGCGGCGGCGGCCTGCGCGAACGAACGCACCGCCCCTTCCCGCCCGGTGTCGATGCTGGCCGCGAGCGAACGCAGGATCCAGCCGATGACGATGAGCACGCTGGCGAGGATGATCGCGAACAGGGTGTCGAGTGCGACGTCGAGAACGGCCGTCGGCGCCGCCCCCAGCAGGATCAGCCGCATCGTGCCGTAGAGGACGGGGAGCAGGAAGGCCCAGACGATCTGGAACGGCAGCGGCGAGCAGAAGACGGCGGCGACCGTGCCGATGTTGATGAGGAACCACAGCCACGGCTGCTCGTCGAGCTGTGTCGTCTCGGCCGCGGCCAGCGGCCACAGCAGGATGGCGACGGGGAAGATCGCCGCGAAGATGCCCGAGAACAGCCGCACCCCGCGCGAGGTGAGCAGCGCGATGCACATCAGCAGCAGCGAGCCGAGGACGACCACCAGCAGGACGGTGTTCCAGGTGGGGTCGCCGACGGGCGCGTTGAGCGCACCGACGAGCGACTGCACCCCGATGACGGCGCTGCCCGAGCCCACGACGATGCCGAGGATCCGGTCGATGCGCGACTGCGTGAAGCGCTGGGTCTGGGCGAGGGCCTCACGAAACTCCGCGGCCCGCCGCGGCCTGGTCGATACCGTGTCGGAGAGCTCAGCGGCCATCGGAGGATTCGGACACGAGACCGTCTTCCATCGCGCGACGGAGCAGGTCGACCTTGGTGGGGGCGGGACGGCCGACCTCGACGTACTTGACGCGAACCCGCGTGATGTTCTCCTTCGCGGTCGAGTACGCGATGCCCAGACGCTCGGCCACCGACTTCAGCGGCAGCCCGGCGGCGTACAGGCGCAGGACCTCCCGCTCGCGGGCCGACAGCTGCGCGTCGGCGAACGCCCGGTCACCGTCGATCGCGCTGGCCCATTCGACGTTGTCCAGATGCTCGCCGCGCGCGACGGTGGCGATCGCAGCGACGACGTCGTCGGTGCGTGCGGACTTGCTGATGACGCCGAGCGCGCCCGCCGAGAGCGCCTCGCGCACCGCCGCCGGTCGATCCGCGACGCTGTGGATGATGACCTGGGAGCCGTTGCAGACGAGCTCCGTCACGTTCTCGGACACGGTCGCGCCATCGCCCAGCATGAGATCGAGGACGACGACGTCCGCCGGACTCGCGGCGGTCTCCGTGCGCCAGCGCAGGTACTCGGCCACCGTGCTGCCGGAGAAGACGACGTCGCCGACGCCGACGCCGGCGCGGGCGCACGCGGCGGCGAGTCCGAGCCGAACCGACTCGTGATCGTCGATGAGCGCCACCCGTGTCATGGGCTCAGCCTAGGACAGCGGACCCTCCGCGGTGAGCACCGCGACGGTCTCGACGTGGTGCGAGTTGGGGAACAGGTCGAGTCCTCGCAGCGTCCGCGGCTCGTACCCTCCCGCCCGCAGCTGTGCGAGGTCGCGCGCGAACGCGACCGGATCGCACGCGACGTAGACGATCGTCGCGGGCTGCACGCGCAGCAGGGCCTCGACGACCTCGCGGCCCGCACCCGAGCGGGGCGGGTCGAGCACGGTCACACCCGAACGGAGCCTGCCGCGCTCCGCGAGCGACGCGGCCTGCTCGAGCTGAGCGAGCCAGCGGTCGACCCGGCCGGTCTCGGCGCGTGCTCCCACCCACTCCGCCAGGTTCTCTCCCGCGTGGTCGGTGGCCCGGGAGTCGGATTCCACGCTCGTGATCCGGGTGGCGGGGCCGCCGAGCTCGGCGAGCGACGCCGCCAGCAGCCCCACACCGCCGTACAGGTCGAGGTGCCAGCCGTCGGGGTCGAGCTCGGCGCGCCCGGCGTCGCGGAGCCCCTGCTGGACCGCGCTCGAGAGCGCGGTCGCCGCCAGGCGGTGCACCTGCCAGAAGCCGCCGGCGTCGAGACGGAACCGACGGCCGCCGACGTCCTCGACCACGACCTCGCGCAACGCCGGGTCGGCCGGGATGCGTGCGGGGCCGCGTCCGCGGGGGGACCGCCGCTTCGTCTCGGGCCGGGGCAGCGCCCGCACCCGCCCGTCGGCGGGCTGGACGAGATCGAGCCGGCCGGGGGCGGCGGAGGGACCGCGACGCAGCGCCTCGACGATCGGCGCCGTCGCCAGGGGGTGATCGTCGACCTCGACGACCCGGTGCGAGCGCGCGGCGTAGGGACCGATGCGTCCCGCGTCGTCGACGTGCAGGCTCACGCGGGTGCGCCAGCCCGTTCCGTCCGCCGTCTCGTCGACGCCCGCGGCCTCGACGGTCACGTCGGCGCGGTAGCCGCCCATCCGCTCCAGTGCGTCCTGCACGACGCGCGCCTTCAACGCACGCTGGTGGTCGAGCTCGATGTGTCCGAAGTCGGCGCCGCCGGGCCGGCGTTCGGGAGCGTTACCGATGTCGGCCGGCGCCCAGACGTGCGATCGGCGGTGCGGTGAGGCGTCGAGCACCTCGAGCGCTTCGGCTCGCCAGAACGACGCCTTCGAGGTGTCGGTGAGTCGGGCACGGATGCGCTCACCCGGCAACGCGTCGGGGACGAAGACGACGCGTCCCTCGTGCCGGGCGACGAAGACGCCGCCGTGGGCGACGTCCGAGACGTCGAGGTCGATGCTGTCGCCGGGTCGCATCCCTCGATGCTCGCACACGACGACGTGCGGCGCCGGGCGGCCCGGTAGCGTGAGCGACATGCGCGTGTGCCTCGCCTCGACCTCCCCCGCCCGACTCATGCTCCTGCGTCAGGCCGGCATCGAGCCCGAGACGCGGTCGCCGCAGGTCGACGAGGAGGCGGTCGTCGCGGCGGTGGAGGCCGCCGAGGGACGCACCCTGCCGCCCGAGGAACACGTCCTGCTGCTCGCCCGCCGAAAGGCGGCCGACGTCGTATCGACGATCAGACGCCTCGACCCCGGGTTCGACGGCGTCGTCGTCGGGGGCGACTCGATGTTCGCCTTCGCGGGCGAGGTCCTCGGCAAGCCGCTCACCGCAGAGGTCGCGACCGAGCGGTGGGAGCGGATGCGGGGCGGCACCGGCATCCTGCACTCGGGTCACAGCGTGCATCGCCTCGTCCCCGGCCGGGAACCCCGAGAGGCGCACGCCGTCGCCGAGGCGGCCGTCACCTTCGCAGACGATGTCACCGCGGAGGAGATCTCGGCCTATGTGGCATCCGGCGAGCCACTGCAGGTGGCCGGCGCGTTCACCGTCGACAGCCTGGGGGGCGCGTTCATCACGCGCGTCGAGGGCGACCCCTCGACGGTCGTGGGGATGTCGTTGTCGACGCTGCGGCAGCTCGTGCGCGACCTCGGCGTCGCGTGGACCGACCTGTGGAACCGCGGCGCCTCTTCGTAGGCTTCCACCGAGGTTGGCGGCGTCGTTTTGTGCGAGTGATCCAAAAGCCGCGCCGATCCGCTCGCTAGGCTGGCACCCATGCCTCATATCGCCAAGGTCCTCATCGCGAACCGCGGCGAGATCGCCGTCCGTATCGTGCGCGCCGCTCGTGACAGCGGGAAGGCCTCGGTCGCCGTCTACGCCGACCAGGACCGCGACGCCCTCCACACCCGCCTCGCCGACGAGGCCTATGCGCTCGAGGGTGCGACCAGCGCCGAGACGTACCTCTCGATCGAGAAGATCCTCTCGGTCGCCCGCCGCTCCGGCGCCGACGCGGTGCACCCCGGCTACGGGTTCCTCGCCGAGAACGCCGAATTCGCCCGCGCCGTCATCGGAGCGGGCCTGGTCTGGATCGGCCCGTCGCCCGAGGCCATCGAGGCTCTCGGCGACAAGGTGACCGCCCGTCATGTGGCGGAGAAGGTCGGCGCCCCCCTCGCACCCGGCACCCCCGGCCCCGTCCAGGGCGCCGACGAGGTCATCGCGTTCGCGCAGGAGTACGGTCTGCCCATCGCCATCAAGGCCGCCTACGGCGGCGGCGGTCGCGGTCTGAAGGTCGCCCGCGAGCTCGACGAGGTCGCCGAGCTGTTCGAGTCCGCCACCCGCGAGGCCATCTCCGCCTTCGGCCGCGGCGAGTGCTTCGTCGAGAAGTACCTCGACAAGCCCCGCCACGTCGAGACCCAGTGCCTCGCCGACGGCGACGGCAATGTCGTCGTCGTCTCCACACGCGACTGCTCGCTGCAGCGACGGCACCAGAAGCTCGTCGAGGAGGCGCCGGCACCGTTCCTCACGCCCGAGCAGAACGACATCCTCTACACCGCTTCGAAGGCGATCCTGCGCGAGGTCGGCTACGTCGGCGCGGGCACGTGCGAGTTCCTCATCGGAGCCGACGGCACCATCTCGTTCCTCGAGGTGAACACGCGCCTGCAGGTCGAGCACCCCGTCTCGGAGGAGGTCACGGGCATCGACCTGGTGCGCGAGCAGTTCCGCCTGGCCGAGGGCGGCACGCTCGACTACGACGACCCGCAGCCGGTCGGCCACTCGATCGAGTTCCGCATCAACGGCGAGGACCCGGGGCGGAACTTCCTCCCCCAGCCCGGCAGCATCCACGTGTTCAAGACCTTCGGCGGGCCCGGCATCCGGCTCGATTCCGGCGTGACCGCCGGCGACGCGGTCTCGGGCGCCTTCGACTCGATGCTCGGCAAGATCATCGTCACCGGTCGCACGCGCGAAGAGGCGCTGGAGCGCTCGCGCCGCGCGCTCGACGAGTTCGAGGTCGCCGGCATGCCCACGGTGCTGCCCTTCCACCGCAAGGTGGTCCGGGACCCCGCCTTCACCGCCGAGGACGGCGTCTTCGGCGTCTACACGAGGTGGATCGAGACCGAGTTCGTCAACGACATCCCCGCCTGGGACGGCGAGATCGACGCGCCGGCCGAGCCCGCCGGTCGGCACACGGTCGTCGTCGAGGTCGCGGGCAAGCGCCTCGAGGTGAGCCTGCCCGACCGCATCACCGCAGCACCGGTCGCCGTGGGCCGACCCGCCCAGGTCCCGCCGTCGCGGCGATCGCATGCGGCCACGGCCAGCGCCGCGGCGTCCGGGGACGCCGTGAAGTCGCCGATGCAGGCGACTGTCGTCAAGCTCGCCGTCGAGGCGGGCCAGCAGGTCGTCAAGGGAGACCTGGTGGTCGTGCTGGAGGCGATGAAGATGGAGCAGCCCATCCAGGCGCACAAAGACGGTGTCGTCGGGGACATCGACGCGACCCCCGGCACGACGGTCGGCGCCGGGCACGCCCTGCTGACCATCTCCTGAGGCGGCTCACTCCGTCCTCGGTGCCGCAGGCTCCGCGGAGGTCGCGTTCATCGGAGAATGCCGCGGAAGTCGGAGCTTCTCACCGTGTTCGTCCGAGGATCGCGCGATCCTCCGCAGTCCGTGCGCCCGCACCGGGAGAGCGGATGCCGCGGCGCGCCGCTCAGGACAGCGGGTCCTCGTCGCGCTGGACCAGGTGCATCGCCCGGGCCGCGTCGGTGATGCTGCCCGTCAGCGAGGGGTACACCGCGAAGACGCGCGAGAGCTGGTCGACGGTCAGCCGCCGCTCGACGGCGATGGCGATCGGGTAGATGAGCTCGGAGGCCCGCGGGGCGACGATGACGCCGCCGACGACGGTGCCCGCACCCTCGCGCGCGATGATCTTCACGAAGCCGTCCTTGACCCCCATCATCTTCGCGCGCGGGTTCGCCGCCAGCGGGAGCTTGTGGACGTAGCCGTTGACCAGTCCCGACTCGACGTCCTTCTCCTGCTGGCCGACCGTCGCGATCTCGGGCGCCGTGAAGATGTTCGCGGTGATGCGGCGGCGATCGAGGGGGATCACCGTGTCGCCGAGCGCGTGGAAGACGGCCTGTCGTCCCTGCATCGAGGCGACCGAGGCCAGCGGGACGAAGGTGGTGCAGTCACCGGCGGCGTAGATGTTCGGGACCGAGGTGCGCGCCACCCGGTTGACCTGGATGTGCCCGGAGTCGGTGAGCTGCACTCCCGCCTCCTCGAGGCCGATGCCGGCGGTGTTGGGGATCGACCCGACAGCCATGAGGCAGTGGCTGCCCTCGACCGTGCGCCCGTCCGACAGCGTCGCCACGACGCCGTCGTCGGTGCGCTCGACCTTCTCGGCACGCGACTTCGAGAGCACCGTCATGCCGCCGCGCTTGAACACCTTCTCGATGACCGCGGCCGCGTCGACGTCCTCGCCCGGGAGCACCTGGTCGCGGCTCGAGATGAGGGTGACCTTCGCGCCGAGGTTCATGTAGGCCGAGGCGAACTCCGCCCCGGTGACACCCGAGCCGACGACGATGAGGTGCTCGGGCAGCGACTTCATGTCGTAGAGCTGCGTCCAGGTGAGGATGCGCTGACCGTCGGGCTTCGCGCTGGGCAGCTCGCGCGGCGATGCGCCGACCGAGACGACGAGGGTGTCGGCCTCGACGCGGTCGAAGTCCGTGCCGCCGGGGCCGGTCGCCGCGATGATGGCGTGGGTGCCGTCGAGACGTCCGTGCCCGGAGATGATCCGCACGCCGGCCTCGACCAGCTGGGCGCGCATGTCATCGGACTGCTGCCGGGCCAGCGCCAGCAGTCGCCGGTTGACGGCGGCCAGGTTGATGGCGATCTCGGGCTTGAGCGGGGTCCCCGAGTCGGAGCGTGCGAACAGCTGTACGCCCAGATCGGATGCCTCGCTGATGGCCACGGCCGCGTCGGCGGTGGCGATGAGCGATTTCGAGGGGACGACGTCGGTGATGACGGCCGAACCGCCCACCCCGGCGCGCTCCACCAGGGTCACCTCCGCACCCTGCTGGGCGGCGGCCAGCGCCGCCTCGTATCCACCGGGACCTCCGCCGAGGACGGCCAGGCGTTGGGTGCGCTCGAAGCTGAGAGGCGACATGACCTCCATTCTCCCCCAGGTGCGCCCGCCTGCCGCGCACGCCTGCCGCGCACGCCTGCGGCCGAGGGTGACGCGTCTTAGAGTGGTGGGATGTCCGACTCCTTCGCGCATCCCCTCGACGACCCCGCTGCCGACCCGCTCGAGGTGGCCCGGCAGGCGGCGGCCGACATCGCCCGCATCACGGGGGTCGAGCGCCACGACATCGCGCTGACGCTCGGGAGCGGGTGGGGACGCGCGGCCGAGCTGATCGGCGAGACGACGGCGGAGGTCGCGGCGACGGACGTCACCGGCTTCAGCAAGCCCGCGCTCGAAGGTCACGTGGGCACGCTGCGCAGCATCCTGACGCCCCAGGGCAAACGCGTCCTCGTCATCGGGGCGCGCACCCATTACTACGAGGGGCACGGCACGCGTCGCGTCGTGCACAGCGTGCGCACGGCCGCCGCGACCGGCGCGAAGATCATGGTGCTCACCAACGGCGCCGGCGGGATGAAGCCGGCGTGGAAGCCCGGGCAGCCGGTGCTCATCAGCGACCATCTGAACCTGACCGCCGACTCCCCCCTCGAGGGCGCGACGTTCGTGGACCTGACAGACCTGTACTCCTCGCGTCTGCGCGACCTCGCCCGCACCATCGACCCGACCCTCGACGAGGGCGTGTACTGCCAGTTCCGCGGCCCCCACTACGAGACCCCGGCCGAGGTGCGGATGGCGCGCACCATCGGCGGCGACATCGTCGGGATGTCGACGGCCCTCGAGGCCATCGCGGCGCGCGAGGCCGGCATGGAGATCCTCGGCTTCTCACTCATCACCAATCTCGCCGCCGGCATCCAGGAGTCCCCTCTCAGCCACGCCGAGGTCATCGAGGCCGGCCGCGAGGCCGAGCCCGTGATCTCCGCACTGCTGGCCCGTGTGATCGAGGCGCTGTGACCGGCCGGGACGCGGGCGTGGGAGCGGGAAGCACCGAGCCGGTGGTTCCCTTCGACGCCGCGCGCGCGTGGTTGGCGCAGGATCCCGATCCCGAGACGCGCGCCGAGCTGAGCGCCGTCCTGGCGGCGGCGGAGGCCGGCGACCGATCCGCGGCCGCCGATCTGGTCGACCGCTTCGCCGGGCGGCTCGCCTTCGGCACCGCGGGCCTGCGCGGCCGGCTCGGGGCGGGCAGCAACCGGATGAACCGCGTGCTCGTGACGCAGGCGGCCGCAGGACTGGCGGGGTACCTCCTGGAGAAGGCCGGCCCCGACGCGCCCCCGGTCGTCGTGATCGGCTTCGACGGCCGCCGGGGCTCGGCGCAGTTCGCTCGCGACTCCGCCGAGGTCTTCGCCGGCGCCGGGCTGCGCGCGATCCTGCTGCCGCGCCTCCTGCCCACGCCCGTCCTCGCCTTCGCGGTGCGTCATCTCGGTGCCGATGCCGGCGTCATGGTGACCGCGAGCCACAACCCGCCCGATGACAACGGCTACAAGGTCTACCTCGGCGGCGCTGACGACGGCGCCCAGATCGTCCCGCCCGCCGACGCCGACATCGCGGCGCACATCCAGCGGATCGCGGACGCGGCCGACATCTCGCTCCTCCCGCGCTCCGAGGCCTACGAGACGGTGGGTGACGAGGTCGTCGAGGCCTACGTCGCCCAGACCGCCCTGGTGGCCCCGGCGCCGGCGGGCGCGGCCGGGATGCGCTGGGTCTACACCGCGATGCACGGCGTGGGAACCGAGACGCTGCTGCGCATCCTCGACACGGCCGGGTACCCGCGCCCCGTCGAAGTGGCCCAGCAGGCCGAGCCCGACGGCCGGTTCCCCACCGTCGCGTTCCCCAACCCCGAAGAGCCCGGGGCGATGGATCTCGCTTTCGAGACGGCCCGGGCCGCAGACGCCGAGTTCGTGCTCGCGAACGACCCCGACGCCGATCGCCTCGCCGTCGCGATCCCGGATGCCGCTGCCGAGGGGGGCTGGCGCCGACTCACCGGCAACCAGATCGGGCTGCTGCTCGGATGGCGTGCCGCCCGGCGCGCGGCCGAGGGCGGCACGGCATCCGGCGCGTCGTTGGCGTGCTCGCTGGTGTCGTCTCCGGCACTGCAGGTCGTCGCCGAGCGGTACGGCCTGGAGTTCCACGCGACGCTGACCGGGTTCAAGTGGATCTCGCGCGCCCCCGGCCTCGTCTTCGGGTTCGAGGAGGCGCTGGGTTACCTGGTCAATCCCGAGACGGTCAAAGACAAGGACGGCATCTCCGCAGCCATCGCGATCCTCGGGCTCGCGGCGGAGGCCCGTGAGCAGCAGCGGACCCTGGCCGATCTGCTGGCGGACTTCGACGCGGAGTTCGGCCATGTCGCGAGCGGTCAGGTCTCGGTGCGCGTCGACGACCTCGCGGTCATCGGACGCATCATGACGGCGCTGCGCTCGGCGCCGCCGACGCGCATCGGCGCGGCCGCTGTCGTGTCGTTCGAGGACCTCGCCGCGCCCGTCTCCGGCCCGCCGATCGGCGACATCCTGCGCCTGTGGCTCGACGGCGAGGCGCGGATCCTGGTGCGCCCCAGCGGCACCGAACCCAAGCTCAAGCTGTACCTCGACGTCCGGGGAGACTCGTCCGGCGATGCGGCCGCACGCCTCACCGAACTCGAAGCCGGCGTGCGGGAGCTGCTCGCGACCCTCGGCTGATCCCGGAGACCGCACGTCGCTCAACGGCGGACGCCCGCGCGTCTCGCATGCGGCGGGTTGGGGTGGGTTCGGTGGGTTCGGGGTGCTCGAGCTCCCCGCGGCTGTGGGTTTGGGGTGCTCGGGCTCCCCGTGGTCGGGGTTCGGAGTGCTCGGGCTCCCCGCGGCCGTGGGTTTGGGGTGGCTCGGGCTCCCCGCGGCCGTGGGTTTGGGGTGGCTCGATCACGCCGGGGCGTGAACGCCCTGCGCCGAGGTGAAACCGGCGCCCCGATCACGGCGGGGCGTGCGCGCTTCACTCGGGCTGTGAGTTTGGGGTGGCTCGGGGCCCTTCGGGGTGCTCGGGCCCCCGCGGCCGTGGGTTTGGGGTGGCTCGATCACCCCGGGGCGTGCCCCCCCCCCCCCCCCCCCCCCCCCCCCCCCCCCCCCGCGCCCGGGTGAAACCGCCGCCCCGATCCCGCACCTCAGCTGCCGGTGAGGACCGGCGACCTGCGCCGGCGACCAGCGCCGACGAGCGGGCATCGACGTGCGGGGCGCACTCTCTTCCACAGTCGCATCACGGACGCGGCGATCCACAGCTGGCCGACTCTCGAGCGCACAAGTCGCCGGCGGCCGCAAGGCTTGTCGTGTGATGACCGAGCTTCTGGATCGACACCGCCTTGCGTCAGAGGGCGTGGGGTGGCGCCGCGTCGCCGAGTTGCGACGACAGGGCTCGCTCCTCCGCCTCCGGCCGGGGATCTTCGTGCGGGCCGAACAGTTCACGCGCGCCCCGACTGCCACGCGGGCGTTGCTGCGCGCACATGCGCTTGCCGCGACCACGCACGAACCGGGTGTCTTCTCGCACACGACGGCGGCCGCGGCGCACGGGCTTCCGGTCGTGCGCACCGATGACCGGGTGCACACGACCGACATCGACGCGCGGGGTGCGGCCCGGGTCGGGGTCGTCCGACATCGCGGTCCGCTGGCCGACGACGACATCGTCCGGCTCGGGCCGCTCCGCTGCACGAGCCTGGCTCGGACGCTCGCCGATCTCGCTCGAACCGCACCGTGCGAGACCTCGATCGCAGCAATGGATGCCGCATTGCGCGCGGCCGGCCCGAACGCTCAGGCGCTCCGTGAGACGGTCGGCTTGATCGCACGACGCTCTGCTCACGGGGTCTCGCGGGCGATGGGCCGTCTCGCCTTCGCCGATGGCGGCGCCGAATCGCCCGGTGAGTCGATCAGTCGCATCCACCTGGTGCGCGTCGGATTCCGAGTGCGGACGCAGATCGTCGTCGCCGGGCCGCGCGGGCGCGAGTACCGCGTGGATTTCGAGATCGACGACGTCCTCGGGGAGTTCGACGGCGCAGCCAAATACAGCGATCCGAACCTGCTCGGGGGTCGCACGCCTGAGCAGGCTCTGCTCGCCGAGAAGCGCAGAGAAGACGAGATTCGCGGAGTCACCCAGCGCCGCCTGGTGCGCTGGCAGTGGCCCGAGATCGCCTCGAGCGACGCACTGGAGAATCACCTTCGCGGACTCGGGGTTCGTCCGCGGCAGACCCGGGGGGCCTTTCTCACGTTGGGGACGGAGCTCGGCCCGCCGTGGTGAGACGGCGGGGTGCCCTCCCGGTTTGGGGGCGGGAGGGCACCCCGCGAATCTAGGATCGGGATGTGCTGCTGACCGATCCGATCGAACTCGCCGACGACCACGTCCGCCTCGTGCCGCTCGGCGCCGAACACACCGACGACCTCACCGAAGCCAGCCGGGGCCTGGAGTATGCGTGGTACACCTCGGTGCCGACATCCGTCTCCGAGGAGATCGAGCAACGACTCGCCTGGCGGGACGACGGATCGATGAACCCGTTCGCGGTGCTGCGCGACGGGAGGGCGGTCGGGATGACGACGTTCTGCAACATCGACCAGGCGAACCGTCACGTCGAGATCGGTCACACCTGGCTGTCGCCTGAGGTCCAGCGGACTGCCGTCAACACCGCAGCCAAGCTGCTGCTGCTCGGGCACGCGTTCGAGACCTGCGACGCGATCGCGGTGGAGCTTCGCACCTCGTGGCACAACAGGCAGTCGCGCACCGCGATCGAGCGGCTCGGCGCGAGGCAGGATGGCGTGCTCCGCAACCACCGCATCGGACCGTCCGGGACGCTGCGCGACACGGTCGTGTACTCGGTGCTCCCCCACGAGTGGCCCGCGGTCAAGCTCGGCCTGCAGGCGCGCCTCGCACGCTGACCCGCCGCGGCCACGGGCACCGGAACCCGACCCGCTCGGCTCAGGCGAGACGCTCGGCTCAGGCGAGACGCTCGGCTCAGGCGAGACGCTCTGCTCGCGGGGCGCCGCTTTCACCTGGGGGCGCTTGCGTCACGCCCCACCGTGACGCAAGCGCCCCAAACCGAACCACACCGTGACGCAACCGCCCCAAACCGAACCCCACGTGACGCAACCGCCCCAAACCGAACCACACCGTGACGCAAGCGCCCCAAACCGAACCACACCGTAACGCAAGCGCCCCGAGGCCGGCCGCCCAGCGCGTCGACGCGGCTGCCGGGCTGAACGACGGACTCAGCCGTCGACGACGGCGACGAGCTCGTCGAGGAATGCGCTGAACGTCGTCCCGCGCCTCACGATCCGCTGCACGCTCTCGCGTTCGCTGAACACCTCGACGAGCTGCTCGAACACCGTCTGGAACGCCGCGCGGTCGGATTCCGAGAACGCCACCATCGCCACGACCTGCACCCGCCCGTCGCCCCAGGCGATCGACGGGTCGGCGATGCCGAGTGAGATCGCCGTGCGGGTCGCCGTCATCCCGATCGCGTGGGGCACCGCGAGAGCGTCGGTGAACGCCGTCGACGACAGCGCCTCGCGCTCGATCGTCCGGTCGATGTAGTCGTGGTCGATGACGCCCTGCTCGACGAGGAGCGACCCGAGGCGCCGGATGACGGCATCCTCCCCCGCGCTTCCGTCCAGCCCCCGGACGAAGGCGTCGGCGTCGAAGTAGCGCTCGAGCTCGGCGCGCAGCCGGGCCAGCCGCCGCGCGCGGCGCAGACGAGCCGCCGCGGTCTGCACCCGGTCGACGTCGGCGTCGGTGAGGAAGGGCTGGATGTGCACGATGCGATCGCTCATGACGGGCGGGGCGATCGTCGACAGGATGAGGTCGGTGTCGATCGAGGCCCAGTCGGGATCCACCCGCGTCTCGACACCCACGACGTCGACCGACTGGCCGAGCGAACGGTCGACGCTGGAGCGCAGCAGCTCGTGGAGCTCGTAGTACCCCGGGCAGACGATCGTCGCCGTCAGCGTCTGCGCCGACAGGCGGCTGCGCTCGAGCCGCCCGCCGACGTGCATCGCGATGTAGGCGATCTCGTCGTCGAGCAGCGGGATGCCCAGGAGCCCGCGCAGCGCGTCGGCGATGTAGACGGCCACCTCGAAGATCATCGGATACGTCGTCTTCAACGACCGCGTGAGCGGGTTGCGCGACCAGGCCTGCTCCCGCGCACGGTGTTTGAGGTTCTGCACGTGCAGCGACAGGCGCAGGACGAAGTCCTCCTGGTCGATGTCGACGAGGAACTCCGCCGCCGCGCGGCGTACGACATCGCGGACCGCGGCACCGACGTCGGGGTCGATCCGCTCGCGGATCAGCGCCGCGGGCTCGGTGGCGCCGGGGGCGACGACCCGGGTGAGGACGAGCGCGGCCAGATGCTGGCGATCGCCCGAGCCGAGCACGACCCCGAGGTGGCGCCGGGTGAGGCGGTCGAGGATGTCGCCCACCTCGGCGCGGAACGCCGCGTCGTCGGCCGCGGCGACCTCGAGCGCGCGCCCGCGCGTGATGCGATCGGCCGCGATGGCGATGTGCATCACGACGTCGCCGATGCCGAACTCGTTCACGAAGTAGCCGAGCCCGGTCAGCTCCGCCACGAGCTCGTCCTTGAAGGGACCGAACGCCACCGCCCCCACCGATCGCTCGCCGAGGGTGCGGCGCAGACTCTCGAGATCGAACGACCCGTCGTCGGTCTCGTCGTGCGCGAGACGGCTCAGCAGACGCCGCTGCGCCATCTCGGTGCCGCGGAGCCGAGCGCGCGAGGCCGTGCGCTCGAGGCTCAGCTCGGTGCCCCCGAGCAGGCCGCGCACCCGCCCGAGGTCGCCGTCGATCGTCGCGGGACTGACGAAGAAGGCATCCGCCGTCTCGAAGACGTCGATGCCCTCGGGCGCGTCGAGAAGCGACCGCACGAGCCGGTGAAGACGGTCGCGCGGCGTGCCGGTGTCGCCGATGTGGACGGCGGCGGCGCTGTCGGGACCCACGCGGTATCCCTGCGGACCCGATTCGACGACGACGCCGTCGGGCACACGGGCGTTCAGCGCGGTGACATAGGTGCGGATCGACCGCGGGGTGACGCCGATCGCGTCGGCGAGGGAGGCGGCGGTCACCCAATCGCCTCCGCGCGAGAGGATCGCGAGGACGCGGTCCTGCCGGCTCCTGGTCACGCTCCCATTCCATCACGGACCGACACACCTTCCGCCCCCGCGGAAGCAGGAATGGGTTGTCTCCTCCCAGCCTTCTCACAACAATTGTCCGAGGAGGAGGCGGGTCGATGAGGATCCTGGTCGTATGCGGCGCTGGCGCGTCGAGTACCTTCGTCGCACAGCGGGTTCGCCATGCGGCGCAGGCGCGCGGCCTCGACATCACCGCCACCGCCGGAACCGAGCAGTCACTGCCGATCGATCTCGACGCGGCGGATGTCGTCCTCGTCGGCCCCCAGCTCATCCCGAAGCTGGACCGGATCACCGAGGCCGCGGCTGCTCGCGGGACGCGTGTCATCCTGATGCCGGCCGACATCTTCCGAGATCTCGACGGCTCGCGGACGCTCGCGCTGATCACCGCCCCGGCATCCCCCACCCCACGTTCCAGCACCGACATCCCTTCGACGGAGAGGACCCGCTCATGAGCGAGGCATCGCGCACCGTGCGCATCGGATCGTCGAACGGACTCCACGCCCGACCCGCGAAGCTCTTCGCACAGGCGGTCAAGCAGTCGGGTGCGAACGTGACGATCTCCAAGGGCTCGGGCTCGCCGGTCAACGCCGCGAGCATCCTCGGTGTCATCGCACTCGGTGTCGAGTACGGCGACTACGTCACCCTGACGGCCGACGGCGCGCAGGCCGAGAACGTCCTCGACGAGCTGGCCGACCTGCTGGCCACCGATCACGACGAGTGACCACGAACGACCATCGATACGAACACGGACGATACGAAGGAGATCGAGAGCAATGAGTGAGCTTCGCGGAGTGGGCATCGGCCTGGGAGTCGCGCAGGGACCGGTCGCACGGATGGCGGAGCCGCTTCCCGCACCGAAGGACGAGAAGTCCGAGCGCTCCCTCGACGAGGAGACGGCGCGCGTGAAGGATGCCGTCGCCGCGGTCGCCCGCGAGCTCGAGCAGCGCGGCGCGCAGGCCGGCGGTGCCGCGCGCGACGTCCTCGAGGCCCAGGCCATGATGGCCGAGGACCCGAGCCTCGAGGCCGAGGTCGCCGCGCGCCTGCAGGCCGGCAAGACCGGCGAGTTCGCCGTCCACGACGCCTTCGCCTCGTTCCGCGATCAGCTCTCCGCCATGGGCGGCTATCTGGGCGAGCGTGCCGCCGACCTCGACGACGTCGCGCAGCGCGTCATCGCGAATCTCCGGGGCGTCCCGGCCCCCGGTGTTCCGGAGCCCGGTCACCCGTTCGTGCTCGTCGCGAAAGACCTCGCCCCCGCCGACACGGCACTGCTCGACCTCGACATGGTGCTCGCACTGGTGACCTCCGACGGCGGCCCGACCTCGCACACCGCGATCCTCGCCCGCGAGAAGTCGATCGTCGCCGTCGTGGGAGCCACCGAGGCCTCCGCCCTCGCCGACGACGGGCAGACCGTGATCGTCGACGCCGCGAAGGGCGTCGTGACCACCGAGCCGAGCGCGGACGAGCTCGCCCAGGCGCAGAACCGCGCCGAGGAGCGCAAGTCCGCGGCATCCGCACCCCTCACCCCCGGTGCTCTCTCCGACGGCACGGCGATCCCCCTCCTGGCCAACCTCGGCAAGCCCGAAGGGGCCGCGCAGGCGGTCGAGCTGGGCGCCGAGGGCGTCGGGCTGTTCCGCACCGAGTTCCTCTTCCTCAGCTCGGCGCAGGCGCCGACCGTCGCCCAGCAGCGCGAGGCGTACACCAAGCTCCTCCAGGCCTTCCCCGGACAGAAGGTGGTCGTGCGCGCCCTCGACGCCGGCGCCGACAAGCCGCTGGCCTTCCTCAACGACGCGCACGAGGAGAACCCCGCTCTGGGCCTGCGCGGACTCCGCGCCCTTCGCGCGAGCGAGGACATCCTCCGCGAGCAGCTCACGGCCCTCGCCGAGGCCGACGCCGCCACCGACGCCGATCTCTGGGTGATGGCCCCGATGGTCTCGACGGTGGAGGAGACCGACTACTTCGTCTCGATCGCCCGCGAGTACGGCATCAAGACCGCCGGCGTCATGGTCGAGGTGCCTTCCTCGGCCCTGCTCGCCGACCACGTGCTGAAGATCGCCGACTTCGCCTCGATCGGCACCAACGACCTCACCCAGTACACCCTCGCCGCCGACCGGCTGCTCGGGTCGGTGTCGTCGTTCCAGGACCCCTGGCACCCCGCCGTGCTGCGTCTCATCCACGAGACCGGCAAGGCCGGCCAGGCCAACGGCAAGCCCGTGGGCATCTGCGGCGAGGCCGCCGCCGACCCGCTGCTGGCCGTCGTGCTCGTGGGCCTCGGCGCCACGAGCCTGTCGATGGCGCCCACCGCGCTGGCCGACGTCCGCGCCACCCTGCTGACCCACAGCCTCGACGACGCCCGTCGCATCGCCGAGGCAGCCCTGACCGCGACCGACGCGGCATCCGCACGAGCCGCGGCCCAAGAAGCCGCCGGCATCTGACGAACACACACCTGCACCAGAAGGAGAACCAGAAATGACAACGACGTCTGCAGCACCATCGGGAGGTGGGGTTCGGGTCCGCGTGCAGCGGTTCGGCACCTTCCTCTCGGGCATGGTCATGCCCAACATCGCGGCCTTCATCGCGTGGGGCCTGATCACCGCCCTGTTCATCGACAGCGGTTGGGTCGGACAGGACGGCCCCATCGAGGCGTGGCAGTGGGCCGACTCCCGCATGCTCGGTGGCGGGGTCACCCCTGACGGGACCGAATGGACCGGTCTCGTCGGACCCATCATCACCTACCTCCTGCCCAGCCTGATCGCCTACACCGGTGGCCGCATGGTCTTCGGCGTGCGCGGCGGCGTCGTCGGCGCCGTCGCCGCGATGGGCGTCATCGTCGGCGCCTCGGGAACCGTCATGTTCCTCGGCGCCATGGTGGCGGGTCCGCTGACAGCCCTCGCCCTGAAGTGGATCGAGAAGCTGTGGGCGGGCAAGGTCCGCGCGGGCTTCGAGATGCTCGTCGACAACTTCAGCGCCGGATTCGTGGCGTTCTTCGCCGCCCTCGCCGCCTTCTTCTGGCTCGCACCGGTCATGAAGTTCATCACCGACATCCTCGGCGGTGCCGTGGGCTGGCTCGTCGACAACGGCCTGCTCCCCCTCGCGAGCGTCATCGTCGAGCCGGCGAAGGTCCTGTTCCTCAACAACGCCATCAACCACGGCGTGTTCACCCCGCTGGGGACCCAGGAGTCGCTCGAGACCGGGCGCAGCCTGCTGTTCCTCGTCGAGGCGAACCCCGGCCCCGGTGCCGGTCTGCTGCTGGCGATCGCCGTCTTCGGCGTGGGCATCGCGCGGGGAACCGCGCCGGGCGCGTTCATCATCCAGTTCTTCGGCGGCATCCACGAGGTGTACTTCCCGTACGTGCTGGCCAAGCCGCTCCTGATCGTGGCCCTCATCGCCGGTGGCGCCAGTGGTGTGGCGACCAACGCGATCTTCCAGTCGGGCCTCGTCGCCGCGGCATCGCCCGGCTCGATCTTCGCGGTGCTCATCCAGACCGCACCGGGCAGCCACCTCGGCGTCATCCTGTCGGTCGTCATCTCGGCCGGCGTGACCTTCGCCGTCTCCGCCGCGATCCTCCTCGCCAGCCGCAAGCGCGACCTGGCTCGTGAGGCCGACGGTCAGGGCGGTTTCGCCGACGCCGTCGCTCGCACCGAGGCCAACAAGGGCAAGAGCTCGGAGGCCCTCTCCGGCCTGCGCGCCTCGGGCGTCGCCGCCGCCGGTACCGCGGCGAGCGCCGAGAGCGGAGCTACCACGGCCACCAAGCCGATCCAGTCCATCGTGTTCGCGTGCGACGCGGGCATGGGCTCGTCGGCGATGGGCGCCAGCGTCCTGCGCAACAAGATCAAGAAGGCCGGCGTCGAGGGCGTCACGGTGGTCAACAAGGCCATCGCCAACCTCGACGGCACCGCCGACCTGGTCATCACGCAGCAGCAGCTGACCGACCGTGCCCGGGCGCAGAACCCGGACGCGCTGCACGTATCGGTGGACAACTTCATGAACTCGCCGAAGTACGACGAGGTCGTGGAGATGGTCCGCAAGCAGCACGACGCCGACGCGTAGGCTCGAAACCCAGACCCGGGGCCGGGGCGGTCCGTCCGCCTCGGCCCCGCGTCATCCCCCGCAACACCACTCAGAGGAGACAGACATGGCACGTGAGGTCCTGAACATCGATCAGATCCGCATCCACTCCGGAAGCGTCACCCGCGAGGAGGCGATGAAGGAGGCGGCCGGCATCCTCGAGTCCGCCGGCGCCGTCACCGGGGCCTACTTCGACGCCATGCAGCAGCGCGAGCAGACCGTGTCGACGTACATGGGCAACGAGCTCGCCATCCCCCACGGCACGAACGAGACCAAGGACGCCATCCTCGACTCGGCCCTGTCGTTCGTCCGCTACGACGGCGGCGTGGACTGGGGCGGCGAGCAGGTCAGCTTCGTCGTGGGCATCGCCGGCAAGGGCGACGAGCACCTCGACATCCTGTCGCAGATCGCGCTGCTGTTCTCCGAGGACGACGACGTCGCCCGCCTGAAGGCCGCCCAGACCCCCGATGAGCTCTACGCCCTGCTCGCGTCGGTGAACCAGTGAGCACCGCCGTCCACTTCGGAGCGGGCAACATCGGTCGCGGCTTCGTCGGCCTGCTGCTGCACGAGGGGGGCTACGACCTGGTCTTCTCCGACGTCGCCGCGCCTCTCGTCGACGCGATCAACGCCGCATCCGAGTACACCGTCCACGAGGTGGGCGAGGGCGGCGTCGACAAGGTCGTGACCGGCTTCCGCGCCCTCAACAGCGCCGCGGACCCGCAGGCCGTGGCCGATGCAGTCGCGTCGGCGGATGTCGTCACGACCGCGGTGGGACCCACCGTGCTGCGGTTCATCGCCCCACACATCCTCGCCGGCCTGCGCCTGCGGGATCCCGACGCCGCGCCCCTCGCCGTCATGGCGTGCGAGAACGCGATCGGCGCGACCGACCTGCTGCGCGACGAGATCCGCTCGCAGGCCGGCGCCGACTGGGAGACGGTGTCGCAGCGCGCCGTCTTCGCCAACACCGCCGTCGACCGCATCGTCCCGGCCCAGCCCGCCGGCGCCGGCGTCGACGTCACGGTCGAGCCCTTCTTCGAGTGGGCCATCGAGGCGACGCCCTTCGGCGGTGCGCTGCCGAACATCCCCGGCGCGCACTTCGTCGACGACCTCGAGCCCTACATCGAGCGCAAGCTCTTCACCGTGAACACCGGGCACGCCACCACCGCCTACTTCGGCGCGCAGGCCGGCGCCGCGACGGTGGCCGAGGCGCTGGCCGTTCCCGAGATCGCCGCGGGCGTCTCCGCGGCCCTCGAGGAGACGTCTGCGCTGCTCGTGCACAAGCACGGTCTCGACGCCGCCGAGCTCGCCGAGTACCGCGCCACGATCCTCCGCCGGTTCGCGAATCCCGAACTTCCCGACACCGTCGGACGCGTGGGACGCCAGCCGCTGCGCAAGCTCTCGCGCCACGAGCGCTTCGTCGGGCCCGCCGCCGAGGCGGCCGAGGCGGGGCTCTCCGTCGAGGCGCTCGTCGCCGCGATCGGCGCCGCGCTGGCCTTCGACGACGCGGAGGACCCGCAGTCGGTCGAGCTGCAGCAGCGCCTGCGCGCCGCCGAGGACGCGGCATCCCTCACCGCATCGGTGACCGGGCTCGAGCCCGAGCACCCCCTGTTCCCGTTGGTCGAGGCGGCCGTTTCCGAACGGCAGGCCGCGATCGGCGCCGACGCTCGGTGACCGACGCTCCCCGCACGCCGGACCCGCGGCCACGGTCGCGGGTCCGACGTGTGCTCGTCGTGGTGGGGCTCGCGGTGCTCGGCATCCTGCTCGCCGGCGTCATCGGCATCCTGGTCTGGAGCCAGGTCGGCGTGATGGACGCCGAGCAGGGACCGCTCGACGAGGTGCGTGCCGACGAGCGCATCACGATGACCGAGATCGACGGCAGCCTGGTGCTCGAGCCCGCCGCGGGCGACTCGGAGGTGGGGCTCGTCTTCGTGCCGGGGGCGAAGGTCGAGGCCGAGGCGTATGCTCCCCTGCTCTCGGGTGTCGTCGCCGGCGATGGCGTGACCGTCGTCATCACCCGCCCCTGGCTGAACCTGGCGTTCTTCGATCCGCGGCCGCTGTCGTCGTTCACCGACCTGGCGCCGGGGGTGTCGACGTGGCTCGTGGGCGGGCACTCCCTGGGAGGCGTTCGCGCGTGCCAGCTCGCGGACGACGCGGACGGCCTGGTGCTCTTCGCCTCGTACTGCGCCACCGACCTGTCGGGGTCGAGTGAGCCCGTGCTGAGCCTGTCCGGCTCGGAGGACGGCCTGACCACGCCCGAGAAGGTCGACGACAACCGCGGTCTGCTCCCCGACGACGCCGTCTTCGTCGAGATCCCCGGAGCCTCCCACGCCTCGTTCGGCGACTACGGCCCGCAGGCCGGCGACGGCACCCCGACGATCTCCGATGCCGACATGCGCGCGGACGTCACGGCGGCCCTGTCCCGCCTGGTCGCCGCCCTCCCCCGCTGATCGGTCGGGGGCCCGGGGCGCCGCCTTTCCGAGGTCCCAGTCCGGCCGGAAACTCGGCGGCCATACCCGGCTCAAGTGGGACCTCGGTGAGAACTTCGGACGTCAGGGACGCCAGCCGGCTCGGAGAAGGGCAGACCGGACCATATCGACCGCCGGCCGGCCCTCACCGCGAAGGTGGTGGCGCAGAATCCGCACATGCTCCCAGCCGCTCGCTCGGATCGCATGCCAGCGGTCGGCGTCGCGCGCGAACTGCGCGTCGTCGAAGGCATGCTGGCGGCCGTCGTACTCGACAGCCAGTCGCCATCGCCGATACGCCAGGTCGAGCCGTGCGATGAAGACACCAGACGCCCGTCGCAGTTCCTGATTCAGCTCGGGCTCGGGAAGCCCCGCTCGCTGGAGGACCAGACGCAGACGCGTCTCTTCCGATGACTCCGAATCCGGCCGGATGTCGGCCAGCGCACGGATGAGCCGGCTGCGCCCACGCGTTGCGTGCAGCTCGACCTCCTCGTTCAGCTGCTCGAGGGTCACGAGCCCGCCGCGGCCGATGAGGTAGTCGCCCGCCGCGACGAGGTCGTCGTGCTGCCACACCGCACCGACATGTCGCCACGCGCGGGCGGGATGTTCGAACGGGATGCCGCTGACAGTCCACACCGCCGGTGAACGTTCGCCGAGGCGATGCCCGATGACTCCGGCGGCTCGCGGCTCGCGCTTCGGCCGGTGGGCCGCTACGTGCAGGGCGAGGGCGTCGCTACCGAAGGGGAGCGGTGCCCCGAATCGCGCGAGCGCGGTGTCGTGGCTGAAGAACTGCCAGGGCCGCAGCCGCACCGCATACTGCGCGCACTGCTCGGCGACATCCGCGGCTCTGGCGCCGCGCGGTACGCGGAGACCGCGAAACGGGATCTCGAGGTCGCTCGCATCGAGTCGCCCCGCCGTCACGCCCATCGCCCGGGCAGCTCCGACCGAGAACGGAACTCCCCGCAGCGGTTCGGGGAGGGGCTGGGGCCGACGCATCCCAACAGCCTCTGCCCGCTCGCCGCTCTCGCGGCCGCGGCCCCCGCGTCTGTGAGTATCGGGCTGCTCTCCGGCCGCTGGGCAGAAACCGCGAGGTCCCAGTTCGGCCGGGAAGAGGTCCCAGTTCGGCCGAGTAGAGGTCCCAGTTCGGCCGGGAATCAGACGCTGGAACCCGGCCCAACTGGGACCTCGAGGGAGTCAGACCCGGGTCAGGCTCCGAAGCCCTCGGCGATGACCTCGATGAGCTCCTCACGCTCCTCGACCGAGAGGAACGCGCCGGCGGCGGCGTTGAGCTGGAAGGCCTGCAGGTCGTCGAGATCGTACTCGAACGTCTGGGCCAGGGTCGCGAGCTCGCGGGTGAGGGACGTGCGGCTCTGCGTGCGGTTGTCGACGTTCACGGTCACCGAGAAGCCCAGCTGATACAGCAGGTCGAAGGGGTGGTCCTCCCATTGCGTCCCCCACGCCTCGATGGCCCCGGTCTGCAGGTTGGAGGACGGCGAGAGCTCGAGCGGGATCTCGCGGTCCCGCACCCAGCGCGCGAGGTCGCCGAACTGCACGAGCACCTCTTCGCCGGCGCGGGAGACGACGTTCAGGTCCGAGGCGAGACGCACGCCGTGCCCCAGGCGCAGCGCGCGACCGTCGATCAGCGCCGAGCGGATCGAGTCGAGCCCGGCCGCTTCGCCGGCGTGCACGGTGACGGGGAAGAACTCCGAAGCGAGGTAGTCGAACGCGGCGCGGTGCTGGGCGGGCGGATAACCGTCCTCCGGGCCGGCGATGTCGAACCCGGAGACACCGCGCGAACGGTTCTCCACCGCGAGGCGGGCGATCTCGAGCGAACGGCCCGCCTGACGCATCGCCGACAGGATCTGACCGACGCGGATGTCGTGCCCCTCGCCCTCCGCGGCATCCTCGCCTTCCTCGATGCCCTCCTGCACGGCGTCGACCGCGTCCTGGAGCGACAGCCCGCGCTGCAGGTGCTGCTCGGGCGCCCAGCGCACCTCGCCGTACACCACGCCGTCTGCGGCGAGGTCGGTGACGAACTCGCGCGCTATCCGGCGCAGTCCCTCGCGGGTCTGCATGACCCCGAGCGTGACGTCGAAGGTCTTGATGTAGTCGACGAGCGACCCGGAGTCGCTCTGGTCCTCGAACCAGTCCGCGAGGTCGTCGGCATCGGTCTCGGGCAGGTCGAGTCCGAGCTCGTCGGCCAGCTCGACGATGGTCGCGGGCCGCACGCCGCCATCGAGGTGGTCGTGCAGCGAGACCTTCGGCAGCGACCGCACCGAGACACCCTGCAGTTTCGCGTCGGCGTGCTGTTCGATCGGCATGGCGGGCTCCTCCGGGTGGAACGGTCGGGATGGAACGGTCGGGATGGAACGGTCGGGATGGAACGGTCGGGATGGAAGGTGGGGTCGGCGTACGAGGCTCGGATGCCGCGCGCGGCGGCTCTCAGGCGGTGATGCGTTCGAGCACGAGCGGGCCGGCCGGGGGCGCCGCGTCGTCGATCTCCCACGCGCCGTGCAGGGCGTCGAGTGCGCGGTCGAACCGGGCACCATCGTCGGCCAGCAGGGTGAACAGCGGCTGACCGGCGGCCACCTCGTCGCCGGGTTTGACGTGCAGGTCGATGCCCGCCGCGTGGATGACGGGGTCCTGCGCGCGCGCACGCCCGGCACCCAGGCGCCAGGCGGCGATGCCGAACGGCAGCGCCTCCACGCGCGAGACGATGCCGGCGGCGGGAGCGGTGACCGTGTGGGTCTCGCGGGGAGCGGGGAGGGCCGCATCCGGATCGCCGTCCTGGACGCGGATCATGCGGCGCCAGACGTCCATCGCCCGCCCGTCGGCGAGGGCGCCCTCGACGTCGGCGTCGGGCTGTCCGGCGAGCGCGAGCATCTCGCGCGCGAGCGCGACCGTCAGCTCCACGACGTCGGCGGGGCCGCCGCCGGCGAGCACCTCGACCGATTCGCGCACCTCGTTGGCGTTGCCGATGGCGAGACCGAGCGGGGCGTTCATGTCGGTGAGCAGGGCGGTCGTCGCCACGCCGGAGTCGGCGCCGAGCGCGACCATGGTGCGGGCGAGCTCGCGGGCCTTGTCGACGTCCTTCATGAAGGCGCCCGAGCCGAACTTCACGTCGAGCACGAGCGACTCGGTGCCCTCGGCGATCTTCTTCGACATGATGCTCGACGCGATGAGGGGGATCGCCTCGACCGTGCCGGTCACGTCGCGCAGGGCGTACAGGCGCTTGTCGGCGGGCGCGAGACCCGACCCGGCGGCGCAGATGACCGCTCCGACGTCGCGCAGCTGGTCGAACATCTCGTCGTTCGACAGCGCGGCACGCCACCCCGGGATGGACTCGAGCTTGTCGAGGGTCCCACCGGTGTGGCCGAGTCCACGACCCGACAGCTGCGGCACCGCGACGCCGAACGCGGCGACCAGGGGCGCCAGGGGCAGGGTGATCTTGTCGCCGACGCCTCCCGTCGAGTGCTTGTCGACGGTGCGCTTGCCGAGACCTGCGAAGCTCATCCGCTCGCCCGAGGCGATCATCGCGTCGGTCATCACCCGGATCTCGCTGCGCTCCATGCCGTTGAGCAGCACGGCCATGGCGAAGGCGGCCATCTGCGAGTCGGCGACGTACTCGCGGGTGTACGCGTCGACCATCCAGCGCAGCGCCTCCTCGGGCACCACGCCACCGTCGCGCTTGGCGCGGATCACGTCGACGGCGTCGAAGGCCTCGACGGCGGCGGGCGTGGCGGGGCTGGTGGGATCGGCGCTCATCGGGCGGCCTCCTCGAGGTCTCGCGGGCCGAACGCGTCGGGCAGCACCTCGTCGATCGTGCGGATGCCCGAGACGGTCTCGAGCAGCATTCCGGGCAGGGCGAACTCGTTCAGCAGCTGACGGCAGCGGCCGCACGGCATGATCGTCTGCCCGTCGTTGTTCACGCACACGAAGGCGACGAGTCGGCCGCCGCCCGACATGTGCAGGTCGCCGACCAGGGCGCACTCGGCGCACAGTCCCACGCCGTAGGAGGCGTTCTCGACGTTGCATCCCGAGACGATGCGCCCGTCGCTGACGAGCGCGGCCGCGCCGACCCGGTAGCGCGAATAGGGCGCGTAGGCGCGGGTCATGGCGTCGGTGGCGACGGAGCGCAGCTCGTCCCAGTCGATGTCGGTCACGAGGGGTCTTCCTTGTCCGGATGAGGATGCGTCGGCATCCGTCATCCCTTGATGTAGGGCTTGCCGGCAGCGGCCGGCCCGCGGATCTGGCCGGCGAAACCGGCGACCGCGAGGATGGTCACCACGTACGGGAGCATGAGCATGAACTCGCTGGGGATCGGCGTCCGCAGGACCGTGAGCAGGTTCTGCAGGTTGGTCGCGAAGCCGAACAGCAGTCCTGCGAGCGCTGCCCGCAACGGATCCCACCGGCCGAAGATCACCGCGGCCAACGCGATGAAGCCGAGGCCGGCCGTCATCTCCTTGCCGAACTGCGGCACCGAGACGAGCGTGAAGTAGGCGCCGCCGATGCCGGCGATCGCTCCCGCGAGCGAGACGTTCCAGAACCGCGAGCGGTTGACGTTGATGCCGACCGTGTCGGCGGCCTGCGGGTGCTCGCCGACCGCGCGGAGCCGCAGGCCCCAGCGCGTGCGGTACAGCGCCCACGTGACGACGGCGACCGTGACGAACATGAGGTAGACGATGATCGTCTGGTTGAACAGCACGGGACCGAGGATCGGGATGTCGCTGAGCAGCGGGATCTCGAGACGGGTGAAGCGCACCGGGCGGTTCAGCTCGCTCTCGTTGGGAACGAGCAGCGCGCCGTAGAGGAAGCCGGTGAGACCGGTGACGAGCACGTTGAGCACGACGCCGACGATGACCTGCTCGACGAGGTACTTGATCGCGAATGCGGCCAGCACGAACGACACCAGCACGCCGCCGATCATCGCGCCGATCAGGCCGACGAACGGGTTGCCGGTGATGCTCGACAGCAGCGCCGCGGAGAACGCGCCGAGGAGCAGCTGCCCCTCGATGGCGACGTTCACCACGCCGACGCGTTCGCCGATGACACCGCCGAGCGCCCCGAACACCAGCGGGACCGAGAGTGAGACCGCACCGAAGAGCAGCCCGGTCACGGGTACGAGACCCCCGGCGGCCGCCCAGGTGAGGAAGGCGAAGACGCCGAGCACGCCGAACAGCAGCGTCAGCCACAGCGGTACCGGCCGGTACGCCCCGGCCAGCCAGAACGCGAGCGCCGTCAGCGCGACGAGCACGACGAGAACCGACCATGACGTCACCGCGGTCGGCACGGCCACGTCGGGAAGGCCCAGGGCAGCGGAGGCGTCACCGAGTCGGAACGTGCTGAGGCCGTCGCGCGGCGCGAAGGCGAACAGGGCTGCCAGCAGCACCGACACGACGCCGAGCGTGATGGGCACCTTCAGGCGCCGCTGCCGGACGGTGGCGAGCTGGATCGTGCCGTCGGCGGATTCCGCGGGGCTGAGCGTGGTCATGCCGTCACCGCCTTCTTCGCCGCCTTGGCTCTCGCCTTGGCCGCCTTCTCGAGGTCCGTCTTGGGGAGGAAGAACACTGTGCGCAGCAGGGGCGGCGCGGCGATGAACAGCACGATCAGAGCCTGCACGACCAGCACGATGTCGACGGGGATGCCCTGCGCCTGCATCGAGAACGAGCCCGCCTTCATCGCACCGAACAGGATGCCGGCGGCGAACACGCCCCACGCACGACTGCGACCGAGGAGGGCGACGGTGATCGCGTCGAAACCGATGCCGGCGTCGATCGTGCCGCTGAAGCCCGTGGTGATCGATCCTTGGATCTGGTTCATGGCGGCGAGGCCGGCCAGTCCCCCGGCGAAGAGCATCGCGTAGACGTAGATGCGTTCGACGCCGATGCCCGCGGCGCGGGCCGCGTGCGGGTTCTCACCGACGGCGCGCATCCGGAGTCCGAGGCTCGAGCGTTCGATCACCCACCACACGAGCACGGTGGCGGCGATGACGACGACGAAGCCCCAGTCCAGGGAGGGGAAGCCCGACCCGAGCAGGTCGGGGAACTGCGCCGACGCCGGCGTCTCGGCGGTGATGGGCTGATTGGTGCCCTCTTTCTGCAATAACCCGGGGGTGCGGATCATCCAGGTGACGAAGTAGAACGCCACGTAGTTGAGCATGATCGTGAGGATGACCTCGTGCGCCCCGGTGCGGGCCTTGAGCACACCGACGATGCCGCCCCAGATCGCACCGCCGGCGATGCCGGCGAGCAGGGTCAGCGGCAGGTGGATCCACATGGGCAGGTCGAGACCGAAGGTCACGAGTGCGGCGAATCCCGCGCCCACGAGGATCTGCCCGCGGGCGCCGATGTTGAACAGCCCGACCCGGAAGGCGAGCGCCACGCCCAGGCCTGCGGCGATCAGCGGCGCAGCGAAACCGAGGGAGTTCGTCAGGGGGCGGATCTGCGCGGCGAAGCCGTCGACCCGCGGGTTGAAGACCGCTCCGCGGAACAGCGCCTCGTAGCCGCCGTAGACGGCGCTCCAGATGGCAGCGACGGTGTCGCCGGGCCGGGCGAAGAAGTACCCCGCCGCCTCCTGCACGTCGTCGTCGGTGAAGGCGATCAGCACGCCTCCGGCGATCAGGGCGAGCACGACCGCGAGGATCGTGGTGACGGGGTTGCCGCGCATCAGCTCCTTGATCAGGACGTTGGCGCGCGGCGCCTCGGGCGCGGTCTGGCCGGTCAGCGGGCTCGAGGCGGCGGGGAGCTGCTCGGGCGCGCCGCCGCGCGCGGTCTCGTGGGCGCCGGGTGTCGAGTCGCTCATGCGGCCACCTCCGGGTGGGGTTCGCCGGCCATCATGAGGCCGAGGATGTCGCGGGGGGTGTCGCCGGGGACGATGCCGACGATCGCACCCCGGTACATGACCGCGATGCGGTCGGCGAGGGCGGTCACCTCGTCGAGCTCGGTCGAGACCACGACGACCGGCACGCCGGCATCCCGCGTCTCGATGATGCGCTTGTGGATGAACTCGATCGAGCCGACGTCGACGCCGCGGGTCGGCTGCGCCGCCACGAACAGCTGCAGGTCGCGGCTCATCTCGCGTGCGATGACGACCTTCTGCTGGTTGCCGCCCGACAGCGTGCCCGCGGCGGTGTGGGGGCCCTGGGTGCGGATGTCGTACTCCGCGATGCGGTCGCGCGCGAAGGCCTCCAGCGCGGAGCGCCGGACGGTGCCGGCCGTCACGAACTCCGGGTCGTTGGACCGATCGAGGATGAGGTTCTCGGCGACCGAGAAGCCGCCGACGAGGCCGTCCTCCTTGCGGTCCTCGGGCACGAACCCGACGCCGGCGTCGAGGATGCCGCGGACACTGCGGCCGACCAGCTCGGTGTCGCCGAGGCGGATCGAGCCCTCCACCTTGCTCGCGAGACCGACGATGGCCTCGACGAGCTCGGTCTGGCCGTTGCCCTGCACTCCCGCCACGCCCAGGACCTCGCCCGGGCGCACATCGAAGCTCACACCGTCGACGACGACGGCGCCGCCGGGGGTCAGCACGCGGAGGTCTCGCACCGCGAGGCCGCCGTCGCCCAGCCGCGGCGCGCCCTTGCGGACGGTGAGCTCGACGGCGCGGCCGACCATGAGGGAGGCGAGCTCGGCGTTGGTCGCGGTCGGAGACGCCTCACCGACGACCGTGCCCAGTCGGATGACGGTGATGCGGTCCGCGACCTCGCGGACCTCCCGCAGCTTGTGGGTGATGAAGACGATGGAGGTGCCTTCGTCGCGCAGCTGGCGCATGATCGCCATGAGCTCGTCGGTCTCCTGCGGGGTGAGCACCGCTGTGGGCTCGTCGAAGACCAGGACCTTCGCGTCGCGCGAGAGCGCCTTGATGATCTCGACCCGCTGCTGCACGCCGACGGGCAGGTCCCCGACGAGGGCGTCGGGGTCGATCTGGAAGCCGAACCGGTCGGCGACCTCGCGCACGTGGCGACGGGCCTTGGCGAGGTCGAGGGCGCCGATGCCCTTGGTGTCCTCGTGTCCGAGCATGACGTTCTCGGCGACCGTGAAGACGGGGATGAGCATGAAGTGCTGGTGCACCATGCCGATGCCCGCCGCCATGGCGTCGCCGGGGCCGCGGAAGTTCTGAGGGGCGTCGTCGAGCAGGATCTGACCGTCGTCGGCCTGGTACAGGCCGTAGAGGACGTTCATCAGCGTCGACTTGCCGGCACCGTTCTCGCCCAGCAGGGCGTGGATCTCGCCGGGCTGGACCACGAGGTCGATGTGGTCGTTCGCGACGAGGGTGCCGAAGCGCTTGGTGATGCCCCGGAGTTCGAGCTTCATGGTCGCCAATCTATGTGACGTTGAGGGACGGCGGACAGGGGTCGGGGCCGGGAGACGACGTCTCCCGGCCCCGACCGAAGAACCGACTCACGGGGAGTTCGGCGACTCCACGGTGATGTCACCGGCGATGATGGCCTCCTGGAGGGTGGCCAGCTCGTCGGCCAGACCGTCCGGCAGCTGCGACTCGAAGTCGTGGAAGCTCGAGAGCTTCACACCCTCGTTCTCGAGGTCCCCGACGTAGGGCTCGACGCTGAAGTCGCCGCCGGCGGCCTCGATGGTCGCGTCGTGGACGGCGACGTCGATGGCCTTCATGATCGAGACGAGCACGAGGTCGGCGACGGTGTCGTCGGCGACGGCGAGGTCGGTGTCGACACCGAGCATGAGCGTGTCAGTGCCGCCGTCGTTGATGGCCGCTGCCGCGCTCTGGTACACCGGACCGCCGACGGGCAGGATGACGTCTGCACCCTGGTCGAGCAGGTTCTGCGCGGTCTGCTTGGCGGTGTCGTTGGCCGCGAAGCCGCCGGTGAAGAGCCCCTCTTCGGTGGCCATGTCCCAGCCGAGCACCTCGACGGCGCCGCCCTTGTCCTCGTTGTACTTCTCGACGCCGAGCTGGAAACCGTCCATGAACACGGCGACCGACGGGATCTGCATGCCGCCGAAGGTGCCGACCTTGTTCACGCCGCTCTGCTCCGACCACGAAGCGGCGGCGTATCCGCCGAGATAAGCGGCCTCGGCCGTGTTGAACACGAGGGGCTTGATGTTCGGGGCGTCGGTCTCGCCGTTGAAGTCATTGTCGGCGAGGTCGTCGATGATCGCGTAGTCGATGTCGGGGTTGGCCAGCGCCGACTCGACCGTGGCGGCGGAGAGGTTGAAACCCACCGAGACGATGAACGTGCAGCCCTCGGCGACGAGCTGCTCGAGGTTCGGCGCGTAGTCGTTGGGGGTGGTCGACTCGAGCTCGATGCCCTCGACGTCGAGCTCCTCCAGGGCCGAGTCCATGCCGGTCTTGGCCGACTGGTTGAACGACTTGTCGTTCCAACCGCCCTCGTCCGAGATCAGGCAGGGCATGAAGCCGTCGACGGCTTCGCCTGCAGCGGCGTCGCCGGTGGATTCCGCGTCGGGTGCGGATCCGCAACCGGCGAGGGCGACGAGAAGGCCCGCGGCAGCTGTGATGCCGACGAGCTTCTGGGGGGTCGAGAGTGTCAATGCAGCCTCCACATTGAAGGCGCCGCGGACTTCGCGGCGGCTGGAAAGAAGTTACCTACTGTTTCGCCCGGGTTGCACCCCGGACGCACTCCGCCTCGCGAATGGTTACAAAGACGCAATACGAGCGTCACAGAACGTCGCCGCGACCCGTCAGCTTGAGAGCGTCCACGACGTGCTTGACACGCTGGGCGTTCTCGCTCGTGGTGACCAGGAGCGCGTCGGGGGTGTCGACCACGACGATGTCCTTGACGCCGATGAGGCTGATGACGCGCGAGGTGTGGCTCACGACGATGCCGCTGGCCGCGTCCGAGAGGATGCGGGCGTTCTCGCCCAGGATGGCGAGGTCGTTCTTGCGTCCGTTGGAGTTCAGCTTCGCCAGGCTGGCGAAGTCGCCGACGTCGTCCCAGTCGAAGTGGCCCGGAACCACGGCCAGCTTGCCCTTCTTGGCCGCGGGCTCGGCGACGACGTAGTCGATCGCGATCTTCTCGAGCGTCGGCCAGATGCGGTCCACCGCCGGGCCCCGTCGGTCGCGGTCGTCCCAGGCCTCGGCGAGCTCGAGCAGTCCGGCGTGCAGCGCGGGGTTGTTGGCCTCGATCTCGGCGAGCAGCACGTCGGCGCGCGAGATGAACATGCCGGCGTTCCACAGGTACGACCGGTCCGAGACATAGGAGCGCGCCGTCTCGAGATCGGGCTTCTCGACGAAGTGCTCCACGAGCGAGGCATCGCGCGCTCCCTCGACGATGAGCTCTCCGCCCCGTTTGATGTAGCCGAAGCCGACCGCCGGCTCCGAGGGGGTGATGCCGATCGTGCAGATGTACCCCTCGCGGGCGACCTCGACGGCATCGCGCACGGCGAACTCGAACACGCGGCTGCCGCGGATGACGTGATCGGCGGCGAACGATCCGATGATCACGTCGGGGTGGCGACGATGCAGGATGGCGGCTGCGAGGCCGATCGCGGCCGCGGAATCGCGCGGCTCGGACTCGAGGAAAACGTTCTTGTCGGGGATGCCGGGCAGCTGCGACTCGACGGCGGCGCGGTGCGCCCGCCCGGTCACCACCGCGATGCGGTCCTCACCGGCGAGCGGCGCGAGCCGGTCCCAGGTGTCGCGCAGCAGCGAGTGCCCCGAGCCGGTGAGGTCGTGCAGGAACTTCGGGGCGTCGGCGCGCGAGAGCGGCCACAGCCGACTGCCCACCCCTCCGGCGGGGATGACGGCGTAGAAGTCCGGGATCTCATCGATCATGCTCCGAGCGTAGCGGCGTCGGGGCCGCCTCCCATCCGTCAAGAACGCCGCTTCTTTAGGGTGCCCTTCGTCGCCGCGCCCGTTTTTCCCGGCCTAGAATCGATGTGCGCCCATGTGACGCCGGGGGTCAACCGCCCCACCGGGGCATCGATCGCCCCCACGAACCGTGTTCGATCCAGGGAGGACGACCGTGTCTGCACCAGCACGCGTCACACCGTCGGTAGCCCAGACCACATCCAAGACCCCGCGCGGCACGCTGTACCGGGGCAACGAGGGCATGTGGTCGTGGGTGCTTCACCGCATCACCGGCGTCGCCATCTTCTTCTTCCTCTTGGTCCACGTGCTCGACACCGCGCTGATCCGCGTGTCGCCCGAGGCCTACGACGCCGTCATCGGCACCTACAAGAACCCGATCATGGGGCTGGGCGAGGTCGCCCTGGTCGCCGCGATCGTCTACCACGCGTTCAACGGCCTGCGCATCATCGCGGTCGATCTGTGGCCGTGGGCGACCCGTCACCAGCGGCAGCTCTGGTGGGGCGTGCTGGCGGTCTGGGCCGTCACCGTCATCGGATTCTCGGCGCGCCATGTGCCGATCGTTCTCTCCGAGATTGGAGGGGGTCACTGATGACCGCCGACACCCTGGCCGCACCCCGCAGCCCGCAGGTCCGCAAGAAGGGCGCCAACCTCGAGAAGTGGGGCTGGGTCTACATGCGCGCCTCCGGCGTGCTCCTGGTCGTCCTCATCTTCGGGCACCTCTTCGTCAACCTGATGCTCGGCGAGGGCATCAAGGGCATCGACTTCGCCTTCGTCGCCGGCAAGTTCGCCAGCCCGTTCTGGCAGTGGTGGGACGTGCTGATGCTCTGGCTCGCCCTCATCCACGGCGCGAACGGCATGCGCACGATCGTCAACGACTACGTGTCCGGTCCGACCGCCCGCAAGGTCCTCGTCTGGGCGATCTGGCTCTCCGCCGGTCTGCTGATCCTGCTGGGCACGCTCGTCGTGTTCACGTTCGACCCCTGCCTGGGAGTGACGTCGGACAGCATGCTCTGGGAGATGTGCCAGGGCTGACCCGGCGCATCGACGACGTGATTCACAGCAACGAAAGGCTCGCCGAGTGAGCACCCCCACCGAAGAGGTCGTCGTCAAGGACGGCATCCACTACCACCAGTTCGACATCGTCATCGTCGGCGCCGGCGGCGCCGGCATGCGCGCCGCGATCGAGGCCGGTCCGGGAGCCCGCACGGCGGTCATCTCCAAGCTCTACCCGACGCGCTCGCACACCGGCGCAGCTCAGGGCGGCATGGCGGCGGCGCTGGCGAACGTCGAAGAGGACTCCTGGGAGTGGCACACCTTCGACACCGTCAAGGGCGGCGACTACCTGGTCGATCAGGACGCCGCGGAGATCCTCGCCAAAGAGGCCATCGATGCGGTCATCGACCTCGAGAACATGGGACTGCCGTTCAACCGCACCCCCGAGGGCAAGATCGACCAGCGCCGTTTCGGCGGTCACACCGCCGACCACGGCAAGTCGCCGGTGCGTCGCGCCTGCTACGCCGCCGACCGCACCGGTCACATGATCCTGCAGACGCTGTTCCAGAACTGCGTCAAGCTGGGCATCAACTTCTTCAACGAGTACTACGTGCTCGACCTCATCACGATCACCGCGGAGGACGGATCCACCCAGACCGCCGGCGTCGTGGCCTACGACCTCGCCACGGGCGACCTGCACGTCTTCCACTCGAAGGCGGTGATCTTCGCCACCGGCGGCTTCGGCAAAATCTACAAGACCACCTCCAACGCCCACACCCTCACCGGCGACGGCGTGGGAATCGTCTGGCGCAAGGGACTGCCGCTGGAGGACATGGAGTTCTTCCAGTTCCACCCGACCGGGCTCGCCGGCCTCGGCATCCTCCTCACCGAGGGCGCGCGCGGCGAGGGCGCGATCCTCCGCAACGCCTCGGGCGAGCGCTTCATGGAGCGCTATGCCCCGACCATCAAGGACCTGGCGCCGCGCGACATCGTCTCGCGCTGCATGCAGCAGGAGGTCGCCGAGGGGCGCGGTGCCGGCCCGCACCGGGATTACGTGCTCCTGGACTGCACCCACCTGGGCGCCGAGGTGCTGGAGACCAAGCTCCCCGACATCACCGAGTTCGCGCGCACCTACCTCGGTGTCGACCCCGTGGTCGAGCCCGTGCCGGTCATGCCCACCGCCCACTACGCGATGGGCGGCATCCCGACCAACGTCAAGGCCGAGGTGCTCTCCGACAACACCACCGTCGTCCCCGGGCTGTACGCCGCGGGCGAGTGCGCCTGCGTCTCGGTGCACGGCTCCAACCGCCTGGGCACCAACTCGCTCCTGGACATCAACGTCTTCGGCAAGCGCGCCGGTCGCAATGCGGTCGAGTACGTCAAGACCGCGGACTTCGTGCCGCTGCCCGAGAACCCCGCCGCCGCGGTGCGCGACCTCATCGAGAGCGTCCGCGACAACCCCGGCACCGAGCGCATCGCGGTGCTCCGCAAGACCCTCCAGGACGAGATGGACAAGGGCGCTCAGGTGTTCCGCACCGAGGAGTCGCTCCTGCACGTCATGGATGTCATCGCCGATCTGCGCGAGCGGTTCAAGAACATCCACGTCGACGACAAGGGCAAGCGGTTCAACACCGACCTGCTCGAAGCCGTCGAGCTCGGCTTCCTCCTCGACATCGCCGAGGTGGTCGTGGTCGCCGCCCGCAACCGCAAGGAGAGCCGCGGCGGACACATGCGCGACGACTTCCCCACGCGCGATGACGAGAACTACATGAAGCACACGATGGCCTACCTCTCGGGCGACCCGCACTCGTCGCACGCCGAGGACCACATCCGGCTCGACTGGAAGCCCGTCGTGTTCACCAAGAACGAGGCGGGCGAACTGCGGTACCCGCCGCTGGAAAGGAAGTACTGATGACCCTCGTCGCTCCCGAGACGGAAGTCACGAACGACACCGGCATCCAGTCGTTCCTGGTCACCTTCATCATCCGCCGCTTCGACCCCGAGGTCGACGACGAGCCCCGCTGGGTCGACTACGACGTCGAGCTCTACTCGACCGACCGCGTTCTCGATGCGCTGCACAAGATCAAGTGGGAGGTCGACGGCTCGCTCACCTTCCGCCGGTCGTGCGCGCACGGCATCTGCGGCTCTGACGCCATGCGCATCAACGGACGCAACCGGCTCGCGTGCAAGACGCTGATCAAGGACCTCGACATCTCGCAGCCGATCTACGTCGAGGCGATCAAGGGCCTGCCGCTGGAGAAGGACCTCGTCGTCGACATGGAGCCGTTCTTCGCCTCCTACCGCGACGTGCAGCCGTTCCTCATCGCCAACTCCAAGCCAGAGGCGGGCAAGGAGCGCGTGCAGTCGATCGCCGACCGGGCGATCTTCGACGACACCACCAAGTGCATCCTGTGCGCCGCCTGCACCTCGTCGTGCCCGGTCTTCTGGACCGACGGGCAGTACTTCGGCCCCGCGGCCATCGTCAACGCGCACCGGTTCATCTTCGACTCGCGCGACGACGCCGGCGACGTGCGCCTGGACATCCTCAACGACAAGGAGGGCGTCTGGCGCTGCCGCACGACCTTCAACTGCACCGAGGCGTGCCCCCGCGGCATCGAGGTGACCAAGGCCATCGCCGAGGTCAAGCAGGCGGTTCTGCGCGGCCGGTGATCGGATCGGGCCTGAGCCCGATCGGGTCGCCGACGCGCTGCCGGTACATTCGAGGACGTGAGCTCCGACCCCGCCGACACCGAGGCGCTGCGCGAGAAGTGGGAGTCCTCACGACTGCGTGAGCGGCTCGATCAGCCCATCGAGCGTGCGACGACGATCACCCGTCGCACGCTCGGCTGGTTCCCCATCCGCGTGTGGCGGCACTTCCTGCAGCACAACGGGTTCCTCCTCGCTGCGAGCATCAGCTACCAGTCGCTGTTCGCACTGTTCGCGACGATCTACAGCGCCTTCGCCGTGGTGGGCCTGTGGCTCGGCGGGTCGTCGATGGCCATCGACGCCCTCATCGGCGTGGTCAACTCCTACATCCCGGGCCTGATCTCCGGCGCCGGGCCCGTCGCGCCCGAGGACGTCGCCGACATCGCCCGCAACAGCGGCAGCGTGCTCGCCGTGACCGGTGCGGTCGCGCTGGGTGTGGCCGTCTGGACCGCCATCGGGTTCGTCACCTTCACCCGCCGCGCGGTGCGCGACATCTTCGGCCTCCCCTTCGACACCCGCAACTACGTGCTGCTGAAGCTGCGCGACTTCGGCGCCGCGCTGCTGTTCGGACTCGCTCTCGTGCTCGGCGCCGCGCTCGGGCTGATCGCCGGCGGCATCGTACGGCAGCTGTTCGACCTGCTCGACGTCCCCTACGAGTCCACCACGATCGACGTGCTCAGCCGTCTGGCATCGGTGCTCGTCGCCATCGTTCTCAACTCCGCGGCGCTGACCGCGCTCATCCGCTTCCTCACCGGAACCTCGCTGCCGTGGCGCAAGATCATGCCCGGCTCGCTCTTCGGCGGCGCGGCTCTGAGCATCCTGCAACTGGGAGCCGGCTTCCTCGCCGTCTACTCCCCCACCAACCCGCTGCTGGCGACGTTCTCCGTGCTGATCGGCTTCCTGCTGTGGCTGCGACTGGCGGGCATCGTCATCCTCGTGGCTGCATCCTGGGTCGCCGTATCGGCCGCCGACGACGGGATCCCCCTCGTCGTGCGAACGGACGCCGAGCGCCGAGCCGACGAACGCCGTGCGCTCCGGGTGGTGGCGCAGGCCCAGGTCCGCGACGCCGAGCACGCCCTCGCCGACGCCGACTGGTGGCACCGGATGTCGGCGCGTCGCGATGTCCGGCGCGCGCGCGAGCTGCTCGCGCGCCTCGACGACGAGCCACGACGCTCGGATTGAGCGTCCGAGCCTCCGATTACGCTGGAAGGCGTGCCCCGTGACCTCCGCATCGCCTCCGTCAACGTCAACGGCATCCGCGCCGCCGCCCGCAAAGGGATGCACGCCTGGCTCGAGACCGCCGATGTCGACATCCTGACCCTGCAGGAGGTGCGCGCCGCGGCATCCGACCTGGCGGCGGCACTGCCCGGGTGGCACATCGTCTCGGACGAGGCGCTCGCCAAGGGCCGGGCCGGCGTCGCGATCGCGGCGCGCGAGCCGCTCGACGTCTGGCGCGTCGAGCTCGGCGACGACGACGTCGACTCGAAGGGGCGGTGGGTCGAGGCCGACATCGAGGTGGCCGGCGAGCACCTCACCGTCGTGAGCGCGTACGTGTTCACCGGAGAGGCCGACACCGAGAAGCAGATCGCGAAGTACGCCTTCCTCGACGCGATGGAGAGGCGGATGCCGCAGCTCGGCGACCTCGCCGTCATCACCGGCGACCTGAACGTCGGCCACCGCGAGTTCGACATCCGCAACTGGCGCGGCAACCGCAAGAAGGCGGGCTTCCTCCCCCGCGAGCGCGCCTACTTCGACCGCTTCACCGCGCCCGCGGGCGAGCCGGTCGACACCGTCGACGGCGAACGCGGCACCGGACTCGGCTGGGTCGATGTCGGGCGTCGGTTCGCCGGCGAGGTCGACGGCCCGTACACGTGGTGGTCCAACCGCGGGAAGGCCTTCGACACCGACACCGGATGGCGCATCGACTACCACCTGGCGACCCCGGCCCTCGCAGACCGCGTGAGCGACTACCGCGTCGTCCGCGCGCCCTCGTGGGACACCCGGTGGAGCGACCACGCCCCGGTCGTCGCCGACTACGGCCTCCCGGGCTGAGACCGCACGCAGGGTGGCGAGCGGTCGGCGTCTCGCCGCGCGCCCGCGAGTGGCCCTGTCGCGCCCGTAGACTCGTGGGGTGACCAAGCCCCGCCTGTACTCCGGAATGCAGCCGTCCGCCGATTCGCTCCAGATCGGCAACTACATCGGGGCTCTCATGCAGTGGCGCGATCTGCAGGAGACCTACGACGCGTACTTCTCGGTCGTCGACCTGCACGCTCTGACGCAGCCGAACGATCCGGCCGAGCTGCGCGCGAAGACGCGCCGGACGGCCGCGCAGTACATCGCCGCGGGCATCGAGCCCTCGCGGTCGACGCTGTACGTGCAGTCGCACGTCCGCGCTCACGCCGAGCTCGCGTGGATCCTCTCCACCCTCACCGGTTTCGGGGAGGCGGGGCGGATGACGCAGTTCAAGGACAAGTCGCAGCGCTACGGCGCCGACGCGACGTCGGTGGGGCTGTTCACCTACCCGGTGCTCATGGCCGCCGACATCCTGCTCTACCAGACCGACATCGTGCCCGTGGGCGACGACCAGAAGCAGCACGTCGAGCTCACGCGCACCCTCGCCGAGCGCTTCAACTCCCGCTACGGCGAGACCTTCCGCGTGCCGATGCCCGTGATCCAGCAGGACACCGCACGCATCTACGATCTGCAGAACCCGACGTCGAAGATGTCGAAGTCGGCCGAGTCGGATGCCGGCGTGCTGTGGCTCCTGGATGATCCGAAGGTCTCGGCGAAGAAGGTCATGCGGGCCGTCACCGACTCGGAGGGCACGGTGCGGTACGACCGCGAAAACAAGCCCGGGGTGTCGAACCTCCTGGTGATCTACGCGGCGCTGACGGGGCGGCAGATCCCCGCGATCGAAGACGAGTACGCCGGCCGCGGCTACGGCGACTTCAAGAAGGGTCTGGCCGACGTGGTCGTCTCGGAGTTCGGTCCCGTCCGCGAGCGCGCCCTCGAGCTGCTGGACGACCCCGCCGAGCTCGACCGGGTTCTCGCAGCCAACGCCGCGCGCGCCGACGAGGTCGCCGATCGCACCCTCGCCGAGGTGTACGACAAGATGGGGCTGCTGCGACGTGTCTGAATCCGAGGCATCGGCGCCGCAGGGTCTCCCGGCCGAGCCCGCCCCGGAGCTCCTGGCCGAACTCGATGCCGCCGCCGCGGCGTCCCGGCAGGCGCCGGCCGACGCCGCGGTGCAGGAACGCCTGTGGCGCGCGGCTTTCGCGCTCGAACGCTGGCTCTTCCTGGCGCGCGGATCCGACGACGAGCCGACGCCCTTCGCCCTGAGCACGGACGAGGGGGCGGTGATCTTCGCCTTCTCCACGGCGGACCGCGCCCACGAGGCGGCACTCGGGTTCGGCCTCCCCGAGGACGAGGCGTCGAGGATGCTCGCCGTCCCGCTGCCCGCCGCCGCCGCATGGGTGGCCTCGTACGCGGAGGCGGGCGTGGAGGCGCTGGTGTTCGATGCGCCGGGGAACGGAGCGATGGCGCCGCTGTCGAACCTCGCCGCGATGGCGGTCTACATCTCGCAGAACCCCTCGACCTGACCCGGCGGGCGGCGCGGCCGCTCGCGACGCGGGGGCGGCGACCATCGGCACCCCCACGGAGCTGGGTAGGGTCGGGGCATGCATCCGGTGACCCTCCGCGGCACGAGCCCGGGCGGCGCGGCCGAGATCGGGTTCTGGATGGATGCCGCCGCCCGCGGCAACGGCTACATGGGCGAGGCCGCCCGGGTCGTGGTCGACTTCGGCTTCTCCCGCTCGCTGTCGCTGGCCCGCATCGAGTGGCGGGCCATCGTCGGCAACGTCGCGTCGGCGCGGACGGCCCGCAGCCTGGGCTTCCGCTACGAGGGACTGGTGCGCCGGGGGCTCTCGGACCTCCGGGGCCGCCACGACGGGTGGATCGCCGGCATCCTGCCCACCGATGACCTCGCGCCGCAGCCCTGGCCGGTACTCCCCGACTGACTTATCGCCGGGCCGCAGCGGCGTCCCCGGCTCGGGATGCAAGGCCCTGCTCCGCGGCCACGGGGCATGGCAGGATGACGCCATGCCCGAGATGCCGGAAGTGCAGGGGCTCGTCGACTACCTCGGCGAGCGACTCTCGGGGCGGCGCATCGTCCGGGCCCGGGTGAGCGCGATCGCCGCCCTGAAGACCTACGACCCGCCGATCGAGGCACTCGAGGGGACGACGGTGACGGCGGCCGCCCGCCACGGGAAGTTCGTCGACCTCGCCACCGATGCCGGCTCGCACCTCGTGTTCCACCTCGCCAAGGCCGGCTGGCTGCGCTGGTACGACCAGCTCCCCGCCACCGTCATCCGCCCCGGCAAGACCCCGATCGCGCTCCGGGTGGGGTTCGACGACGACTCCGGGTTCGACCTCACCGAGGCGGGTACGAAGAAGTCCCTCGCCGTCTACGTCGTCCGCGATCCCGCCGAAGTGCCCGGTATCGCGCGGCTGGGTCCCGATCCCCTCGATCCCTCGTTCGACCGCGACACGCTCGCGAGCCTGCTCGCGGGCCGGCGCACCCAGATCAAGGGCGTGCTGCGCGACCAGTCGATCGTGGCGGGGATCGGGAACGCCTACTCCGACGAGATCCTCCACGCCGCGAAGATGTCGCCCTACGCCCTGGCCGCGACCCTGGACGACGCGGAGATCGACCGGTTGTTCGCCGCCCTCTCGGCGACGCTGACCGAGGCCGTCGCCGCGGCATCCGGCAAGCCGCCCGCCGATCTCAAGGATGCCAAGCGCCGCGGCATGCGGGTCCACGGCCGCCGCGGCGAGGCGTGTCCCGTCTGCGGCGACGAGGTGCGCAGCGTCTTCTTCGCCGACAACAGCCTGGAGTACTGCCCCACCTGCCAGACCGGCGGCAAGCTGCTCGCCGACCGGCGCCTCTCCCGGTTGCTGAAGTAGCCGCGGGTACCGCCGTTCGATGACGCCGTGAGACGGGAATGCCGCCGCGTCCCCCGCGTTGAGTACGATCGGAGTATTGAACGTGCTCCGGGGTCGGTGAGAATCCGAACCGGCGGTGAGAGTCCGCGACCCCCGCGGCCTTCGGGCCTCGAGGTTGATCCGGTGGAATTCCGGGACCGACGGTGATGCGACGCGAGTCGCTAGTCCGGATGAGAGGAAGCACGGCAGCGTTCGCGCTGCGCGCGCCCACCCGCGTCCCCGGAGTCTGAACGAGGGACGAACAGGATGCCGGGCACGACCGATCGCGAGACCGCGGCGATGCGGCGCGCGTTCGAGCTGGCCGGCAATGGGCCACGGGGCCTGAATCCGCAGGTCGGTGCCGTCCTGCTGGCCGCCGACGGATCACTGCTCGCCGAGGGGTGGCACCGCGGTGCGGGCACCCCCCACGCCGAGGTCGACGCCCTGTCGCGGCTGCCCGCGGGGGCGGCGCGCGGGGCGACGGCGGTGGTGAGCCTCGAGCCCTGCAACCACACCGGACGCACCGGCCCGTGCGCGGTCGCCCTGATCGAGGCGGGTGTCGCACGCGTGCTCTACTCCGTCTCCGACCCCGGCGACGCCTCGGCGGGCGGTGCCCGCCGGTTGCGGGAGGCCGGCGTCGAGGTCGTGGGCGGCGTGCTCGAGGCCGACGGCCGCCGGCTGATCGAGGGCTGGCTGACGGTGCAGCGCCTGGGCCGGCCGCACGTCACCGTGAAGTGGGCGCAATCCCTCGACGGGCGCGCCGCAGCGGCCGACGGGACGAGCCAGTGGATCACCGGTGCCGTCGCCCGAGCGGACGTGCACCGGCGGCGGAGCGCGGCCGACGCGATCGTCGTCGGCACCGGAACGCTCCTCACCGACGACCCGGCCCTGACGGCGCGCCGTCCCGACGGAACCCTCTTCGATGCCCAACCGATGCCCGTCGTGCTCGGGCAGCGCGCGGTGCCCGACGACGCCCGCGTCCTCGGACACCCCCGCCCGCTGCTGCACCGGGACGGCGAGAACCTCGGCGGCGAGAGCCCGAACGGGCCCTCGCTGATGGCGGAGCTGCGCGGACTGGGGGTGCAGCGCGTGTTCGTCGAGGGCGGCCCGACGATCGCCAGCGCGTTCCTGCGCGCCGGTCTCGTCGACGAGGTCCTCGCCTACATCGCCCCCACCCTCCTCGGGTACGGAGCCGCCGGCGATGACCGACCGGCATTGCGGTCGTTGGGCGTCGAGACGATCGCCGACCAGCGTCGTCTGCGGGTGGCCTCCGTGCAACCCCTCGGCGATGACCTCCTGATCGTCGCCTCCCCCCTGCCCCCGACATCCCCGATCGAAGGAGACGCCTGATGTTCACCGGAATCATCGAAGAGGTCGGCGAGGTCGTCGCCGTGGACCCGTCCGGCGACGGCGTCCGCATCACCGTCCGCGCGCCGCGCGCCGTATCGGATGCCGCGCACGGCGACTCGATCGCCGTCAGCGGGGTCTGCCTGACCGTCGTCGATCAGGGCGCCGACTGGTTCACCGCCGACGTCATGCGTCAGACCTTGGACGTGTCGAGCCTCGCCGGCGTCGCCGCCGGGCGCCCGGTCAACCTCGAGCGCGCTCTCGCGGCGCACACGCGCCTGGGCGGGCACATCGTGCAGGGCCACGTCGACGGCCTCGGCCGCATCCTCGAGGTGCGGCCCGGCGAGCAGTGGCGGGTGCTGCGCATCTCGCTGCCCGCCGACCTCGCGCCGCTCGTCGTCGACAAGGGCTCGATCACCGTCGACGGCGTCTCGCTCACCGTCAGCGCCGTCAGCCCGGCCGATGCGGCCGACGCCTGGCTCGAGGTGTCGCTCATCCCCGAGACGCTCGCAGCGACCACGCTCGGCGTCCGTGTCGCCGGCGACGCCGTCAATCTCGAGACGGACATCCTCGCCCGTCACGTCCAGCGTCTGCTGGCATTCACCACCCCCACCTCTGACGAAGGAGGCTCGCGATGAGCCTTTCTCCCCTCTCCGAGGCGCTCGACGCGCTGCGGGCCGGCAAGCCGATCATCGTCGCCGACGATGAGAACCGCGAGAACGAGGGCGACGTGATCCTCTCGGCCGCCCTCGCGACGCCCGAGTGGATCGCCTGGACGGTCCGCCACTCCAGCGGATTCATCTGCGCACCCATGCCCGCCGAGTGGGCCGACCGTCTCGATCTGCCGCCCATGGTCGAGACGAACGAGGACGCCCGCGGAACTGCCTACACCGTCTCGGTCGACGCGGCGCACGGTGTGACCACCGGCATCAGCGCCGCCGACCGCGCTCGTACGCTCACGGTGCTGGCCGACCCCGCGTCGACGCCGAGCAGCCTCATCCGTCCCGGACACATCCTGCCGCTGCGCGCTGTCGAGGGCGGCGTGCGCGAGCGGAGCGGACACACCGAGGCCGCCGTAGAGCTCATGCAGCTCGCCGGCCTCGATCCGGTCGGCGCCATCGCCGAGATCGTCGCAGAGGACGGCTCGATGATGCGGATGCCGGGTCTGCTCGAGCTCGGCGAGCGCGACGGCATCCCGGTCATCACGATCGAGCAGCTCATCGCGCACCTCGACGAGGTCGACCCCCGTCCTGCCGAGGCCGTCGCCGGCTACCGGCGCCGCGTGAGCCTGCGGGCCGAGGCGCACGTGCCCACCTCGCACGGCGCCTTCCGCTTCCTCGCCTACAAGGACCGCGTCACCGGCACCGATCACATCGCCGTCGTCTCGGGCGACTTGACCGACGCGAGCCCGCTCGTCCGCGTGCACTCCGAGTGCCTGACCGGTGAGGCCTTCGGCTCTCTCAAGTGCGAATGCGGCCCGCAGCTCGACGCGGCGCTAGATGCGATCGACCAGGAGGGCGGCATCGTCATCTACATGCGCGGTCACGAAGGGCGTGGCATCGGCCTGATCAACAAGCTGCGCGCCTACCAGCTGCAGGAGCGCGGCCTCGACACGCTCGATGCGAACCTCGCCCTCGGGCTGCCCGCCGACGCGCGCGACTACGCCGCGGCCGCCGGCATCCTCGCCGACCTCGGCGTCGGCAGCATCCGCCTGCTGACGAACAACTCCGACAAGGTCTCGCAGCTGCGCACCCTCGGACTCGACATCGCCGAGCAGGTTCCGCTCCTGGTGGGGGTGGGCGCCAACAACCACCAGTACCTCGCGACCAAGCGCGATCGCATGGGGCACATCATCGACGACGCCGACCTGGATGCCGCCCTCGCCCGCGGCGTCGCGCAGGCCGCCGAGCTCGACACCACCGACCACCGACAGAACTCGGAGAACATCGCATGAGCGGACACGGAGCACCCGATCGGCAGCAGGTCGACGCGAGCGAGCTGAAGATCGTCGTCGTCGCCGGTCAGTGGCACGACGTGATCACGGACGGGCTCATCGCGGGCGCGGAGCGCGTCCTCGAGGAGTCCGGCGCGGCGTGGCGGCTCCTGCGCGTTCCCGGGTCGTTCGAGCTCCCGGTCGTCGCGAAGGCGGCCCTCGACGCCGGTGCCGACGCGGTCGTGGCCCTCGGCGTGATCATCCGGGGCGGCACCCCGCACTTCGACTTCGTCTCGTCTGCCGCGACCGACGGGCTCACACGGGTCGCGCTCGACACCGGCAAGCCCGTGGGCTTCGGCGTCCTGACCCTCGACGACGAGCAGCAGGGCATCGACCGGGCGGGTCTCGCCGGGTCGAAGGAGGACAAGGGCGCCGAGGCCGCAGACGCGGCGCTGCGCACCGCCCTCACGCTGCGGGAGCTGCGCGGCTGACGAGCGCCTCCGACGGGCTCCTGCGGGCGTCGGGATCGCGTCCTCGGACGACGGCCCGACGCCCGCGTCGTTTCCCGCACCACATACCTTCAGTTAGGCTGAGGGTATGGAAACCCTTCGCGGAATCGTGCTCGTCGTCCACCTCGTGGGATTTGCCACCCTCTTCGGCGCATGGGTGGTCGAAGCGCTCGGCGCCCGCCGCATCACCCGCGTCATGAGCTGGGGGCTGCTGGTGGCGGGGATCGCCGGGCTGGCCCTGGCCGCGCCGTGGGGCACGGACCACGACCTCGACTACACCAAGATCGCCGTCAAGCTCGTCGTCCTCCTCGTCATCGGTGCACTGCTGGGCATCGGCTCGGCACGGCAGAAGCGTGGGAAGGACGTTCCCCCGGTGATGTTCTGGATCATCGGCGCGGCCACCGTCGCCAACGTCGCCATCGCCGTGCTCTGGCGCTGACCGGAGCCGGTGCGTCCGGCATCCGTCATCCGTCATAGGATGGACGATCGTGCGTCGCCGACACCGTCGACGCCGCCGGTGATCCCCGCGTCGAACGTCCCCCGCACCACCCCGCCTCGGACGTCCGCCCACCGGCACGCTCCCACGAGGGCGCTCACCCGTTCTCCCAGACAGGCATCACACCGCACATGTCCTCCGCCACCGCGGCCCCTGCCGCGCCCGCGAACCCCCGTTCCCGCGTCATCACGGCCAGCCTCATCGGCACCACGATCGAGTTCTACGACTTCTACGTCTACGCGACCGCGGCCGTCCTGGTCTTCCCGATCCTCTTCTTCCCCAGTGACGACGACACCGCGTCGCTGCTCGCCTCCTTCGCGGTCTTCGGCGCCGCCATGATCGCCCGACCCATCGGCGCCGTCGTGTTCGGACACTTCGGCGACAAGTTCGGCCGCAAGGCGACGCTCGTCGCTTCGCTGCTGACGATGGGCATCGCGACCGTCCTCATCGGCTGCCTCCCCACCTTCAACGACATCGGCTGGTGGGCCGCCCTCCTGCTGCTCGTGCTGCGCCTCGCGCAGGGCTTCGCCCTGGGCGGTGAGTGGTCGGGTGCCGCGCTGGTCGCGACCGAGAACGCCCCGAAGGGCAAGCGCGCCTGGTACGGCACGTTCCCGCAGCTCGGCGCGCCGATCGGCTTCATCATCGCGAACTCCGTGTTCCTCGCGATCTACTTCGCACTGCCCCATCCGGACGGGCCCGCTCAGCGCTCCGAGGAGTTCCTCGCGTGGGGCTGGCGCGTGCCGTTCCTGTTCTCGGCGGTGATGGTCATCGTGGGCCTCTGGGTCCGTCTGAGGCTGGTCGAGTCCTCGACGTTCTCAGCGGCGGAGAAGACCGGCGCGATCCGCAAGTTCCCGCTCGGATCCGTCATCCGCGGTCACTGGCGGGCCCTCATCCTCGGCACGTTCATCATGCTCGCCACGTACGTGCTGTTCTACCTGATGACGAGCTTCACGCTCGCCTACGGCACCAAGCCGACCCTCGAGAGCGCGCAGGCGACCGCCGAGGCGTCCGGCGCCGCGTTCGATGCCGCCGCGTACGTGCCCGGGCTCGGGTTCGGGTTCACCGACTTCGTGATCATGCAGATCGTCGGTGTGATCTTCTTCGGCATCTTCACGCTGCTGTCGGGTCCCGTCGCCGACTCGATCGGACGCCGCCGCCTGCTCCTGTGTGTCACCGGCGTCATCGCCGCGTTCGGCCTGCTGTTCGCGGTCTTCCTCAGCCCGCAGCTCGACCCGAAGTTCACCGGCGCGCTGGTTCAGGCCTTCCTCGTGCTCGGCTTCATGCTGATGGGCGCCACCTTCGGGCCGATGGGCGCTCTGCTGCCCGAGCTGTTCCCCACGAACGTCCGCTACACCGGCTCGGCGATCTCGTACAACGTCGCCTCGATCCTCGGCGCCGCCGTCGCACCGAGCATCGCGACCACGCTGTGGGCCCTCGCGAACGGCTCGACCTGGCTGGTGGGCGTGTACCTGACGGGCTCCGCCGTCCTGACCTTCATCGCCCTGTGGCTGTCGAAGGAGACGAAGGACACCGACTACGACACCAACATCGGCGAGGCCTCCGTCACCCGCTGACGCTCCCCGACCCACGGATGCCGTGGCTCCCCCGCAGGGTGGAGCCGCGGCATCCGCCGTAGCGAGCTCCGCCGACGGTCGGGTCGGTCCGTCGCGGAAACGGGTCGCCGGTCAGCCGAGGAAGAGCGCGCGCAGCCGCTTGGTCGTGAACACGAGGCCGAGGCCGATCATCACGACGAAGTACAGCACGTGCCAGAGCATGCCGATCGAGAGCAGCCCCGTCGTCAAGCCGCGGATCAGCTCGACGCCGTGCCACAGCGGCAGGGCCTGCACGATGGCCTGCACCCACTCGGGGTAGACGGTGATCGGGTAGAAGGTCGCCGAGAAGAGGAACATCGGCAGCAGCACGAAGTTGATCCAGTCCATGTGCTGGAACGTCTTCATATAGCTCGTCACCGCCATGCCGACGCTCGCGAAGCCGAAGGCGATGAGCAGCACCGCCGGGAGAGCGAGCACCGCCGTCCAGGCGAGGTTCAGCCCCAGCACCTGCATGATGATCATGAAGCCCGTGGCGTACACGAGCCCGCGCAGCAGGGCGTACAGGATCTCACCGAGGGCGACATCGAGCGGCCCGAGCGACGTCGACAGCATCCCCTCGTAGAGCTTGCCGTAGTTGAGCTTGAAGAAGACGTTCCAGGTGGAGTCGTACACCGCACCGTTCATCGCCGAGACCGCCAACAGGGCGGGCGCGATGTAGGCGGCGTAGGGCACCTCGGCACCGGCCGTCGTCTCGACCTCGCCGATGAGCGCACCGAGCCCGATGCCGAGCGAGGCGAGGTAGAACACCGGCTCGAAGAACCCCGAGAGCACGACGATCCAGCTCGACGAGCGCGCCGCGATGAGGCCGCGCTGCACGACCGCTCCCGGGTTGCCCGCCCAGAGAGCACGGACCCCGCCGCGGCCGCGCGCCGACACGGCGCCGCCCTCGGTCGCGGCGCTCACTTCGCGAGCCTCTCGGTGAACACGCGTCGACCCCACAGATAGCCCGCCAGCGCGAGCGCGACGAGGTACAGCGCGTGCACGAGCAGCATGCCCGCGGCGATGTCGGCTCCGTAGGTCGCGGCGCGGCCGAGCTCGGCCCCGTGCCACAGGGGTGAGATCCACGCGATCCACTGCAGGCCGATCGGCAGCGTCTCGACGGGGTAGAACGTGCCCGAGAACAGGAACATCGGCATGAAGACGAATCGCTGCACGAGGGCGAACTGCCCCTTGTCGTCCTGGATCGAGCCGGCGTAGGCCATGAGCGGGATGCCGAACGCGACCCCGGCCGCAACACCGGCGAGGATGGACAGCCACCCGGTCTCGGGCGCGGGAACAGCCCCGAACGGCAGCAGCCAGATGAACAGGTAGTAGGCACCGACGGCGACGACCATGCGGGCGACGGCGCCGGCGATCACACCGTTGGCGATCTGCGGGCTCGACAGCGCCGAGGCGTTGAAGCCGTAGAAGTAGCGCCGCCACTTGAAGCCGGCCATCACGGGGTAGGTCATCTCCTCGGATGCCACGGCGATGGCCGCCGTCACCAGCAGGGCCGGCGCGACGAAGGGGAGGTAGTCGACCTCCTGGCCGTGCGACGAGATCGGCACGGTGATGAGGGCGGCCAGACCCACGGCGAGCCCGAGCAGGTACATGATCGGCTGTCCCACGGCGCCGACCACGATCGTCCAGCCGTAGGCACGCATCGCCCGCACCATGTGCTCGGCGACGTACCACGACCCATAGCGCCGGGGTCGTCTACCCCCGGCCATCGCCTCGGCGCGCAGCTCGTCGAGCGTGGGGTGCGCGGTCTGGGCGGTCATTCGATCAGCGACCGTCCGGTCAGGCGCAGGAAGACGTCCTCGAGGCTCGAACGCCGGACGAGGCTCGTGATGGGGGTGAGACCGGTGGCCATGACGCGCTCGAGCGCGGCCTCGCCGTCGCCGGCGTAGACGAGGATGCGGTCGGGCAGCACGTCGACGCGGTCGCCGATCCCCCGCAGCTGCCGCGCCGCCTGCTCGTTGCGGTCCGAGCCGAAGCGGACCTCGAGCACCTCGCGGCTCGAATGCTCGCGAATGAGCGAGGCGGGCGTGCCCTCGGCCATGATCCGCCCCTTGTCGACGACGATCAGCCGATCGCACAGCTGCTCGGCCTCGTCCATGTAGTGGGTCGTCAGCACCAGGGTGGTGCCGCGCTCCTTCAGCCGGAACAGCCGGTCCCACAGCACATGACGAGCTTGCGGGTCCAGACCCGTCGTCGGTTCGTCGAGCAGGAGGATCCGCGGGTCGTTGATGAGGCCGCGGGCGATGGTGAGGCGCCGCTTCATGCCGCCGGAGAGCTGATCGACCTTGGCCTTGGCCTTGTCTTCGAGCTGCGCGAACGCGAGCAGCTCGTCGGCCTTCCGGTGGCAGACGCGGCCCGGGAGACCGAAGTACCGGCCATAGATGTAGAGGTTCTCGCGGGCGTTCAGTTCCCCGTCGAGGTTGTCCTGCTGCGGCACGACGCCCAGGCGTGAACGGATCTCGGGACCGTAGCGGTCGGGGTCGAGCCCGAGGATCTCGAGGTCGCCCGCGCTCCGGGTCGAGACCGCGCCGATCATCTTCATCGTCGTGGACTTTCCCGCGCCGTTCGGGCCGAGCAGACCGAACGACTCCCCCGGCGCCACCTCGAACGAGAGGTCGTCCACGGCGACGAAATCGGGTTTGCCCTTGACGGCGTATGTCTTCCGCAGCGAGCGCGCGGAGATGACGGATTCTGGCACCCGACCAGAGTAGCCACGACCGCCGACGCGCGTCCGCGGGGCACAATCGCAGGGTACGCATCGAGAGGAGACACCATGTCCCACGTCCTGACCACGGCCGCCGAGCTCCACGACGCCCTCGTCTCGGGACGGTACGCCGACGGCGGCCCGGTCCGCGTCCTCGACGTGCGCTGGCGCCTCGACCGGCCCGACGGCCGCCCGGCCTTCGTCGCCGGTCACATCCCCGGGGCGCGGTACGCCGACCTCGACACGCAGCTCGCCGAGCACGGCGACCCCCGCGCGGGGCGGCATCCGCTCCCCTCGCCCGGGCGCCTGCAGGCCGCGGTGCGGGAATGGGGCATCGACGACGGAGACACCGTCGTGGTCTACGACGAGGCGGGCAACCTCTCCAGCGCCCGGGCATGGTGGGTGCTGCGCGATGCCGGGATGACCGACGTGCGCATCCTCGACGGGGCGCTGCCCGCGTGGACCGAGGCGGGCTTCGATCTCGCCGAGGGCGAGCCGGGCGCCGCGCGGCCGGGCACCGCGATGATCTCTCCGGGATCGATGCCGGTGCTCGACGTCGAGACCGTCCTCGCCCACGCTCGCGACGGGGTGCTGCTCGACGCGCGAGCCGGCGAGCGTTTCCGCGGCGAGACCGAGCCGGTCGACCCCCGGGCCGGTCACATCCCGGGGGCGGTGTCGGCCCCGACCACGGCGAACCTCGACGAGACGGGACGGTTCCGCCGACCGGACGACCTGCGCTCGCGCTTCGCCGCGCTCGGCGCCGAACCCGGCACAGCGGTCGGGGTCTACTGCGGCTCCGGCGTCACCGCCGCCCACGCGGCCGTCGCGCTCGTCCTCGCCGGATACGATCCGGTGCTCTACCCCGGCTCGTGGAGCCAGTGGTCGCAGGATCCCGGCCGCCCCGCCGCCACCGGGGCCTGATTCCGCGACCGGCGGCGCGGCGGTCGGGCCCGTCGCACCTCCCGCTACGCTGTGCCCATGACGATGTCGACGGCCGACACCTACGACGCCCGCGGCGACGAACTCGATTCGCTTCCGCTGCAGCATCGGCCCTCGTCGGCGACCTCATCGCGGCATCCGCGGTCGAGAACGGGTGGTCCGGCGTGATCGTCAACGGGGCCGTCCGCGACCGAGCCGCGATCGCGTCGCTGCCGTTGGGCGTCAAGGCCCTCGGCTCGAACCCTCGCACGAGCGCGAAGGACGGCATCGGCGACATCGACGTTCCGGTCACGATCGCGGGCGTCGTCTTCGCCCCGGGCCGGCACGTGTGGGCTGACGTCGACGGCGTCCTCGTCGAGCGGTGATCGGGCGGGCCACGTCGCGCCCCGCCGGTGGTCAGTCCGTGCGCACCAGCGAGAGCGCGTAGACGGTCGGGTCGCCTTCGAGGTCGAGCACCACACTCATACCGGTCTGCTCGATCGTGACGTCGAAGGCGGTGGTGCCGTCGGCGCAGACGACCGGGCCAGATGAGGGATCGCTGTCGACCTCGCCCGCGCCGAGGGTGACGGTGCCGGCACCGCGACAGGCGATCTGGCCCTGGTAGCTGCCGGGGGCGAGGGAGGAGAAGGTGGTCAGGTGGTGCGCGGAGGTGTTCTGGCTGAGCCATCCCGAGAGGACGCCTGTCCCGGTCACGCTCGTGGACGACGGCACCGCCGTGGTCGCCCAATCGCGGATGTCCTCGACGGGCATCGGCAGCAGCTCCTCGTCGCCGGCCGCATCCGCCGTCGGCGTGGGAGAGGCGCTGACGCTCACGGATGGTCGCGGCGTCTCCGCCTCGGACGGCTGCGCCGTGCATCCGACGAGCGAGATGCCCACCAGCGCGAACACTCCGATCATCGACCGTGTCTTGTGCGTCTTGGTCCATCGCATCAGGAAACCCTTGCATCAATCCCGCGCGCCGACAACCGGGGGAAGGCGACAGAGGCTCCCACAGGGAATCGGCGGTCCCTGCGGCCCCCGGGTCCGTGACGCACGAAGTACGGTCGAGGTACCGCTTCGCCGAACCGAGGGAACCGCATGTCCGACACCCGCAGCCGCCCGCGTGGACGGCGCCGCGACGACGAGGGGCCGCGCGCCCGACTGTCGCAGCTGCTCCCCTATCTCTTCGAGCACAAGGGCGTCCTGGTCGCCGTCGCCGTACTCAGCGTGATCGAGGCCGTCGCGACACTGGGGCAGCCGCTGATCGTCGGACAGGTGATCGAGCGCGTGCAGGCTGCCGACCCCCTCGGCATCCTCGTCTGGGCGCTCGTCGCCCTCGTGGTGGTGTCGTCGGTGATCGGCGCCTTCCAGCACTACCTCCTGCAGCGCACCGGCACCGCGGTGGTGTTCTCGAGTCGGCGCCGGCTCATCGCCCGCCTGCTGCGCCTGCCGATCTCGGAGTTCGACGCCCGCCGCACCGGAGACCTGGTCTCGCGCGTGGGCACCGATACGACGCTGCTCTACGCCGTCCTGACGCAGGGCCTCGCCGACTCGGTCGGCAACGCGCTGATCTTCGTGGGCGCGATCGTGGCGATGTTCTTCATCGACCCGCTGCTGCTGCTGCTGATCGTCGTGGTCATCGGGGCCTCGGTGGCCGTCGTCGTGGCCCTCAGCACCCGCATCCGCAAGGCGACGCGCGAACAGCAGGAACGCGTCGGCGAGCTGGCCTCGGGTGTCGAGCGTGCGATCGGCTCGATCCGGACCATCCGTGCCGCCGGCGCCACCGAACGCGAGGAGGCCGCCGTCACCGGTGCCGCCCGCGACGCCTACGACGCCGGCGTGCGCGTGGCGAAGGCGTCTGCACTGGTCGTGCCGGTGGCGGGCATCGCCCTGCAACTGTCGCTCCTCGTGGTGCTGGGCGTCGGCGGGTTCCGTGTGGCGTCGGGGGCGATCTCGATCGCGAGCCTCGTGACGTTCGTGATGTTCCTGTTCTTCCTGGTGCAGCCGCTCGCGTCGTTCCTCGGCGCGATCACCTCCGTCAACCAGGCGCTCGGCGCGCTCGGGCGCATCCAGGAGGTGCTCGATCTGCCCACCGAGGACGCCCTCGACGATGCGGATGCCGCCGCGCGCGGCATCGGGGGCGGGGACGGCGACGCGGCGATCGAGTTCCGCGACGTGCGCTTCCGCTATCCCGAGGCGGTCGTCGCCGCCCGCCGCTCCGCCTCGACGGAGGCGCTGCGCACCCTCGCCGACGCGCGCGTCGACACCTCCGCGGTCGCGGAGGCCGCCGCCGCCGCGAGCGGATCGGCTCCTGCCGCGGCTCTCGACGCGCCGGACGCACCGGACGCCGACGCCGCCGAGACGGCAGGCGACGTGCTCCAGGGGGTCAGCTTCCGGGTGCCCCGCGGTTCCCGCGTGGCACTGGTCGGCCCCTCCGGCGCCGGCAAGTCGACGACGCTCGCGCTCATCGAGCGCTTCTACGACGTCACCGGCGGCGCGGTGCTGCTCGGAGGCGACGACATCCGCTCGCTGCCGCGCGATGGGCTGCGCGCGCAGCTGGGTTACGTCGAGCAGGACGCCCCCACCCTCGCCGGAACGATCGCCGACAACCTGCGGCTCGCGTCGCCCGACGCCACCGATGACGAGTGCGAGCGCGTGCTGCGTGCGGTGAACCTCGGCGACGTGCTCGAGCGCAGCGAGCTCGGCCTGGACGCCCCCGTGGGTGAGGCCGGGGTCATGCTCTCGGGCGGTGAGCGCCAGCGTCTCGCGATCGCACGGGCACTGCTGGCCGCGCCGCCCATCCTGCTGCTCGACGAATCGACCTCGTCGCTCGACGGACTGAACGAGCAGCGCATGCGCGAGGCGATCGACGCCGTCGCGACCGGTCGCACCCTCGTGGTCATCGCCCATCGGCTCTCGACGGTCGTCGACAGCGACCTGATCGTCGTGCTCGACGGCGGCCGGGTGGTCGGACAGGGCACGCACTCCGAGCTCGTGGCGACGGTGCCCCTCTACCGCGACCTCGCCAAACACCAGCTGCTGGTGTGACCCGCGATGCCCCCGTCCCGCCCCGCGGCGCCCGGTGAAGCCCCCGCTCTCGGGACGAGACCGACGTCTCGCGGTTGCGGGAGCGGGGGCGGCCGGGTCAGGCGCGGTGGCCGAGTCGGTAGCGCAGAGCCGCGAGCTCGGATCGCAGCGCGGCGGGCAGGCGGTCGCCGAAGGTCCCGTAGAACTCCTCGGTGAGGTCGGCCTCGCGCAGCCACGACGCGGTGTCGACGGCGAACAGCTCGTCGAGGTCGCGCTGCGGCACGTCGATGCCGTCGAGATCGAGGTCCGCGGTGCGGGGCAGGCGTCCGATGGGGCTGTCGACGGCGTCGACATCGCCGTTCAGGCGCCGGACGATCCAGTCGATCACGCGCGCGTTGTCGCCGAACCCGGGCCAGAGGAAGCGGCCGTCGGCACCCTTGCGGAACCAGTTCACCTGGAAGACCCGCGGTGCGCGGTCGAAGCGCAGCTTCTGCCCCACCGTGAGCCAGTGCGCGAAGTAGTCGCCCATGTTGTAGCCGCAGAACGGCAGCATCGCGAACGGGTCGCGACGCAGCTCGCCGACCGTGCCCTCCGCGGCGGCCGTGCGCTCGGACGAGATGTTCGACCCGATGAACACGCCGTGGGTCCAGTCCGTGGCCTCGACCACCAGCGGCACGTTGGTCGCCCGCCGCCCGCCGAACAGGATCGCGTCGAGGGGCACGCCCTCGGCGGCATCCCAGTCCGGGGCGATCTGCGGGCACTGCGCGGCCCTGACGGTGAAGCGCGAGTTCGGGTGCGCGGCGGGCCGGCCCGATGCCGGCCTCCAGGGCTTGCCCTCCCAGTCGGTCAGCTCGGCCGGAGCCTCGTCGGTCAGCCCCTCCCACCACACGTCGCCGTCGGGTCGCAACGCCACGTTCGTGAAGATCGTGTTGCCCCACAGCGTCTCGACCGCCGTGACGTTGGTCGACTCGCCGGTCCCCGGGGCCACGCCGAAGAACCCCGCCTCCGGGTTGATGGCCCACAGCCGTCCGTCGGCGCCGGGGCGCAGCCAGGCGATGTCGTCGCCCAGCGTCTCGACCCGCCACCCCGGGATCGTGGGGCGGAGCATCGCCAGGTTCGTCTTGCCGCACGCCGACGGGAAGGCGGCGGCGACGTGGTAGGCCTTGCCCACGGGGTCGATGACGCGAATGAGCAGCATGTGCTCTGCGAGCCAGCCCTCATCGCGCCCGATCACCGAGGCGATGCGCAGCGCGAAGCACTTCTTGGCGAGGATGGCGTTGCCGCCGTACCCCGAGCCGAACGACCACACCTCGAGGGTGTCGGGGAAGTGCACGATGTACTTCTCGTCGTTGCAGGGCCACGCGGCATCCTGCTCCCCCGCAGCCAGCGGTGCGCCGACCGAGTGGACCGTCCGGACCCACGGCTTGCCGGCGGCGATCTCGTCGAGCACGGCCGATCCGACGCGGGTCATGATCCCGATGGATGCCACGGCGTACGCGCTGTCGGTCACCTGGACGCCGATGTGCGAGAGCGGGCCGCCGACCGCCCCCATCGAGAACGGCACGACGTACATCGTCCGCCCGCGCATCGACCCGGCGAACAGCGGTGTGATCGTCGCTCGGATCTCGTCGGGCGCGGCCCAGTTGTTGGTGGGTCCGGCGTCCTCTTCGCGCTCGGACGCGATGAAGGTGCGCCCCTCGGTGCGGGCGACGTCGCTGGGGTGCGAACGGGCGAGGTACGAACCCGGCCGCCACTCCGGATTGAGCTTGATGAGCTTGCCCTCGTCGACCATCTGCCGCAGGAGCGCGTCGTTCTCGGCCGCCGAGCCGTCGACCCAGTGCACGTGATCGGGGCGGGTGAGTGCTGCGATCTCGTCGACCCAGGCGGCGAGCTCGGCGAGCGCGTCCGTCGTCGCCTCGGGACGGGCGCCGTGGGTGCTTCGCGAGGGGCGGGCGGCGGGCGAGCCGGTGGGGGCGGGGCGGGTGAAGAGGTCGGCGATGGCCATGTCGGTCTCCTACGTCGGCGGCGAGTTCGGGGCGTGAGACGATTCGACCGCATGATCTACGTGTCTTCCGGCCTGAATCTGCCGCAAAAAGCTTGAATCTTTCGATATGCTGAAACAATGGCCGCATCCGGACTCCAGCTCGCGACCCTCGGTCACCGCATCCGTCATCACCGGGTCGCCCGGGGACTGACCCTCGACGAGCTCGGCGCTCAGGTCGGGGTCGCCGGCAGCCAGCTCAGCCTGATCGAGAACGGACGCCGCGAGCCCAAGCTCTCGCTGCTGCAGGCGATCGCATCCGCCACCGGCACCGACGTGACCGACCTGCTCTCGCCCGAGCCGCCGAACCGGCGGGCGGCGCTCGAACTGGAACTCGAGCGATCGCAGTCCAGTCCCGTCTTCCGTCGTCTCGGCATCGCGCCGATCAAGGCGGGCAAGACGATGACCGATGACACGCTCGAATCGGTCCTGGGCCTGCACCGCGAGCTGCAGCGGCGCGAGCGCGAGGCCATCGCCACCCCCGAGGAGGCGCGGCGCGCCAACACCGAGCTGCGCCTGCGCATGCGCGAGGCGGCGAACTACCTGCCCGAGATCGAGCGCCTGGCCGAGAAGCAGCTGAAGGCGGCGGGACACATCTCCGGCGCCCTCACGCACCGGACGGTGAGCATCATGGCCGAGCAGCTCGGCTTCGAGCTGCTGTACGTCACCGACCTGCCGCACTCGGCCCGTTCGGTCACCGACCTCGAGAACGGGCGCATCTATCTGCCGCCCGCCTCCATCCCCGGCGGGCACGGACTGCGGTCGATGGCCCTGCAGGCCATGGCGCACCGGCTGCTCGGACACACCCCGCCCAGCGACTACGCCGACTTCCTGCAGCAGCGTCTCGAGATCAACTACTACGCCGCATGCTGCCTCATGCCCGAGACGGCAGCCGTCGCCTTCCTCGCCCAGGCCAAGAAGGACCGGAACCTCGCCGTCGAGGACTTCCGCGACGCCTTCGGCGTCACACACGAGGCAGCGGCCATGCGGATGACCAACCTCATGACCACGCACCTCGGCATCCCGTTGCACTTCCTGCGGGTCGATGGCGCGGGCGCGATCACGCGCGCGTACGAGAACGACGGCCTGCCGCTCCCGATGGACGTCACCGGGAGCGTCGAGGGCCAGGTCGTCTGCCGCGCGTTCTCGGCACGCACCGCCTTCGAGGAGCAGAACCGCACCGTCGAGCACTACCAGTACACCGACACCCCCGCGGGAACCTTCTGGTGCTCGAGCCAGACCGGCACGACCGCCGAGGGCGAGTTCTCGATCACGGTGGGCGTTCCGTTCGACGACGCGCGATGGTTCCGCGGGCGCGAGACGCAGAAGCGTGCGGTGTCGACCTGCCCCGACGAGTCGTGCTGCCGGCGCGCCGACCCCGAGCTGACCACGAGGTGGCAGGGCAAGGCGTGGCCGAGCGCGCGGGTGCACATGCAGATGTTCTCGCCGCTGCCTCGCGGCGCCTTCCCCGGCGTCGACGACAACGAGGTCTACGCCTTCCTCGACCGCCACGCCGGGCGCTGAGCCGCGGCGCCGCCCCGTAACTCCTCGGATCCATGCCGGTGGCGGAGCGGATACGCCAAACAGCGCGGGTGCGCGTCAGCAGACGCGGCAGATCCGAGGACTCGGCGCGCCGCGGTCCGGGCCTCAGGAGGCGAGGAAGCGGGAGACCCGGGCGAGCGACGCGTCGATCGCGGATGCCGACACGCCGACGTCGGTCACGAGCACAGGCTCGGGTGGCAGATGGTGCCGTCCCGCGGCGACGGAGTGCCGCCAGGTGCCGATGACCCGCCCGCCCGACACGAGGACCGGCGCGACCTGGCCGTTCTGGGTGGGGCCGATCCGCGCGGCGAGGTCGGGTTCGCAGACGATCGTCCGGTCGGCGTAGGAGAGGTAGTACTCGTCGAAGGCCGGGAGGGCGACGACATCCTCTCCGGACGCGCGCGGGCCGACGACCGACGTTCGCACGGCGAACGATCCGACCTCGATCTCGACGACCCGGTCGCCCGCGGCTTCGGCCGCGCGCCGAGACGTCCCGATCGGCAGACCCGCCCACCAGCCGAAGTCCGTGATGCGAGCCGGTCCGTGCGAGCGGACGTAGCCCGCGAACACGTCGGCCAGCGGATCGTCGGGCATCCCGGCCGACGGCAGGTCGTCGACGGCGACGAGGAACTGGTCGCGGCTGACGCCGCCCTCGCGTGGCACGACCGGCCCCAGAGCGAGGACGCCGCGGACGGCGAGCGCTGAGAGGATGTGGTTGCCGCGCGAACCCGCGGGGTCGACGTCCGCCGCCCGCAGAACGTCGGCGAACTCCCCGCGGGTGAGCCGCCCGCCGGGCCGCAACGCCCGCCGGACGGCTCGTTCCGCCGCACGCAGCACCGCGTCGTCCACGCCGACCCGGCGCCAGATGCCGGCAGCCGCGCGCTCCTGCCGCTCGGCCGTCACCGCGAGCAGCCCCGGCAGGTCGACCGCGCGCACGATGTGCAGGGTGCCTCGCTGGGTCCACGAACGCACGAGCGTGCCGTCCTCGAACGCCGCATCCACGTCGCCGATGCGCGCGTCGCCGACGGTCCGCACGCCGAGCGCCCACCGACCGGACCAGAACTCCTGCGCCTGCACGGCGAGCATGTGGCCCGCGGCATCGGCCGGCGTCGGTGCGGGCGTGCTCAGCAGCTGCGACCGCAGGCGCTCCGTCGTGATCTCTTCCGGTCCCATCCGCCGATCCTGCCCCACCTCCTCCCCGCTTCGCAGCCCGGCCCCGCGCGGCCCGCGCGCGCCCGCCCCGAAAGTCCGGCATCGACCCGGAACGGACGGCCCCTACGCGGCCGAAGGGTCACTTCGCGAACGACGACGCGTAACACGGAGACCTCGGGCACCGCCCACGCGCGGGGCAGGCGAGAATGGATGCAGCCGCCGGTGACAGCACGCCGATGCGCGGCATCATCCGCACCCGGAGGTTCCCCGATGTCCCGCTCTCTCATCCGCGCCGCATCCGTCGGCGTCGCAGCGCTCGCGATCGTCCTCGCCGGCTGCTCGTCATCCCCCGCTCCGGCGGCATCCGGTGACGCCGCCTCCGGCCCCGCCGCCGAGGACTACGTCACGCCGGGCAAGTTCACCGTCGCGACCGGTGAGACCGCCTACGAGCCCTACGTCATCGACGACGACCCCGCGTCGGGCGAGGGGTTCGAGGCCGCCGTCGCCTACGCCGTCGCCGACAAGCTCGGCTTCGCCGCCGACGACGTCGAGTGGGTGCGCACGAGCTTCGAAGCCGCGATCGCCCCCGGACCCAAGAGCTTCGACGTCAACATCCAGCAGTACACCATCACCGACGAGCGCAAGCAGGGCGTCGACTTCTCGTCGCCGTACTACGCCGCGAGCCAGTCCATCGTCGCCCTGAAGGGCGGCGCAGCCGACGGCGTCACCGACATCGCGGGCCTGAAGGACCTCACGATCGGCGCGATGGCGAACTCGACCAGCGCACTCACCCTCGAGCAGGTGGTCGACCCGGACGTCGAACCGCGCCTGTACAACTCGAACGAGGATGCGACCGCCGCTCTCAGCGCCGGTCAGATCGACGCGATCGTCCTCGACACCCCCACGGCGTACGTCGCCGTGAACTTCTACATCGAGAACTCCTTCTTCGTCGGGGAGCTGCCCAAGGCCGGCATCGAGGACGAATGGGGCCTCCTGCTGGCGAAGGACTCGCCGCTCACCGGCGCCGTGACCGAGGCGGTCGACGAGCTGCGCGAGGACGGCACGCTCGCCGACCTCGAGACGGAGTGGCTGTCGGGGCTGACGGAGGGTGTGACGCTCCTCGAGTGAGGGCGCGCTAGCGTCTATCCGTGACCACCTCCACCCCGAGCGCGCTCGAACTCGAGCGCCGAGCGTATCGGCGCGGCCGCGAACGCCGGTCGGTGCTGATCGCGGTCGCCTCCACCCTCGCCTTCGCTGCCGTCGTCTGGCTCACGGTCATCAACACCGAGGGCTGGGCGACCGTCCAGCGGAGCTTCTTCGATCCTGCGATCGCCCTGCAGGCCCTCCCCGAGGTGTGGAAGGGCTTTCTGATCAACCTGCGGGTACTGGCGTTCTCGGTGGTCACGGTCGGCATCGCCGCCCTCGCGCTGGCGCTGCTGCGCACCCTGCGCGGACCGGTGTTCTTCCCCCTCCGCCTCATCGCCGCCGGGTACACCGATCTGTTCCGCGGTCTGCCGTTCATCATCGTGCTGTACCTGGTCGGATTCGGTCTGCCGACGATCCTGAACACCCGCATCGACCCGGTGGTGCTCGGTGTGCTCGCCATCACGCTCACCTACTCGGCGTACGTGGCCGAGGTCGTGCGCGCCGGGATCGAGTCGGTGCATCCCTCGCAGCGTCTCGCCGCCCGCGCCCTCGGGCTGAGCTACCCGCAGACCCTCCGCCGGGTCGTGCTCCCCCAGGCGCTGCGCAAGATGACGCCGCCGCTCATGAACGACTTCATCTCGATGCAGAAGGACGTGGGGCTGATCTCGATCCTCGCCGCCTTCGACGCGATCGCGGAGGCGAAGGGCGTCGTGGCCACGACCTACAACTTCACCCCCTACGTCGTGGCGGGCATCCTGTTCGTGCTCCTCGCGATCCCGACGATCCGCCTCACCGACTGGTACACCGCGCGGCTCCGCCGGCGCGAGCAGACGGGATCGATCCTGTGAGCGTCCCCGCGGGCGATGCCGCCGTCGACGTGCTGCGGGCCGACGGCATCCGGAAGTCCTTCGGCGAGAAGGAGGTGCTGCGCGGCGTCGACGTGACGCTCGCGCAGCACGAGGTCGTCGCCCTCATCGGCGCCAGCGGGTCGGGCAAGTCGACGCTGCTGCGCTGCCTCGGCCTGCTCGAGCCCATCGACGACGGGCAGATCCTGCTCGCGGGCGACGACATCTCCGACCCGCGGGTCGACGCGAACGCGGTGCGCGCGCGGCTGGGCGCGGTGTTCCAGAGCTACAACCTCTTCCCGCACCTCTCGGTGCTCGACAACGTCACCCTCGCCTCGCGGGTGGTCCACCGCGTTCCGCGCCGCGAGGCGGAGTCGCGTGCCCGCGAGCTGCTCGGGCGCATCGGGCTGGCGGACAAGGCCGGCGAGCATCCCGACCGGCTGTCGGGCGGGCAGCAGCAGCGTGCGGCCATCATCCGGGCGATCGCGACCGACCCCGAGGTGCTCCTGCTCGACGAGATCACCTCGGCGCTCGATCCCGAGCTCGTCGGAGAGGTGCTCGAACTCGTCCGCGATCTCGCCGTCGCCGGATCGACCATCCTGATGGCGACGCACGAGATGGCGTTCGCTCGGGATGTCGCCGACCGCGTCGTCTTCCTCGATCAGGGCGTCATCGTCGAGGAGGGCCCCTCGGCGCGGGTCTTCGGCGCGCCGCGCGAGCCGCGCACCCGCGCCTTCCTCTCGCGCTTCCTCCTCTGACCCGCGTCCGGGTGCGGGGGCGGCGCTCAGGCCGTCGCGCGCTCGGCGGCTTCGACGACGTTCGTCATCAGGAGGGCGACGGTCATCGGGCCCACGCCGCCCGGGTTCGGCGAGACGAAGCCCGCCACGTCGGCGACGTCGGGGGCGATGTCGCCGTAGACCTTCGACTTGCCGGTCTCGGGGTCGTGCTCGCGGGTGACGCCCACGTCGAGCACGGCCGCGCCGGGCTTGACGTCGGCCGCCGTGACGAGGTGCTTCACTCCCGCCGCGCCCACGATGACGTCTGCCTCGCGCAGGTGGGCACCGAGGTCGGTGGTGCCGGTGTGGGTGAGCGTCACGGTGGCGTTGATCTCGCGGCGGGTCAGCAGCAGTCCGATCGAACGGCCGATCGTGACCCCCCGCCCCACGACGACGACGTTCTTGCCCGCGAGGTCGTAGCCGCTGCGCTGCAGCAGCTCGATCACGGCCCGCGGCGTGCACGGCAGCGGGGTGGTGATGGGGTCGTTGACGTTGAGCACGAGACGCCCGAGGTTGACGGGGTGCAGGCCGTCGGCATCCTTCGCGGGGTCGATGCGCTCGAGGATGCGGTCGGTGTCGAGGTGCTTCGGCAGGGGCAGCTGCACGATGTACCCGTGGCACGTCGGGTCGGCGTTGAGGCGGTCGATGGCCTCCTCGACCTGCTGCTGGGTGGCATCGGCGGGCAGCTCGACCTGGATCGAGTTCATGCCGATCGCCTCGGACTCTCGGTGCTTCATGCCGACGTAGAGCTGGGATGCCGGGTCGGCGCCGACCAGCACGGTGGCGATACCGGGGGTGACTCCTCGCGCGCGCAGCGTCGCCACGCGCTCGGCCAGTTCGGTCTTGATCGCAGCGGCGGTGGCCCGCCCGTCGAGCTTCTGCGCGGTCATGTCGTTCTCCGTTCGCGAGGATCGCGGCCGCCGAGAACGCCGGTTCCGGGCGAGAACGCACCGTGCGGGGTGCGTTCTCGCCCGGCCGGTGCGTTCTCGGCGCCGGCGAAAGGGCAGGGGCGGGGTTACTGCTGCAGGCCGGGGTACAGGGGGAAGGCCTCGGCGAGGGTCGCGACGCGGGTGCGCAGGGCCTCGAGGTCGGCGCCGGGCTGCAGTGCCAGCGCGATGACATCGGCTACCTCGGTGAACTCGGCGTCGCCGAATCCGCGGGTCGCCAGGGCCGGGGTGCCGATGCGCAGGCCGGAGGTGACCATCGGCGGGCGCGGGTCGTTGGGCACCGCGTTGCGGTTGACGGTGATGCGGATCTCGTGCAGGAGGTCTTCGGCCTGCTTGCCGTCGAGCTCGGCGTCGCGCAGGTCGACGAGCACGAGGTGCACGTCGGTTCCGCCCGAGCGCACCGCGACACCGGCGGCGCTGACGTCGGCCTGCATCAGACGCTCGGCGATGATCGCGGCGCCGCGGACGGTGCGCTCCTGTCGCTCCGCGAACTCGGGGGTCGCGGCGAGCTTGAACGCCGTGGCCTTAGCCGCGATGACGTGCATGAGCGGACCGCCCTGCTGTCCGGGGAAGACGGCGGTGTTGATCTTCTTGGCGAGGTCGGCGTCGTTGGTGAGGATGATGCCCGACCGCGGGCCGCCGATGGTCTTGTGCACCGTCGACGACACGACGTGGGCGTGGGGCACGGGCGACGGGTGCACACCGGCGGCCACGAGACCGGCGAAGTGCGCCATGTCGACCCAGAGGTAGGCGCCGACCTCGTCGGCGATCGCGCGGAACGCGGCGAAGTCGAGCTGGCGGGGGTAGGCCGACCAGCCGGCGATGATGACCTTCGGCTTGTGCTCGAGGGCGAGACGGCGCACCTCGTCCATGTCGATCAGCGAGGTCTCGGGGTCGACCCCGTAGGCGACGATGTCGTACAGACGGCCCGAGAAATTGATCTTCATGCCGTGGGTCAGGTGCCCGCCGTGATCGAGCGAGAGACCCAGCAGCGTGTCGCCGGGGCGCGCGATCGCGTGCAGCACGGCCGCGTTGGCCGTGGCGCCGGAGTGGGGCTGGACGTTGGCGAACCCGGCACCGAAGAGCGACTTGGCCCGTTCGATCGCGAGCTCCTCGGCGACATCGACCTCTTCGCAGCCACCGTAATAGCGACGTCCGGGGTACCCCTCGGCGTACTTGTTGGTGAGCACCGAGCCCTGCGACTGCAGCACCGAGACGGGGACGAAGTTCTCGGAGGCGATCATCTCGAGGTAGCCGCGCTGGCGGTCGAGCTCGCGCTCGAGCACCTGGGCGATCTCGGGATCGACCTCGGAGAGTGGGGCGTTGAAGTACGAATCGGTCATGACGATCTCCAGACGACGGCTTTCGGGACGGATCTAACGAGCAGAGAGGTTCCACATCGGCCCAGGCGCGCGGTCGAATGCCGTGTCGGTCGCTCCCCGGTGGTGACCCACCTCAACGCCAGTCGCGACGCGTCGAGCATAACGGATGCTGCGCTGGTACGCTGGCCCGACAAGTTTGTTAGGTCTCCTTACAGATGGGTGCGTCATGATGTCGCTGCCGCTGGTGCCGCTGCCCGCCTCCACCGTCCGCGGGGACGCAGCGCCCTTCGCACTCTCGCCCGCGGTGCGCATCACCGGCGACGCCCGTTCGGCGGGTGCGCTCCGCCGTCTCGTCGTCACCCGCACCGGTGTGCACCTCGTGGATGCGAGCACTCCGAGCGCGCCCAGCGCGCCGAGCACCGGCCCCGCCGGCGCGGCAACCGCACCCGCGCCCATCGCCGACGCCGCCGGCCCGGGGATCGAGCTGTCCGTCGACGGCAAGGGGCGGCCCGAGTCCTACCGGCTGCGCGTCGACGGCGACGGTGTCGTCGTGCGCGCCGCCGACGCGGCAGGGCTCTTCTACGGCGTGCAGACCATCGGCCAGCTGATCGTCCGCGCCGGCGACGGGTGGGCGGTGTCCGCGGTGAGCATCGACGACGCGCCCCGCTTCGCCTATCGCGGCGTCATGCTCGACGTCGCTCGACACTTCCACGACGTGGCGACCGTGACCGCCTTCCTCGAGCGGGCCGCGAGCCTGAAGTTCAACGTGCTGCATCTGCATCTGAGCGACGACCAGGGCTGGCGCCTGCAGTCCGCGCGGCGCCCCGAGCTCACCGCGCAGAGCGCCGCGAATGCGGTCGCCGGCGACCCGGGCGGGTTCTTCACCCACGACGACTACCGCGCGATCATCGCGCACGCCGCCGATCATCACATGACCGTGGTGCCCGAGTTCGACATGCCCGGACACACCCACGCCGTCAGCCTCGCCTACCCCGAGGTGGTCGCCGAGCCGGCCCTCGAGGGTTGGGACCCGGCGGGGGGCGAGCCCCCTGTCGCCGGGGAGCCCTACACCGGCATCGGGGTCGGATTCTCGTCCCTGCGGATCGGAGACCCGGCCACCGACGCGTTCGTCGACGACGTCATCACCGAGCTCGCCGGGCTCACCCCCGGCCCCTATCTGCACTTCGGCGGCGACGAGGCGTTCGGCACACCGGCCGATGCCTACGCGGCGTTCGTCGCCCGCACCTCCGCCGCCATCGCACGACTCGGCAAGACCCCGATCGCGTGGCACGAGGCGGGCGCCGCGAGCGACCTCGCACCCGGCACGATCGGGCAGTACTGGAGCTTCGTCTCCCCCGCCGAGGGCGCCGCCGAGAAGGCGCGCGCCTTCGTCGACCGCGGCGGCCGCCTGATCCTCTCCCCCGCCGACGCGGTCTACCTCGACATGAAGCCCGACGCGTCGGCACCGCTCGGACTCACCTGGGCGGGGGGCCCGACGAGCCTCGAGCGCGCGTACTCCTGGGAGCCGCTCGACGTGGTCCCGGGCCTGTCCGAGGCCGACATCCTCGGGGTCGAGGCGCCGCTGTGGAGTGAGACGGTGCGCGACCTCGACGACATCGACGCGCTCGCCTTCCCGCGCATCGCCGCTGCGGCGGAGGCGGCCTGGTCCGCGCCGACGGGAACCACGGACGAGCGCAGCTGGGCGTCGTTCCGGGCCCGGGTGGGCGGCCTCGGGCCGCTGTGGACGACCCTGGGCATCCGCTTCCCCGCTTCCCGAGAGGTCCCATGGACGATCTGACCCGCCTCATCCACTCCGCACGCCTCGTCGACGAAGGTGTCGAGGCGGCCCGCGCCTGGCTTCTCGTCGAGCGCGGTCGGGTGGCCGAGCGCGGCGTCGGTGAGACGTGGCGCGATGCCGCTACCCGCGCCGACGAGATCGTCGACGCCGAGGATGTCGCCGGCCCCGGCGCCGTCCTCACTCCTGGGTTCATCGACATCCACGGTCACGGCGGGGGCGGGGCCGCCCATGACGACGGCATCGAGGCGATCCGCGCGGCCCGCGAGCTGCACCGCGCCCATGGCACGACGCGGTCGATCATCTCGCTGGTCACGGCCGGCATCGACGACCTCGCCGACCGGGTCGCGCGGATCGCCGACCTCGTCGAGACGGACGCCGCCGTCCTCGGCTCGCACCTCGAGGGCCCCTTCCTCGACCCCGGGCACCACGGCGCCCACGACCCCGGCCTGCTGATCGAGCCGACGCCCGCCGCCGTGGAGCGACTGCTCGAGGCCGGTCGCGGCACCGTGCGCCAGATCACCATCGCTCCTGAGCTGCCCGGCGCCCTCGCCGCGATCGAGCGCGTCGCCGGAGCGGGCGCGGCCGCCGCCGTGGGGCACACCGATGCCGATGCCGACATCGCGCGCCGGGCGTTCGATGCCGGCGCCACGATCCTCACCCACGCGTTCAACGCGATGCGGGGGCTCCACCACCGCGCGCCCGGCCCCATCGGCGCGGCCACCGGCGATGAGCGGGTGACCCTCGAGGTGATCGCCGACGGCGTGCACCTGGATCCCGAGATCGTGCGCATCGCCTTCGCCGCGGCACCGGGGCGCATCGCCCTCGTGACCGACGCGATGGCCGCGGCGGGCTCCGCCGACGGCGCCTACCTGCTCGGCGCGCTCGAGGTCCGCGTCGACGACGGCGTCGCGCGTCTGGCGGACGGGACGATCGCCGGATCGACCCTGACCCAGGATGCCGCGCTGCGCACCGCGGTCGCGTCGGGCATCGCTCTGACCGACGCGGTCGTCGCGCTCACGACCACGCCCGCGCGCGCGATCGGTCGTCACGACCTCGGCACGCTCGCGGTGGGCTCTCCCGCCGACGCGGTCCTGCTCGACCGCGAGCTGCGCGTGCATCGGGTGTGGACCGGGCGGGTCTGACACCGGTCGACGGGCCGCGGCGGAACGCGCAGCGGGCCCTCTCCCGGGCGCTGCGCCACGGGTGGACGCTTAGAATCGGAGGCATGTCCGATCTGCCGCACGTGCGCCCAGCCCAGCCCGAAGCGCCGCAGCAGGCGCCCGGAACGCGGCCGGCTCTGTCGGCGATCGACCTGCTCGCCTTCGCCTGTCAGCTCTTCGCTTTCGCGACCTTCGCGATCTGGGGCTTCGCCGCCTGGGACTTCCCGCTCAACGTCGTCGCGGGCATCGGCGCTCCCATCGTCGCGATCCTGCTGTGGGCGCTGTTCGTGTCGCCGCGAGCGGTGCTGATCGTGCATCCCTTCGTCCGCGCGCTCGTCGAGCTTCTCGTCTACGCCTCGGCGACGATCGCCTGGTGGAGCATGGGCCACGCCTGGATCGGACTCGTCTTCGGCGCGGTCGCCGTGACGTTCGGCGTGCTCTCGGGGCGGCGGCGCCTGGCATGACGGCCGACGTCGTCGCGCGCCTGCGGGCCGAGCTCGGTGATCGCGTCGACGAGTCGGAGACCGTGCTCGCCGCAGCGCGCGCCGACAAGTCGGGCCACGCGGCATCCGGCCGGCCGCTCGCGGTCGTCACGGCACGGTCGGTCGAGGACGTGCAGGCGACGATGCGCATCGCCTCCGAGACGGGCACGCCCGTCGTGCCGCGCGGCGCCGGCACCGGGCTCGCCGGCGGCGCCAACACGGGTGCCGGTGAGATCGGGCTGTCGCTGCGCGCGATGGATCGCATCGTCGAGGTGCGTCCCGACGATCTCATCGCCGTCGTCGAGCCCGGCATCCTCAACGCCGACCTGAACGCCGCCCTCGCACCGCACGGCCTGTGGTGGGCTCCCGATCCCGCCAGCCGCGACATCTCGACCGTCGGCGGCAACATCGCCACCGGCGCCGGCGGCCTGCTGTGCGCCAAGTACGGGGTCGTCCGCGACGCCGTCCTCGGCCTCGACCTCGTTCTGGCCGACGGTCGGCTGATGCGGCTCGGACACCGCACGGTGAAGGGCGTGACCGGCCTCGACCTCACCTCTCTCGTGATCGGCTCGGAGGGGATCCTCGGCGTCGTCGTCGCGGCGACGCTCAAGCTCCGGCGGCTGGTGCCGGGCGAGGCGCGGACGATCGCCGCCACGTTCGGGGACGTGCGTGCGGCGGCGACGGCCGCCTCGGCGGTGACCGCCGCGGGCATCCAGCCGGCGATCATGGAGCTGATGGACGCGACATCGCTCGCGGCATCCCACCGCCTGCTCGGGCTGCCCGACCCGACGCCGGGTGCCGCGCAGCTGACGGTCCAGACCGACGGCGCGGCAGCCACCGCCGAGGCCGAGGCGATCCTCGACGTGCTGGCCGAGGCGGGCGGGACCGCTCGCCTGGCCGTCGACGACGCCGAGGCGCAGCAGCTGTGGACCGTGCGCCGCTCGATGCACCCGGCGATGGAGAGCCTGGGCACGACGCTCATCGAGGACGTCTCGGTTCCCCGCAGCGCGCTGCCTGCGATGTTCGACGAGATCGCCCGCATCGAGGAACGCTTCGGGCTGACCATCCCCACCGTCTGCCACGCCGGCGACGGCAATCTGCATCCGAACTTCGTCTTCCCCGGTCCCGAGGTCCCCGAGGTGGTGTGGGAGGCGGCGGAGGACCTGTTCCAGTCGGCGCTGTGTCTGGGCGGAACCCTCACCGGCGAGCATGGCGTGGGCATCCTCAAGCGGCGATGGCTCGCCGCCGAGCTGGGCGAGGATCAGTGGGAGCTGCAGCGTCGCATCGCGCGGGTGTTCGACCCGGCGGGCATCCTCAACCCGGGCAAGGTGTTCGCACCGTGACACCCGCGACGCCGGAGTCCCCGACCGACCGGGTCGTGCACGTCAGCGCGGCGGTCGTGACCGATGGCGCGGGGCGCACGCTCCTCGTCCGCAAGCGCGGCACCGAGCGGTTCATGGCCCCCGGGGGCAAGCCGGAGCCGGGAGAGTCGGCCGCGCAAGCTCTCGCCCGAGAGCTGCACGAGGAGCTCGGGGTGGTCGTCTCACCCGCGGATCTGGCCTACCTCGGCCGGTTCGAGTCGGATGCCGCGAACGAGCCCGGGTTCCGCGTCCTCGCCGAGGCCTTCGCCCTCACGCTCGATCCGCGCTCGGTGAGCGCTGCGGCCGAGATCGCCGAGGCCCGGTGGCTGACCCCCGACGAGGCCGCCGCGCTGCCGCTGGCCCCGCTCAGCACCGAGCACCTGCTCCCCCTCACCTGGGGCTGACCGTTCGGGCCGCGGGATGCCGCGATGCCGACAGCGCCGCGCCGAGCGCGCCGACGGCGGTCCCCGGCGGGACGAGCACGACGCGCTCGTCCAGACGCAGCGAGCCGAGGAACGGCGATGAGGCGGACGCCGCGGCGAGGGTCGTTCGCACCGGATCGAGCAGTCGGACCCCGAGAGATGCCACGCCACCGCCGAGCGCGACCAGGTCGACGTCGGTGGCCAGTACGAGCAGCCGGACGGCGGCGGCCACCCCCCGCACGAGGTCGTCACGCAGAAGCAGGGCGCGGGGATCGCCGGCATCCGCGGCATCCATGACGGCGAGTACGGGCAGGGCATCGTCTCGACCCCACCGCTCGGCCAGCGCGCCACCCCCCGCGAGCGCCTCGATGCAGCCCCGCTGGCCGCACCGGCAGAGCGGGCCGGCGGGGTCGATCGGAACGTGGCCGATCTCGCCGGCCGCACCCCGCGATCCGCGCCACGGGCCGCGCGCGTCGACGATGCCCGCCCCGATCCCGGTGCCGAGGTTCAGGTAGGCGAGCGAGTCCCCGGTGGGCAGCAGCGCCCGGGCACCGACGGCGGCCATCCGGACGTCGTTGTCGACGACCGGGCGGATGCCGGTGCGCTCGACGATCGCGGCCGCGAGGTCGGCGCGACCGATGCCGAGGTTCAGCGCGTGCTCGACCACCCCGCTTCCCGGCGCGATCTGGCCGGGCACTCCGATGCCCACGGCAGCGCCGGCACCGGGACCGACGAGCTCATCGATGACGGCCGCGATGCCGTCCGCGACGGCATCCTCACCCCAGCCGGTCGCGCGACGCACGCGCGCGATCTGGTGGCCGTCCTCGTCGACGGCGATGCCGAGGATTTTGGTGCCCCCGACATCTATCCCGATACGGCGGGTCACCCCTTCACGGCTCCCGAGACGAGCCCGCCCGACATCCGCCCCTGCACGATGAGGAAGAAGACGACCACCGGGATCGAGATGAGCGTGGATGCCGCCATGACCGCGCCCCAGTTGGTCGCGGCGGTCGCGGACTGGAACGACAGCAGCCACGGCGGCAGGGTGAGGTTGTAGCCGCGCATGAGCAGCAGGGCCATGGTGAACTCGTTCCAGGACTGGATGAAGGCGAAGATGCCGGTCGCGACGAGTCCCGGCGCGAGCAGGGGGAAGGTGACCTTCCAGAACGCCTGGGTGCGCGTGCAGCCGTCGATCATGGCCGCCTCCTCGAGGTCGACGGGGACGCCCGCCACGAAGCCGCGCAGCGTCCAGATCGTGAACGGGATGACAGCGGCGACGTAGACGATGCCGAGGCCGATGAGGGTGTTCATGAGGCGCCAGTCGTCGATCATGCCGTAGATGGTGAACATCATCGCTTCGCCGGGGATCATCTGCACGATGAGCACCGCGACGATGAACGTCCGGCGACCCCGGAACCGGATGCGGGCCACGGCGATCGACGCGAGGAAGGCGAGCACGAGCGTGACGACCAGGACGCCCACCGTCACGAGGGACGATGAGAGGAGTCCGTGCAGGAAGTCGGTCTGTCCGGGTGCCGCCTCCCGCGTCCAGGCTGTGGCGTAGTTGCCGAGGGTGAAGTCGAAGGGCAGGAAGCTGGGCGTGCGGCTGATGATGCTCTCGCCTCGCGTGAACGACATGTTCAGCATCCAGTAGACCGGGAACACCGAGCAGACGAAGACCACGAGCGCAGCGAGGTTCAGCGACGCGCGGGAGACCAGCCGACGACGCGGCGGTCGGCGCGCCGCGAGGGAGCCCGGTCGTGGGCGCTTCGCGCGCCCCACCTCTCCGACGACCTCGTCGACGCCGACCGTGCCGAGCTGGGTGGCGGGGGTGACCTGAGCGCTCACAGCTCCTCCTCCTTGAGAGTGGTGCGGATGTAGCCCCACGAGAGCGTCAGCAGAAGGATCACCATGAGCACGCCGATCGCGCTGGTGACGCCGAACTCGCCGGGACCCTGCCGGAAGATGTAGGTGCCGAGCACGTTCGTCTCGGAGACGAGCCCGCCCCGCTGCTGCAGGGCGTAGACCTGCGTGAAGATGCGGAGGTTCCAGATGACCTGCAGCACCACCACGACGGTGACCACGTTGCGGAGGTAGGGGAACACCACGAGCCGGAACCGCTGCCAGCCGACGGCGCCGTCGAGGGATGCCGCTTCGAGCACCTCGCCGGGAACCTGCCCGAGAGCCGCGTAGAGCGTGAAGGCCGCGAACGGCACGCCCTGCCAGACGACGATGATGGTGAGCACCAGGAAGAACGACCAGGGATTGGCCAGCCAGGAGTGATTCGTCCAGGCGGAACCGCCGGTGACGGTGTTGAGCGCCCAGTTGACCACGCCGTACTGCGAGTCGAAGATCCATCCCCAGACCGTGGTGGCCGCCAGCGGCGGCATCGCCCAGGCCAGCAGCAGCCCGAGCGAGACGAGGATCCGCCAGCCCCGACGCAGCCGGGTCATCAGGACGGCGACGAGCGCACCGAGGCCGACGATGAGCACGGTCATCGTCAGCATCAGCCCGAGACTGCGCACGAGCACGGCGGGGAAGTCGGACTGCGTGAAGACCTCGATGTAGTTCTCGAACCCGACGAGGTCGGGAAGGGTGCCCTGCACCTTGTTGCGGATGGAGTAGTCGGTGAAGGACTGCACGAGCATCAGCACCGCGGGGTACCCCACCATCACCCCGAGGATGATCAGCGAGGGGCCGAGCAGCGTCAGGGCCCCGCCGTTGTCACGGCGCCGCCGTGATCTCTCCCGAGCACTCCGCGCGTGCTGGTCGACGGGGCGCTCCTGCCGCGGGCCCCGTGTGAGGACGTCTGTCATCGTCCTGCCCTCTCTGCGTCGACGTGCGGGGCGCGGGGTGATGACCCCGCGCCCCGCACGATCCGCTACTTGTTGAGGATCGATTCGATCTGGCTGTCGAGCTCGGTCGCGATCGCCGTGACGTCGCCGCCCTGGGCGATCTTCACGAGCGCGTCCTTGATGACACCGGAGGACTCGACCTCGGACCAGTTCGGGCTCGCGGGCACGGCCTTGGACGACGCGACCGCCTTGGCGGCCTCGGCCGTGATCTCGTCGTGGGGCAGGTACTGCGCGAACGAGGTGAGCGCGGGGATGAGCCCGTTCTCGGCCAGGATCTTCTGGTAGCCCTCCGAGAGGATGATCTGCAGGGCGGCCTCTGCTTTGTCGGGTGCGTTCGACTTGGCGGCGACGGCGATGTTCGAGCCTCCCGCGAACACGGGCGCGACCTCGCCCGCGGTCATCCCGGGCAGGGCGAACGCGCGGAGATCCGCGCCGGCGGTCTCGGGGCATCCGGGAGCCGTGTCGGCGTCGGACGGCGCGAGGATCGACCACTTCACCCACGCCGGTGCCGAGAGGAACCCGACCTCCCCGGCGCAGAACGGCACCTGCGGGTCGGTCTCGTCCGCGTCGGCCGGGGCGATCGTGGCGCTCTCGTAGACGTCCTGCAGCATCTCGAGCCCTGCGATGCCGCCGGCGCTCGAGAACCCGCCCGTCCACGTATCGCCGTCCTGGGTGGCGATCTCGCCGCCGTTCGCCCAGACGTAGGGCAGTGCGTTGTACCAGTCCTTGCCGGGCGCGTAGATGCCCGACTTCGTCGGAGTCGTCGACGCGATCCCCGCCGCGACGTACTCCTCGAGCGTCGCGGGCACGGCGCCGGCGTACGACGACGGCGAGTAGAAGACGATGCGCGACCCGGCGTAGTAGGGCGCCGCGTACAGCGTGCCGTCCTCGGAGCCGAGCTCGACGAAGCTCTGCAGCAGCTCATCGCCGCCGAGGTCGGCCTCGAGATCCGAGAGGTCGGCGAACAGTCCCTGGGCGATGAACCCGGGTGACTGGGTGTTGCCCACCTCGACGAGGTCGGGAGCATCGTTCGACGACAGGGCGGCGACGTAGTTGTCGGCGGTGTCGGCCCATGTCTTCTCCTCGATCGTGAGTGTCCAGCCGTCGTTCTCGGCTTCGAACGTCTCTTTGAGGTAGTCGCGGGCGTCCTGCGGGGTGTCGGTGCCGACCAGCCAGACGGTCAGGTCGCCGGTCTCCTCGGCCTGTCCGGCTCCGTCGCTGGCGCAGCCGGCGAGCAGGATGGCGGAGACACCGAGGAGCGACAGTGCTCCGAGGCTCTTCTTCATGGTGGGTTCCTTCTTCTCTGGGTGTCGACGAGTCGGATGGCTCGTCCGAGATGGGGCGGTGGAGCTGTGGAGCTGTGGAGCTGTGGAGCTGTGGAGCTTCGTCAGGAGACGCCGAGGCGTCCCGACAGGACCATGACGGCAGCCCCGCGCAGGACGATGTCCTGGCCTTGCTCCGTCATCCGCACCTGCAGCTCGTCGTGGAACGTCGCGAGCGTGCGGGTGCGCACCGTCTCGGCGGCGGCGCTGGCGAGCGTGCCGTCGAGAAGTTCCGAGGGGCCGGAGAGGATGATCTCCGACAGATCGAGTGCGCCGACGATCGGCGCGAGGGCGATGCCGAGGCGCTCCCCGGCGTCGCGCAGCAGGCCCTCGCGCTCGGTGGCGTCGGCTGCGTCGAGACGCGACGACAGCGACGGGATCGAGAGCCAGGCCTCGAGGCATCCGATCTTCCCGCACGCGCAGGCCGGCCCGCCGTCGGTTCCGACCGTCACGTGACCGATCTCGCCCGCGGCCGACCGGGCCCCGCGCAACGGCTCGCCGCCGGTGAGCAGCCCTGCACCGACACCACGGCCGACCTTGACCAGGATGATGTCGTCGCCCGCGCCGCCGAACGTGTGCTCGGCGAGCACGGCGGCGTTGGCGTCGTTGGCGACCAGAACCGGCACGCCGATGGCCTCCCCCAGGACGGTGCCGAGATCGAGGTGGTCCCAGCCGAGGCCCGGCGCCGCCAGGACCACACCCGCATCGTCGACCACGCCGGGCGTGCCCACCCCGATGCCCAGGACCGGCGCGTGCGCGTCGGCGACGAGCGTCCGGGCGAGTCCGACGACAGCCGCGAGGATGTCGCGACGGTCCGCCGGCACCGCGACGTCGTGACGGGCGACGATCTCTCCGTCGAGAGTCAGTACGGCCCCGGTGAAGGTCGCACTCCCCGACAGATCGAGGCCGACGATGCGGTGGCCGTCACGGGCGAGGTCGATGAGGATGGCCGGCTTGCCCGGACCCGCAGCCTCGCGGACGCCACGTTCGGCGACGAACCCGTCGGCGATCAGCTCGGACACCAGGTCGGAGATCGTCACGCGGGTGAGCGCCGTCTGCCGAGCGAGGTCGGCACGACTCATCGCTCCCCCGTGGAAGAGGCTCTGCAGCACGAGCGCGCGGTTGTGCGCACGGGCGTGCTCGGGGAGGATCTTGGCCCCCGGTCGCCGCGTGCGCGTGGTGCGTCGCGGTGCGTCCGCCTCGGTTCTCGTCATGTTTGTTAGTAGACCTTACGAACCCGCCCGCAGCAAGACGGGTCGACAGGTTTGCTAGCGATGTTTACAAACTCGTTACACGATCGACCATCCCGGTGCAGCGCTCGCCTCCGGAACGGCGTCGACGAGGTAGGGCATTCCTTCCTCCTCTGTCAGCCGTCCCGTCGAGTTGTTCTCGGTGGCTATTTTGTTCTATATCTATGTCGTACCCCAGCGTCAGAATAGGAACATGCAGACGAACGACGGCGACAGCGGCGAGGTCGCCGTCGGCTCGCCGCATGCCGTCGCGATCGCCGGCTTCGTGGATGCCCTCGCGCTCGTGCACGCCGGTGAGATCGCCGCGGTGCGGGCCTTGGCAGACCTCGGGCGGTCGGCGTTGCGTGAGGCGCACCGCGGTGGGGTGCGCGGGATGGCGTCGGATATGGAGTTGCGGTCGGTCGCGGCTGAGGCGGCAGGAATCGCGCGGCGCGGTGACCGGCGGGTGCAGGCCGACATCGACCACGCGATGACGGTGGTCGACGACTACCCCGCGATGTTCGCGGCCTGGGAGCAGCGCCTCGTCACCCGGGAACACGTGGACGTTGTCGTGAAGGTCGGGCGGGTGGTGCCGGAGGAGGTGCGGCCGGAGTTCGACGCCGCCGCAGTGGCCGTGTGTCAACGCGATATCGCGACGCGGGTGGCCGGGGCGTTGCAGAACCTGGCGGAGCGGATGCACCCGCGGTCGTTCAGCGAGCGTCACCGGGAGGCCGCGGCCGGGCGGTGCGTGCGGTTGTCGCCGGGGGTGGATGGGATGGCCGACCTTTCGGCGACGGTGCCGATGGTGATCGCGGCGGGGATCTACGACCGGTTGACGCAGATGGCGCAGTCCGTGAAGGACGCCCGGGCGGATGCTGTGGCGGTGGATGCCGCGGGCGCTGGCGCGGTCGCGGTGGATGGCGCGGGCGCGGTGGACGGCGCCGGCGCCGCTTTCGGAGTAGATGCCGAACGAGATGCCGGTGCCGCTGCCCCTACCCCTGATGCCCGGACGATGGATCAGCTTCGCGCGGATGTTCTCTCGGACCTCGTCCTCGGCGGTGCACCCGTCATCGACCCGACGGTGGGCGTGGACGGGCGTGGTGCCCTCGGGGCGATCCGCGCGAAAGTGCAGGTCGTGATCACCTCAGACACCCTCACCGGAAACGACGAACACCCCGCCGAAGCGACCGGCACCGGACTCATCGACGCCGACACGGTCCGGGAACTCGCCTCACAGACGGCGACGTGGGACCGGATGTTCATCGACCCGATCACCCGCACACCGGTCGAAACCGACTCCTACCGGCCCCTCCCCGCGATGCGGCGGCTGCTGCAGACCCGCGACCAGCACTGCCGGTTCCCCGGCTGCCGCAGAGCCGCGATCCGCTGCGAAATCGACCACACCATCGACCACGCCACCGGCGGCCACACCCACATCTACAACCTCGCCCACCTCTGCCAACGACACCACTCCATGAAGCAATTCACCAGCTGGCGGGTGGAACAGGCCGGCGGCGGAGTGCTCGTGTGGACCTCACCCCACGGCAGGGTCTACCGAGAAGACATCCCCATCCCCGCCGTCTGCTTCACACCAGAACTCGCCACACCACCACCCGCACCACCCGGCCCACCCGGGCCGCCCGTCCGGGGCACCGGCGCGCCACCCGACCCGCCGCCACCCTTCTGACACGCCGCCGCCCTTCTGACGCGGCACCCGCTCATGTCCCTCCGGCGCGAGACGACCCAGAACGACGATGGCCGCAGCCCCCGTGCGGGGACTGCGGCCATCGGATATCGGCGCGGGGCCGAGGCGGTCGGGCCGAGGTCAGTTCTCGATCGGAACGACCGGAGCGGGCGCGTCGGTCGAGACCTGCACCTTCCGCGGCTTCGCCTTCTCGCTGACCGGGATGGTCACGGTCAGCACGCCGTTGTTGTACGTGGCGGCGATGCCATCGGTGTCGACGCCCTGGCCGAGGTTGAGCTGCCGCAGGAAGCTGGCCGCCTCGCGTTCGCGAGTGATCCAGGTGACGCCCTCTCCGCTGGCGAGCGTGCGCTCGGCGCGGACCGTCAGCAGCTGACCGTCCACGTCGATGTCGACCGACCCCGGGTCGATGCCCGGGAGGTCGGCGGTCATCACGTAGTGGTCGCCGTCGCGGTAGAGGTCCATGGGCATCCGGCGCGGGCCGCGGCGCGTGTCGAAAAGGCTCGAGGCAATGCGGTCGAGGTCGCGGAACGGGTCATAGGTGGCCATCGATCTTTCCCTTCTCTGAGTGTCTGTGTTGAGATCTTCCGAAGTTGAGTCGTGTCGGCTCAACTGCGTCCAGATTAGCACTCTGCCCCTGCGAGTGCCAATGGTTCTCGCAGGGCGAACGGACGCCCGATCAGCACTCCACGACGTTGACGGCGAGACCGCCCTCGCTCGTCTCCTTGTACTTGTGCGACATGTCGATGCCGGTCTGACGCATCGTCTCGACGACGGCGTCCAGCGAGACGTAATGCGTGCCGTCACCGCGCAGAGCCAACCGTGCCGCGGTCACCGCGGTCGACGCTGCGATCGCGTTCCGTTCGATGCACGGGATCTGCACCAACCCGCCCACCGGGTCGCAGGTCAGGCCGAGATGATGCTCCATCGCGATCTCGGCCGCGTTCTCGATCTGCGCGTTGTCGCCGCCCATCACCGCGGTGAGGCCGCCGGCCGCCATCGCACAAGCCGACCCCACCTCGGCCTGACAACCGCCCTCGGCGCCCGAGATCGAGGCGTTGGCCTTGAAGAGCGAGCCGAGCGCGGTCGCCGTGAGGAGGAACCGCCGAATGCCACGTCGCCTGTCGAGATCCTCCGGCGCGAGCAGCGACTCAGCGGCGAACCGCCACCAGTACATCGCGACCGCCGGCAGGATCCCCGCCGCCCCGTTCGTCGGCGCCGTCACGACCCGGCCGCCGGAGGCGTTCTCCTCGTTGACGGCGAGCGCGAAGGCACCGAGCCACTCCCCCGGCAGCTCGCGCCCGCCCGCCGACTCGGCGGCCTCGAGCTGCGCACGCATGGCGCCCGCGCGACGCCGCACCCGAAGCATCCCGGGAAGCGTCCCGTCGGCTCGGAGCCCCGCCTCGACGCACTCGGTCATCGCCGCCCAGATCGCATCGAGCCCCGCCGCGACCTCCCCCTCGGGACGCAACGCCTCCTCGTTGCGCCGGGCCAGGCCCGCGATCGAGAGCCCATCACGGTCGCACAGCTCCAGGAGCTCCGCCGCGCTGGTGAAGCGGTAGGGCCATCGCGTCGGCTCACGGCCGCCCTCATCGTCTCCGTCGCGGCGGATGAAGCCGCCGCCCACCGAGTAGAAGGTCTCGGCCGAGACGACGGCGCCCGCGGCATCCCACGCCGTCATCCTCATCGCGTTCGGATGCTGCGGCAGCCGCGTGCGAGGTTCGAACACCACGTCACCGCGAGAGAAGGCGACGGGGTGCGTCCCGTCCAGCAACAGCGCCGCACCGTCGAGCCACCCCGACCACGCTCCGCGCACGTTGCCGGGGGGCACCGTCTCGGGTGCGTACCCCTGCCATCCCGCGACGACGGCGTCAGGGGTGCCATGACCGATGCCGGTCGCCCCGAGAGAGCCGTACAGCACGCAGCCGACCCGCGCCACCGACGGCAGCACCCGCGCCTCCCGCAGCCGCTCGACGAAAACCCGGGCCGCGCGAAGCGGTCCGACCGTGTGGGAGCTCGAGGGTCCTACGCCGACGGAGAACAGCTCGAACGCCGAAACGTATGCGCTCACGGTCTCAGGCTACGTCAGCACCTGCCGCACCGGGCCTGCCGCGTCAAGGGCCTGTGGTCGGCGGGCACGCACGCATACATTCGCCCACGATGAACACCGCTCCCCACCCCCGCGTCGCCTCGCTCGCCGCCGCGGCCCGAACCGCCGGGGGCGAGGCGTTCGCCGTGTCGCGCCTGCTGCTGGCCGGCAAGGCCGCACTGGCCGCGGCGATCGCGTGGTACCTGGCCCCGCTGGTCCCCTTCGCACACGACGGGTACTCCTACTACGCGCCCCTCGGCGTGCTGGTGAGCATGTATCCGACCATCGCCGACTCCGCGAAGGCGGGCCTCCAGGCCGTGGCGGGCCTCGCGATCGGCATCGCGATCGGGCTGGTGGGCCTGGTGATCGTCTCGGGACCGAGCCCCCGCATCCTCGGCGTCGCGATCGTCGTGGGGGCGGGGGTGGCGATCGGCGGCATCCGCGCCCTCGGCACGGGCCGGGACTGGATCGCGATCGCCGCCCTGTTCGTGCTGCTGCTGGGCGCGAACGACGCCGGGGGGTTCTCGGTGTCGTACCTCGTCACCATGGCGTTCGGGGTCATCGTCGGCGTGGTCGTCAACCTCCTGATCGTCCCGCCCCTGTACCTGCGCCGCGCGTCCTCACGACTCTCGCAGCTCCGCGATGCAGTCGCCGACCGGCTCGACATGATCGCGGTCTCGGTCGGCTCCGGGTCGGCACCCGACCCCGCCGGGCAGCACTATCTGAGCGAGATCCTCGATGCGGTCTCGACCGACGTGCGCGAAGCAGCGCGCAGCCGCAAGGCCCATCCGCTCGCGCGACGCAGGCGCGGTATCGACGCCGAGAACGACGGGCGCATGCGCGCCCTCGAAGAGACGGTGCGTCAGACGCTCGAACTGGCCGAGGGTGTCGTCGCACTGCCGCTCAGTCGTGACGCAGCCCTGCTGCGCGCGCAGCTGGCCGAAGCCGTCCGCGCCACCGCTCGAGCCGTCGCCCACCCTCTCGGCGATCCGGAGGCCCCCGCCGCCGTCGACGCCGCCGAACGGGCCCTTGCGCGGGTGGTCGAGGCCGTTCCGGCCCGCCACGACGGACGCATCTCGCCCTGGACCCGCACCGCGGTCGACCTCGAGCGCATCATCACGGCATCGCGCCCCCTCACGTGACCCGCCGGTGCGTCCTCCCGCTCAGCGATCTCACAGCTCGCCGCGCAATCCGCTGACACCGGGGCCCCGAACAACCCCCCGTGCCGCTGGTGTGCGCACAGCCGACCCGGGTCACTCCGATGACGCTGGGGGGAGCCGTTCTCGTTCTGCTGGGGAGCAGACGGGACCACGGGGTTGCCGCGCGGCTCGGACGGCGAGCGCACACCAGCGGCCATGCGTCCGCCCGCGGATCACCGTGCGGCGATGCCGAGCACCCGTTCGAGATACGGGCCCGAGAACTTCCCTTCGGGATCGACGCGAGCGACGAGCTCGCGGAAGTCGTCAAGGTGGGGCAACGACGCGTCCACCGGCATCGAGAACACCTTGCCCCAGTGGGGCCGAGGGTCGTAAGGCGCGAGCGCGCGCTCCACGTGTCCGATCGCGGTGGCCACGGCATCCGGGCGGTTCTTCCACGTGAAATGGATGCACACGCTGTCACGACCGAAGCCGGGCGAGAGCCACAGCCCGTCGGCGGCGACCGTGCGCAGCTCGGTCACGAGCAGTGCGGGCTCCACGCGGTCGGCGATCGAGCGCACCGCTGCTATGGCTGCGACCGCTGAGGCTCGGTCGACCCAGTACTCGGTCTGGATCTCATCGCCGTTGGACGGGGTGGCGTCGATGCGGAAGTGCGGCAGACGGTCGCACCAGTCGCCCGGCACGCCGCCCTGTTCGGTCGTGTTGTCGACGCCGTCCGCGGCGGGCGAATCCGCCTTGTCGCTCACCCGCCGCGCACTCAGGATCTGACCGGGCATGTCGGCGGCGGAGTCGTCGGCCAGCCGCTCCTTGAGCCACAGCTCGCCCACGTCGGGGGTGTTCCACCGCGTGAAGACGCTGACGCTGTAACCGGATGCCGTCACCTCGTCGAACCGCTCGAACAGGTCGTCCCACGAGAGGCCGACGTAGGTGTCCTGTCGCACCCGGTAGGTCGGCTCGATCGCGAGCGTCACCCGCGTGACCGGCCCGAGCGCTCCGAGGTTCACGACCTGGCCGGCGAACTCCGCGTCGTCCGCGGCGACACGGCGAAGGCCCCCGTCGGGTCCGATGAACTCCAGAGTCCGCACCGCGGTCGCGAGCGAACCGTTGCGGTCTCCCGAGCCGTGCGTCGAGGTGGCCGTCGCTCCGCCGACCGAGATGTGGGGCAGCGACCCCATGTTGTGCAGCGCCCACCCGCGGTCGGTGAGATGGCGGGCCACGACGGCATAGCGCGTGCCGGCGCCCACCGTCACCGTCCGCGACGCCTCATCGATCGCGATGGCCGGATCGATCGCGGTCAGCGCCAACAACGCACCGTCGGTGTCGGCCAGGTCGTTGAACGAATGCCGCGTGCCGAGCGATCGGATGCGGGGGCGGGATGCCACCAGCTCCTGCGCCTCGGCGACGCTCGTCGGAACGAGGATCTCTGCGGCGGCGAAGGTGTGGGTTCCGGCCCAGTTGCGTTCGGTCACGACGTCACGCTACGCGACGGCGCGCCAGAAAGAACAGGTCGACAACAAACAAAGAAGCCCCCGCAGAGCGGAGGCTTCTCGTTCACTGTCTCAACACAGTGTGCGCCCGAAGGGACTCGCACCACTAACCTTCTGATCCGTAGACCAAGCGGTAGCCAGCGAGATCCGCGTGATCACGCGGGCGATGGAGGCCGGTGCACACATTCGTGCACACATCGACGTCGTGCACCAGTCCGGCTCGACCGAAGGTCGTTACGACACCCGTGATCACGCCAGCGCGCGGAACTCCGCCGAGTAGCGCACGACGAGTTCGGAGGCGCGAGTGCCGTGCTCGGCGACTCGCCGCCTCGCCTCCTCGCCGTCGCCCGCATCGATCGCCTCCGTGATCCTGCGGTGGGTCTCCGCGTTCTGCATCAGGAGCCGAGGGTCGCCTTGCAACGCCGACCACGTGAGCCCGCGCGGGATCCGGTGGTGGAGGGCGTCCACCGATTCCGCGAGCTGGCTGCTGCCCGCCGCTTCGATGACCGTCGCGTGGAACAGGGCGTTCGCCCGATACCAGAGCTGTCGTGACGCCTCGACGTCACCCTCCCCCGCACGAGCCGCCGCTTCTTCGAAGATCGGCTCCGTGGAGCGGAGCCGATCGATCATCTCCCGGGTCGCGTCCCGTGCCGCACGGAAGGCCGCGTGGCCCTCGAGCACGCTCCGGACTTCGAAGGCGTCGAGGATGTCCGTCACGCTGGGCATCGTCACTCGCGCCCCGCGGTTGGGCACGAGCTCGACGATTCCGAGAGCTTCGAGCCGCCGCAGCGCCTCCCGCACCGGCATCCGACTCACGCCGAACTCGGCTGCGATCCGCTCCTGCCGGATCCACGTCCCGAGCGTGAGGTCCCCCTCACTGATGCGGTCCTGCAACGCGTCGACGATGCGGTCGACCGTCGCGCCGACAGGCGATGCTTCGACAGCGGGCCGTGCGCCCCGTTCGACAACCGTCATCGTTCTCCTTCACCCGTAGATTGGATCCTATCAAGCGGTGGTCGGCTCGCCTTCAGGTCGACTCGCCATGTCTCCCGTCAGCCGCGCTCATCGACGAGAAGGTCGCCGTCGTGAACCATGCCCTCGACGCCGTCGATGCCGTGGTGATGCCGACGATCATGTCCACGGATCGACCCACCGCGGTCGCGGAGGCGATCGAGTACCGGCGCGCGTTCGGAAGCAAGCTGAGCCATCTCATGCTCCCCGTCACCGCAGTGGAGCTGCGCTCGGTGCAAGATCACGTCGCCGCGGTCGCGGAGTCGTCGGGGTACCGGATCACGCTGCAGGACTATCCGCGGCCGACCGGCGTGCACGTGGATGTCGAGGTCCTCTGTGCGGCGCTCACGAGCATCGACGTCGTCGACGCCGTGAAGGAGGAAGCGCCCGAGCACACGGAGAGGATCAGACGACTGTCGGATGCCGGCATCCCGACGATCGGCGGACTCGGCGGGGCCCGAGCCGAACACGACCTCGCCGCGGGCGCCTGCGGACTCGCCGCAGGGATCTCGGTTCCCCAGGTTCTCGCGGCCGCACTCGACGCGTGGGAGCGGGGCGCCTCAGCTGCGGACGCGATCGCTCCCGCGCTCGAACTCATCGCTTTCGAGACGAGCACCTCGCAGAGCGTCGGCATCCGCAAAGAGCACTGGCGGCGTCAGGGGATCATCCCGAACGCTGTGGTCCGCAGAGCAGGTGCCGGATGGTCGACCGATCTCGAAACGCGGACGTCATCGCTTCTCGCGCCGTGGCTCACGGACTCGTAGATTTCGACCGCTCACCCGCTCACGACGTCGGACTTCTTCTCGAGGGATACAGGTCTCATGCTCAACACACTTCGCTCGCAGCAGCCCAGCGTTCATCTCGGGCTCATGCTCTTGTTGACGTTCTCGACCGGGATCATCGACGCCGTCGGGTACCTCGGCCTCGACCGCGTCTTCACCGGCAACATGACCGGAAACGTCGTCATTCTGGGTATGGCACTCACCGGAGCCGATGATCTTCCCGTCCTCGGACCGGTCGTCGCCCTCGCAGGGTTCATGCTCGGTGCGGCAACAGCGGGCCGAGTGCTCAAGCCGGTGAAGGTCGGGTGGACGCACCGGACGACGGCGCTCATCGCGGTCGTCGGATCGACGATGGCCGCGATCGCTGGCGTCGTGACCGCCGTGACACCGTCGGAGCCGCTCGCCCTGGCCGTGACGACGGTCGTCGTCACATCGACGATCACCGGCTTCGCCGCGGACTCGTGGATCGGGAACCGGTCCGGGCAACCGTGGTTCCGCCGACTCGCCGCCATCGTCCTCATCGGCGCCGGCGCCGCCGTCGGCGCCCTCGCCCTCCAGGTCGGCCTCGGGTTGGGGCTCGCTGTTGCCGCGGTGATCACGATCGCCACTGCCGGCTTCGGTCATCTCACCGGTCACGTGAAGCATGCCGCGCCGTGAGGCGGGCAGCAGCGACAATCGTGGCGACGCAGCGATCGCTCACTGCTTCGCAGGAGTGTGATTCGAGTTTCGGTCGAACGCTTCCGGCGCGGTGACCACCCTGAGCATCTCGTCGAGCACGGCGAGGAACATCGTTTCACCGTCGGGCGGAACGGAATCGAGGTGGCCCGACGAGGCGAGCGTCGGGTAGGTCTCGGGATGCTCGGCGATGCGCAGCCGTGCATGCGCTCGAAGTGCGTCCTGATCCGACTGCTGGGCGGCGGATTCTGTGAGAGCCGACCCGACGACGTAGTCGGCGAGCATGCGTGTCGCCGCGGCGAGCGTGAAGCCGGTCAACCCTGCCCTCACCAGTCCGTGTTGCAGGTACTCGATCCTCAGCATGACGTGCGGGCCCAGGAGGGGTCGACCTGCGAGCGGCGGAGACCACGGGTGGGCGAGCATCGTTCGGCGCCAGCTCAGCAGCAGCCGACGCACGTCGTCCTCCCATCGATCACCGATGGGAGGGAGCTCGACCTCGGCGAAGACTTCGTCGAGCGCACGATCGAGGAGCTCATTCCTGGTCTTGATGTGCCAGTACAGGGCGGCGGATGTGACCCCGAGCCTCGCACCGAGCACTCGCATGGTCAGTAGCTCGGCGGAACCTTCACTGTCGAGGATGTCGACTGCGGTCTCGACGATCTGCGCCCGCGTCAGCGAACGATGACGCGGGACAGCCGCATCGCCGGACGAGGCCCACGCGGAATCGATCGGATGCGCATTCTTGGACGCGTCGTCGATTTCCATGTGCCCATCCTAGGTCGAAGCTTCGCGTATCCTGATCATCGCTAGATTAATTTATCGATGTTTAGGAGATGTTCAGATGGTGGCTCGGTTCAGCTGGTGGCCCCTCGCGACGGTGGGTCTCGCCCAATTGATGATCGTGCTCGATTCGACGGTGGTGACCATCGCGCTGCCTGTCATGCAGCAGGAACTGGGGATCGGCGACGGGAGCCGCGGATGGGTGATCACCGCCTACGCGCTCGCGTTCGGCGGGCTCCTCCTCATCGGCGGCCGACTCACAGAGCGTCTCGGGTTGCGCAGGGCATTCACCGTGGGCCTGGTGGGCTTCGCGATCGCCTCCTTGTGCGCGGGAGCCGCTCCGACGGCTGAGCTGCTTTTCGCCGGTCGCGCGGCGCAGGGCGTCTCAGCGGCTCTGCTTGCGCCGGCGGCTCTGTCGATCATCAGCACGACGTACTCCGAGGGCGCGGCGCGCAGAACCGCGTTCGGTGTTTTCGGTGCCCTCAACGGTGCCGGCGCGGCGATCGGACTGCTTCTCGGAGGACTGCTCACCGAGTATGTGAGCTGGCGCTGGTGCCTGTTGATCAACCTGCCCATCGTGCTCGTCGCGTTGATCCTCACGGCCGTCCACATCCCGGCGAGCACGACGCGGAGGGTGCGTTTCGATCTGGTCGGGGCGGTGACGAGTGTCGCCGCGATGACGGCCCTCGTGTTCGCGCTCTCCGAAGGTTCCACCTTCGGGTGGACGAGCCCGGTCGTCATCGGATCGTTCATCGTCGCCGGCCTCGCCATGGGCGGCTTCATTCTCGCTCACCACCTGAGCAGCGCGCCTCTCCTGCCGTTTCGCATCGTCCTGGACCGTGCCCGCGGCGCTGCGTTCCTCGCGATCGGATTGCCGCAGATGGCACTCTTCGGGTTCTACCTCGTCCTCACCTACTGGCTCCAGAACGTTCTCGGATATCCGCCGCTGCTCGCCGGTGCAGCTTTTCTCCCTCTCGCCGTCGCAATCGTGCTCGGCTCGACCACGCTCACCGCGTCGCTGTCGCCGCGTTTCGGCTCCTGGGTGCTCCTTTCCGGTTCGCTGATCTCCATGGCCGCGGGCATGCTACTTCTCGTCGGCATCGACCCCGCCGGCGCTGACCCCTTCCTCGTTCGGTTCCTTCCGTCGCAGCTGCTCGTCGGCATCGGACTGGGGTGCTCTCTGAGCGTGGCGATCCCCCGAGCGACGGAGAACGTCACCCCCGCCGAGTCTGGCGTGGCATCAGCAGCTGTCAACACGGTCACCCAGCTCGGGGGCGCTCTCGGCACCGCCCTGCTCAACACCATCGCTGCCGCGGTGGCGGCGGCAGCTCTCGCAAGCGCACCGGCCGGCGCCTCCGCGACAGCAATTGCCACCGTCGCCGGCTTCGACACAGCCATGCTCGTCGCTGCCGCGATCCTTGTCGCGACCGCGTTCGCGACGTCAGCGATCGCGCCCCGCAGGGCGAACCGCATCGTCAGTCAGCCCGTCGAACGGTGAGGCGCCGACGGACCCGTGCTGAGCCCTGGCCGAAAGAACAGGGCTCACTGTGCGCCGGGCGGGGGTGCGGTGGCGAGCGTTTCGCGAGGCTTGAGCCATGAACATCACCCCGCCGCTTCCCCTCGAGGTGCGTGGTCTCCGGAAGAGCTTCCGGGGTCGCCCGCGCGTCGACGACGTCTCCTTCACGGTCCGGCCCGGAAAGGTCGTGGGCCTGCTGGGGCCCAACGGCGCCGGCAAGACGACCACCATCCGCCTCCTGCTGGACCTCGCGTCCTGCGACAGCGGCGAGGCGCTCGTGTTCGGCGTTCCGTACCGCGAGCTCGATCACCCCGCACGGCAGGTCGGTGCGGTGCTCGACGCGGGCGGATTGCATCCGGCCCGTACCGGCCGTCAGCACCTGTTGATCGCCGCGGGCCGCGCGGGAGTTCCGACCGATCGCGTGGATGCGGTGCTCGAGGAGGTGGGCATGACTGCAGACGCCGACCGCCGGGCGAGCGGCTACTCGCTGGGTATGCGCCAGCGCATCGCGATCGCGGCAGCCCTGCTCGCCAACCCCCGTCTGCTGATCCTGGACGAGCCGTCGAACGGACTCGACCCTGCCGGGATGCACTGGCTCCGTCAGAGGCTCCGGGGTTTCGCCGCGGCGGGAGGCACGGTGCTCCTCTCGTCGCATCTGCTGTCCGACATCGCAGAGATCGCCGACGACGTGATCGTCATCGCCGAGGGCCGCGTGGTCGCGGAGGCAGCCATGACCGACGTTCTCGCCGACTCGGCGGGCAGCCTCGAGAACTTCTATCTCGACGTCACCGGCACGCAGGGGGTGCGCTGATGGTGCGCGCGGAACTCCTCGGAATCGTCACCACCACCGCGACCAAGGTCGCCGTGGCCGTCGCGATGCTCGGCCTCATCATGACCCAGCTCGTTTTCGTGACGCTCATCCCCGCTCTCACCAGGGGCGACCTCGGACCCGGCGCCGCGGCGCTCGGCGACGACCTCCCCTCCGTCGACCTCGCCGATCGCGCCGCGCAGCTCGACGCCCTGTCGCCGCTGGGCACGACGATGGGCGGCGGATCGGTCGGCCTGGCGCTGATCGCGATCGTCCTGCTGGGCGTGCTCGCGGGAACGAGCGACGATCGCTACGGCGGCATGGTCGGCGCCGTGCTCGCAAGCCCGCGACGTCCTCGCGTCGTGATGGGCAAAGCCGCGGCCGTCGGCATCGTCGGCGGAGTCGTCGGCGTCATCCTCGCGCTCGTCAGTCTGCTGACCCTCGCGGGCTCGCTCGCGATCACGGGGATCTCGTTCGCACCGGCGCTGGGCGAACTTGCCGGTACCTCGGCGCGCGGCGTCCTCGTAGTGGCGTCTCTCGCCATCGTCGGGCTCGGCGTCGGAATCGTGTGCCGCTCGCAGCTGACCGGCGTGCTCGTGATGATCGGCATCCTGATCGCCGAACCGATCCTGACGGCCGTGGCCCACCTCGTCGGCGGCGGTGCGCAGGTCGTGTGGACGCAGTTCCTTCCCCTCGCCCTCGCTCAAAACGTGATCCACGGCGGCTCGATCACGGTGAATGGCGCCGTCGCGATCGGCGCGTTGCTCGCAGTGACGGCCGCCGTCCTCGCCGCGGCATCGTTCTCGCTTTCTCGTCGCGATGTCTGAGCGCGGGGAGAAGACCAGGATGAGGACCATCGTCGTGGTGTCGTCGATAATCCTGATCGTCGGGGCTGTCGTGTCGGGCATCTGGCAGGGCCTGTCGGGCCCCACGGGCGAGCCGGCATGGATCAGTGTCGTCGAGAACATGACGTGGCCGTGACGCTGAACCCCGGCCCGTGATTATGACGCACACGAGCCTGACGGATGCCGGTCCCCCGCGGGGCCGGCATCCGTCATGGTTGACTCATTCCATGTCTTCGCCCGGCCGCGCGGCGCCCCCCACACGCCTGCGGGCAACGCTTCCGCCGATCCTCGTCGCAGCGGTCGCCGTCGGCTACCTCGGTCTGGCGCTCTGGGGAGAAGCGCTGCCGACGTCGGTGTTCGGCGACGTCTCGCCGCTCGTCCACGGCGGCCTCGTCCTCGTCCAAGCAGTCGCATTGCTCTGGCGTCGCCGATCTCCGCTGTCGTCGTTCGCGGTCGTGGTGGCCGCCGACCTCGCGATCCTCGCCACGACCGACGGCGAGCTCGGCATCGGAGCGCTGGGCGTCATGCTCGCCTCGTACGCCGTTGCCCGAGAGGGTCGGAACGCGACAAGAGTGACGGCCCTGGCCTGCGGGGCAACTGCGACAGCCGTCGTGGGCGCGGCATCCATGGCTGCCGGCTCGGGCGCGACGCTCGTCGTGCTGGTGGCCACCGCGGTGGCGCGCATAGGACTGCTTTATGTACTCCCCGCGGCCGCGGCCGAGTACGCGCGGGGACGGGAACGTCTGAGCACTGCACTCCACACGCAGGCCCGCATGGTCGAGGCGGAGCGGCGAGCTGCCGCCGAACGCCAGGTGCGCGCCGAACGTGCGGCTCTTGCGCGGGAGCTTCACGACATCGCGGGCCACCATCTGTCCGGCATCATCGTCGGCGCGCAGGCGGCGAGCGCGCTGCTCACCACCGATCCGGAGCGCGCTCGAGGGATGCTGCACACCGTGCAGGACGACGCCCGCACGACCCTCGTCGACCTCCGCCGCACGGTAGGGCTTCTCCGCGACGATGACGAACCCTCCTCCCCTGCGCGCGTGAACCCGACCGCCACCGTGACCGGCATCACGGCTCTCGTGGCAGCCGCCCGAGAACGCGGACAGGGTGTCGACCTGGAGACAGTCGGAGAGCCCCGTACACTCGGCCCGCTGGCCGAGACCGCCGCGTACCGGATGGTGCAGGAATCCCTCGCCAACGCGGCGCGCCACGCGCCGAGCGCACCGTGCCATGTGTCGGTGAACTGGACGAGCGAAGGTGTGAGTGTCACCGTCCGCAACGAACCCGGCGACGTTCCGGACACCACTCTCTCCCCCCGAGAGCCGGAGGGATACGGCCTCGCCGGGATGACCGAGAGAGCCGATCTCGTCGGCGCCACGGTGGAGACCGGCCCCGCCGCAGACGGCGGCTGGACCAATCGGATGTTCATCCCTACTGCCCTGGCGGATGCCTCATGATCCGTGTCGTCGTCGCCGACGACCAGCTGATCGTCCGCGCCGGCCTGTCCGTCGTTCTCAGCACCGCCGACGACATCGACGTCGTCGGTGAAGCAGCTGACGGCGACGAGGCGGTGCGCCTCACGAGGGAACTGCGTCCCGACGTAGTCTGCATGGACATCCGCATGCCCGGAACGGACGGTATCGCAGCCACCCGGGCCATCGTCGCTGATCTAAGCATCAGTTCCGACGTCCTCATCCTCACGACCTTCGACGTCGACGCCGACATCTTCGCGGCCCTCGAGGCGGGCGCCGCGGGATTCCTCCTCAAAGGGGCCGACGAGCACACGCTGCGACAGGCGGTCCGCTCGGTAGCCGCCGGGGACGGAACCCTCGACCAGAGACTCACCCGTCGCATCCTCAAAGAATTCGGGGAACGCAGGCGCGCCGCCGCCACGCGTCGCCCCTCCGCCGCGGCGGCCCTCACCGATCGAGAGCGCGACGTCCTCCACCTCTTGGCGCAGGGATCGTCCAACGCGGAGATCGCGACCAGCCTCTTCATCGAACCCACGACGGTGAAATACCACCTCGCGGGACTCCTCCAGAAGACGGGATCGCGCGACCGGCTTCAGGCTGTGCTCTGGGGCATCCGAACCGGCATCATCACGGTCGAGTGACCGATCGCGGTCGTCACCCGCGATCCGTTCAACGGCATCGGCAAACCCGAACCGCTCCGGCACGTCCTTTCCGGCGCGTGGTCTCGTCGAATCGATGAGAAGAACCGACTGGTGTACTACGTGGCTGACGACCACATCGTCATCCTGCAAGCGCGAGACCACTACTGAATCACCGGCACTCGATCATGGGTCGTTCGCCGTGCGCCCCTATCAGTCGCTCGCGCGCCCAGTTCGCGCTCCCGAAATCAGAAGCTGATCAGCCGAATCAGACGGTCCCCACTCCCCCAGAAACCACGAAAACCCGCGGATATCCGCGGGTTTTCGTTGAAGGACTGTCTCAACACAGTGTGCGCCCGAAGGGACTCGAACCCCTAACCTTCTGATCCGTAGTCAGATGCTCTATCCATTGAGCTACGGGCGCCTGGCCTGCGATCTCTCGTGGGCCGTCGTCAAGAATAGCCCACTCCTCCGGGAAGAGCGAATCGAGGCCGATGCGGCTAATCGATGATCTCCGAGACGTCAGATGCGATGGCGCGGTCACGCTCCTCGACCTGCTGCTGCGCACTGCGCCGCTGCGACCGGAGCCTCGGCAGATCGACCATCCGCAGCGCCTGCATGCGAGCCGTCCTCATGCGGTCGTAGTCGGGCTCCAGATCGGGCCGCGCCGCCTCGATGCGGAGCGTGCGGTCGATGTTGCCGGCGACCTCGGACCACGCGGCCTCGCGGGCGTCGGCGATGAGCTTGCGCAGCTCGGTCTCGTCGGCGGCGCGCTCGCGAAGCTCCTTGGCGATGCGCAGCGACTGCCGCCGCCGCCGCCGCAGGTTGGCGACATCGCGGCTCCGATAGTCGTGCGTGCCGCCCGAATCGCTGTAGCGGCCGCTCGCGGCCTTCCGCTCGCGACGCGTACGCTCCGCGTCGGCCTCGGCCTCCTCGGCGAGGGAGGTGAGCGCCTGCCGGGCGTCATCGAGGAAGTTGTCGGCGTCGAAGTCGCGGCCGGCCGCGAGGATGTCGACGAGGATCGCATTCTTCAGGGCGAGGCGCGTCGCCGCGGAGGCGATGTAGAGCCCTTCGGCGACGATCTCCGAGCTCTTGATGCGCGCTTGACGGGTGGCCACCGTTGCCCCTCCTCACCTCGCTCCAATCCTACGGGGCGGGCTCCCTCAGGCGAGGTCGGCGACGATCGCCGCGACACGGCGCGCGCGGGTGTCGGGTGCCTTCGCGGACTCGATCCTCGCCACGCGCGCCGCGCGCGCGCTGGGAGCGAGCGCGTCGAACGCGCCGCGCCGGGCCGCGACATCCAGGGCAGCCGCCAGATCAGCGGGCACGACCACCTCACGCGGCTGGTCGTCGAGGCGGATGTCGACGGTGATGGCGTCGCCACCGGAGAGCCCGCTCTCCCGACGCCGCTGCGCGGAGAAAGGCACGAGCGCCATTCCGGCCATCGCCCCCACGGTGCTGTCGAACGCGTACCCGTTCACGACGAGGGAGACCGGCGGACGCCGTCCGCCCCCGAGCGCCTCCAGCACCGCGACGGGCACCTCGATTCCCGTGTTGTTGCCGAACTGCGACAGTGTCGTCTCGTAGCGCACGCTTGCGACCTACCACCCAGCCATGTCCGACGCAAGCCCTGTGAGCCGTGAACTCGCTGACTCTAGCCTCGCGTTAAGGCCGACGTCAGTCGTCGTCACCGGGCCCCGGACCTCGAACGCCGGGGCTTTTTCCATCCGCACCCGAGACGAAACGAAGACCGGGCACCCTCAGGGCAAACCGATCTGACATCTCCACCGAACAAACGAAGCACCGCGACATCCGTCGCTCTATGGGAGGGAACCCTCATGCGTACATCACCGAATCGCCTCGTCGCGATCATCTTCGGCGCCGTCTACATCCTGGTCGGCCTTCTCGGCTTCACCGTCACGGCGGGCGTGGACTTCATCGCCACCGACGGTGGCCTGCTGTTGGGCATCTTCGAGGTGAACCCGCTGCACAACATCGCTCACCTCCTGATCGGCGCAGCGCTGCTGATCGGCGGCCTGTCGGGCGTCCGCGCCGCGAAGGGCGTCAACATCGTCGTCGGCCTCGCGTACCTGCTGCTCGGCATCGTCGGCTTCTTCATCGAGGGCGGCTCGCTCAACATCCTCGCCCTGAACACGGCCGACCACATCCTCCACCTCGGCAGCGCGCTGATCCTGCTCGGCGTCGGCTTCGGCACCGACCGCGCCGTCGCGCCCCGCTCGGCCGTCTGATGAGCCTCGCCGCCCTGACCCGTTCCTGGCCGTCGCTCGCCGCCTGGGGCGCCGGGCTCGTCCTGCTCGGGCTCAGCGGCGGCATGGTCACCCGCGGGGTCGACGTCGCTTCACGCGGCGTCGGCCTCGTGCTGGCCGCCGTGGGGGCGGTCGCCCTCGTCTGGGGGATCGTCGCCCTCGCTCGCGGCCGCCTGGTGGCACCGCGGCTCGCCATGGCGATTGCACTCCTCGGCACACTGTTCGCCGGGGTGGCTCTCTTCGTCGACCCCGTTCGAGTGAGCGTCCACGCCGTCGCCGTCGCGGTGGTGCTGTGGCTCGCGCTCGGGGTCGCCGCAGCCGTCCTGCTGCGCCGTCGCTCCCGCTCGTCGGGCGCCGTCGCCGACGCGACTCGTCAGGCCGGCCCCGCACCCGCGGCCGGCGTCCTCGGCATCGTGGTCGGCGCGCTCGCCGTAGCCATCCTGGTGACGCCCGCTCTCAGCGCCGCCGAGGCCGGAAGCTACGTCGACGACAGCGGCAACCCGATCGTCGTGCCCGGCCACGGGCACTGACGACGCCGGCTCACCGGGATCTCAGAGCGGACGGATCCGCCACGAAGCCTCGTCCGAGCCCCCGGGGGCGATGAAGCGCAGGCCGGTGTCGTAGTCGTACCGAGCGTCGTTGAAAGCGTCAGGTGCGCAGGTCATCGGCTCCACCGCAAGACCCGCGCGATGGCCCGGCTGCGCCGGCCCGCCCGGCAGGTCGGCGGTGTGCACCTGCACCCACGGACATGACTCGTCCCAGCTGATCTCGACCCCCGATCCCGACGGATCGACGACGCGCACGGCGGCTCGGCCGGCGGCATCCCGGACGACGTCGGTGAACGCGTGATCGATCTCGACGGCTCCGAGCACGCGCGCCTCCCGGAAATCGAACCCGGCGACACCGTCGACATCCTTCACCGCGATCGGCGCGAGCCGGTCGGGGGTCACCTCGAGCACCCGGTCGGCAGGAAGCTCGAGGGTCCACTCGTCCAGCGGCGCAGGCCCCGCGACGAGGTAGGGATGCGGGCCGGTGCCGAAGGGTGCGGCATCCGCACTCTCGTTGGTCGCCCGCACCGTCTGCGTCAGGCCGTCGGCGCCGAGCCGGTACGTCGTCTCGACGCGCAGCGTCCACGGGTACGCGGTCTGCGCCACCACCGTGGCCGCGAGCGTGACGTGGTCGGCCGCGATGACCACCGCCTCGAAGTCGAGCCAGGCGACCAGCCCGTGGAGGGCGTGACGGCGCTCGGGCTCGGTCAGCGCCAGACGGTATCGCCTGCCACGCACCTCGTACTCGCCGTCGACGACGCGGTTGGGCCACGGCGCCAGCGTCGCCCCCCGGTACCCCGGGCGCACCTCGTCCTCGCCGTAGGGCACCACGAGGTCACGACCGCCCACACGGTACGAGCGCAACGACGCCCCCACGCTCGCGACGATCGCCTCGGCCTCCCCGGCGCGCAGGACGTACGACGTTCCGGATGCCGCCACGGGCGTCCCCTCTCGGTTCTGGTGTCCGGAGCTCACAGTCCGCGGGCCAGGCGGTAGTAGGCCTGGTTCCAGCGGAGCTCCTTCTGGAATCCTCGCACCGTCGTGTCATCGTCGATGACCACGAGCTCGGTGCCCGCGATCTCGGCGAAGTCTCGGAAGACCTCGAGCCCCACCGCGGTCGTCATGACCGTGTGGTGGGCGGCGCCGGCGGCGAGCCAGCATGCGGCCGAGGTGGCGAAGTCGGGCGCCGGCTTCCAGATCGCGCGGCCCACGGGCAGCTTCGGGAGGTCGGGGGCCTCGACGTTCTCGACGACGTTCGCCGTGAGCCGGAACCGGTCGCGCATGTCGCTCAGTGCGACAACGAGCGCGGGACCCGGGTCGGCGGTGAAGACCAGACGCACGGGGTCGTCCTTCCCGCCGATGCCCAGCGGGTGGATCTCCAGTCGCGGCTTCGCGGTGGTCAGCGACGGCGAGACCTCGAGCATGTGGGCGCCGAGGATGCGCTCCGAGCCGGGGACGAGGTCATAGGTGTAGTCCTCCATGAGGCTCGCGCCACCGGGAAGACCGGCGCCCATGACGTTCGCGACGCGGACGAGGATCGCGGTCTTCCAGTCGCCCTCGGCGCCGAAGCCGTAACCTTCGGCCATGAGGCGCTGCACCGCGAGGCCGGGCAGCTGCTTCAGCGCGCCGAGGTCCTCGAACGACGTCGTGAAAGCGCCGAAGCCGCCAGCCTCGAGGAACGAGCGCAGGCCGACCTCGATGGCCGCGCCGTCGCGCAGCGACTGGTGCCGCTCGGCGCCGGGGAGCAGTTCGTCGGCGACGTCGTACGACGCGGTGTATTCGGCGACGAGGTCGTCGATCTGCTCGTCGGTGGCCGCGGCGACCGCATCCGCCAGCTCGTTCACGCCCCAGGTGTTGACCTGCACGCCGAACTGCAGCTCGGCCTCCGTCTTGTCTCCCTCGGTGACCGCGACGTAGCGCATGTTGTCGCCGAAGCGCGCGAGCTTGAGGGTGCGGGCGGCCTGCCAGCCGGCGGCGGCACGCTGCCAGTCCTCGACCTGCTGCGTCACGGCCGGGTTCGACACGTGACCGACGACGGTCTTGCGCGGCACCCCGAGTCGCGTCTGGATGTATCCGAACTCCCGGTCGCCGTGGGCGGCCTGGTTGAGGTTCATGAAGTCGAAGTCGATGTCGGCCCAGGGCAGTTCGACGTTCGCCTGGGTGTGCAGGTGCAGGAGGGGCTTGCGCAGCGCGTCGAGACCCGTGATCCACATCTTCGCGGGGCTGAAGGTGTGCATCCACGCGATGACGCCCACCACCGAGTCGTCGGCGTTCGCGTCCAGGGCCAGCCGGCGGATGGAGTCGGAGTCCTTCAGGACCGGCTTCCACTCGACCCGGACGGGAAGGCCTGCGAGGCCTGCGACGACCTGCTGCGACTGCTCGGCGACCTGACGCAGGGTCTCGTCGCCGTAGAGGTTCTGGCTGCCGGTGACGAACCAGACGGTGTACTGCTCGAGCGAGGTGGAGAGGGGCATGATTTCTTCTTTCGGTTCTCAGGAGAGGGCGGCGACGGCGGCGCGCTCGATGGCGAGTCCGGCGTCGTAGCGTTCGAGGTAGGCGGCGAAGCCCACGGCGTCCGCGGCATCCGGGGCGGCGACCGCGACGGGGGCGGCGGCGAAGACACGCTGACGCAGGTAGCCGTCGAGATCGACGTCGGCGCTGTGCGACAGGTAGTCGGCGAGCACGGCGATCCCCCAGGCACCGCCCTCGGATGCCGTCTCACCGACAGCCACCGGCGCGCCGAGGGCGGCGGCGAGGAAGCGCTGCGCGACACCGGCAGTGCGGAACATGCCCCCGTGGGCGAACATGCGATCGATGGCGACCTGCTCGCCCGCGAGCACCCGCATACCCAGCGCGAGCGTACCGAACACCCCGTACAGCTGCGCACGCACGGCGTTGCCCAGCGTGAACCGGCTGTCCGGGGTGCGGACGAACAGCGGACGCCCCTCGTCGGTTCCCACGATCGGCTCGCCGGCGAGGTGGTTGTACGCGAGCAGTCCGCCCGCGTCGGGCTCGGCCGCGAGCGCCTCGCGGAACAGCACGTCGTAGACCGCGTCGGCCGGGAGGGGCGAACCGGATGCCGCCGCGAAGCGCTCGAACATCCCCGCCCAGCCCGCCAACTCGCTCGCGCCGTTGTTGCAGTGGACCATCGCGACCAGGTCTCCCGCGGGCGTGGTGACGACGTCGATCTCGTGGTGCCTGCTCTGCAGCGGGCGCTCGAGCACGACCATCGCGAAGATGCTCGTACCGGCGCTGACATTGCCGGTGCGCGGAGCGACGGCGGCGGTGGCCACCATGCCCGTGCCGGCATCGCCCTCGGGCGGGCAGAACACGACGCCGGCCCGCAGGTTCGACGCGGGGTCGAGCAGCGCCGCGCCCGCCTCGGTGAGCACGCCGGCCCGCTGCCCCGCGACGCGCACGACCGGCAGGAGCGAGCGCAGCCCGCCGGGCAGGCGTACGGCGGCGCGGGCGTCGTACCGGTCGATCCGGCTCTGGTCGTAGTCGCGGGTCTCGGGGTCGATGGGGAACATGCCCGAGGCGTCGCCGACCCCCAGGACCTTCTCTCCGGTCAGGCGGCCGTGCACGTAGCCGGCCAGTGTCGTGACGTGCCGGATGTCGGCGACGTGCGGCTCCTCGTCGATCACGGCCTGATGGAGGTGGGCGATGGACCAGCGCAGCGGGATGTTGATGTCCAGCAGGTCGCTCAGCTCGGCGGCGGCCGGCCCCGTGCTGGTGTTGCGCCACGTGCGGAAGGGCACGAGGAGGCGGTCGTCGGCGTCGAACGCGAGATAGCCGTGCATCATGGCCGAGACGCCGATGGCGCCGAACGTCTCGGGGGTGACGTCGAAGCGCTCCCGCACCTGCGCGACGAGGTCCGCGTAGGCGGCCTGCAGACCCGCCCACACATCCTCCAGCGCGTACGTCCAGCGCCGATCCTCGAACCGGTTCTCCCACGCGTGCGACCCGGTAGCGATGACATCGGTGGGGTCCGGACCGATCAGGCACGCCTTGATGCGGGTCGAGCCGAACTCGATACCCAGGCTCGTACGGCCGGCGACGATGTGGTCGCGGATGACGCTGGTGCTCACGGATACCTCCATTGGTCGTGCAGCGGTTCCATCATGTTACCGGTAACACGCGGTGGACGCACGTACGACGAGCTCCGGTCGCTGCGGACCCGCGGAGTTGTCGTCGCCGAGCAGCACCTGGACGCACCGTCGGGCCTCACCCGCGATGTCGAGTCGAACCGTGGTCAGCGGCGGACGGTAGAAGGCGGCGTCGGGATGATCGTCGAAGCCCACCACGCTCACCTCGCCGGGTACGTCGACGCCGAGCGCGGCGAGCCCCGACACCAGCCCGAGCGCCATCTGGTCGTTGGCCACGACGAATGCCGTCGGAGCCTCCGCCGTGCGCAGCACCGGCGCGATCTCGGCGGCGAGGGCGGCGCCGGAACCGGCCGACCAGTCGCCGCGCCACCGCCCGGCCGCGGTCAGCCCGCGCCGCGCCAGGGCCGCCTCGACGCCGGAGTCGCGGGCCACGGCCTCGAGCCACTCGGCGGGGCCCGACACCTGGGCGATCCGACGATGACCGGCGTCGGCGAGGTGGTCCACCGCGAGGGCGGCACCCTGCGCCTGGCGCGCCGCTCCCCCGGCCCCGGGCTCGCCCGCCTCGCCGTGGAGGGGAACGACGGGAACCCCGATGCGCGCGGAGGCGAGCGCGGCGAGCGCGGCGGTGTGCGGTGCGACCACCACGATGCCGTCGACGCCCTGCACGAGGAGGTGGTCGGCTGCGGCGGTCACGCTCGCGGCATCCGTCCCGTCGGCGTACGCCGTCGCGATCCACCGGCCGGCCGAACGCGCGGCGCGTTCCAGGGCGGCGATGCCGGCGGCCGGGCCGAACAGGTGCGTGTCGGTCGCCAGCACCCCGATCGTCCGCGTCGTGGCCGTGCCGAGCGCCCGGGCCGCGTTGTTGACGCGGTAGCCGAGCTCGGACATCGCCGCGATCACGCGGTCGCGGGTCTCGGGGCGGATGTGGGGGTGGTCGTTGATGACGCGCGACACGGTCTGCGTCGACACACCCGCCGCGGCTGCGACGTCCCGCACGCCCGCCCGTGCCCGCCCGGGCGCCGCTTCGCTCATCTCGCCAGGCTAGCGGGCGTCATCCCTTGACCCCGCCGGTGCCGAGACCCGACTGCCAGTAGCGCTGAAGGAACAGGAAGGCGATGACGAGAGGCAGGATCGAGACGAACGAACCGGTGATCACGGTGGAGAACACCGCCTGCGACCCGCCACCCGCCGACGCCGCAGCCTGCAGTTGCGCGAGTCCGACGGTGATCGGGTAGAGCTCCGAGGAGTTGAGCATGATCAGCGGGAGGAAGTAGTTGTTCCAGGTCCCCACGAGCGAGAACAGGAACACCGTCACGAGGCCCGGTCCCATGAGCCGCAGGCCAACCTGCCAGAAGATGCGGAACTCCCCTGCCCCGTCCATCCGCGCCGCCTCGATGAGGCTGTCGGGGATCGCGTCGGCCGCGTACACCCGCATCAGGTACACCCCGAACGGCGACACGAGGGAGGGGATGATGATCGACCAGGGCGTATCGGTCAGCCCCGCCCGGGAGAAGAGCAGGTAGGTCGGCAACGCCAACGCCGTCAGCGGGATCATGATCGCACCGAGCGTGATGCTGAACAGTGCGGAGCTGCCCGGGAAGCGGTACTTGGCGAAGGCGTAGCCCGCCATCGCGGCGAGCAGCGTCGCACCGATCGCCGATACGCCCGCATAGAGCACGGTGTTCAGCATCCAGCGGCTGAACAGCCCGCCGCGCGTCGTGAACAGGTCGGCGAGGTTGTCGAAGAACGAGAACTCCGGCGCGAACCACAGCCCGAACGAGGAGAACAGCGCGGACGTGTCCTTCGTGGAGGCCACCGTGAGCCACCACAGCGGGAGCAGGAAGTAGGCGACGCAGGCCCACAGGACGATGGTGAGCAGCCAGCTCCGGCGCCGCTGCGGCGTGTACGGCCGCGGCCGGCGACGACCGCGGGGCGTGCGACCGGTGACGATGGCTCGGGTCTCGAGGGAGGTCATGCCGTTCCCTTTCGCTCGCGGCGTTCCCGGCGCTGCTCGCCCAGCTGCACCACGTAGGACACGACGGCGATGACGAGCCCGAGGAGGAATGCGATGGCCGAGGCGTAGTTCAGCTCCTGATTGATGAACGCGAGATTGTAGGCGTAGTAGTTCGGGGTGAACGAGTTCGAGATCGCGTCGGGTGCGACGGCGTTCAGAAGGCTCGGTTCGTTGAAGAGCTGGAACGATCCGATGACGGAGAAGATCACCGTGAGGATGATCGCTGGCCGGATCGCGGGGATCTTGATGCTCCACGCGGTGCGGAACTGCCCGGCCCCGTCGATCTCGGCGGCCTCGTACAGCTCGGCCGGGATCGCCCGCAGCGCCGCGTACATGATGATCATGTTGTAGCCGACGAACTCCCACGTGACGATGTTCATCATCGAGCCGAGGATGCTCTGCGGCGACAGGAAGTCGGGGGTGCCGAATCCGACGGCCCGCGCGATCTGCGCGAGCGGACCGAAGTCGGGACCGTAGAGGTAGCCCCACATGAGGGTGGCGATCACGGCCGGGACGGCGTACGGCATGAAGATGAGGAGCCGGGCGCTGCGCGAGCCCCGGGCACGACCGCTGTCGAGCGCGAGCGCGAAGAACAGCGCCAGGCCGAGCATGATCGGCACCTGCACGACGAGGAACGTCGCGACCCGACCCAGACCGCCCCAGAAGTTCGGGTCGCCGAATGCGCGCAGGTAGTTGGCGAGGCCGACGAAGCTCTCCCCTCCGATCAGCCGTCTCTCGAAGAGGCTGAGGTAGCCGGAGTAGACCAGCGGCACGACGAGCATCGCCACGAAGACGACGAAGAACGGAAGGACGAAGAGGTAGGCCGCACGATGCTGCCTCCGCGTCGCGGTCGAGGGCCGACGCGTGGCGCCGGCTCGGGTCTGCGTGGTGGACATGTTGCTCCTGGGGAAGAGTGGGGACCCGGCCGGAGCCGGGCCCCCACGTGCTCACTGGACCGTGAAGCCCTGGGCTTCGGCGTACGACACGAGCTGGTCCTGCCAGGTGTCGAGGGCGGCGGAGATGTCACCGCGGTCGGCGATCACCGTGCCCAGCGTCTCCTCGTAGCTCGAGTAGACGTAGTCCATGAACGGCAGCCACTGGAAGTCCGTGTCGACGGTGTCGGAGATCTCCGCGAACAGCTTGTTGACCTGCTGGCCGCCGTAGAACTCCGACTCCTGGTCGACGAACGCGGGGTCCTCGAGCACCGACGTCTGCGGCGGGTAGAGGAACTGCTGCGTCGCGAGCTGCATGGCCGACTCCTCGTCGTGGTTGATGAACTGCGCGAGCATCGCCGCGGCGATGGGGTTCTCGCTGCTGGCGAGCACCGCATCGGCCGAGCCGCCCCAGTTTCCCGAGACGTTCTGCCCGGCCTCCCACTGCGGCAGCGGCGCCGCGCGCCACAGCCCCGTGGTCCCCTCGGCCGTGCCCTGCAGGAACACCGGGCCCCACGCGGCCGTCAGCCAGCCGGCGTACTTGCCGCTGGCGAGCCCCTGGTACCAGGCGTCGTTGAAGTCGACGTCGGTCGAGATGAGGTCGCGCTGGATGAGATCGGTCCAGTAGTCGGCGACCTCCTTGGCCCCGTCGCTGTTGACGTCGATCGTCACCGTCTCGGCCCCGTCGTAGCCGAACGGCTTGACGCCGGCCTGCCAGAAGAAGCCGATCATCTGCCCCGCCTGCGTGGCGCCGAGGTTGGAGATGTACGAACCGGTCGATGTCTTGACCGCCTCGGCGGCCTGCGCGTACTCCTCCCATGTGGCGGGCGGCTCGGTGATGCCCGCCTGGGCGAGGATGTCCTCGCGGTACAGGTTGCCCATCGGGCCGACGTCCTGCGGAATCGCCCACACCTGCTCGCCCGGGGACACCTGGTTCCACGCCCACTCGACGTAGTCGCCCGAGAGGTCGTCGGCGCCGTACGGCGTGAGGTCGAGCAGCGACTCGCCCAGCACGAACGAGGGGATGTACTGGTACTCGATCTGCGCGACGTCCGGGGCGCCTTCGCCCGCCTCGATCGCACTGCGCAGCTTCTGGTAGTGGGGCAGGCCCTGTCCGACGTTCTCCACGGTGACGCTGATCTCGGGGTACTTCTCCTCGAACAGCTTCACCTCGTCCTCGATGTCGGGCACCCACGTCCAGAACGTCAGTTCCGTGGGCGTGGTCATCGCCTCGTCGATCTGGTCCTGGGTGACCGCCTCGCCCGAGGGGGCATCCGACGCGCTCGGGCTGCACCCCGTGAGCACGAGCCCCAGAACGGCGGCGCTTCCGAGCACCGACGCTGCTGCTCTCCGCGTGTTCCTCATGGTTTCCTCCTGTGATTGTGCGGATCGAAAGATCCCTTGGTGGCTCACTGCTCGAGCAGGGTCCGGGTAGACCACGCGGGCAGCGAGAGCTCGGTTCCAGCGGCGAGCGATTCGCCGGTCACGGCATCGGCGACGGCGGCAGCGATCTCGACCCGCTGCGGCTCCCATCCCCAGTTGAAGACGAACCACGCCCGCGCGCCGGTCTCGGTGCGCCCCGACGAGACGGTCACGGGCAGGGCGCGCCCGGGCGCCAGGGCATCGGCCAGCGGATGCGGCACCAGCCGGGCCACGAGCGCGGCGGCCAGCTCGGGCGAGGGGACGGTGCCGACGGTCGTGATCGAGCCGGCGCCGTGCGGGCGTTCCGCGACGGCGGCGAACGTGCCGAACCACGGGTGGTCGTAGCCGGCGAGGACCTCGGCGTCGCGGGCGATCAGCCCGTCCGCCCACAGGGTCGCGGCGGCGTCCGCGGGGAAGACGTCCGAGCGGAGCCCGAGGGGATGACGCAGGTTCGAGAACTCGGAGTAGCCCACCCCGGCTGCCTCCGTCAGCCGCGGCGGCGCCGCTTCGACGCGCGCCCGGCCCTCCTCGTCCGCGTAGCCGGTGCGGATGCCCAGCACGAGGCGCCCGCCCGCGTCGGCGTAGTCGCGCAGGAAATCGAGGTCGGCGTCGGCGGCGATGTACAGCGCCGGAGCGATGAGGACCGGGAAGCGCTCCGCGAGGGCGCGCGCCCCGATCTCGCGCGCCTGGCCGATGTGGAGGATGCGCGCCTGCGCGCCCGCCGCGATCACGCCGGCGTGGAACGTGTCGAAGATCCGCGTGTACGCGCCGCTGTCGGGCGCTCCGTCGGAGGTGACCAGGGGAGGTGAGAACTCGAAGGCGAACCGGCTGTCGTTCGACCAGAGCATGGCCACATCGGCATCCGGCTCGAAACCGTCCAACGCCGCACCGATCGCCCGGAGGCGACCGCCGAGCTCGCCGACCTCGTCGTAGATCCGACCGGGCTCCAGACTGTGCGGGAGGACACCGCCCCAGTAGGTCTCGGTGCCGTAGGGCAGCGTGTGCCAGTGCCAGTACTCGATCATCGCGGCGCCGCGCGAGATCAGGGCGAAGGCCGACTGGGCGAGTTGGCCCGGGTAGGGCGGGAGGTTGAAGTCGGGCCCGCCGATCGACTGCGCGTCGGTCTCGGTGACGAGGAACCGCGACTGCTTCGACGAGAACAGCCGGTCCGCCTGCCGGAAGAGCCCGGCCACGCCGCTCGTGGTCCACGGTGAGGCGGGAGGCAGCGTCTGCGCGGCATCGAGGTGGTCCTGCATCGCGTAGTAGGGATTGCCGGCGGTGATGTCGAGGGTGCGGACGAGGTCGTCGTCGGCCACCGCACGGCGCGGGTAGGCGATGCATGTCGTGACGAACTGCTCGGGCACCGCATACTCGCGGACGATGTCGGCCTGCCAGGCGATGAACTCGGTGGTGAGGTCGGCCTGGTAGCGACGCCAGGCCAGGTCGTACTCGGGCAGGGTGTTGCCGTCGGGGGTCCACAGCTCCGACCAGTCGGCGATGCGGTGCGACCAGTACGTGAGGCCCCACTCGCGGTTGAGCGTGTCGACGTCCCCGTAGCGAGCCTCGAGCCGGCGGACGAACCGCCGGAACGTGCCGCGGTTGTGCAGCAGCAGCAGGCCGGGCTCGTTGTCGACCTGGAACCCGATCACGGCGGGGTGGTCGGCGTAGCGCGACACGACGGCGCGGATGATGCGCTCGGCGTGGAACCGGAAGGCCGGGTGGGTGAAGTCGACCTCCTGCCTTCCGCCCCACGGCACCGGCTGCCCGGTACGCGTCTCGCCGGCGATCTCGGGGTGCGCGCTCTGCAGCCACGGCGGCACGGCATAGGTGGGCGTGCCGAGGATGACGCGGATGCCGCGGGCGTGGGCGGCGTCGAGCACGGGCTGCAGCCAGTCGAGGTCGAACTCCCCGTCGCGCGGCTCCCACGTGGACCACACCGACTCGCCGACCCGGATCACGGTGAAGCCGGCGTCGACCATGAGGTCGAGGTCGGTCTCGGTGCGCTCGTCGCGGTGGTACTCGGCGTAGTACGCCGCTCCGAAGAGGATGCCGGTCGGGCGATGGCTCGGTCGCGAGAACATGTGACTCCGTCGTCGCAGGGAACCGAAAACTCCGATGTTTCCGATAACAATCCCCGTTGCGGACTACTATGTTGCCGATAACATGGGATGTCAAGAGCCGTATCCGACCCGTTTGCCGAGAGGGGGGACGATGTCCTCGACGACGCATCCCACCGACCACGGCGGCCGCAAGCCCGCGACCATCTACGACGTCGCGACGTCGGCCGGGGTATCGCATCAGACGGTCAGCCGGTTCCTCGCCGGGTACGAGGGCATCCGACCCGCCACCCGCGCACGCGTCGAGCGCGCTCTCGTGGAACTCGGGTACCGACCGAACATGTCGGCGCGCAGCCTGAAGTCGGGGCGTTCGCACCGGATCGGCGCTCTCACCCACGAGACGGCGCAGGTCGGTCCGAGCCGCATCGCCGAGGGTGCGGCGGCGGCCGCCCGCGACGCCGGCTACGTGCTCGATCTGATCTCGGTCGACCTGCACAATCCGCACGCCATCGACGACGCGCTCGGACAGCTCACCAGTCACAGCCTCGCCGGCGTGCTCGCCCTCGTATCGACCGACGAGATGCGCGACGCCGTCACCGCGGCCCGCTTCGACGTGCCCGTGGTGATCGAGCGCGAGAGCGACGACGCGCACGGCATCTCGGAGTCGGGGATGCAGGCGCTCGTCGCCCACCTCGCCGGGCTCGGCCACCGCCGTCTGATGCTCATCTCCGGCCCCCCGAACTGGTCGTCCGCGCGAAGCCGCGAGCGCTCCTTCCACGAGGCCGTGGCGGGGCTGGGCCTCGAAGCCGAGCCGACGCGTCACGGCGACTGGTCACCGGCCTCCGGCTACGCCGCGATCACGGGAGCTCCGCTGCGAAGCACGGCCGTCGTGGCTGCGAACGACCAGATGGCCCTCGGCGCGATGCTGGCGCTCAAACGCCAGGGGCTCGCCGTGCCGACCGATGTCAGCGTCGTCGGCGTGGACGACATCCCCGAGGCCGAGTTCTTCGATCCCCCGCTGACCACGGTGCGCAACGATTTCGCCGCGACCGGACGATACGCCGTCGAAGAGCTCATCGCGCGCATCGAGGGCACACCGACCCCGGCGCCGCCCGTCCGCCTCGCCGACCTGGTGGCGCGGGACTCGTCCGCCCCGCCCCGCAGCGCCTGACGCCGCGGGCGGCGCGGCCCGGCGTCAGGCGATCGCGGTGCGCCGGGTGAGGTCGGGATGCCGCGGCGGCACCAGCCAGTTCACGACGGCGATCGCCAGGGGCAGGACGACGGCCAGCGCGATCACGAGCCACCAGGGGACGTCCGCGAGTTCCAGGGGCAAGGCTCCCCCGGTCGCGCCCGTCGACTGCATCTGGAACCCGATGGCGGGCAGAACGCCGGCGCCCGCACCCGCGAGGGTCCCGAAGCCGGCGATGACGAGGCCCTGCCAGAACCCGATGCTCCGACGCAGCCGCGCACTGCCGCCCACGGCCGACAGCGTGGCGTCGTCCGGTCTGCGCTCGAAGCGCGCGAGTCCGAGCGCGACCGAGCTCGCGCCGAGCACGAGCACCGCGATGGCGGCCAGCAGCGGGACGAGCCAGGCCGACGCATCCGGCGGCCCCATCTCGACCGAGGCGCTCAGCGCGTAGTCGTCGCTGGGCGGGGTCGAGCCGATCTGCACGACGCGGTCGCGCTGGGCCTGGGTGGGAGCGTCTGCGAACGTGCCGAGGACGGTCTCGGGCCGCGCGTCGATGCCGAGGGCGTCGGCGGTGGCGGGGGCGATCGCCACGGCCAGACTTTGGGCCGGCCGCTCGACCTCGAGTGCGGGAACCTCCCGGGACCACAGCGGATCGGCCACCCGCTGCCCGGGCTCGGGTTCGAAGATGTTGTCGGGGGCCTCGGCGGGATCCCCGCTCTCGCCCCACTGCCACACCCGCTCCGACCACGCGGCGACCTGGATCACGCCGTCGGTCGCGAGGCCGTCGACGAGGACGAGTGCGGCACCGTCCTCGTACGCGCTCCGCTGGGCAGCGCTGAGCGCCGCACCGGTGCCCGCCTCGATGTCGTCCGGCGAGACGACGGCGATGTTGTTCTGCGGCGACCACCGGCCGCCTCCGCTGAACCCCTGGGCACGCGGCGTCAGCGAGCGCTCGGGGGTGACCGCGACGGCTCGCACGAGATCGGCGGGGATGTCGTCGGGGTTCTCGGTCCAGAACTCGGCCTGTCGACCGATCATCGCCACGCGCTCGACGCCCGCCTCGCGCAGAAGGCCCTCGGCGACGCTCGCCGCCTCGTCCATCCGGTCGTCGCTGAGCGGCAGCGGGTTGGTGCCGGCGGGCCAGATCGACACCGTGGCCGTTCCCACCGGCGATGCGTAGGGGTAGCTCCGCGCGGCCTGGGCTGTCGTCATGCTGCCGAGCGCGACGGCGAAGACGCCGATGAACACGGTGGCACCGACCGCGGCGAACGCCGGCACCGTGCGCGATCCGTTGGCGACGGCATCCCGTGAGGCCATCCGCGCCGCCACACCCAGCCGCGACAGCCCGAGCGACGCCAGCCACAGCAGCCAGCGCCCCGACAGCACGACGCCGAGCTGCGCGACCACCGGCCCCGCGATGATCCCGACGATGGGCAGCCACCTCAGGGGCGAGTCCCAGGTCAGGTCCCGACTCGCCGAGACCGACGCCGCCGCCACACCCGAGACGACCGTGAGCCCGACACCCGCGATGATCATCGCCGACCCCCAGAGCGGCCGCGAGGCGCGCACCCCCTGCGGGCGCCGGGCGCCGCGGAGCGCGCCGATGACGTCGGACTTCGCGACCGTCCGCGCCGGGACGAGCGCGGAGACCGTGCCGACGGCCAAGGCGAAGACGAGGATGCCGGCCAGGACGGGCCAGGGGACATGGAACCCCCAGAACCCCGTCGCCGAACCGTCGTCGGTCACGGCGATGACCGCGGCGGCGATGCCGATGCCCGCCCCGATGCCGACGAGGCCGCCGGCCCCGCCGAGGACCGACCCCTGCAGCAGGATCGTGCGCCGGAGGTCGCGCGCGTCGGCCCCCACGCTCGCGGCGATCGCCAGCGCGCGCTGCTGGCGCCGCGCGCTCACGGCGAACGCCGCACCGGCCAGCATGATGACCAGGTACGCGGCGAAGGCGCCGCCTGCCGCGAGGGCGACCACGAGCTGCCACATGCTCGAGGTCCGCTCGTCGACGATCGGACTGCCGTCCGCACGCGCCGGCGGCGGATCGAGGACGACGTCGCGCGAGAAGGCCAGGATGCCGGCCGTGTTGAGCTCCTGGACGTCCGGCCAGCTCAGCCGGAGGTCGGGCAGGTACCAGCGGGCGCTCTCGAATCGCGTCGCGTCGGGGAACGCGACGGCGCTCGCCTGGGACGACAGTCGCGACGCCGTGAAGACGCCGACGATCTCGTACGCCCGCCCGTCGGGCGACTCGGTGAGCGTCCCGCCCACAGCCGCCCCGGTGCGCTCGAGCGTCGGAACGGTGACGATCACCTCGCCGTCACCGCGCGGCGCACGCCCGTCGACCAGAGCGAAGGCGCCCGCGAAGCGGTCGTCCCAGATCTCGCCGCCCCACGCGGGCACGACGGCGGCGCCCGTGACGGTCTCGATCCGCGCCTGCCCCTCGGTGACCGGTATGGCCTCGGTCCCCGCGGGCAGCACGCCGTCGATGTCGGTGCGGACCGCGCCCTCCGGTGCGGACGACGCGCCCGTGTCGACCACGTATTCGCTGTTCGACGGCGACGTCGGATCCTGCCACAGTCCGGCGCCCGGGACTCCGACCGGCGCGACCCACGCCTGCATCCCGCCGAGCTCCGCGCTCACCCGCTCCTCCGGTGTCGCGATGAGGCTGTCGACGTAGACGGCGACGCCGGACATCCCGGCGATCGGGAGCGCGACGAGGAGGACGATCAGGATGCTCGACGCGCGCCCGCGACGCACCTGACGCTGCGCCAACCGCAGCGTGACCCGCCACCGTGCCGCGCGCGAGGTCTCGGGAGCCGTGCCGCGGCCGCCCCCGCGGCGACGCCCCCGGGTGGACGTCGCCGCCGCCGCGTCGCGCCGGCGCCGACGCCCGTCCGCCTCGGCCGTCTCGGTCGCCCGGGTCATCGTGTGCCGCTCAACAGCTCGTCCGCCCCGGTCCGGCGGGATTCGTCGACGATCCGGCCGTCGCGGAGGAACACGATGCGGTCGGCCCACGCCGCGTGCCGCGCCTCATGGGTGACGAGGATGCCGCCCGCGCCCTGGTCGATCCGGGTGCGGAGCATCTTCATGACCGCCTCGCCCGTGACCGAGTCGAGGGCTCCGGTCGGTTCGTCCGCGAGGATCAGCCGGCGTCCGCCGACGACGGCGCGGGCGATCGCGACGCGCTGCTGCTGACCGCCCGAGAGATCGTCGGGGTAGGAATCGTCCTTGGCCTCGAGCCCCACCGATGCGAGCGCCTCCTGCGCCGCCCGACGCGCGGCGCGTGACCGGAAACCGTCGAGTTCGAGCGGGAGCGTCACGTTCTCGAGCGCCGTGAGGGTGGGGATGAGGTTGAAGTCCTGGAACACGAAGCCCAGCGACCGGCGCCGCAGCTGCGCGAGATCGCGAGCCGACGCGGTCGAGAGGAAGCGCCCTTCGACGATCACCTCACCAGAGGTCGGCGTCTGCAATCCCCCCGCGATCGACAGGAGCGTCGATTTGCCCGAGCCCGAGGCGCCCATGATGGCCACCAGCTCGCCTCGCGCCACCGAGAGGTCCACGCCGCTGAGGGCGGAGACGGAGGTCTCGCCTTCGCCGTACTGCTGGGTGACCCCCACCAGCCGGAGGATGTCGTCGCTCACGCCGAGGCCTCCGTCTTCGCGGGCCGGCCACGCTTGGGCTTCTCGGTCGACAGGGCGAGCGTCATCGCGTGCTGCGGGTGCTGGGCGAGGCGCTGCTCGGTGTGGTCGAGCCAGCGCACCTCCGCTTCGGCCGCGAAGATCATCGAGTCCACGACGAGGGACCACGCGAGCTCCTCCGGCCCGTCGGGGCCGTTGCCGGCGTACTTCGCGCGGTTCAGACTCTGCAGTTGCGCGACCGACGCGCGCCGCTGCGCCTGGATGACCTCGGCGACATCCACCCCGGGCAGGGTCGCGGCGACGGCGAGCTTGATCGCGAGCTCGTCGCGCGTGCCGGAGGACCGCTCGACCGGCGAGGCGAGCCATGATGCCACCTCCGCGGCACCGGCATCCGTGATCTGCCAGTAGACGTGTCCCTGCTCGTCGACGTCGCCCTTCTCGACGAGGCCGTCGCGCTCGAGGCGGTCGAGGGTGTTGTAGATCTGCCCGACGTTCAGCGGCCAGGTCGATCCGGTGCGCCGGTCGAACTCGGCCCGTAACTGGTAGCCGTAGCACGGGCCCTGATCGAGGATCGCCAACAGGCTGAGTCTCACCGACATGAATGTCCCTTCGGCATACCGGGTATGTAGTTTGCGAGTATATACATACCGGGTATCCATTGAAAAGCTGCGGGCGTCGGGCCCGAGTCCTCGTCATCGCGCCGCCGGTCGCGTGCCCGTCGTAGCCTGGTTCGACGGACCCGCAGGAGAGGTGACGGGATGGAAGACGACCCGCGCATCGCGGCCGCCCGCTATCGAGCGCGGCAGGATGGCGACGAGGCGGAGCCGGACGATGCACCCGTGCCGACCGAGCGCGAGCGCGCCGCCTACGTCGAGACCGCGATCCAGCAGGCGATGCGGCGCGGCGACTTCGACAACCTGCCCGGTGCGGGCAAGCCGATCGAGGGCCTCGGCGAGCATCACGACCCCGACTGGTGGATCCGGCGCAAGATCCGGACGGAGCAGTTGTCGGGACTCGGTCCTCCCGCCCTCATGCTCCGGACCGAGCACGCGCAGTTCGCCGCGCGAGCCGACGCGCTGCACCGCGAGGAGGAGGTGCGCGAGTACGTCGAGGACTTCAACCGACGCGTGATCGAGGCCCGCCGCCAGCTCCTCGGCGGCCCGCCCGTGGTGACACCGACACGCGACGTCGACGCCGAGGTCGCCGCATGGCACGAGCGGCGCGCCTCGGCCGCACCCGCCCCCGCCCCGGCGCCGCCCACGCGACCGCGTCGGCGGCTGTTTGGTCGCTGAAGCGCCGGAGCCCCCGGCTCAGCGCAGCGCCTGCTCCACGTCGGCGAGCAGATCGTCGACCGACTCGATCCCGACCGAGAGCCGGACGATCTCGACCGGCACCGCCGCCTCCGTACCACGCACCGAGGCGTGGGTCATGGCGTCGGGGTAGTTCACGAGCGACTCCACGCCACCGAGCGACTCGGCGAGCTGGAACAGGCGCGTCGACTCGGCGAAGCGCCGTGCCGCGTCGCCCGATTCCAGTGCCAGCGACAGCATGCCGCCGAAACGCGACATCTGCGAGGCCGCGAGCTCGTGCCCGGGGTGGGAGGCCAGGCCCGGGTAGAAAACGCGCGCGACCCGCTCGTGCCCGGCGAGGTACTGCGCGATCGCGCCAGCGTTCTCGCTGTGCCGCTGCATCCGGACGTCGAGGGTCTTGATGCCGCGCGTCGTGAGCCACGCGTCCATCGGTCCCGACACCGCCCCGGCCGCGAACTGCAGGAAGCCGATCTTCTCGGCCAGCGCGTCGTCGTCCAGCACGAGCGCCCCGCCGACCACGTCGGAGTGCCCGCCGAGGTACTTCGTCGTCGAGTGGACGACGACGTCCGCGCCGAGACCGAGCGGACGCTGCAGGGCGGGCGTGGCGAAGGTGTTGTCGACGACGACGGTCGCCCCCGCCTCGTGCCCGATCGCCGCGAGGCCCGCGATGTCGGTGATGCGCAGCAGCGGGTTCGACGGCGTCTCGACCCACAGCACCTGCGGAGCCCGTTCGGCGACGGCCGCGCGCACCGCGTCGAGGTCGCTCATGTCGACGATGCGCAGGGTGATGCCCCACGGTGCGAGCACGCGCGCGATGAGACGGTGGGTGCCGCCGTAGACGTCGTTGCCGAGCAGCACCTCGTCGCCCGGCGAGAGCGCGGCACGCAGCAGCACGTCCTCGGCCGCGAGCCCGGAGGCGAACGAGAAGCCGTGGGCTCCACCCTCGAGGGCGGCGAGCTGGGTCTGCAGTGCCGTGCGGGTCGGGTTGCCCGAGCGGCCGTACTCGTAGCCGCCGCGCAGCCCGCCGATGCCGTCCTGGGCGAACGTGGTCGAGAAGTGCACCGGAGGGATCACCGCTCCGGTGGTCGGATCGAACTCCTGACCGGCGTGGACGGCGAGGCTCGCGAGACCGCGTGCCGAATCGTGGGTGCTCATGCGTCGCTCCTGGGGGCGGGGGTGGTGGATGCTGCGGTGGTGGGGTCGTCGACGAGGTCCGCGAAGCCGTGCGCGCGCATCCAGCCGTCGTCGTAGATCTTCGAGAGGTAGCCGCGACCGTGATCGGGCAGGACCACGACCACCACGTCGTCGGGGCCGAGGTCCCGCGCCGTACGCAGGGCGGCGACGACGGCCATCCCCGACGATCCGCCGACGAGGAGCGCCTCCTCGCGTGCGAGGCGCCGTGTCATCGCGAACGACTCGCGATCGCCGACCCGCTCGTACCGGTCGACCACCGTGGGGTCGAACGTCTCGGGCCAGAAGTCCTCGCCGACGCCCTCGACGAGGTAGCGGCCGACCTCTCCGCTGTAGATGGAGCCGTCGGGATCGGCGCCGACGATCGTCACGGCGCCGCCGGCGACCTCGCGCAGGTAGCGGCCGGTGCCCGTGATCGTGCCGCCCGTTCCGACCCCCGCGACGAGATGGGTGATGCGACCGTCGGTGTCACGCCAGATCTCGGGGCCGGTGGTCTCGTAGTGCGACCGCGGCCCGTTGGCGTTGGCGAACTGGTTCGGCTTGAACGCGCCGGGGATCTCGCGCGCGAGGCGGTCCGACACGCTGTAGTACGAGTCGGGATGCTCGGGCGGAACGCTCGTGGGTGTCATCACCACCTCGGCGCCGTAGGCCCGCAGCACCGCGACCTTCTCGCCGGCGAACTTGTCGGGCACGACGAAGACCATGCGGTATCCGCGCTGCTGCGCGACGAGGGCGAGACCGACGCCGGTGTTGCCGCTGGTGGGCTCGACGATGGTGCCGCCGGGGCGGAGCAGGCCCTCGCGCTCGGCGGCATCGATGATGCGGCCGGCGATGCGGTCCTTGGCCGACCCGCCGGGGTTGGCGTATTCGATCTTCGCGAGCACCGTCGCGGCGATGCCCTCCGCCACCCGGCTCAGCCGGACGAGCGGTGTGTTGCCGACCAGATCGGCGATGGATTCTGCGTAACGCACGAGGGTGTCCTCAAAATGTCCGCGTGCTCAGAGACGCGGGTGCTGTCGGGTTCGTCGAAGGGGTGCCCAGGGGCACTCAGCGACAACAGCGACAGGTCTGCACGCGTCCACCTTAGGCGACGCGCCCGCGGGTGTCGAGCGGCGCCGGCGGGCGGGCGCCGTGCGGTCAGCGCGACGGCAGCCCGCGGCGCTCGAGCGAGGCGCGCATCGTGTGACGACCGTGCAGGCTCGCCGCATCCCGTACCCGCGCGATCGCCGCTCGGAGCCACCCGCGCGGCTCGCCCTGCGTGGCGTAGTACGCGGTGACGGCGGCATCGTAGACCGCGATCTCGTCGGCCTCCGGCAGCCGGTAGCGCTCGCGGTGCCGCACGACGGTCTGCGGGAGCCGCGGCTTGACGCCGGCCGGATCGTCCGGGTCGGGATGCCCGATCACGACGCCGAAGGCCGGAAAGGCGCCCGGGGGCAGCTCGAGCACATCGGCGATCTGCTCCGGGTTGTTGCGGACCGAGCCGACGTACACCGCTCCGAGACCGAGCGACTCCGCCGCGATGACGGCGTTCTGGGCGGCCAGCGCCGCGTCGACGAAACCGACGATCGTGCTCTCGATGTAGTCCACCGCCTCGGCCGGCTCGCCCACCCGACGTGCGAGTTCGCTCGCCCGCGCCCAATCGGCCACGAAGACCAGGAAGACGGCGCCGCGACGGATGAAGTCCTGATCGCCGGCCAGGTGCGCCAGTGTGTCGAGCCGCGCGGGGTCGCGCACCTCGACGACCGACCACGCCTGCAGGTTCGAGCTCGTCGACGCCGACTGCGCGGCGGCGACGATGGCCGTCACCGTCGCGTCGTCCACCTCCCCCGGTCCGAAGCGCCGGACCGAGCGGTGGCGGTACAGCAGCTCCAGCACCTCGTTGCGCGGCAGCGGTCGTGCCGGTGCCGCCGAACCGTAGCGGCGCAGCCAGCCGTCATCATCCGTCGTCGTCACGCGGGTCCTCCTCGGGTCGACGCCCATCGTAGGCACGAGCTCCCGAATCTGTCGGCGTGTGACGCATCGACGGCGTGCGGCGGGCTCAGCCCCCTAGCCTGTGAGCGTGACCCCGCGACCCGCCGAAAACGCACCCGAGCCGCTGCCGCCCCGATACGACTGGGACGGATTCGGGTTCGACACCCGTCAGGTGCACGCCGGGGAACGCGACGAGCCGGGCCACGGCGCGCGCATCACCCCGGTCTACCTGACCGCGGGATACCGGTTCGACTCGTTCGCGCAGGCCGAGGCCCGCTTCACCGGCGCCGACGAGGGCCACCTGTACTCGCGCAACCTCAACCCCACCCACCAGGTCGCCGAGGGACGCATCGCCTCGCTCGAGGGCGGTTCCGGCGCCATCGTGGTGGGCTCGGGTCAGGCGGCGATCACCGCGGTCCTGCTGGGGCTGGCCGGCGCGGGCGAGCGCATCGTGTCGACGGCGAGCATCTACAGCGGCACCCGCATCCTCTTCGACCGCACCTTCGCGCGGCTGGGGGTCGCCAGCGACTACGTGCGCGACTCCCGCGACGAGGCGGAATGGGAACGAACGATCGGACCCGACACCCGGGCGATCTTCGTCGAGACGATCCCCAACCCCAAGAACGACCTCGTCGACGTCGCGGCCGTCGCGCGGATCGCCCGGCGTCACGGCATCCCGCTCGTGGTCGACAACACGGTCGCGACGCCGTATCTCATCCGGCCGCTCGAGCTCGGCGCCGACATCGTCATCCACTCGTCGACGAAGTTCCTCTCCGGACACGGCGCGGCGCTGTCGGGTGCGATCGTCGACGGCGGGCGGTTCGACTGGGCGGGCTCGCCGCGTCCGTTCCCGGGCCTGACCGCGCCGATCGCACCGGGCAAGCCGTCGTTCGTCGAGGCCTACGGCGACCGCGCCCTCGAGGCGTACCTGCGCTTCGGCATCGTCAACGATCTGGGTGCGGCGCTGTCGCCGGTCAACTCCTTCCTGCTCCAGCAGGGTATCGAGACGCTGTCGCTGCGGATGGAGCGCCACCTCGCGAACGCGGCAGCGGTCGCCTCCTGGCTCGACACCCACCCCGCCGTCGAGAGCGTCGACTTCGCGGGCCTGCCCGGCAACCCCTTCCACGACATCTCCCGCGACCGGTTCGGCGGGCATGCCGGCTCGGTCTTCGCCTTCACCGTCCGCGGTGGCCGCGAGGGGGCCGAGGCGTTCTTCGACGCCCTGCAGCTCTTCAGCCGCATGACCAACATCGGCGACGTGCGATCGATGGCGCTGCATCCGGCGACGACCACGCACGTGTCGTTCTCGGCGGCCGAGCGGGAACGCCTCGGCATCGGCGACGGCCTGATCCGCCTGTCGATCGGCATCGAGACCGTCGGCGACCTGATCGCCGACCTGGCGCAGGGCCTGGATGCGGCGACGCGCCGCACCCAGCGCTGAGCGGCGTCACACACGGTCATCGACCGTCTCGGGCGGTCACGGAACATGTCGACGCCCCGCGCGGTTACTAACCTCGTGATCATGTCGCAGCCGAATCTCGACCCCTCCGCCGAGCACCCGTCCCGTCATCTGGGCGACTCGCTGTCCGCCGACGCGTTCAAGACGCTGTTCCGCGGTCACCCCGGCGGCGTCGCCGTGATCACCGCCGACGCCGGTGACGGACCGGTGGCCCTCACCGCGACCTCGGTGTCGTCGGTGAGCGCCGACCCGCCCCTGCTGGTGTTCTCGGTCTCGGCCCAGTCGTCCGCCTCGGCGGTGCTCGCCTCGGCGGAGACCGTCGTCGTGCACCTGCTCGACGCCGAGGATCTCCCCCTCGCCAAGCTCGGCGCCACGAGCGGCGTCGATCGCTTCGCCGACACCGCGAGCTGGTCGCGGCTGACGACGGGAGAGCCCGTCTACCGCGGCGTCCGGGCGTGGGTCCGGTGCGCGGTCGTCTCACGGATGGATGCCGGCGGATCGATCGTCATCGCCGGGCACGCCCTGCAGTCGCACGTCGAGCGCGATGTCGAGCCCGGCGGACACGGCGATGCGCTGGTGTACCACAACCGCACCTGGCACCGGCTCAGCGAGCGCTCCGCGCTCGAGGGCTGACGCGGGCCGACCGCTCAGACGACGCCGATCGCGGCCGCCGGGCTGGCCCCGGTCGCGACCGGGCGCCCGCGGTCGCGCGACCACTGGCTCCACGATCCCGGGAAGACCCGGGCGTTCGGGTACCCCGCCACGGCGAACGCGAGCGCCGTGTGCGCCGAGGCTATCCCGGAGCTGCAGGTGATGACGACCTCCGTGTCGCGGTCCACGCCGACGGCGGCGAGCGCCGCACGGATCTCGGCGGGGCTGCGCAGGAGGCCGTCCGGGGCGATGTGGGTGACCGTGGGCAGGTTGACGGCGCCCGGAATGTGTCCGGCGACCGGGTCGATACCGCCGACCTGGCCGCGGTAGTGCTGCGGCGCCCGCACGTCGAGAAGCACGCCGCGCCGCGGCGCGACGGCGGCGTCGTCGACGTCGGCCAGTCCCCCGACGCCCTCGGGAAGCCCGATGTCCCCCGGGATCGCCGCCCGATCGCTTCGCTCGAGCCGCCGCCCCGAGGCCACCCAGGCGCGGAACCCGCCGTCGAGCACCCGCACGTCGAGTCCGTGGCGACGCAGCAGCCACCACGCGCGGGCGGCGGCGACTCCGTCGTTGTCGTCGTAGGCGACGAGTCGGTCACCGGCGAGCACCCCCCAACGCCGGACCGCGGCCTCGAGACCGGCTCGATCCGGCAGCGGGTGCCGCCCGAGCTCGGGCAGGCCGGGCTGGGCGAGCTCGCGCTCGAGGTCGACGTACACGGCGCCGGGCAGGTGTCCGGAGAGGTAGTCGGGACGCCCTTCGGCGCGGTCGAGCCGCCACCGCACGTCGAGCAGACGCACCGGGGCGCCCGACGAGATCTCGGCGGCGAGGTCGTCGACGCTCACCAGGGGGGACATGCCTTCATGCTCCTCAGCGGCGCGCGCATCGTCGCGTCGGCGCGAAACAGACCGAAACGCGGGAACACACGACGACACACAGTCGCGACCTCCCGTGACCCCCTGTGACGATCGCTTCGTCTGCCGCCGGGGCCGCACCGTACAGTTTCGGCCATGTCCGCACCCGAGACCCCCGCCGCGCCCCTGGCGTTCGCGACGCGTCAGCTGCACGCCGGCGCCCGCGGCTTCGATGCCCACGGCGCTCGCACGACACCGATCTACCTGACCGCGGGCTTCGAGTTCGACGACATCGGCGACGGCGAGTCGCGCTTCGCCGACCCCGACACGGGGTACAGCTACACCCGCGTGGGCAACCCGACCGCGGCCGCGGCCGAGCGGCGCATCGCCGATCTCGAGGGCGGGATCGGCGCGCTCCTGGTCGGCAGCGGCCAGGCGGCCACCTCGACGGCGCTGCTGACGATCCTCGAGGCCGGTGACCACGTCGTGGCCGCGTCGGCGATCTACGAGGGGACGCGCGAGCTGCTGCGCTCCGACCTCGGCCGGCTCGGCATCACCACGGACTTCGTCGACGACCCGCGCGACCCGGCGGCGTGGGAGGCCGCGATCGGACCCCGCACCCGGGCTCTCGTCGCCGAGTCGATCGCCAACCCCCGCGGCGGCGTGCTCGACATCCCCGCGGTGGCCGACATCGCGCACCGCCGCGGCATCCCGCTCGTGATCGACTCCACCCTCGCGACGCCCTACCTGCTGCGGCCGCTCGAACTCGGCGCCGACATCGTCGTGCACTCCGCATCGAAGTTCCTCTCGGGGCACGGTTCGGCCCTCGGCGGCGTCATCGTCGATGCCGGACGCTTCGCCTGGGCCGCCGCGCCGGGCCGCTACCGGCAGATCGCCGGCGAGACCGGGCCCGACGGGCTCACCTTCGTCGAACGCTCCGGCCCGCGGGCGTTCCTGGATGCCGCGCGGCGGGTCGCCATGCGCTTCGGCCCCTCTCCCTCTCCCCTCAACGCGTTCCTGCTGCTGCAGGGCATCGAAACCCTCTCCCTGCGCGTCGAGCGTCAGTCCCAGACGGCCGGAGTGCTCGCGACGTGGCTGGAGAGCCGTCCCGAGGTCTCCGGCGTCGACTACAGCGGTCTGCCCTCCCATCCCGATCACGACCTGGCCGAGCGGCTGCTGCCGCGGGGCCAGGGAGCCCTGTTCTCCTTCACGCTCGCCGGCGGCCGCGCCGCCGCCGAAGCCTTCACCCGCGCGGTCCGGCTGTTCACCCCCATGACCCACCTGGGCGACGTCCGCTCGCTCGTGCTGCATCCGGCCACGACGACGCACGCGCATCGCACCGACGACGATCTCCGCCGTATCGGGGTGGGTCCGGGCCTGCTGCGCCTCTCGGTCGGCCTCGAGGACGCCGCCGACCTCGTCGCCGACCTCGAGCGGGGTCTCCACGCCGCGAGGCGGGTCGCGGGCGTCGCTGTCCGCGAGGCGGTGCCGGCATGAGCCGCGCGCAGCACTTCGGCTGGTTCCTCTCGCGCGGATTCGGCCCGCACGGGTGGGCGCGCCCCTATCAGCGCTGGAACTGGGCCTGGCAGAAGCCCGACCTGTACCAGCATTCGGCTCGCGAGCTCGAACAGGCGGGGTTCGACTTCGTCCTGATCGAGGACGCCCTCTCGATCGGGATCACCCCCGAGACCCTGAACCTGCGCGTGCGCAAGGCGTACGGCGGTCCCAAGCACGATCCGTGGGCGCTCGCTCCCTACCTCTTCGCCGCCACGCAGCACCTCGGCGTCATCCCCACCGTGAACCCGGCGGCGTGGCCTCCCTACCTCGCGGCCCGTCAGTTCGCCTCACTGCAGCACCTGAGCGGAAGCCGCCTCGGACTCAACGTCGTCACCGACGTGGGATCGGCGCATCACTTCGGCACCGAGCGCCTCGACCACGACGCCGCGTACGACCGTGCGCAGGAATGGCTCGACGCGCTGCGTCTGCTCTGGCACAGCTGGGACGACGACGCTCTCATCGCCGACCCCGATACGCAGATCTACGCCGACGGCTCGAAGATCCACGCCGTCCGGCATCGCGGCGAGTACTTCTCGTTCGACGGTCCGCTCAACGCCGAGCCGCTCCCCGCGGGCGACCCGATCGTCGCATCCCCCGGCGGCTCGCCGCGGGGCATCGGCTTCGCCGGTGCGAACTCCGAGATCCAGCTCGCCCTGTCGAACCTCGATCCGGCGAGCATCCGCGCCTACCGTGCGCGAGTGCGCGAGGCCGCCCTCGCCGCGGGCCGCGACGCGGACGCGATCAAGACCTTCTTCGTGTTCAAGCCGATCGTCACCGCCTCGATCGAAGAGGCCGACCGCATCGTCGAGGCCTCGCGGCACCCCGACGAGGCTGCGCTGCGCGAGGTCGCCGAGGCCTGGTCGAGCGACCTCGAGACCGACCTCACCTCGCTCGACCTCGACCGCCCGCTCGACCCCGCGATCTTCGGCGACCACGTCTCGAAGGGAACGATCAGAGGATTGCTCGGTCGCTTCGGCGACTTCTCCGAGGCGCCGCTGCGCGACATCCTCGCGGGCAAGTCGCGGCTGGGACGCGTGACCGACGGCGCCGGCGGCACGGTCGGCACCGCCGAGGAGATCGCCGACGTCATCCAGGCCCTCGGCGACGATGCCGACAACGACGGCCTCATCTTCTCGGGCGACCTGCACCCGGTCACCCTGCACCGCGCACTCGACGAGCTGGTGCCGGTGCTGCGCCGACGCGGCATCCTCCGCACCGAGCACACCGGCCAGGGCCTGCGCGCAGACCTCGACGCCTTCTGACCCCGGACCCCCGGCCCCGACCGCGGGTCAGGCGTGGGGGTGGGTGCGCTCGAGCTTCGCCCCCTCGACGTCGACATCGGGCAGGATGCGGTCGAGCCAGCGGGGCAGCCACCAGGCGCCGCGGCCGATGATATGCATGAGCGCGGGCATGAGCAGCATGCGCACCACGAGCGCATCGACGAGGATGCCGAAGGCCAGGCCGAAGCCCATCGATCGGATGATCGTCGCCTCGGCGAAGATGAAGCCGCCGAACACCGACACCATGATCAACGCCGCGGCGATGACGACCGACCGGCCCGCGCGGAAGCCCTGCATGACCGCCAGCCGCGCCTCCGACCCGTGGACGAACGCCTCGCGCATGCCCGAGGCGAGGAAGAGCTGGTAGTCCATCGCGAGCCCGAAGAGGATGCCGACGAGGATGACGGGCAGGAAGTTGAGGATCGGGCCCGTGGTGTGCAGGCCGATCAGCTCGGCGCCCCATCCCCACTGGAAGACCGCGACGACCGCGCCGTAGGTCGCGAACAGCGAGAGGATGAAACCACCGGTCGCGATGAGGGGCACCACGAGCGAGCGGAACACCACGATCATGATGAGCAGCGAGAGCCCCACGACCACCGCGAGGTAGACGGGCAGGATGCCCACCAGACCCTCGGAGATGTCGATGTTGATCGCGGCCTGACCCGCCACTCCGAGCGCATACTCGCCCTCCACGGGTGGCAGGGTGCGCAGGTCGCGCACCAGGTCCTCGGTCTCGACGCTGCTCGGCCCCGCGGTGGGGATCATCTGGAACGCCGCGACGGTACCGCTGTCGGATACGGCGATCGGCGCGACGGCGGCCACGTGATCGCGCCCCGCGATCGTCTCGGCCACCGCCACCTGGGCGCGGAGCTGCTCGGTGTCGTCCAGTCCGCCGGGCAGACTCGCGGTCACGAGCAGCGGCGAGTTGGCTCCGGCGCCGAACGCGTCGTCGGTGAGCTCGAAGGCCAGCTGACCGTACGAGCCCTCGGGCTCGGACGCGCCGTCGGGCAGCCCGACGCGCATCGAGAGCGCGGGCACGGCCAGCACCAGGAGGAGCCCCACCGAGACCACCGCGGTCGTGATCGCACGCCAGGTCGGCATGGCCCGCGTCGGCGTCGCGACCGCGTCGGGCGCGCCGATGCGGGCACGGGCACGGCGACCGAGGACGCGCGTCCCGAGCAGGCCGAGCAGAGCCGGCAGAAGGGTGATCGCGATGAGAACGGCGATCGCGACGCACACCGCGCCGGCCGTGCCCATCAGCCCGAGGAACGGGATGCCGGTGATGTTGAGGGCCAGCAGGGCGACGACGACCGTGGACCCGGCGAAGACGACCGCGTTGCCGGCGGTGCCGCCGGCCAGCCCGATCGACTCGTGCAGCTCGACGCCGCGCAGCAGCTGCTTGCGGTGGCGGTTGAGCACGAACAGGGCGTAGTCGATCCCGACCGCGAGCCCGAGCATGACCCCGAGCACGGGCGTCACCGATGCCATCTGGACGACACCCGACAGCGAGAGGACGCCCAGCACACCGGCGCCGACGCCGACCATGGCCGTCAGCAGGGGCAGGGCCGCGGCGATGACGCTGCCCAGCATCACCAGCAGCACGATCGCGGCGACCGCGACACCGACCGCCTCGCCGATGCCGAGGATCTTGGGCACGCCCTGCGAGATCTCCGTCGAGAACCCCACCTCGACACCCGCGATCGGCTTCTCGGTGAAGTGCGCGACGACCGCCTGCTTCGATTCCTCCGCGAGCTCGAGGCGCGCGACGGTGAATCCGACGTTGACGGTCGCCGTGGCGCCGTCGGCCGAGACGAGGGCGATGCCGTCGGCGAGCTCCAGCAGCCGTGCGCCGAGCTGAGCCGTCTCGGCCCGGGCCTCGAGCTCGGTGCGGCCGGCGTCGAGGGTCTGCTGTTCCTCGGCCAGCTGCGCACGGGCGGCGTCGAGGGCGGTCTGCTGCGCCTCGAGCGGGGCGAGCTGCGCGACCGGCGCTCCCGCTGCCTCGGCCTGTGCGCGGGCGGCGTCGAGCTGGCTCTGGCCGGACTCGAGCTGAGCCGTGCCCGCGTCGAGCTGCGCCTGGCCGGCGTCGAGCTGCGCGCGAGCGTCGTCGAGCTGGGCACGGCCGTCGGCGAGCTGCTGCGCCTGCGCCTGGCGCTGCGCCTCGGCGGCGAACGGGTCGGTGACCGTCGCGACGTCGGGCAGGTCGGTGGCCGACGCGACGAGGTCCGAGATCGCAGCACGCTGGTCGTCGGTGAGCGGACCGTCCTCGGCGTGGAAGACGACCGTGCCGGCCGCCCCGGCGAAGTCGGGCAGCTCATCGGCCAGCTGATCGGTGACCTTCGACGATGCCGTCCCGGGGATGTCGAAGCTCGACGACAGCCCGCCGAAGCCCAGGGCGAACGCGCCCCCCGCGATGCCGAGGACGGCCACCCACGCGACGATGACGAGCCACGCGCGTCGCGCCGCTCCCTTGCTCAGGCGGTACAGCAGCTCGGCCAACGGCGTTCTCCTTCGGGGTGAGAGCGCGCCTTGACGAGACGCGGCGTCTCGTCAAGTTTAACCCGGCACCAGGGTGCGGACGAGCGAGCGGATGCTGTCCGGTGTCGGACTCGACCCCATCAGCGCCTGCAGCACGATCCAGCCCGCGATCGCGTCGCCGACGTCGTCCGCCGGGAGCCCCGCGTCGCCGTGCGCCACGACCCGCGCCCGCACCCCGCCGTCGGCGCTCAGCTGATCGCGCAGCAGGGCCCCGATCGCGGGGTCCTCGGTCGCCGCGGCGAGCAGCGAGCGCAGAAGCACGCGCCCCTCGGGAGCGTCGAGGATGCCCGACACCCGCTGCATCCACTCGGCCAGGTCGTGACGGAGATCGCCGGTGTCGCGCACCGACAGCTGGTGGCGGAAGATCAAGCCCTCCAGCAGAGCCTCCGACAGGATGGCCGCCCGTGAGGACCACCAGCGGTAGATCGTCTGCTTGCCCACACCCGCGCGCCGCGCGATCGCCTCGATCGTGAGGTTCTCGTACCCGCGCTCGGCCAGGAGCTCGGCGGCGGCGCCGAGTACGGCCAGTCGGGCCTGCTCGCTGCGCCGCGGCCCCGCGCGGTGCTCGTCCATCCCTTTACCGTAGCCAGCCTCCCGGTACCGTGGTGCCCATGCTCGGCGTCCTGGTGATCGAACGCTTCGATCTCATGCGCCGCGGTATCGCCGACACGATCGACGCCGCCGTCGGCATGCGCGTGGTCGCCGAAGCTTCCACGGTGCGCCAGGCTCTCACCCGCGCGGCGGTGACAGGCCCGGACGTCGCCATCATCGACGCGCACCTCGCCGTCGGCGACGGCGCTGCGGCGTGCGCGGCGTTGCGGGCGACCAGGCCCGGTGTGCGATGCCTCGTCCTCGCCGACACCGACGAGGACGAGGCGCGCGCCGCGAGCGCCGCAGCGGGTGCGGACGGATTCCTCGTCAAGCACGTCCGCGCGCACGAGTTGGTCGATGCGGTGCGCCACGTCGCCGCCGGCCATCCGCTCAGCGCGACGCTGCGGCCTCACTCCCCCCTGTCCGCGACATCCGAGCCGGACCCGACGTCCACGCTCACCCGGCGCCAGCGCGCTGTGCTCGAGCTCCTCGCCGAGGGGATGTCGAATCGCGAGATCGCCGAGCGTCTGGGCCTCGCCGAGAAGACCGTCAAGAACCACGTGACGGCGATCCTCCGCACCCTCGGGGCCGAGCGACGGACACAGGCCGCGCTGATCGCCCGGCACTCCCCCGTCCATCGGCGCCCATGACGAAGACGCGGACCCCGGAGGATCCGCGTCTTCGTGGGGTCGGCTCGATGTCAGACGAGCCACCGGAAGCGCTGCACGAGAGGCAGGTGCTTCCATGCGGCGCCGAGGCCCCAGGTGTCGCCGGCGTGGAGCGCGGCGATCACGATCAGCGCGAGCGCGTAGACGATGTGGTAGTCGACGAGGGGGTTGGTGGATGCCGCGCCCCAGGCGAACGGCCACTCGGCGAGGTACATCAGCAGCATGACGACGCTGCCTGCGACGGCGGCGACGCGCAGGCCGACACCCGACATCACCGCGAGACCGATCGCGAGCATGCCGCCCATGAACAGCACGTCGGCGATCGGGCTCGCCATCGACTGGAACCACGGCTGCAGCGGGCCGGTGACGGCGGGGCTGTTCAGGAAGCCCTGCGCCGGGATTCCGCCGTTGATCCACGCCCGCTCGAACGGCGTCGAGAACCCGAGGCCGAGCAGCTTGTCGAGGAACGCCCAGAGGAAGATGAAGCCGGTCGCGTAGCGCAGGCCCGCGAGGGCGCGGCGCCCCACCGCCGAGGTCACGACGTCTTCCTGCCGGGCGATCGCCTGGGTGCGGGTCCGAGCCTCCGTGCGGGGGATGGCTGCGTGGACCGCGTGCGTGGTCATTTCTGTCTCCTTGCCGCTCATCACCCGTCGGGTGGGAGCTTCTCGTGTGTGGTCTGACCACATAACTATCTCGCACATCGACGGGGGTTGACCGGGACGAAAGTCCCGATTACCCCACTGCAGCGAAGACCGGGTCCGTCGATATCACCGCAGCCGCACGAGGGCAATCCCGCTGGTCGCGCTCGTTGGCCGACCGTAGGGTCCACCGCAGGAGGAAGCATGACCGACATCGAAGAACTCGCCCGCCGCGCACAGGACACGGGGACCGTCGTCGCCGTCGCCGAATCACTCACCTCCGGCAACCTCGCCGTAGCGATCGGAGTCGCCGAGGGCGCCAGCGAGTGGTTCGCCGGGGGCGTCGTGGCTTATGGGACCGCCACGAAACACCGCGTCCTCGGCCTTCGCGAGGGCGTCGACCCGTGCTCGGCGGAGTGCGCGGAGCAGCTGGCGGCCGGCGTGCGGGAGCTCGTCGGGCCGATCTCGCCATGTCCGTCACGACCTGCTGCTGAGTCGGATGCCGCGGCGCTGACGGCGCGGCATCCCGTCAGCTCGTCGACAATGGCGGCCGGTGCGCGATGGGCACGGGCTTCGTCGACATCGGCGACGTCACCTGCCGCGCTGCGGCGTACCGCTGCGTGACAGCCCGTTCCGCGACCTCGAGCGACGCGAACGTCTCGGTCCCCGCGGTGCCGCAGAGCCAGACGATCTCGAACACCCCGTCATTGCGGCGCTCCACGTAGGCGATCACGGCGTCGGCGTCGGAGGCGGGACGGGAAGGGTCGCAGACCCTCCAGGCATCCTCGGCGATCTCATCCCAACGCAATCCCGTGTGGTGCATGATTCGACGATGCAGGCCGCTCCCCCGCAGTCACAGGGCCTTGACAGGCGGAGACCGGGGTGTTCCAGCCGCACGCGGAAGTCAGCGCGTCGTGACGGCCGCCGCCCGGATCCGCTCGAGCGTGCGCAGCGTGGCCGCCGTGCGCGCCTGATCCACCGCTGCCGCATCCGCTGCGACGGATCCCCCGAGCGCGACGAGGTCGACGAAACGCGCCACCTCGCCGTCGAGGGTGTCCACCGGCCCCGGGACGACCGTCTCGGTCGTCGCGGCCCCGTCGATGCGGGTGAGCAGGCGCGGGCTGGCGAGGTGGTCGATGACGAGCGTCGCCGCCTCGCCTTGGATCTCACTCGGCCGCGTGGAGGTGGTGATCTTCGAGTAGGCGACATCGACCACGAGCCCGGAGTAGGTCAGCAGCGCGACGCCGGCCCCGTCGACGCCCGTGACGATCGGCACCGACGATGCCTCGACGCGCGTGGGCTCGCCGAAGAGCAGGATCGCGGCGTGGACGCCGTAGACGCCGAGATCGGCGAGCGCGCCTCCGCCCATGGCGGGATCGAAGATGTTGGGGACGTCGCCGGCGAGCACCGCGTCGTAGCGCGACGACCGCTTGGAGTAGTGGAACGAGGCACGCCGCACCGGGCCGAGCGAGGCGACGGCCTCGCTCACCGCGGCCATGCCCGGGTCGTAGGCCGTCCGCATCGCCTCGACGACGACCACCCCGGCCGCCCGCGCGCGCACGACCAGGCCGTCCCACTCCTCCGCCGTGCCGACGGCGGGCTTCTCGACGAGCACGTGCTTGCCGGCGTCGATGGCCGCGGCGACCTGACCGCCGTGGGCGGAGTTGGGTGATCCGATGTACACGGCGTCGATGTCGCCCGCCGCGAGAACCGCGTCGAGGCCGCCGTAGGCACCGGCCACTCCGAGCCGGTCGGCGAAGGCGCGGGCCTTGGCCTCATCGCGCGACGACACGGCCGCCACCTCGATGCCGGGGGTGCGCGAGACCGCCCCGATGAAGGCGTCGGTGATGACGCTCGTGCCGACGGTCGCTACGCGGATCATGCCTCCAGCCTACGGAGGCGCGGGGTCAATGCCGTCGCGTCGAACGCAGGGTCTGCACGGCGTCCTCGAAGCGCAGCGTCTGTCGCAGCTCCACGCTCGCCGAATACCACGGACCTCCCAGCGCGACGTACACCGCGCCGACCACGTCGATGTAGCCGAGGACGACCTGACCTTCGCGCACCTCGTACCGGTCGACGTCCACGAGCTCCCAGCACACGGCCGCGTCCGTGCGCGCCGGTTCCGGGCGCCGGGTGGGGAGCTGGCGAAGAGCGTCGGAGGTGGCCAACCGGAGGGCGCTCGGCTTGCGGGCGATCGGTGACATGTCCAGGACCATGACGACTCCGTTCTCGTCATCCGAGTGTGGACCCGGACCGACCGATCACCGAGCCACTTGACACGCGAGCTCGGCCCCGTTAGTCACCGCTCCAGCTGACTAGTTCGGCTAACTAACCGGAATTAGTTAGCCACGACCCCGCGCGTACCCTCTCGTTCGTGGGTTCACTCGTTTACGGAAGCCAGGGACGGACGTTCGACGTCGAAGACCGTCTGCTGGCGCATCTCCGCGTCGTCTTCATGAACAAACTGCGCCGCAACGAGCCCTTCATGTTCCACCGCTCGATCGACAACGGACTGTTCAGCGTGTGGGTGCACCCGGCTGTGCCCATCGTGTTCCTCTTCAGCGGCAGTCGGCCCCCGACCATCAACCGCCACTGGGTCGAGGCGCTCATGATCGAGGCCGGCGGAGCCAACGGGCTGCGCGTCGTGCCGGAGCCGCCCTCGACCGAGGGCTGAGCCTCAGCGGCACTCCTCGTCGACCGCGTCGGCGATCGCGTCGAGCATGGCCGTCAGCTTCGCCGAGGTGTCGTCGTCGAGCGCACGCGCCATATCGCGTACGCGCCGCGTGAGGGGATCGACGCCCTCGACGTCGGAGTTCCGATCCGTCGGGACGACGTACTTGCTGCGCCCGTCGTCGGGGTTGCGCTCGAATGCGACGAGCCCGCCGTCGTGGAGTCGCTTGAGCATCGTGGTGGCGGTGGGCGTCGAGACGCCGAGGGTGGCAGCGATGTCGGTCGGCGTGACGCGCTTCCCGGCATCCGCGCTGTCGTACACGATGCGCATGGCCGCCCGCGCCGTCTCACTCGGACCGCAGTCGCTCTGCCGGCGCCGGGCCAGACTCGCCTCGGCGAGACGCAGCCTCTCCACGGCACGAGCGACGGACTCGGGCTCGGACGGATCGGACACGGTGGAACCTCCCGTAGACGGCATGATCCGTCCACTGTAGAAGCCCGCCCCGCGCACGTCGGCGCACTTGACTCGGCTACCCGCCCGCCCTAGGGGCGGGGTGAGAGGTCGGGTCGGGCGCGCACGGCGAACTCGTGCCGCAGGGCGCTCAGCGCGGCCCACCAACCGCCGAGGCCGTGGACGCCCGGTCCCGGGCTCGTCGAAGCCGAGCACAGGTAGACCCCTGGCATGGGCGTCCGCCAGGGGTCGCGGGCGAGCACCGGACGGGCGATCAGCTGATCGAGCGAGGGCACCCCGGCCGAGATGTCGCCGCCGGGATAGTTGAGATTCCGGCCGGCGACCTGCTGGGCCGTCTCGGTGTGGGTGGCGATGATCGTGTCGCGGAAGCCCGGGGCGAACCGTTCGATCTGGCGGACGATGGCCTCGGTGCGGTCGGCCGTGCTGTCGGCGGGGACGTGCGTGTACGCCCACAGCGTGTGGTGCCCGGCGGGGGCGCGGGTGCCGTCGAACAGCGAGGGCTGCGCGACCAGCGCATACGGCGACTCGGGAAGGCGCCCCGCCCTCACCGCGTTCTCGGAGACGGCGATCTCCGCCCGGGTGCCGCCCACGTGTACGGTGCCACTGGCGGCGACGGCCGGATCGCGCCAGGGCACCGGGGCCGAGAGGGCGAAGTCGACCTTGGCGACCGCCCCGCCGTAGCGGAAGCGTTCGAGGCGGCGCCGGTACCGCAGCGGCATTCGTTCCCCGCTCATCTGGATGAGCGCGCGGGGCGTCACGTCGAGGAGGACGGCCCGCGAGGACGGCAGCTCGTCGAGCGAGCGGACGCGATGCCCCGAGAACAGCTCACCGCCGTGAGCGCGGATGTCGTCGACCATGGCCGCGACGATCGCCCCGCTGCCGCCCACCGGGATCGGCCAGCCCTGTGCGTGGCCATAGGTGGCCAGCGTCAGGCCGCCGCCGGCCGCGGCCAGACTCGGGAGCCCGAGGATCGTGTGCGCGGCCACGCCTGTCACGAGCGCGGGCGCCGCCTCCTCGCGGAAGCGCAGCCGCCACGCCGGCGTGCCCTGCTCGAGGGTGCGCGCCCCGAACCATCCCACCGCGACCGGGTCCCCCGGCATCCTCAGCAGCGAGCCGCCGGTGAAATCGGCGACACCGCGTACCCGGTCGACGAGGGGGCGCATGAGACGGGCGTAGGCGCGACCGTCGCGGCCCAGTCCCTCGGCGGTGCGATCGAGGTCGCGATGGGCCAGGGCCGCCCCGTCGTCGAGGGGGTGCGCGTACGACACATCGGGTACGACGAAGTCCACCCGTCGCCGCAGACCGAACTCGCGGAAGAATCCGGACTCGAACGCGAGCGGATGAACCGCCGAGCAGAGATCATGGAGGTACCCGGGCCGGGTGATCTCCCCCGTCGCCGCTCCGCCGCCGAAATGGTCCTCGGCCTCGAACACCGCCACCGCCAGTCCCGCACGGGCGAGCGTGACGGCGGCGGCGAGCCCGTTGGGGCCGGAGCCGACGATGACCGCGTCGTAGTCGTCTCTCACCGACCGGCGCCGCCCTCGGCGAGATGGGCGAGACGCCGCAGGGTCTCGGCGTTGCGCCACGACAGGGGCACGTCGAGCAGGGGCTGCGGGATGAAGGACCCCGGACCCTCCGCCGCGAACTCCTGCAGGCGGACGACGCATCCGTCCTCACGCGCCTTCACGTCGAGCGTGATGCGGGCCTCTCCGATCGGCCAGCCGCGCGCCTGCATCACCATGCGGTGCGGCGGGTCGAACTCGAGCACCGAGGTGCTGTCGTCGATCAGGAACGGCCAGACGCCGAAGGAGTGGTGCAGCCGTGAGCCCACCGTCGGCCAGGATGCCGCGACCTCGCGCATCCGTGAGGCCCCCACGACCCACGCCGGGAACAACCAGCCGTCGTTGACCACGGCGAAGACGTCCTCGGGGGCGCACCGCATGACCCGTACGTTACGCGCCATGGTCGCCGCTCCGCTCGACGGCGTTCACGGCTGGAGCACCACCTTGATGCAGCCGTCCTGCTTCTTCTGGAACATCTCGTACAGCGCCGGCGCGTCGGCCAGCGGCGCACGATGGGTGGTGAGATCCATCACGCCCAGCGGGTCGGCGGGATCCTCGACGAGGGGCAGCAGGTCGTCGATCCAGCGCTTGACGTTGCACTGTCCCATGCGCAGGCTCACCTGCTTGTCGAACATCGTCTTCATCGGGAGCGCGTCGGCCTCGCCCGCGTACACGCCGCTGAGCGAGACGGTGCCGCCACGGCGGACGACGTCGATCGATGCGTGCAGTGCGGCGAGCCGGTCGAGCCCCGCGGTCTCCATCACCTTCTGGGCGAGCGCATCGGGCAGCAGCCCCATCGCCTTGTGCACGGCAGAGACGCCCGGGTTGCCGTGGGCCTCCATGCCGACCGCGTCGACGACGGCATCCGCTCCGCGTCCATCCGTCAGGTCGCGCAGTTCATCCACGACCGAGTCGGTGAGGTCGAACACATCGGCCCCGTGCCGCTCGGCCATCGCCCGACGCTCCGGGACCGGGTCGACGGCGAGGACGCGATAGCCGCGGTGGACACCGACCCGTGCGACGAACTGCCCCACGGGGCCGAGCCCCATGACGGCGAGGGTGCCGCCTTCGGGGACGTCGGCGTACTCCACCCCCTGCCAGGCGGTGGGGAGGATGTCGCTGAGGAACAGGTATCGGTCGTCGGGGAGGTCGGAGCCCACCCGGATGTGGTTGTAGTCGGCCAGCGGCACGCGCAGGTACTCGGCCTGACCGCCCGGAACCTGCCCGTACAGCTTGGTGTAGCCGAACAGCGAGGCGCCGCTGCCGTACTCGGTGACCTGGGTCGTCTCGCACTGCGACTGCAGTCCGCGCCGGCACATGAAGCAGTGCCCGCATGAGATGTTGAACGGCACGACGACGCGATCGCCGACCGCCAGGTCGGTCACGGCCGACCCCACCTCGACGACGACGCCCATGGGCTCGTGCCCGAGCACGTCGCCGCTGTCGATGAACGGCCCGAAGATCTCGTACAGATGCAGGTCGGACCCGCAGATGGCGGTCGAGGTGATCTTGACGATCGCATCGGTCGGTTCGAGGATCTCGGGATCGGGCACGGTGTCCACCGAGACGTTCCGCCGCCCCTGCCAGGTGAGCGCCTTCACCGCGCCATCTCCGCGTCGCCGTCGGCCTCGGGGGTGCCGGGCCCGGGTCCGGGCCGCACGGCCGCGGTGTCGGCGATGTCGATGCGCGTGATCCCGTCGTGCTCGCTGGTCTCGATGCGAGGGGCGGCGTCGGCCTCGGTCGAGCCGCCGGCGCGCAGCAGTTCCTCGCGTCGCTTGTCTTCGTCGGTCTGGAGTTCGGATGAGTCGGACATAGGGCGACCGTAGGCACGCTCGCCCCGCGAGGGCGAGGGGATGGCGACGACCGCGCATGCGTGATAGCCAGGGCGGGAAACCGCATCACCGAGAGAGGACGACGACATGTCGCGAGACGACGCCAAGCCCAGCCAGGCCGAGGGAGAAGATCCCGAACACCCCGACACCGGCCAGGCGCCCGAGGAGATGCCCGGTCACCCCTCGCAGGCCGAGGGCGAGGACGGCTGAGGATCGCCCACTCGGCCGGCGTGCGCTCCGGCGCGCCACCGGCCGGGTCGGGCACCGAAGCCCGGGGTGAGGTACGGAGGGTCGAGGCGGGTGTCAGCCGCCGGATCGCGCGGCGACGTCGTCGAGAGCGCGGGCGATGAGGTCGATGACGTCGGCGGCGACCGCGGCGCGCTCCGGGTCGAGCTCGTCGATGACGGTGACGATCGCGCGATGATGCGCGGCGAACGCCTCGTCGACGCGCGTCACGGCCTCGGGGGTGGGGACGAGATAGTGCGCGCGGCGGTCTGAGGGATGCTGCACGCGCTCGACGTAGCCCTTCGAGGCCAGACGCTCGACGACGTTGGTCACCGTGGCGCTCGAGGTGGCGAGCATGACGATGAGGTCCTTCGGTCCCAGGTCGCGGCCGTCCCGGTGGCCCTGCACGAGGTAGCGCAGTGCGGTCAGGTCGATGGCCGACAGCTCGGAGGCGCGCACGGCGAGCCCGGCCTGAACCTGCTCGGCGCGACGCAGCCGCAGCACGGCATCGCTCAGCTTGCGACCGATCTCGTCGCGCGGCTGGTCGGCGTACAGGTGCAGTCCTTCATGACGGACGACATTTTGAGGCATCGGGTTGCCACCTCCTCGCGAACCACATCATAGAACACTAGCCGGGCATGACAGATTCTGTCTTTCACAGGCGGCGAGATACATAGAACGAGGAATTGACAGAAAGTGTCTTGTCTGGCTAGATACTTAATGAGGGACACACAGATTCCTCATCCCCGTCGATCTCAGGAGGACAGCATGGGACAGCTCCACTACGGAAACTCCGACACGCGCATCGAGATCCCGGACCGCCTGCTCGCGCACCTCAAGGTCGTCATCGCGACCAAGCTGCGCCGCAACGAGAGCTTCATGATGTCGTGGACCGCCGACGACACCCGGTCGTCGATCTGGCTGCAGCCGTCGATCCCGCTGCGGTTCGTCTTCGAGAGCGCCGACATGGAGGTCCTCAACCCCCAGTCGATCCGCGACATGGCCAATGCCGCGACCTCGTCCGCCGGGCTCGTCGTCGCCCTCGACCAGGAGATCCCTGCGGCGCCGCAGCGCGAGCTCCGTCCGGTCACCGCGGGCGTCCCGCGGCTGAAGGTCCCCGCCTGACCCCACCTCCCCGTCGCACCGCCGTCGTTCGCCCCCGCCCGGGGTGAACGACGGCGGTGTCGTCGTTGTCGGGGCAACATGTCCGAGACGCCGGCCCCGGGGCGCCCGGATCAGCCCGGCACGGCCCGCGCGATGTGCAGCGCCAGGTAGGCGACCTCCTCGTCCGGGATCTCGATGCCGTGCTGCGTGCGCACCAGAGCCCGCACACGCTCGGCGGTCGCCGTGGCCCGGGGATGGCGACCGCTCATGCTCTCGAAGAGGAACCCGTCGTCGGTGTCGAGCATGCGGCCCGCGAAGACGCGCTCGGCGAAGAACTGCAGGTGCACCAGGAAGCGCGAGGAATGCAGGTCGTCGCCGAACGCGATTCCGGTCGTGTTGGTGACGATGGTCGTGACGGCGGAGATCAGCCGCACGACGTGCATCGTGTCGGCGCCTGCTCGACCGTTCGCGGCGTTCGCGAGGTGGAAGGCGATGTTCGCCGCCTCCTCGTCGGGTACGTCGACCCGCATGCGAGCGCGCAGCAGGTCCACACCGCGACGCCCCACCGCGTACTCGTCCGGGTAGACCGTCCGCAGCTCCCACGCCAGCCGGTTCACCACGACAAGGCCGCGTCGGTGCCGTTCCACGGCGAAGTGCAGATGATCGGTGAGAGCGAGATAGATGTGCGGGTCGAGATCCAACCCGGCGGCGACGGCATCGCGCACGATCTCGCGGGTGAGCTCGACGAACTCCCCCGGGATCTGAGCCAGGAGCTCGACGAGGTTGCGCTGGTCTGCGTCCTCGAGCGCGACGAACACCCGGTCCGTCGCCTCCTCGTCCACGGCTCCCCCGGGTTTGGCCCCGAAGCCGATGCCCTTGCCCAGGAGCACCCGCTCGACGCCGCGCTCATCCTCGACGAGCACGACGCTCGAGTTGAGCACCTTCTTGATGATCTGCATGCCTGTCCTCATCGACCCGGCGGCCCGCTCGTGGAGCCGAGCGGTCACCCGAGATCTGCGCCGTTGGTCGCGATGACCCGCTGGTACCACCAGAACGAGTCCTTGCGCCGGCGCTCACCGGAGCCTCGACCGAGATCGTCGAGGTCGACGTGGATGAAACCGTATCGCTTCGAGATCTGCGACGACGATGCGCTGATGATGTCGATGGGCGCCCAACTGGTGTAGCCCATCAGCTCCACCCCCTCGTCGACGGCACGGATCATCTCTCGGAAGTGGGCCCGGAAGTAGTCGATGCGGTACGGGTCGTGCACGCGGCCGTCGTCGGTCAGCTCATCGCGCATGCCCAGGCCGTTCTCGACGATGAACAGCGGCTTGCCGTAGCGGTCGTAGAGGTCGATGAGCGAGATCCGCAGCCCGACGGGGTCGATCTGCCAGCCCCACTCGCTGGACTCGAGGTAGGGGTTCTTCACCCCGAGCACCGTGTTGCCCGGGGTCCGCTCGGCATCCGGATCGACCGACTCGGCCAACGTCATGTAATACGACAGCGACACGAAGTCGACGGGGTGCTCGCGCAGCAGTTCCGCGTCGCCATCGGCGAACGGGATGGTCACGCCCTGCCGCTCGAGCGCGTTCAGGGCGAGCCGGGGGTAGGCGCCGCCGGCCTGCACGTCGGTGCAGAGATAGAGCAGCCGGTCCTTCGCCTGCGTGGCCGCGATGTCGTCGGGGTGGCAGGTCAAGGGGTAGGTCTTGAGCATCGTGAGCATGCAGCCCAGCTGCGACTCCGGCCACATCTCGTGCAGCATCCGGGTCACCGACGCCGAGGCGACGAACTGGTGGTGCAGCGCGGTGTAGCACGCCTGCAGCACGCTGCCGTCGACGGTCTCCTCGATGATGCCGCCGGAGGTGAGGGGATGCCGCACGATGCCGTCGATCTCGTTGAACGACAGCCACAGCTTGACGAGGTGACCGAAGCGCTCGAAGCACGTGCGTGCGAAGCGCTCGAACAGCGCGATCGTGCTCCGGTCGACCCAGCAGTTGTTCTTCAGCGCGAGCGCGAGAGGCGGGTCGTAGTGCGAGAGGGTCACGAGCGGTTCGATGCCGAGCCGGCGCATCTCGGTGAACAGCGCGTCGTAGAAGGAGATGCCCTCCTCGTTCGGCTCGGCCTCTTCGCCGGTGGGGTACAGGCGGGTCCAGGCGATCGAGACGCGGAGCACCGTGAACCCCATCTCGGCGAACAGTGCCAGATCCTCGCGGTGGCGGTGGTAGAAGTCGATGCCGCGGCGCTTGGGGTAGTACGTCTCGTCGTCGTCGGCCATCGCGGCGGTGATGCTCTCGACGGTGTGGGCGTGGTGGATCGCGTACTCGCGCGGGTCGACGTCCGGACGATACTTCGCGATGTCGGAGACGGCCGGCCCGCGGCCGCCCGTGCGCCAGGCGCCCTCGGCTTGGTTGGCGGCGAGCGCGCCGCCCCACAGGAACGATTCAGACAGTGCCACGAGCGGCCTCCTTGGTGAGTGCGGTGAAGATGCCGGTGCCTGCCTCGACAGGACCCATCAGGGCCTCGACGACGTCGAAGGCGTCGCCGTTGAGCACGACGACCGGCGTGATGGTGTCGAAGCCGGCGCGACGGATCGCCTCGAGGTCGGCTTCGAGGACGAGCTGACCACGCTCGACGCGGTCGCCCTGCGCGACGTGCGCGACGAACGGCGCGCCGTCGAGCTTGACGGTGTCGAGCCCCACGTGGACGAGGACCTCGACGCCGTCGTCGCCGGTGATGCCGAAGGCGTGCTTGGAGGGAAGCAGGCTCGAGACGACACCCGACAGCGGCGCGTAGACCGCACCGCTGCTCGGACGGATCGCGACGCCGTCGCCGAGGATCCCGCCACCGAAGACCGGGTCGTCGACACGGTCGAGCGCGACGACCTCCCCGGCGACGGGAGCCACGAGACGACCGTCGGCGAGGGTATCGGCGGCAGCGGCGGCGACACCGCCGGTCTGGGCCTCCAGCGCGCGGATCGTGCCCGAGTCGGAGTCCTTCCAGATGACGAGGGCGACGACGAAGGCTGTCGCGAAGGCCACGAGAGCGCCGATGACGGCGTGGATCAGGTTCCACGGGTTCAGCACGTCGATGAACATCGAGATACTGGCGGCTCCCGGGCTGACCAGGGCGAAGGCGCCGACCGCCGCGATGCCGAGGTAGACGCCACCGGTGAGGGATCCGGCGAGGACGGCGAAGAGGGCGCGCCGGTTCTGCAGGGTCACGCCGTACAGTGCCGGCTCGGTGATGCCGAAGAAGGCCGAGATGCCCGAGGAGATCGCCGTGCCCCGCAGCGTCTTGTTGCGCGTGCGGATCGCGACGGCGAGGCTCGAGCCCGACTCGGCGATGTTGTGCGCCAGCGATGCCACGAGGTAGAAGGGGTCGCGACCCTGCTGGGCGACGGTGGCGATCGTCGGCGGGATGAAGGCCTTGTGCATGCCGACGGAGATGATGAACGGCAGCACGACGGCGAGCAGGGCGATCGCGACCCATCCGAGCGTGCCGTAGAGCCAGAGCATGCCGCCCGTGAGCAGCGAGCCGAGGCCGTAGCCGAGCGGGCCGAGCGCGAAGATCGTGATCGGCGAGACGACGATGAAGCACAGCAGGGGCACGAAGAACGTGCGGATGGGCCCCGGGGTGATCCTCGTCGCGAGCTTCTCGACCGGCCAGAGCAGCAGGACGGCGAGGATCGGCGGGAAGACCTGGGCGTTGTAGGCGATCGCCGGGATCGGAAGCCCGAACAGGGCGACGCCGCCCTCCTGGTTCAGCAGGGCCGAGAAGCCCGGGAAGACGAGGAGGCCCACGATGCCGAGGGCGAGCGGGATGTTGACCCCGAGCTTCTTGGCCGCGGTGTAGGTGACCAGCAGCGGCAGGAAGAAGAAGACGGCATCGGGGATCGCCGAGAGCACCTGGTAGCTGGGATCGGTCGTCTGCATCCAGCCGAGCGCCGAGGCGAGGATGAGGAACGACTTGAAGATGCCGGCGCCGGCGATCGCGGGGATGATCGGGGTGAAGACCCCGACGACGAAGTCCATGATCGCCGAGCCCGCACGCTTCCAGGTGAGCCGCGGGCGAGCCTGGCCGCCGGCGGGAGCGGCGGCGCGACCGCCGCGGAGCTTCTCGATCTCGGTGAAGTAGTCGCCGACCTTCGACCCGACGATGATCTGGGTCTGCGGTCCGCGCACGACGCCGATGACGCCGGGCACGGCTTTCAGCGCCGCCTCGTCGGCTCGAGCGTCGTCGACGAGGTTGAACCGCAGTCGGGTCGAGCAGTGCTGGAGCGCAGCGATGTTCTCGGGCCCGCCGACGTGCTCGAGGATCGCGCCGGCGGCATCCTTCGTGGTGGTCATTCGTTTTCCTCCTGTGGAATCCCGGACCGTGCCGCCGGAGCGGCTCCGCTCCGGACCCGGCCGGAGGCAATAAAAAAGGACCCGACCGCCGTGCGATGCACGAACGTTCGGATCCTGCCTGCTTGACCAGTCACATGTCCGCCACGATCGTCGCACGTTCGCGCACCGGACGCAAGCACGCGGCGGATGCGCACCGCGCGGATGGGACGATGGGTGCATGACGCAGACGCACCTCATCACCGGAGCCGGCTCGGGCATCGGGCGGGCGATCGCCCGACGCCTGTCGGGACGTGGCGACCGACTGGTGCTCGTCGGCCGCGACCGCGCTCGGGCCGACGAGCTCGCGGCGCTCTTCCCGGGATCGATCGGGATCGCGGCAGACCTGCGTCAGCCGTCGTCGATGGCGGCCGCTCTCGACGAGGCCGACGTCCCCGACGCGCTCGACACGGTCATCCACGGTGCCGGGATCGTCGAGCTCGGGCCGGTGGGGCAGCTGTCCGCACGGTCGTGGACGGAGCAGCTGACGGTCAACCTCGTCGCCGCCGCCGAGCTGACCCGCCTCACCCTGCCCGCGGTGCGTGCCGCGCGCGGACAGGTGCTCTTCGTCAACTCGGGCGCCGGCCTCACCGCGCACGCGGGCTGGAGCGCCTACGCCGCCTCGAAGCACGGACTCAAGGCGCTCGCCGACGCGCTGCGGGCGGAGGAGAGCGAGCACGGCGTGCGCGTGACCACCGTCTACCCGGGCCGCACCGCCACGCCCATGCAGGAGGAGGTGCACCGGCAGGAGGGACGGGACTACGACGCCGCGGCGTTCATCGATCCCGAGTCGGTGGCGACGACCGCGCTGGCCGCACTCGACCTGCCGCGCGACGCGCTCGTCCCCGACGTCTCCGTGCGTCCGGGACCGCGGTGACGGCCGGCATGGCCGGTCCGGAGCTCCCGCGGGGGCGACACTTCGCCCTGACGTGGGGCATCACCGCACCCTACGGCGGTATGACGACGGCCCTCCTCGATCGCAGCCGTCTGTTCGCCGAGGCGGGGACTCCCGTCGACGTCCTCACCCTCGATGATCGCGCCCGTCCCCTCGGCCCCGACAGCGGCGTCCCCATCGGCGCGGGGGTCCGGATCAGGAACCTCTACGACTGGGCACGGTCGGGCTCGATGTCGCCGGGAACGGCCCTGCCGGAGGCGCCGGCGGCGCTCGACACCGCCGACGACGGGGTGATCGTCGACGAGGCCGACGGCGTGGTGCTCCGCCTGCTCCGGCTGGGCGGGAACGGCAAGCCGCGCGACATCGACCACCTGCGGCCCGATGGGACGATCGCCCTCTCCGAGCGCCGGGTCGGCACGCGCGGCCGCATGCTGCTCGCGCGCGACGCGGCGGGGCGTCCGGTGCGTGCATGGCGTCTTCGATACGACCTCTACTCCGCCTGGCTCGACCACCTCATCGACACGGACGAGGCGTTCGTCATCGTCGACAGCAAGACCGTCGCCCCCTTCGCGGCGGGGTACCACCGTCGTCGCGCGACGACGGTCCACGTCGTCCACGGATCGCACCGCGGCCCCACACCCGGGTCCGTGCGCGCCTCTCGTCAGGCGGTGTTCTCGCGACTGGCGGACTTCGACGCCACCGTGTTCGCGACCGAGGCGCAGGCGGCCGATGTCCGCGAGATCGTCGGAGGGCGGCCGTTCCTGACGAACATCGCGCACCCGGTACGGACGATCCCGCCCGCCGCGCTGCCGCGCGAGGGCAAGCGCACCGGTGCCGTCGTCCTCGCCCGTCTCGAACCGATCAAGCGCGTCGAGGACGCGATCGCGGCGCTGCTGCTGACGCGCGGGCGATCGGGAACCGACATCCCGCTCGACGTATACGGCAGGGGTTCACGCGCCGACGACCTCGCCGCTCTCGCCGCCGGGGATCCCGGCATCCGCTTCCACGGGCACACCGACGATCCCGCGGCCGCCCTGAGCTCGGCGAGCGTGCTGCTGCTCACGAGTCGCTCGGAGGCCTTCGGCCTCGTGCTGCTCGAGGCGATGGCGGCGGGCTGTCTGCCGATCGCCTACGACATCGCGTACGGACCGGCCGAGCTCATCCGCGACGGCGTGAACGGTTGGCTCGTCCCCGAGGGCGACGTCGACGCGCTCGCAGACGCGGTCCGCGCTGCCGCCGAGCTCGACCCCGACCGGCGTGCCGCGATGCGAGCCCGCGCCCGGGCCACCGCTGCCGAGTACGACGGAGCCCGCATCCGTCGGCGGTGGGCCGGCGTGCTGCGCCGTGCCCGACGCCGCCGGCGGCTCCGGGGCGGGATGCGACGCGTGCTGAGCACGGCACGCGGGGTGGCCGGAGCGCTCAAGCGGCGCCTGTCGCCGAAGCGTCGCTAGTCCGCGCGTCGCCATCCGGCCCCGTCGCGCTCGACGGCACCGGCCTCGGCGAAGGCCTCGAGCCACCCGGTCATGGGCCATTCGCCCCATCTGGCCGCGAAGAGGGCACCGTTGCGCAGGATGTCGTCGAGGTGCTGCCAGGGCGGCGAGGAGGTCTCATGGTGCTGGTGATAGGCGTCGGCTCCGCCGACCCACATCATCGGCACCGCGCGTTCCCGGAGTGAGAACGCGAAATCGGTGTCCTCTCCCCCGTACCCCTCGTACGCCTCGTCGAACCCGCCGACAGCACGCCACACGTCGGGTGTCGTCGCGAACGACAAAGACCAGAACAGCGGGTAGTCCGCTCTCGCGGCGGGCTGCACGACCCCGCTCGCCGGCGCCGGGCGGGCCGGGTGGGGCGATGTGGCCGCGCGCAGGGAGTCCGGATCGAGGGCGGCTCCCGCGGGCAGGTAGGTGACGGGGCCGCAGAGCACGGCGTCCGGATGCGCGACCGCCGCGGTGCGGTAGCGCTCGATGAGCTCGGGTCCGGGGATGCAGTCGGCGTCCAGGAAGACGAGCAGGCGTGCGCCCAGCGCCTCGGCGGCGCGAGCGCCCGCGTTGCGTGCGGCGGCGAGCCGGAGGCCCGCGGCCCCCGGGCGCACCCGGACGATCGTCTCGGCATCGAGGTCCGGCGCGTCGTCGTCCCCGATCCAGACGACCACGCGGGGCAGGCCGGCGGTCGCGCGCAGCTGATTGCGCAGGTGCGCCAGCCGCGGCGCGGAACAGAGCGTCACGACGGCGACCTCGCTCATGCGCGACCTCCGGGGCTCGTCGCCGCCAGGATCACCGCGGCGGCACGCTCCGCCGCCCCGTCGGTCCGCCACGCGCCCCACGCATCGCCGAGTTCGGTCGCCTCGGCGAGGAGTTCCGGCCACCGCTCGGCGTCGGGCCATTCGTCCACGGCCACGGCCAGCCCCGCGCGCGCCAGGGCGAGGGCCGTTGCCCGCTGCTCGGAGAACGGTCGCTCCTGCGGGATGATCACGGCGGGCGCCGCCGCGGCGGCGAGGTCGGCGACGGCGTTCTGCCCGCTCCACGACACGACGACGGACGCCGTCGCCAGCGCGTCCCACGGATCGGCGATCCACCCGGCCCCGCCCGCGCCCAGCACGTGCCACGTCCGCGCCGTCGCGCGTTCCGCGTCGGCGATGTCGGACGGGGCGACTCTCGCACCCCCACCACCCCCGAGCAGCACGACGGCGCCGTCGCGCGATCGCGGCCCGGACGGCACTCGGCCCGCGAACCGCGAGATCCCCCCGACGAAGGCGACGCGGTCGCCCAGGGCGCTCAGGTGCGGCGGAGCATAGATCTCGCCCGGCCACGGCGCGATGATCCGCCGTGCCGCCGCGAAGGCGAGCCGGTGCGGCTCGTCGACGCGCTCGCCCGGTTGCGTGATGATCACGACCGGCACGCCGAGCAGCCGGACGAAGAGGGTGACCTCGGCCGACACGTCGACCACGAACGCCCCGACTCCGCCCGTCGCGACAGCCGCCGCGATGACGGCGAGCCGCGACCGGTGTCCGCCGTGGCCCAGCGGCGCCCAGTGCAGGAGGCCCCCCGCGGTCGGGTCGTCAGCGGGGAGGGTCGGGGCCGGGTCGTCGTCGCGGGCGAGCTCGACCCACGAGACGTTGGCCGGCAGCTCGCTCGGAGCGGCTAGCGAGCTGAAGCAGACGACCTCGAGGGGCAGGTGCGGCGCGATCGCGAGCATCCGGGTCAGGTGCCCGCGGCCGTGATGATGCACGTACCAGCCGACCCGCCTCGTCATGCCGGGCCCGTCATGCCGGCAGCTCGGCGGGCGTCGCATCCGCGCTCAGCGCCGCGAAGACCTCTTCGAGCGCCGAGGTGCGGGCATCCAACGAGAAGCGCTCGACGGCGCGCGCCCGGACGGCGGCGCGGAATCGGGGCTCGCGTGCCCGGTCCCACATCTCCTCGACGGCATCCGCCATCGCTACGACGTCACCCGCCCAGACCAGACGCATCCCGATGCTCGCCGCCGCGATCTCGGGCACCCCGCCGACCGCGAAGCCCACGACGGGTGTGCCGCACATGAGGGCTTCGGGACCGACGAGACCGAACGGCTCCGCCCACGCCGGGGTCGCGAGCGCGAGCGCAGAACGACCGACGAGCGACGCGAGGTCGGACGGGGCGAGCTCGCCGACGAACGAAACGTCATCCCCCAGGAGCGGCCCGAGGACACCCTCCGCGTACTCGCGATCGCCGACCCGACCGGCGATCGTGAGCCGGCGGCCGAGGGCGCGAGCCACGGCCACTGCGAGATGCGGCGCCTTCTCCGGCACGATCCGGCCGAACCAGACGAGCTCGTCGCCGCCGGGGCCCGCCGTCCACACGTTCGGATCGACGCCGTTCGACAGCAACGTCGACGCGACGCCGGCGTGCTGCCATTCGCGACGCGTGTGCTCGCTGACCGAGAGGAAGATGCTGCCGCGACCGGCCGCCGCGCGGTGTGCGCGCACGAAATCGTCGTCGACCGGCGTGTGCAGGGTGGTCACCATCGGCACATCCAGCTGCGGTGCGAGCTGCAGGGGCAGCGCGTGCAGGCAATGGTTGGAGATGACGTCGAACTCCCGCGCACCGATCGTCTCGACGGCGCGGCGCAGCATCGGCACGCTGAGGGTCTCGTAGGCCGGCGGATACGTCTTGTCGGTGCGCACCGCGTCGGCACCCCAGCCGAGCTCGGGCATCTCCCACACGCTTCCGCGCTCGACGTGCTCCGACCCGGTGACCGCGACGACGGTCACCGCGTGACCGCGGGCGCGGAGCGCCTCGACCTCGGACCACACCGCGGCTTCGAGACCGCCCGCGTGGGGCCGACGGATGGGGAACCGCAGCGGGGCGATGACGGCGATGCGCAGCCTGCGCCCGCTCACGAGACGCCCTCGCTGCGGAGTCGGCGGTACAGCGCGGCGTGGGCCGTCGCCGTCGCGGCATCCTGCTCACGGCGGTGCGAGCGACGCTCCTCGATGAGCTCGGCACGGGCGATCGAGCCGGGACGGGCCGCCTCATGACGCGACAGCAGGGTCTGCAGGGCCTCCGTCAGCGTGTCGGCGTCCCCCGGTCGGAAGCTCGCGGTGGAGGCGTCGTCGTGCTGGTCGGCGAAGTGCCCGACGTCGGGCGCGGCGACGGGGACCCCGAGGTCCCAGCACAGCTCGAGCCAGCCGGAGTGACTGCCGAAGCGGTAGGGCAGGACGCACACGTCGAGCCCGCCGAGCGCCGTGTTCAGGGCGGCGTCGGGGAGCCTCCCCTGCTCGACGAGCACGGCGAACGGGTGACCCGCCACGGCGGCGCGGACGTCGTCGCGGGCTGCCTCGTCGCGCACCGACCGGTGCATGCGGATCTCCGCCACGACGTGCCGGCCCTGCGCGCGCAACCGCTCGACGGCCGCGACGAGCGTGCGGGCGCTCCCCGGCCCATCGGTGCCGGGCCGGAGGTCCTTCAGGTGCATCCCGATCCGGAGGTCCTCGCTCAGCGCGACCACGGTCGGGGACTCCCCGTCGCGGAGGATCGCGGGATGCGGCAACACGACGGCCTCGCGTCCCCAGCGCTCCCGCACCTCGGCGGCCGCGCCCGCGGTCAGGGTGACGAGCGCATCGGCACGCGGGATGAGCTCGTCGAGCTGCGCGGCGTACCGGCTCTGGTCCATCAACTGCGGATGCGTGAGATCGTGCACGGTGAAGACGACGACCCAGCCGGCCGCGTGCGCCGCCTCGACGCACGCGGTGAGGTGCCCGGCCGCGAAGGACTCGGTGCCGAAGTGCACGTGCAGGACGTCGGCGCGGTCGGCATTCGCGTGGATCCAATCGGGATCGAGCGCGACGGGAGGCCACCACACGCCCTCGGCCGCACCCGGCACGGGCGGGTCGGGGAGCAGCTCGATGCCCGCGGCATCCGTCACCCGCTGAACGTAGGGATGCCCGGCGGGCACCGCGACGACGCGTACGTCGGGCACGCCGGACATATCGTCCAGGGGCGCGCTGACGGTGGCGACGGTCACGGTTCTCCTTGCTGGAACCGCCGGGGTGAGGGGGGTCCGGTTCGGACGCTATCGGAGCGCCCGGGGCGCCGCCTCGCACTTGCGCGAAGCACAGGCGAGCGGTAACGATGACCGGATGCCCGCCGCCGCCCCTCCCCTCTGCCTCGTCTGGGGCCCCCGCGGCCACGGGGTGACCGACTACGGCTCGGATGTGGCCGCCGCCGCGCGGCGCCGGGACGAGCGGACGCGCGTGGTCACCGTGACCGGGCTCGCGGCCGCTCGGGGCGCGATCGAGCCCGGTGAGCGCGTGCACCTGCACGCGACCGACCGGCTCCTGGGCTCGAGTCTCGAGGACGCGGCCGACACGGTCGAGGCCCTCTCCCGCTTCTGCCGGCTGACGCTGACGCTGCACGACCTGCCCCAGGACTCCGACGGGACGAAGTACGACCGCCGCGTCGCCGCCTACCGCCGGTTCTTCGGCGCCGCCGAGGCCGTCGCCGTCAACAGCGAGCACGAGCGGCTGCTCGTCGCCGAGCACCTCGGCGACGCCCTGCAGCCCGCGGTCATCCCCCTCGGCACCCGCGTGCCGGAAGCACCCGACGGCGACGATCCGGCCGCTCCGACCGATCTCGTCGTGCTGATAGCCGGATTCGTGTACCCCGGGAAGGGGCACGAGGTGGCCCTGCGCGCCGCGGCGGCGGCCGTGGCCTCCCTCCGCGCGGCCGGACGACCGGTCGGCACCGCCGTCGTGCGCGCGCTCGGCGCCGCGTCGCCGGGCCACGACGGCGACGTCACCGCCCTCGAGCGCCTGGCCGACGATCTGGGGGCTCGGTTCGAGATCAGCGGGTTCCTCGACGACGACGTGTTCGCCCACCGCCTCCGGGAACCCGGCATCCCCGTGGCCGCGCACGAGCACGTCTCGGCATCGCGATCGATGCTCGACTGGATGGAAGCGGGCCGACGCCCCCTCATCGTCCGCTCGCGCTACAGCGACGAGATGGACCGGCTCCGCCCCGGGACGTCGGTCCTGTTCGACCCTCCCGAGCTGGCCGATCGCCTCCTCGCCGCCTGGGAGGACCCCGCGGGCACGCGCATGACGCCAGGTCACCCGCTGCGGCCCGACCTCGCCGTTGTCGCCGAGGCCTACCTCCACTGGTGGCGCGGGATGCCGCGATGACCCGGCGCCGACAGGGCGTGGCGCTGCCCGGCAACCGGTGGGACCTCCTCGACGGCCGCTGGCCCGATGAGGCCCCCGCGGTCTCGGTGATCGTCGCCCACTACCGTCAGCCCGCGCAGCTCGCCCTCACCCTCGCCGCGCTCCGGCTGCAGGACCACCCCGCGGACCGGCTGCAGATCATCGTGGCGGACGACGGGTCGCCCGAGCCCCCGGCCGTGCCCGGCGACGTCGAACTGGTCCGGCACGACGACCGCGGGTTCCGTCTCGCCGCGGTGCGCAACCTCGGCGCCGCGGCGGCGCACGGCGACGTGCTGATCTTCCTCGATGCCGACACGACACCCGAGCCCGCCTTCGTCCGCGAGCTGTCCCGTCTGCCCGCCCTCGCGCCCGACTGCGTCACCGTCGGTCGGCGCCGCCACGCCCACCTCGCCGGGGTGGCGGCGGACCGGCTCGCCGTCGACGCCGCGCAGCGGGCGCTGCCCGAACCGTCCTGGCTCGCCGAGGAGTACCGGCGCAGCGAGAATCTGCTCCACGCCGGCGATCGCAGCTACCGCCACGTGATCGGCGCGGTGATCGCCTGCTCGCGCGAGATGTTCGACGCGACGGGCGGCTTCGACGAGTCGTTCACGACGTACGGCGGCGAGGATTGGGAGTGGACGTACCGAGCCTGGCTGCGCGGCGCGCTGCTCGCCCACGTGCCGGACGCCGTCGCCTGGCACGACGGACCCGACGCCGCGGGACGCGACGAGGGTGCCGTCGCGCGGCGCAACGCCGAGACGCTCCGGCTGAGCGACCTCATCCCGGTGTCCGGCTCCGCCCCGCGGGGTGTGCGACCCGCGCATGCCGACATCGCGATCGTCCCCCCGGCGGGCACCAGCGCGGGACAGCGGTTCCTCGCGGTCGACAGCACGATCGCCGCGCTGGGCGCATCGGCGGTGCGGGCGGGCGTGCAGCCCGGCCCGGACGACGAGGACGCCGGTGCCGCGTTCGATCGCGTGCGGGTCGTCGTCGAGCTGCTGCGACCGATCCGTGTGGCGGCCGACACCGACGTCCTCTCGTCGGCGGTCGCACGTCTGGAACGCGAACGGCTGGGCGAGATCACCCTCACCACGCCCGCCGGCGATCCCCTCGTGCGGGTCGCCTCGACGCGGGCTCGGGCCCGGGCCGAGCGCTGGCGACGGTCGGACCTCTTCGCGACGGCGTCGGTGCCGACGACGGCCATCCTCCCCGTCACCGACGAGCCGGATCTCGCCGCCTACCTGGGCGGGTGGGGCTGAGCCCGTCCCACCCGCGCGGTCAGCCCTCCCGGGCCGCGTCCCACCACCGCAGCACCCGCCGGGCGCGGAAGGTCAGCCACGGCGACGGCTCGCCCTGGGCGACGTCGATCTCGAACCAGACGCGGCCGGCGAGCGGTGCGCCCTGATGCCAGGTGCCGTCCGCATCACGGGCCTGGCGCACCATCGCCACCGCGTCGGCCAGTCGCGGGTCCGGGGGCGTGCCGTCGTGCAGCGACGCCGCCCGGAAGTGGTCGAGCGCGGCGAGCGCGCTGTAACGATGACGGTCGGGGTAGACGAAGTCCGTGACGAAATCGCCCACCGGCTCCCCCGTCGACGCCCGGAATGCGAGCCGCCGCGACAGCAGGTACTCCTCGCCGCGGTGCCGGCTGTCGCGCAGCACCGGCTCGCCGGTGGTCCGCTCCCATGCGAGCATGCCCTGCAGCGCATTGAGGGTCGAGTGGAACGAGCCGCGCGTCGAGCGTCCCTCTTCGGCCTCGCAGTTCCAGCCGCCGTCCGCGCGCTGATGCCCGGGGAACCACGTCCCATTGACTGACCGTCCTCGCCCTGATGCGCGAGCAGCCGGGCGCCGTTCCCCTCGGTCGCGACGCGCCGCCGTGTGGCCTGCCACACCGCGGGCGCGGCATCCGCGAGATCCCGCTCGACCTGCCAGCGCAGCGACGGGTCGGAGTCGAGGAGCCACGCCACGACACGGTCGACGACGGTCATGCGCACCATTGTGACGGTGCGGATGCGGGAGCGACAGCCCTCTGGGCGGTCGCTCCCGCGGCGCTCACGCCGAACCGGCCGCCGATGCCTGAGCGATCACCGCGACGCCGCGCGGCGCGATCGTGAGCGTGTCCGACGAACCGCGCGCGGCGGGTCCGGCGAGCAGATCCCCAGCCGCCGAGACGGTCACCTCGTCGTCCGTCCGGTTGGCGAGGAAGACGTACCGGGCATCGGCGTCCGCGCGCACGATGACGTCGAGGTCGCCCCCGACGGCGAGCGCGTCGGCGGCGAGCGCACGGATGTCGCCCGCGAGCCCGCGCAACACGTCCCCGGCGCCCTCGCGCCCGATCGACGCCGACACGTACGTCGCACTGCCGCCGTTGACGCCGACGCGGCGTCGCGTGATCGCGGGCGCACCGTCGAGGTCGCCCCCGCGGTAGGCCGCGACGACCTCGACATCCGGCTCGACACGCGAGATCCGCTCGCTCCAGTCGCGCACCACGGCGCCCGACGACAGGGCGCCCGTCTCCCCCGGGAGCAGCGGCACGAACTCCTCCACCGTGACGCCGAGCAGGTCGCGGAGGGCACCCGGATAGCCGCCGAGCCACACCCGGTCGTGCTCGTCGACGACGCCCGAGAAGTACGTCGTGACGAGGTGGCCTCCCGCCGCGACGAACGCGACGAGGCGGTCGCGCGTCGACGCCGGGACGACATGGAGCATGGGAGCCAGCACGACCTCGTACGCGCCGAGATCGGCCGCGACCGGAACGACGTCGACACGGACGCCGAGGTCGAGGAGGGCGCGATACCACTGCAGTGTCTCGTCGTCGTAGGCCGGACGCTCGGAGGGGTGCGAGTCGCGCCCGCTCACCCACCACGACTCGTAGTCGAACACGAGCGCGACGCGCGCCTTCTCGCGGCGACTCCCCGTCACCGTCGCGAGCGCCTGGAGCTGGGCGCCCAGATCGACCACGTCGCGGAACACCCGACTGTCGGCGCCCGCGTGCGGCACCATGCCGGAGTGGTAGCGCTCGCCGCCGGCGCGCGACTGGCGCCATTGGAAGTAGCAGACCGCGTCCGCACCGTGCCCGACGTGCGTCAGCGCATCACGGACGAGCTCGCCCGGGCGCTTGGGCGGGTTGACGGCGCGCCAGTTCACGGCGCTCGTCGCATGCTCCATCAGGAACCACGGCCGTCCGCCCGCGAGGTTGCCGGTCAGGTTCGCCCAGAACGACAGGTCGTCGCGGCCGATCTCACCCGGGCGCAGGTAATGGTCGTTCGAGACGAAGTCGACGTCGTCGACCCACGACGCGTAGTCGATGTCGCGGACGTTCTGGGCGACCATGAAGTTCGTCGTGCGGGGCACGCCGGGGGTCACCTCGGCGAGGACGGCGTTCTCGGCGCGCAGGTGGTCGCGCACGGCATCCGAGGAGAACCGCTCGAAGTCGAGCTGCTGGCCGGGGTTGCGCTGCGTGGGCGCGGTGCGCGGCGGCAGGATCTCGTCCCACTCCCCGTAGTGCTGCGACCAGAACGCCGTTCCCCAGGCCTCGTTCAGCGCGTCGAGGGTCGGGTAGTGCTCCTGCAGCCAGAGCCGGAAGGCCCGCGCGGCGTCGTCGGAGAAGTCGTAGAGATTGTGGCATCCGAGCTCATTGGAGATGTGCCACGCGACGAGTGCGGGGTGGTCGGCGTACCGCTCGGCGAGCGCGCGCGTCAGCCGCAGGGCGTGCTCGCGGAAGATGGGCGAGGTGGGCCGCCAGTGCTGGCGGGCGCCCGGCCAGAGGGTGGTGCCGTCGATCGTCTGCGGCAGGATCTCGGGGTGGCGCTTGGCCAACCACGGCGGCGGCGAGGCCGTGGCCGTGGCGAGGTCGACGTCGATGCCGTTCTCGTGCAGCAGACCCATGATCTCGTCGAGCCAGCCGAAGTCCCACTCGCCCGGGCGCGGCTCGAGCAGCGCCCACGAGAAGATGCCCAGCGAGACGATGTTCACGCCCGCCTCGCGCATGAGCCGGACGTCCTCGTCCCAGACCTCGCGCGGCCACTGCTCGGGGTTGTAGTCGGCGCCGTAGCGCATCCGACCCGCTCCCAGTGATCCGTCCTTCACCCAGCGATACGTCGTGTCGTCCGTTGCCATGCGACCAGCGTAGACCGAAAAACGTGCAGATGCACGGTTTAGTGTGGCCTACGCTCGGGGCATGACATCCGACGCCGAGGGCCACAGCCGCGGCCCCTACGCCAAGAGCGCCGCGCGGCGGGCCGAGATCATCGCATCGGCGACGCTCGTCTTCGGCACGCACGGGTACCGCGGCGGATCGCTGCGTCAGATCGCGAAGCAGCTCGATCTGGGACTGACGACGGTCATGCACCACTTCCCCACGAAGGCCTCGCTGCTGGCTGCCGTGCTCGAGCAGGAGGATGCCGCCGACACAGACTTCTCGGCGCGCTCGGAGCGGGACGGCTTCATCGCGAGCGTGCTCGCGATCGTCGAGCGCAATCTCGGCCGGCGCGAACTCGTCCGCATGTTCTCGATCGTCTCGGCCGAGGCGACCCACCCCGATCACGAAGCACACGCCTGGCTGCTGGAGCGCTACCGCGCCGTCACCGCCACCTACACCGACGCGATCGCCGCCGACCGCGACCGCGGCCGCCTGCGCGCCGGCGACGACCCGCGCGCCCTCGCCGACCTGGTCGTGAGCGGCTGGGAGGGCATCCAGATCCGCTGGCTCACCGACGACACCGATCCGGTCGCGGCGATGCGGCTGCTCCTCACCCGCCTGCTCGAACCCGCTCCCCCGGGTTCGCACCCCTGGCCCGACTAGCCTCTGTCGGGCCGGCGGAAGCCGCCGCGACTCAGGGCCGATCGGCGATCATGCGTCCGTAGCCCTCGGCGAAGGTCGGGAACTCCAGCTCGCCGACGAGCGCCGCCAACCGAGACCCGTCGAGGACCTTGCCGCGGTCGGCGCCGGGTCGCGGCTCCGCGCGCGGCGGGGCATCCACGCCGAGCCGGTCGGCGATGAAGGCGACCACCTCGCCGAGGGTGGCCGGACGACGGTCGACGCCGTGGAGCAGCGCCGGCGGCTCGTCGGCCGAGAGCAGCAGCTCGATCGCGCGCACGAGATCGACCTCGTGGATCCGGTTGGTGCGTCGGTCGTAGTCCACCGCCTCGCCCGCCAGCACCTGCCGGATCAGCCGCTCGCGCCCGGGACCGTAGATGCCGGCGGGGCGGACCACGACGGCGTCGAACAGCTCCACCGCCGCCCGCTCGCCGTCGACCAGCTGCTCGCCGCGCTCGCTGTCGGGTCGGGGCTCGTCGTCCTCGTCGAGGGGGCGGCCGACATCCCATCCCTCGAACACGCGGGTCGACGAGACGAACACGGCGCGCGCCGGCGCGGCGGGCAGGGCATCGGCGAGACGGGCCAGGACGTCGCGGTAGAAGCGCGGATCGTCGCCGGGGGGCAGCGTCACGACCATGGCGTCGACGGCGGGCAGCGGCGTGTCGAGCGGTGCCGCCAGATCGGCGACGAGGGGGGTGAACGTGGGACGGATGCCGGCGGCGGTGCGTCGGATCGCGACGACCTCGCCCCCGGCGGCGACGAGCCGCTCGCCGAGGCGCGTGCCGACCTTGCCCGATCCGACCAGAAGCGTGCGTCCAGGTGTCATCCCGACATCCTCGCAGGCGCGGCCGAGGGTCCGGCCCGTCAGCATCACGGACGGGCGCCCGCCCTCCCGACCAGGCGTCGCAGGGTCGCCGCCTCGTCCTCGTCGGTCACCTCTCGAGCGGCGTCGCCTGCCGACCCGAGGGCGAGTCCGGCACCCGCGCGGAGCGCCTTCGCCGAGGCGTGGATCGCATCGACACCCGTGGCCATCACGCTCGCGACGTTCGCGCGGGTCACCCCGCCGCCGGCCATCACCTCGATCGCGCCCGCGGCGGCACGCACGAGTCGGGTCAGCCCGGCGCGGCCGTCGGCGGCGCGGTCGGCGCCGCCCGACGTGAGCACACGCCGAACGCCGAGCTGCGCGAGCTCGATCAACGCGCCGCTCGGATCCGCCACCACATCCAGCGCACGGTGGAAGGTCACCTCCCTGTCCTCCGCCTCGGCCACCACCGCGCGAACCAGGTCGGCATCGATCCGGCCGCCGCGGGTACCGCCGACGACGACGCCCGCGGCCCCGGCGTCGCACGCCCATCGCACGTCGCGCACGATCATCCGCCTGCCGTCGGCGTCGAAGTCGAAGTCACCGGCGCGCGGGCGGATCAGCACGTGCACCGGCACACCGGCCCCCACCGCCCGCTCGATCAGGCCTGCCGAGGGGGTCAGTCCGCCGAGGGCGAGGGCCGAGCACAGCTCGATGCGGTCGGCACCCGTGCGCACCGCGACGTCGACGCCGGCGCCATCCTGGATCGCCAGCTCGAACGCGACCATCAGGCCGCCGTCGTCGTGGGTCCGTAGAGCATGTGGGTCCTCTCGTCATCGAGCGGGTCGGGCCGGTGGGGCACTCGCCGCCACGGCGATTCTGGCGCACGGCGCCGAGATCGTCATGCTCCTCGTGTCCGCCGCCCGGGGCCGGCTCGCTCAGCGCCGGACGGGATCCGCGCCGACCGCGTGGAAACGGTCGAGGTCCGCGTGGGTCGGCGAGGCCTCCCAGTCGCCGGGGCCGAGACAGGCGATGGCGCCGCACGTGTTGCCGCGGCGCAGCGCCTCGACGACCGAGCCCTCCGCGCCGGCGGTGTCGACCGGGTCGATCGCGAAGCCGGGAGTATCGACGACCTCGCTGCCGACGTGCGCGGTGGCGCCGTCGGCCCCGCGCTTGATGACGACCTCGGCGACCCCAGCGGCGCGCAGCGCCACCGCGGCGGTGTCGGCATCCGTTCCCGAGATCAGTTCGAGTTCGGCCGTCCCGCCGAAGACGATGTCGGCGCTCTCGGCGATCTCGCGCAGCAGCGGCGCCGCGACGACGGATGCGGCCAGCGCCGAACGGTAGTTGACGTCGAAGCTCACGGGCACACCCGCTGCGCGAGCACGCGCCACCGCCTCGCGCACGGTGTCGGCGGCGGTCGACGACAGCAGCGGCGTGATCCCGGTCACGTGCAGGAGCGCCGCTTCCTCGATGCGGCCCGCGGGGATGTCTCCCGCCGCCAGACGGGAGCCCGCCGAGCCGGCACGGTAGTAATGGACGGCCGTCGTCGCCGCCGTCGGTCGCTCTTTCAGCATGAGACCCGTGGGTGCGCCCGGATCGACGCGCACGCCGACCTCGACGCCCTCGGCGCGGAGCTCGCGCACGACGCGCTCGCCCAGGGGGTCGTCGCGCCGATCATCGACCATCGAGCAGGCGTGCGACCGCCACGAGGTGACGCTGACCCGGCTCGGCCACCAGGCGGCATCCATCCAGGGCCGACGCGCCGCCGCGGCCCCGACGGCGGCGAGCGGCGCGACCGCCGTCATCGCCTACAACGACCTCATCGCGCTCGGCCTCGAGGCCGGGCTCTCGGAACTCGGCCTCGCCTGTCCCGACGACATCAGCATCGTCGGGATCGACGACATCGACCTGGCCGGCGCCGTCACACCCGGGCACCGCCGTCCGCATGCCGATCGCCCGCTGCGGCGCGCTCGCGGTCGATCTGCTCGCCGAGGCGATCGCCGGCACCGCGCCCGGCCGCTCGGCCACCCTCGGCTCGCAGCTGATCGTGTGCGCCTCGACCGCCGCTCCCGCCCGCCGCTGATCGGGCGTCCGCGTCCGCGATCGCGGAGCGGACGCGGGAGGCGGGCGGGCGGGCGGAACGACGAAAGCCCCGGCGGACCGGGGCTTTCGGGTGGCGGAGACGGAGGGATTTGAAATCGCGCCGATGTCGATCGAAACGGACTGAATCCGCATGATTCCGCGGAATCTGACGTCGCTGGCATCCGCGAGGAGCATCCATCAGTCGCGACCATGAACTCCGAGTCGGCCCGCTGCTGACCAAGCCACTTTCCAGCTGAAGTCCGACCCTCTCGTTAGAATGGTCAGGAAGGCGGGGAGGGTAAGCGTGTCGATCACAGAAGAGCGGGCGAAGCAGGTCGAAGCGGCGATCCACAGCGCCGAGATCGAAGGACTTACGGTCACCTCGGCAACGCGCGCCGACGCGGACTCCTACGTCGCAGGCACCATCGATTCAGCGGAGCTGCTGGAGCGGGTCCGCTCTCGATATGGCCTCTCCTGAACCGCTCGACCCGTACCTCATCCCGGGAACCGCCGTCCTCCGTAACCTCCTGGGGATCACGACTTCTGACGAGCTGTCCGCGGCCGAAGCCGACCTCTCCTTCGCCCGCGCACTGCAACTCGTCGAAGAGCCGGTCGCGGCGACGAACGACCTGACCGAGCTGCAGCGCATCCACTTCCACCTCTTCCAAGACGTCTACGACTGGGCCGGACAGATCCGCACGATCGACGTGCGCAAGAACATCCCCGGCGCGGAGTTCTTCCTCCCCCACGGCTACATCGAGCATGCCGCGGCACTCTGTTTCGCCGAGCTCGCCGAAGACGGCCACCTCGCAGGGCTCCCCCGCGTCGAGTTCGTCCGCAAACTCGCGTACCACTACGAGAAGATCAACTACATTCACCCGTTCCGGGAAGGGAACGGTCGGATGCAACGCATCTATTGGAATCGCGTCGCCCTCGCCGCCGGATGGCAACTCGACTGGCGAACCGTCCACGGCGAAGAAAACCACTCCGCCGCCCGCGCCGGCTCCGACCAACAGGACCTCGGCCCCCTCATCAGCATGTTCGACAAGATCGTCACCACCCCAGATGCCTCCCGCACCGAGGATTGGGCCGACGACGAGATCAGACGACTCTCGATCGCGCCGACGGACGAGTAGCGCCCGACGAACCACTCCGATCCTCGCATGTGCGGCACGAGGGCGCGCGGCGCCATGTATCCGGTTACCCGGGACTGATCGTCCGCTTTCAGCCGGTAGGTAGCCGTGAACCGTGTCCGATCGTCCGACCAGACGCTCCCCCAGCGCCTCGAGCGCCGACTCGCCTGTGAGGACGAGCGCAGCCTCGGATATCGCGGGATGCCGCGCGGTGAAGCGACGCACGATGATCTGCTGCGCCACCTTGCGCCACAACCTATCCACCTCCGTGGGCCGGATCAGGTCACGCGTCCGCGCATCGGTCGCGTCGGTCGCGTCGGCGCCGGACAACGAGCCTCGGACAAGTCGTGGCCCCTCGCGGATCGCGAGGGGCCACGTCGTCACGGCATCAGGTGAAGTCAGCTCTTGTCACTCACAACAGCGGGCTGATGCGGATCGAGAGGGATCGCCAGCGACTCTGTCGGAGGCAGGATGAGGCTCGCCGGTTCAGCTCCGACGGCTGTTCGCGTCAGCATTGCCCGGTCTCGGGGTTGATGGTCATCTTCCCGCATACCGATCCGCCCTCGGGCGCCTTGTCGACGACGGAGGAGGTGACGCTGGTCCATCTCAGGGCGGTTCCCGCCGGGATTCCGTCCTGGTCCCGGAGGAGAACCTCGCGATCGCCGATGAATGTGCCGGTATCGGGGTCGATGATGATGTCCACCCGAGTGCCCCACGCGTCCTCGACGCGGCCGATCGCAACCCCCGTGCGGCCGTCGAGGGTGGCCTCACCGCTGACGAACGTGACGCCCGGGATCATGGCCGCAGCCTTGTACATCGCGGCGCGCAAATCGGCAGGAACGTTCCCGATCCGCAGCCGGTCGGCCATGTAGACAAGCGCCTCGGTGTCGGGCGACGGGCCGGCCCCGAGGGTGACGCGGTAGATGTAGTTGAGAAGACGATACGGATCGCGCGGAAGCTGACCCAGGTCGGCGAATCCCGCCCCAGCGTCACCCCCGTAGAAGGTTCCGCCCGGCGCCCGAAGGAGATCGCCTGCTTCGAACGAATCCGACGAGGACGAGACGGCGTCCCACCACGCGTTCGCCATCTCCTCGGAAGCCGGGCCGAAGGTCGCCGCGATGGACTGCGGACCGCGCACCCACACCCAGTCATCAGAAGAATCTGCGGGGCGGTAGAGGGTGTCGTCCGACGCATATTGGTACGACGCCACGACATCACCGATGCCGCCGCTTGCGACATGCACTCCCGTCGTACTCACCTTCAAGTACTGGCCGGGCTGCACCACGGGATCGATCGAGGTGATCGCGGCGGCGCTCGCCTCCTCAAGGACGGTCGCGGCAGCAGCATCCGCGCCCCCGCGCCACCCCGCGAACCCGACCACGTCCGTCAGCACGAGCCCCGCCACCAGTGCCGCGGCGCCGACCGTGCTCAGTCCGCCGATCGCGAAACGCCGGGCGCGTTTCGCTCGACTCGGCGTGCTGGTGTGCTGCTGAACAGGGCCGGCGGCTGCGGCCAGCAGCGCCGCCCTCCCCCGATTCAGCGCCGCTTCCGGGGGTTCGGTCTCGCTACGCGTGTTGCGCAGCAGCGTCAACTCGTCCATGTTCCTTCTCCAGATCGGGATCGGTCGTGCCGGCCGCGGTCCGCAGGATGCGGCGGGCACGGTTCAGTCGTGAGCGGACGGTGCCGATCGGCACGTCGAGAGCGCGTGAGATACCCGCGTAATCGAGGTCGCCCCAGGCATACAGCAGCAGGGTGTCGCGATCGGACGCGGGCAGGCCACGCAGCGCCGAAGCCAAGCGCCGCGTGAGCCGTGCCGCGTCCAACCGCGCGCCCGCCTGCTCGATCATGTCGGGCGAGAGCTGCGCCGCGAGATCCGCGACCATGCCCTTCCATGCCCGCGCTTCCAGCCGCACACGCTTACGCATCAGGCGGGTGGCGATCCCGAACAGCCAGGGGCGAGCATCGACGATCGCGAGGTCGTACGCCGCTCGCTTTTCGAAGGCGACGAGGAACGTCTCCGACATCACGTCCTCGGCACTGCCCTCTTCGAGTCGCTGCACCGCGTAGCGGTAGATCGCCGGCGCATGTCGATCGAAGAGCAGTGCGAACGCACTCGGCTCATTCGCCGAACGTTCGATCACCTCGTTGTCTGTGCTCACGTCTGTATTGCTCATTCCTCCCGTTTGAGTTCACGATCCACGACATCAACGCCTAGGACGCGCGAAACGGTGGTGCGACTGAGCTCCAAACGTGCAGCCTGTTCAGCCGCGCGAGGACCGGCTGTCGATTTGGTGAACGCGGACATTGCCGAGAATGTGGCAGAAGTGGCAGATTTCGCGGCAGAAGCCGGAGAAAATGAAACCTGACCAGGGATTTTCAGAGCGGAGACGGAGGGATTTGAACCCTCGGTCCCCTTACGGGGACTCCACCTTAGCAGGGTGGTGCACTAGGCCTGACTATGCGACGTCTCCACGGCATCCGACGCGAGACGGCGCGGATGCACCCGGCAATCATAGCCCGCTCCGAGGCAGGCTCCGAATCGAGCCGGCGTCTTACTGCTCCGCCACCGTGCAGGTGACCTGCGCGGCGCTCGAGCCGGAGATGTCGCTCGGCAGTTCGACGTACTCGGTCGGGGTCTCCGGCGCCTGGGTGGCGTTCGGGTCGGGAGTCTCGCCCTCGGGCGCGGCGCTCTCGCCGGGGGCCGGTGCGGCGGGCTGCTCGGCCTCGCCGATGACCTCCACGCCGTACCCCTGGCTCGCATCGCCGGTCAGCTGAATCGCCCTGTTCTCGGCGAGCGCCTGGAACAGCACGTCGGCGGAGGTCGTGTTCGGCAGCACCCGGAGTCCGTCCGAGGCATAGGTCGTCGGGTACTGCAGGAAGTTGATGTCCGAGAAGGGGACGTCCTTGACCGCCATGGCGATCTGCACCATGCGGGTGGGGCTCGCGAGCGACTCGCTCAGCTGCAGCTGCTGGCTGTTGACCTGCTGGAGCGCGGTCGTGGCGATGCTGAACAGGGCCTGCGGGTTGGCGAGGACGGCATCCGACTGCAGCTTGCGGACCATCGAGCTCATGAACTGCTGCTGGTTCGAGATGCGGGCGAGGTCGGATCCGTCGCCGATCCCGTGTCGGATGCGGAGGAACTGCAGCGCCTCGGCACCGACGAGCGTGTGGGTGCCGGCGGTCAGGTCCAGACCGGTGTGGCGGTCGCTGATGTCCTGCGAGACGCAGACGTCGACGCCGCCGATGGCGTCGGACATGTTGATGACGCCGGTCCAGCGGATGGACGCCGCGAACTGGATGTCGATCCCCGTGAGCTCCTCGACGGTGAGCACGGTGCACGGCAGACCGCCGTAGCCATACGACGAGTTGATCATCTGCGCGCTCATCGCCGCGTGCCGCCCGCCCTGGCCGTCGGGGCACGAGGGGATCGGCACGATCATGTCGCGGGGGAACGAGACGACCGTCACGCGCCGCGGCTCGTCGCTGATGTGCAGCAGCATCGTGACGTCGTTGCGCTCGAGCCCGTCGTCGTCGACGCCGCAGCGCGGGAAGAGCGCGAGATCCTGTCCCTCGCACGAGTCGGTGCCGGCGATGAGCATGTTCACACCGCCCTCGATCTCGCCGATGGACGGCGGCAGCTGGCCGACATCGTCGCCCTCGAGGGCGATGCTGTTGTCGGACACGGAGCGAGCGGCATCCCAGACGGCGAACGCCCCCACCGCGATGCCGCTGACGGCGACGACGGCGACCATCACGCCGAAGACCGCGAGCATCTGCATGAAGGGATTCGGCGAGCGCAGTTCGCCATGTCGCGCGACGGGACGGCGTCGGCGGGTCGCCTTCGCATCGGAACGTGCGCTCACGGGTGTCCTCTCGACGGGCCGGTGGAGAGTGCTCCCGGATGTCGCGACGCCGCACGTCGCAGACAGGGCACTCCCCCGTGACCGACTCATCATAGGGAGGGATCCCTGGAAAGTGCGTGAGCGCGACGGGCATGCGAGGTGGTGACGCCCCCCAGTCGACCGTCACCACCCGACATGCCCCTGCCGCGCTCGTATCGACGGTAATCACCGCCGACGACACCCGTGGAACGGAACGGGCGAAACTGGTAGCCGATCCCAGGGGGACGTCGACGCAACTGGTAATCGTCGGTCCCCGACGGCCGCCCTGTGTCAGCATGGGGCGAACCGCGGGCGGGAGCCGCCGGCGGTTCGCACCCGAGGAGGCTCCGCATGTCCCACCCCGAAGCGGGAGCGCACGGGCTGCCCGAGGACGCTCCCTCGCGAGCACGGGACGCGTGGGCACGGTCGGACTGGGCCACGCTCGCCGACGAGCTGTTCGCCCTCGCCGCCGCCCGGGGCGACTCCCGACTCATCGCCCCGATCCTCCGCGTCGACCTCGAACTGCTCACCGAGCCCCAACTGGTCACGCGCGCCGCCGCCCTGCGGGACCTGCCCCCGGACGCGGTCCGCGACGCCGGTCTGGCGTTCGTCTCGCTGATCACCGACGGCGACGCCGAGCGCGTGGTCGCCCCCGTCCGCTCGGCCGTCGTCGGACTCGAGGGCCACGACGACCTCCTCGCCGCGGCGCTCGCGTCCTGCGCCGCGCTGATCCTCGTCGACCGCGCTCGCTGGGTGGATGCCGCGTGGTTCGTCACCGCCGCCGAACGCGCCATCGGCGAGGCGCGCGATCGTCACGGCGAGATCGACGCGGTGACGGCGGCGTGGTTCCGGATGATGGCGCCCGCCGTCCTGATCGAATGGAACACGTACGACGGCGCAGCGCGTCTCGATTCCCTCGCGGCGGCTCTCGCCGGGCCCCGTTCGCGCAATCTGCTGCGCTCGCACCACGGGCCCGCGCTGGTGGCCATGGGGCAGGTGCTCGCCGCCCGGGGGGAGTTCGGTGCGGGCGCGGTCAGCATCGCGCGCGGCATCCCCCTCTTCGCGCCCCGTTCGCACCTGCAGGCGTCGGCGTACGCGCGCCTGGCGTACGTCAAGTACCGCCAGGGCGACTGGGTCGGTGCCCGCCGCGCGGCGCGGCAGGTGCGCGACGGCCTGCGCCCGTCCTCGGCCTGGACGGACAGCCTGCTCTCGGCCGTCGAGACGCTGGAACCGGCCACGGGCGGCGATCTGGCGGCCGCAGCGACCCGTATCGACGAGGCGACGCGCGCCCTCGCGGTCCAGCCCAGCGTCCAAGCCGAGACGATCCTGCTCCACGCACGACTCGCCCTCACCATCGGCGCCCGGGACTGGGTCGGGATGAACCGGCTGCTCGACGACGCCGAGGAACCGGGATGGCGACGCGTCTTCACCGACCACGAGTGGCGGGCGCTGCGCGGCATGGCGCTGCGCAACCTCGGACGTACCGACCGCTACCGCGAGCTCGTGACGGCGTGGGGCGACGAGCCCGGGGCCGCCGACAGCGCCTACTATTGGGCGCACGTGGCGATGCTCGAGCAGATCCGGGGGGACGCGGCATCCGCGCTGGCGGCGGCGCACCGCTCACGCGGGCAGGTGAGCGACGCGGACGACCCCCTCGGTCGAACGTGGGTGCGCATCGTGGTCGGGACCATCGTGTCGCTCTACGGCGACGCCACCGAAGGCATGGGTTCGTACGAGCAGGCGCGCGTCGAGCTGGCGGCGATCGGTGCGAACGGATTCGTGCGGCTGTGCACCCGCATCATCGAGGATGTGGCGGGCCAGCTCGCCCGCGCCAGCGGAGACGCCCTCACGGCCCTGACGGCGCAACAGCGTCGCGTCGCCGAGCTCGTCGCCGAGGGCTTCACGAGCGCCGAGATCGCCGAGATCCTCTACCTGTCGAAGAAGACGATCGACTTCCACGTCGCCAACATCCTGTCGCGGCTGAAGCTGCGCTCGCGCCGCGAGCTCGGTCGCTGGATGGGGCGGGCGCGCGACGCTCAAGCGGAGGCGAGCAGTCCGCGCTCCGCCACGAGCTCGATCGACAGGACCTTGTAGCCCTGCGAGTCGAAGAAGACGGTGACCCGGTCGTCCTCGACGGCCATGACCGTGCCCTCGCCCCACTCGTGGTGGCGCACCACGTCGTCGACGGCGAACGGTGCGGCATCCGGGCGGGCGTGGTCGCCATCACGGTCGGCGCCCTCGGCGGCGGCCGTGCGCTCCGCGGCCGTCGTGAGGCAGACGTCGCAGTTGTCGCACGGCTCGACGTAGTCCTGCCCGAAGTACCCGAGCAGGATCGCGCGACGGCACCGCCGCGTCTCGGCGTAGCCGCGGAGCATCTCGATGCGCGAGCGGTCGATGCGCTCGCGCTCCTCCGAACGCTCGAGCGCCGCATCGACGGCCCGCTCGACAGTCATGCCGCGACGCAACGCGACGCCGGCGCGGCCCGCCCGCACGGCCCCGGCGTCGATGAGCACCGTCAGCAGCGCCGTGACCCGACGCGACGACAGGCCGCCGGCGGCGGCGAGCTCGGCGCGTCCCCGCGTCGCGCCCGCGATCGCCGACACCAGTCGCTTCAGCTCACCGCGCTTGGGGGCGGATGCCGCGAAGAAACGGCGGAGCGCGAGGTCCTCGGGTCGGTAGTGGAGGGTCGCCGTTGCGGGCTCTCCGTCGCGTCCGGCCCGACCGAGCTCCTGGTAGTAGGCGTCGACGGAGTCGGGGATGTCGGCGTGGACGACGAAGCGCAGATCGGCCTTGTCGATCCCCATCCCGAAGGCCGACGTGGCGACCACGACGTCGACCGCGCCGTCGTGGAAGGCCTCGTGCACGCGGGTGCGATCCGTGGCCGAGAGGCCGGCGTGGTAAGCGACGGCCCGCAGCCCGCGCTGGTCGAGCTCGTCGGCGTACTCCTCCGCCGCGCGTCGGGTGGCCGTGTAGAGCAGTCCCGGCTGTGCCAGCCCGACGACCTCGTCGAGCACCGCGTCGCGCTTGCCGGATTCGTCGTTGTGCCGGCGCACCTGCAACGCGATGTTCGGCCGGTCGACGTCGCCGACGAGGATCGTGGGATCGTCCATGCCGAGCCGATCGATGATCTCGGTGCGGACCGGGCTCGTGGCCGTCGCCGTCAGAGCCAGGATCGGCGGGCGACCGAGCCGCTCGGCGACGTCGCCGAGCATCAGATAGTCGGGACGGAAATCGTGGCCCCAGGCGGCGATGCAGTGCGCCTCGTCGACGACCAGCAGCGAGACGCCCGCCGCGGCGAGCTCGGCCACCACATCGTCCTTGGCGAGCTGCTCGGGGGCGAGGAGGACGTACGACGCCTCGCCCGATCGGATCGCATCCCAGGCCTCGCGCTGTGCGCGGACGCCTCGGCTGGAGTTCAATGCGACCCCCTGCGGCGCATCGGGGGCGTCCTCGAGACGGGCGAGCTGATCCTCCTGCAGCGCGATCAGCGGCGAGACGATGGCCGTCAGTCCCGGACGCAGCGCGGCTGCGACCTGGTAGACCGCCGATTTGCCCGCGCCGGTGGCCCAGACCACCAGCACGTCGCGCCCGGCCACGGCCGCCTCGATCGCGTCGAGCTGTTGCGGTCGCAGCTCCTCGATGCCGAAGGACTCTCGGGCGACACGGGCGATCTCGTCGGGCTGCACGGCATCAGTCCACCTCGATCCGCCGTCGGCCGCATGCCGGTTGCGATCGGCGGCGCTCTGTGGAAGACGAGGCGCCCTCCTCGATCGACCGCTGCACGGCGTCGTACGGAGGGCTGCCGCACGGCGCGCACACACGCAGCGGTCCGGGCTCCGGGGCGCAGTCGCCTGCCCGCGACGCGGAGCCGGCAGCACGAATGGGATCGCTCCCACTACACTCGGGTCTGCCCTTCCCGGACCGGTACGTGAACATCCCGACATCCCCGCACCCGACTCCGCGACGCGACATCCAGGGGCTCCGCGCCCTGGCCGTCGTCGCGGTCATCGGCGCGCACGCCGCGGGATGGCCGCGCGGCGGCTTCGTGGGCGTGGACGTCTTCTTCGTCGTGTCGGGGTTCCTCATCACCGGCGCCCTCCTGCGTGAGATCCGCAGCACCGGCGGCATCCGCCTCGCGGCCTTCGCGGGACGCCGCGCGCGCCGCATCCTCCCGGCGGCTCTGGTCGTGCTCGCCGTCACGGCCGCCATCGCGTCCGCGATCTTCCATCGCGCCCGCGCCGAGCAGACCCTCCTCGACGCCCTGTGGTCGGCGGGATTCGCGGCGAACTGGCGTTTCGCGGCGCTCGGCACCGACTACTTCCACGCGGACGACGCCGTGTCGCCGCTGCAGCACTACTGGTCGCTCGCGGTCGAGGAGCAGTTCTATCTCGTGTGGCCGCTGCTGCTGCTCGCCGTGGTCTCGCTCCTGCCCGCGGCGACGCGACGCGGGCCGCGGGCCGCGGTCGCCGTGGGCACGCTGGCGGCGGCGGCGGCGACGGCCTCGTTCGCCTGGGCGCTCGCGCAGAGCGGCGACGCGGCCGTCGCCGCGTACTTCTCGACGCTGACCCGCGCATGGGAGCTCGCCGCCGGCGCGATCGTGGCGACCTGCGTCCCGGCGCTCGCACGGATGCCGCGGGCGCTCGGCGGCACGCTGAGCTGGCTCGGGCTCGCGGCGATCGTCGTGGCGTTCGCCGTGATCGACCCCGAGGCTGCGGGCTTTCCGGCGCCGTGGGCGCTGCTGCCGATCGGAGCGACGGTGCTCGTGCTCGCCGGCGGAGCAGCCGGCGACCCGCGTCATCGTCACCTGTTCCCGCTGACCAACCCGGTGAGCGTGGCGGTGGGCGATCTGTCGTACTCGCTGTACCTGTGGCACTTCCCGGTGATCGTCTTCGCGGCGGTTCTCCTGCCCGCGCGAGAGGCGTCGACGTGGCTCGTCCTGGGGGTGATCGGCGTCCTCGCCCTGGCCTCGTACCACCTCGTCGAGCGGCCGTTCCGCTACGCCCCGTACGCGGCCCACCGGGCGACGACGGCGCCCGCGGCCACGGTCGCTGCCGTCGGGGCCCCGAGCTCGACGCCGACCCCCGCCCCGGATCCGATCCCGGCCCCGGACGCAGCTCCGGGTGCGGGTCTGGGCCCGGCGCCGGGCGCGGGTCTGGGCAGCCGCCCGGCGGGCTGGACGCCCGGGACGCGGTACTACCCGGGCATGACGCGTCCTGTTCCGGCGGCGGCCGCGTCCCCGGCGGCGGCCACCCCCGAACCGACCGGCGCGACCGACGCCGTCCCGCAGGCGATCGCCTCGACGTCGACGAGCACCCCCGCACGCGAGACGCCCGCAGCCGCAGCGCCGACGACCGGCGGGATCCCGGTGGCATCGTCGCCCTGGAGCGCCTGGCGTGCGCGGTTCGGCCCTCCCGCTCTGCTGGCCGCATCGGGGCTCGGCATCGCCGCCCTCGCCGTGGTCCTCGTCGTACAGAACGTCTTCGGCGGGCTCAGCGCGCCGCCCATCGCCCGTCCGCCCGCGAGTGCCGCGGACTCCGCGCCGGCGGCGGACGGAGAACCGCTCGACCCGATCGCCGCTCTCCAGGACGAGCTGGCCTCCGCGGCATCCGCGAGCGCGTGGCCCGAGCTGCATCCGTCACTCGACGAGGTCATCGCCCGCTCATCGGCGAGCAACCCGGCGCGCGACTGCTTCTCGCCCGACATCACCCCGACGGCGGCGGGATGCAGCACCGGCAGCGCCGATGCCGCCACCCGCATCTATCTCGTGGGCGATTCGACGGCCATGGCCTACGCCCCGGCGTTCCGCACCCTCGCGGACCAGAGCGACGGCGGCATCCGTGTCACGACGGTGGGCCTGTACGGATGCCGCTTCACCGACGTCGCCGTGCAGAACGACGGCGTCGGCGTGATGGCGGCCTGCCCGCAGCGCAAGGCCGACGTGCGCGCGATGATCGCCGCCGAGGAGCCGAGCCTCGTCGTGATGAGCAACGCCTACACGCTCGGTCACACACCCGACGGCTCCGACCTGTCGGCCGATGCCCTGCTCGCGGCGCAGGAGGCCGAAGCGGACGCCTACGGTCTGCCCGGGCGGATCGTCCATCTCGCGCCGCCGCCCGAGGGCGCGGATCTGGGCCGCTGCTACTCCCCCGCCACCTCGCCCTACGCGTGCGCCGCCGGCGTATCGAGCACCTGGGGGCAGATGGAGGCCGCCGCCGAGCAGGTCGCCGCCGCGTCGGGCAACCATGCGATCAGCTCATTGCCGTTCACCTGCTGGGAGCTCGTGTGCCCGGCCTTCGCCGGCGACATCCCGACGCGTTACGACAAGACCCACCTCACGGTCGCATACGCCGAGCACATCGCCCCGGCCCTGCGCGCCGAGCTCGTCGGCCGCGGCCTGCTCTGACGCGCAGGACGGCGACATCTGGCGGAGGGTGTGGGATTCGAACCCACGGGACATTGCTGCCCACCAGTTTTCAAGACTGGATCCTTCGGCCGCTCGGACAACCCTCCCAGCGGCGCGAACCGCTGAGCTTCGATCCTACCCGGGGCGGCTCACCCCCGAGAAAGCGACGCCCACGCAGGGAATCCGCGCCCGGTGACCGGGCGATGCCACACCTTCGCGACGTGCCGGGGTGTCAGAGTGCACGGAGGATGGCGGCGACGCCGCCCTCCTGCACCGACACCGTGGTCTCGGACGCCTCGGCAAGCACCTCAGCCGGGCCCTGAGCCATCGCGATGGCCCGGCCGCCGTGCTCGCGCGCCCAGCGGAACATGCCGACGTCGTTGCGGCCGTCGCCCATCACGAGCACATCGCTCGGGACGATGCCCAGCCAGGTGCGAACCCGCTCGAGCGCGGTCGACTTGTCGACGCCCTGCGGCGCGATGTCGAGCCACGCCGACCACCCCACCGCGTACGAGACCTTGTTGAGCCCGATGCGGTCGACGAGCTCGACGAAGTCCGAGTCGGTCTCCTCGGGCGAGACGACCACCACGCGGCACACCTCCTGATCCGACAGGCGCTCGAACGCGACCTTGTCGGCGTCGCGCAGGTTCCAGTCGTGCAGCTCCTCGGTGTAGAGCCGGCTCCCATCGGGCAGCTCGACCATGTACCGCGCATGCGGCAGGTGCTCGCGCAGCAGGCCCAGCACCTCGGTCGGATCGAAGGTCTCGATGTAGAACCGCTCGTATGCGAGCGCATCGGCGAACGCGTCGTCGGTGCGCTTGAGGATGACGGCGCCGTTCGAGCAGACGACGTAGTCGGGTGTCAGTGCGAGCGCACCGAGGATTCCGTGGGTCCCCTCCCACGATCGCCCCGTCGCGAGCATCACCTCGTGCCCGGCGGCGTGGGCGTCGGCGACCGCGTCGACCACACCGGGGCTGAGGGTCTCGTCCTCGAGCAGCACGGTGCCGTCGATGTCGAGCACGATCAGCAGCCGGGGCGAGCCCGCACCCGCCGGCATCCCCTCGGCGACGTCCTCGACGATCTCGGCGGCGTCGCGGGGTGCGACGACCTCGATCCCGCCGGCGTCGGGAAGCGCGTCCGGAACGACCTCCGCGACCGTGTCGGTGGCGTCGGTCATGCCGCCGTCGGCACCGCCGGTCATGCCAGCGGCTCCGCGACCTCGAGGCCGCCCAGGTACGGGCGCAGCACCTCGGGGATCACGACGGAGCCGTCGGCGCGCTGGTGGGTCTCGAGCAGGGCCACGAGCCACCGCGTGGTGGCGAGGGTGCCGTTGAGCGTCGCGACGGGCTCGGTCTTGCCTCCCTCGGGACGGTGGCGGATGTCGAGGCGGCGCGCCTGGTAGGTCGTGCAGTTCGAGGTCGAGGTCAGCTCGCGGTAGGCGCCCTGGGTGGGCACCCAGGCCTCGATGTCGTACTTGCGGGCGGCGCTCGAGCCCAGGTCCCCGGCGGCGACGTCGATCACGCGGTACGACAGCCCGAGGTCCTGCAGCATCCGCTCCTGCATCGCGACGAGGCGCAGGTGCTCGGCCTCGGCGTCGGCCGGGGTCGTGTAGACGAACATCTCGAGCTTGTTGAACTGATGCACCCGGATGATGCCGCGCGTGTCCTTGCCGTACGAGCCGGCCTCGCGGCGATAGCAGGTCGACCAGCCCGCGTAGCGCTTCGCGCCGCGATCGAGGTCGAGGATCTCGTCCATGTGATACCCGGCGAGGGGAACCTCGCTCGTGCCCACGAGGTACGCGTCGTCCTCCTCGAGGTGGTACACCTCGGCGGCGTGCTGCCCGAGGAAGCCGGTCCCGCGCATGACCTCGGGACGAACGAGCGTCGGCGGGATGAGCGGCGTGAATCCGGCGGCGAGCGCACGGTCGAGGCCGAGCATCATGAGAGCGAGCTCGAGACGGGCGCCGATGCCGCTGAGGAAGTAGAACCGGCTGCCCGAGACCTTCGTGCCGCGCTCCATGTCGATCGCGCCGAGCTTCTCGCCCAGGGCGAGGTGGTCGAGCGGTGTGAAGTCGAAGGCCGGCGGCTCGCCGTGGGTCCGCAGCGTCACGAAGTCCGCCTCGCCGCCGGCGGGCACGTCGTCGATGACGATGTTCTCGATCCGGGCGAGAGCGACCTCCGCAGCCTCCTCGGCGGCGGCCACGGCGTGCTGCGCCTGCTTGACCCGCTCGCTGAGCTGCTTCGCCTCGGCGACGAGGGCGGCCTTCTCTTCCTTCGGAGCCTGCGCCACCTTCTTGCCGTGGGCGTTCTGCTCGGCGCGCAGCCGCTCGAAGGCGGTGAGGGCTTCGCGGCGGTCGCGGTCGGCGGCGAGCGCCGCGTCGACGGTGTCGGCCGATTCGCCGCGCTTCACCTGCGAGAGTTTGACCAGGTCGGGCTGTTCACGGAGGAGGGCGAGGTCGATCACCCGTCAAGTCTAGGGTCGCGGGACGCCGGGGCAGCCGGACGCCCGGCATCGACGGCGCCGATGCTCGCGAGGCCAGGCGGCGCAAGGGGCAATCCTGCATCCCCGGGCACCTCTATGGTGTAGCCATGGCGACCCAGTCCGGCGACACCTCCCCTCGGGAGCGCTCCGACGATCTCACCTCCACGGCGAACGACCGGACGGATGCCGCGGCTCCCGACCCGGAACAGGCGGCGGCCCCCGACGACGTCATCCGCGAACCCGAGGACGTCGCCCCCGACACCACCGACGGCGAGACCGGGGAGGCGCGTCGCGTCGGCCCCGAGGGCGAGACCGAGCCGATGGGCGGAGGCGCCGAGAAGCCGAACCCGAAGGCCGCGCTGGTCTACAACCCGACCAAGGTCGACGGCGATGCCCTGCGCGAGCAGGTGCTCCGCGCCTCGGAAGAGGCGGGATGGGAAGAGCCTCTCTTCTACGAGACGACCGTCGACGACCTCGGCGACGACGTCACGCGTCAGGCCCTCGAGGCCGACGCGAGCGTGGTGCTGGTCGCGGGCGGCGACGGCACGGTGCGAGCGGTGTCGGGCGAGATGAGCGGCAGCGGCATCCCCCTCGCGATCGTCCCGAGCGGCACCGGGAACCTGCTCGCCCGCAACCTCGGGCTGCCCCTGACCGAGCCCGAGACCATGATCGAGGCGGCGTTCACCGGCGACCGGACGCCGATCGACGTCGGCTGGGCGCGGATCACGCGCGAAGGCGGCGAGGTCGAGGAACACGCGTTCGTCGTCATGGGCGGCATGGGACTCGACGCCGCGATGATCGCGAACACCAACCCCCAGCTGAAGAAGAGCGTCGGCTGGGTCGCCTACGTCGACGGCGCCACCCGCTCGCTGGTCAAGGCCAAGCCGTTCCGGGTCGTGTACCAGCTCGACGGGCACCGGATGCACGCCGCCCGGGTGCAGAGCGTGCTGTTCGCGAACTGCGGGTCGCTGCAGGCCGGCATCGAGCTGATCCCCGAGGCATCGATCACCGACGGCGAGCTCGACGTCGTCATCATGCAGCCCAAGGGGTTCTGGGGCTGGCTCCTCGTCTGGCGCCGGGTCGCGTGGGACAACAGCTTCCTGCGGAAGTTCCGCGCCGGCCGCCGCGTGCTGTCGCTGCGCACCAAGGACAGCGCCGTCGTGTACTCGCGCGGCCGGGGCGTCGCGCTCGCTCCGCAGGAGCCGCACCCCGTGCAGCTCGACGGCGACGAGTTCGGCGAGGCCAAGCACGTCCAGACCCGCCTCGACGCGGGCGGACTCATCGTGGCGATGCCCGCCGGCCACGAGCTGCCCGGCGACTGAGCGAGCCCGCGGCGCGATGACTCCTCAGATACGGCCGGCATGCCGGAGGCCGCCGCTGCGACGGCGCGGATGTCGGCGCGCGAGGTCGAGGTTCTGAGGAGTTCGCGCGGAGCCGCACCGGGCACGACGCGGCTGTCAACCGTTCGCGCCGGTCGTCGCCGTGCAGCCAGGATGACGGGATGAGCTCGCCCTCGATCGTCTGGTTCCGCGACGACCTGCGCCTGGCCGACCACCCTGCCCTGCGCGCCGCCCTCGACCGGGGCGAGCCGGTGATCGGGCTGTACGTCCTCGACGAGGAGTCCGACGGCATCCGCCCGCTCGGCGGCGCGGCACGGTGGTGGCTGCATCACTCGCTCGCCTCGCTCGCGTCCGACCTGCGCGACCGGGGCTCGACGCTCGTGCTGCGCCGTGGACCTGCGGCCGACGTCGTCGCCTCGGTCGTGGCCGACACCGGCGCCGGAGCGGTCTTCTGGAACCGGAGGTACGGGGGCGCCGAACGCACCATCGACGCCGGGCTGAAGGAGCGCCTGCGTGCCGACGGAGTCGAGGTGCGCTCGTTCGCGGCGTCCGTGCTGTTCGAGCCGTGGACGGTGAAGACCGGCAGCGGCACGCCCTTCTCGGTCTTCACCCCGTTCTGGAACGCCGCACGCAACCTGCCGGCCCCTCGCGAGCCGCTCCCCCGCCCGCAGCAGATCCCGGGGGTGCGCTCCGCGCCCGCCGGCGACGACCTCGACGACTGGGAGCTGCTGCCCACGAAGCCCGACTGGGCCGGCGGCCTGCGCGAGCGCTGGGTGCCCGGCGAAGCCGCGGCCCGCGCTCGGCTTCGCGAGTTCCTCCACGAGGATCTCGGCTCCTACGATGCCGCCCGCGACGAGCCGAGCGCCGGGGCGACCTCGCTGCTGTCTCCGCGCCTGCGCTGGGGCGAGCTGAGCCCCCACGCGGTGTGGCACGCCGGGGTCGAGACCGGCGGCGGAACCGGCGCGCACGCGGCATCCGCCTCGCGATTCCTCTCGGAGCTCGGTTGGCGCGAGTTCGCCTGGCACACGCTGTACCACTTCCCGGATCTCGCGACGGCGAACTGGCGCAAGGGGTTCGACGCCTTCCCGTGGCCGCAGCTCGACCCGAGCCACCTCACCGCGTGGGAGAAGGGCGAGACAGGGGTGCCGATGGTCGATGCCGGCATGCGCGAGCTCTGGCACACCGGCTACATGCACAACCGGGTGCGGATGGTGACGGCATCCTTCCTCACCAAGAACCTGCTGATCGACTGGCGCCTCGGCGAGCAGTGGTTCTGGGACACGCTCGTGGATGCCGACGGCGCGAGCAATCCGTTCAACTGGCAGTGGGTCGCGGGGTCGGGCGCCGATGCGTCGCCGTACTTCCGCATCTTCAACCCCGAGCGGCAGGCCGAGAAGTTCGATCCGCGCGGGCTCTACATCGGGCAGTGGGCGCCCGACAGCGCCGACCGCGATCCGATCGTCGACCTCGCCGCGACCCGCAAGGCGGCCCTGGCAGCCTATGACCACGTCAAGCGCGCCGCCACGTCCTAGCCTCCGCGCGGGAATGCCGACGGATGCCGCGGGGTTCACCGAAGGGATATGACTGATGCAGCCCGCCCCGCCCTGTCCGTGCTCGATCTCGTGCCGGTGCGCACCGGGCAGACCAGCGCCCAGGCGATCGCCGCCTCGCTGACCGTGGCCGAGCGGGCCGACGAGCTCGGCTACCGCCGCTACTGGTTCGCCGAGCACCACAACATGCCGGCGGTCGCTTCGACGACCCCGCCGGTGCTGATCGCCGCCGCCGCAGCCCGCACCACCCGCATCCGGGTCGGGTCGGGGGGCGTCATGCTTCCGAATCACTCGCCGCTGGTCGTGTCCGAGCAGTTCGCGGCGCTCGAGGCGATCGCACCGGGCCGCGTCGACCTCGGCATCGGCCGCGCGCCCGGCAGCGATCCGGTGATCACCCAGCTGCTGCGCCAGTCGGGCACCACGAGCGACGTCGACCGGTTCCCCGACAACGTCCGCGACATCCTGGCGCTCGTCTCGGGCGACGGCGCGACCGTGCGCTTCACCTCGGGCGGCACGTACGACGTGCACGCGACCCCGTCCGCCACCACCGTCCCGGAGGTGTGGCTGCTCGGCTCGAGCGACTACTCCGCCCAGCTCGCCGCCGCGCTGGGGCTGCCCTACGTCTTCGCGAACCACTTCTCGGGCGAGGGCCTCGACCGCGCGCTCGGTCTCTACCGCGACCAGTTCCGGCCGTCCGAGACGCTCGAGGCGCCGCGGACCTTCCTCACCGCCAACGCCGTCGTCGCCGACACCGCGGCCGAGGCCGAGGCGCTCATGCTCCCTCAGGCGCGCATGATGGCGCGATTGCGCAGCAACCGACCGCTGGTCGCGCTCGAGACGGTCGAGGAGGCCGCGGCCGCCGAGGCGTCCGATCAGCTGGCGACCCCGTTGCTCGACGCGCTCCGCTCGCGATGGTTCGTGGGCACCGGCGCCGAGGCCCGGGCCGCGCTCACCGCGTTCGCCGCGCAGCACGGCGTCGACGAGGTCATGGTCTCGCCCGTCTCGGCCGCTTACGACGGCGAGCAGCCCGATGCCGCCCCGGCGCGCATCCGCACGCTGGAGCTCCTGGCCGCCTGACCCGGCCCCCGGGCCGGGCGGGCCCCCGGGCCGGGCGGGCCCCCGGGCCGGGCGGGGCAGAGTCGTCCGGTTCAGACCTCGGGTTCGCCCGAGAGGAGAGCCCGCAGCCAGTCGCGCGCCTCCACGAACACGTCGTCGGAGTAGCGCTCGGGGTAGCGGACGATGGCGCGGTCGGCGCGTGGGTACGAGCCGAGGAACAGCACCTTGGGGCTGAATCGACGCAGGCCCATCAGGGCGTCCGCCATCCGCTCGTCGGCGATGTGGCCCTCGGCGTCGATGACGAATCGGTAGCGGCCGAGGGCGTCGCCGATGGGCCGCGACTCGATGAGCGAGAGGTTGATGCCGCGGGTCGAGAACTGCTCGAGCAGTTCGAGGAGAGCGCCCGGGTGATCGTCGGGCAGCTCGGCGATCAGCGAGGTCTTGTCGGCACCGGTCGGCGGTGCCGGCGCGACCGTACGGCTGACCAGGACGAACCGGGTGACCGCGTGCTGGTTGTCGCCGATGTCCGAGGCGAGCAGCTCGAGATCGTAGTGCTCGAGGATGCCGGGGGGCGCGATGGCCGCGTCGGCGTCGCTCGCTCCGTCGACCAGGCCGACGGCGGCGGCGACGTTGCTCGCGGCCGGCAGGTGGGCGTGCTCGGGAAGGGCCTTCAGCAGCCACTGCAGGCACTGCGCGTACGCGACCGGATGCGCGGCCACCAGCGAGACGTCCGCGAGGGTGGCACCGGGCCGGGCGACCAGCACGAAGTTCACCGGCACGAGGTACTCGCCGATGATCCGCAGGCCGGGCATCGTGGCCAGGGCGTCCTGCGCGGTCGAGACGCCGCCGTCGACGGAGTTCTCGATCGCGATCATCGCGGCGTCCGATCGTCCTTCGACGACGTCGGTCAGCGCCTCGCCGACGTTGCGCACCGGGCGCCAGATCTGATCGCGCGCCTCGGGCACCTGCGCGAGCGCGGCCTCGGTGAAGGTTCCGGCCGGCCCGAGATAGCTATACGTGCGGCGGGTGGGCGTGGTCTCGTGCTCGGGCGTCACGGGTCGAGCCTAGACGGCCCGGCGGCCGGCTCCCACGCGCAACGGTGGTCACCAGCACGCCGACGACGAGCAGCACGCCTCCCACCACCTCGGCGGGCGCGGGTGTCTGCCCGAGCAGCAGGGCCGCCGTCACCATCGCCACGACCGGGGCGAGGAGTACCCAGGGCACGACGGCCGCCGACCGGTTGCGCGCGAGCAGGCCGTTGAACACGGCGTAGCCCACCAGGGTGCACAGCCCGGCGGTGTAGACGGTCGAGAGGGCCGCCTGCCACCCGAAGGCGCCGAGACCCGCGACGACGGCATCCGGACCGTCGACGACGAGCGCGAGCAGCAGCGCCGGAACGGGCACCACCGCCGCCGACCAGACGGTCAGCGACAGCGCACCGAGCCGTCCCCGCCCGCCGACTGCCCCCGCCCGGCGCGAGATCACGTTGCCGATCGCCCACGACAGCGCCGCGGCGAGCGCGAACACCACCGCGATGGCGGGGGCATCGCCACCGCGCCCGAGCGCGACGACGGCGAGCCCCAGCACGCCGACGGCCACTCCCGCCGCTTGACCGCGGGTCGGGACCTCGCGCAGCACGCCGGCGGCGATGACGACGGTGAACACCGCCTGCGCCTGCAGCAGGAGTGCGGCGAGCCCGGGCTGCAGCCCGAGCGCGAGCGAGGTGTAGAGCAGACCGAACTGCCCGAGGCTCATGAAGACGCCGACGCCCCAGATCGCCCGTGCGGATGCCGCGGGCCGGGGCACCACCACGACGAAGGCCGCGACGACGGCGAACCGTATCGCCACGAAGAGCAGCGGCGGCACGCCCGCCATGCCCCACTCGATGACGAGGAAGTTGAAACCCCACAGCGCCGCCACCGTGGCGGCCAGGATCATGTCGCGTCTGCTCACGGCATCAGTCCACCCCCGCCATTCATGAAGCACAAGCGATGGTTTCTGCACGTAAATCGGTAGCATTGCTGCATGATCGATCTGGACGCCGTGCAGTCGCTGCGCACCGTCGCTCGCGAGGGCAGCGTGTCGGCGGCCGCCGCCGCGCTGGGCTTCACACCCTCGGCGGTCTCTCAGCAGATCAAGCGGCTCGAGCGCGAGACCGGCCTCGCGCTGCTCGAGCGGGTCGGGCGCGGTGTCGCGCTCACCGACGCGGGCACCCAGCTCGTCGTCGGCTCGACGGCGATCCTGGCCGACCTCGAACGGCTGCGGGCCGACCTGCACGCGGCCGCGCCCGACGACGGCACCGTCGCCGGAGAGCTGCGGATCGCCGCGTTCTCGACGGTCGTGCGCGGCCTCTTCGGGAGCGTCCTCGTCGACCTCGCCCGGGCGCACCCCGGGCTGCGGGTCCTGCTGCGCGAGAGCGAGCCGTGGGAGACCGTCGCCCTCGTCGCATCCGGCCAGCGCGATCTCGGCATCGTGCACCAGTGGGGCGGGGTGACCCTCGCCATCCCCGATCACGTCGTGGTGACGCCGCTGTTCACCGACGTCGCCGACGTCATCGTGCACCGCGGGCATCCCCTGGCCTCGCGTTCCGTGCTCCGCCCCGCCGATCTGGCGCAGGAGCAGTGGGTCGCCACCTTCGACACCTCCATCTGCCGGCAGTGGCTCCGGCGCCTGTTCGACGGCGTGCGCAATGCGCCGCGCGTGGTCTACGAGTCGATGGAGTTCGACAACCACCTCGAGCTCGTCCGCACCGGTGCCGTGATCGCGCTCGTACCCCGTCTGGGACGCGGCGACCTCGGCCCCGATCTCGTGGCGATCCCCACCGCCGAGCCCGCGTCCACGCGGGACATCGTCGCGGTCCACCGCCGATCGCAGGCCGATTCGCCCGCCGTGCGGGCGGCGCTGGGGGCTCTCCTGGCCCACAGCGCTCCGTGAGTGCCGTGGGTGCCGTGTCAATCGGCGACACGAGGGTCCGGGAACAGGCAGACTAAGCACCATGAGCCGTGCAGGAGCGCCCGCAGAAGCATCCGACCTCATCGACATCGATGAGCTGATCGCCGCCTACTACGACCGCAAGCCGGATGCCGCTGTGCCCGCGCAGCGCGTCGCCTTCGGCACGAGCGGCCACCGCGGGTCCTCGCTCGCGACGAGCTTCAACGAGGACCACATCCTCGCCACGACCCAGGCGATCGTGGACTACCGCCGCGCGCAGGGCATCGAGGGGCCGCTGTTCCTCGGTCGCGACACCCACGGCCTGTCGCTGCCCGCCGAGCGCAGCGCCATCGAGGTGCTCGTCGCGAACGGCGTGGACGTGCGCGTCGACTCTCGCGACTCGTGGGTGCCCACACCGGCGCTCAGCCACGCGATCCTGACCTACAACCGGGGCCGCGCGCTCGATGACGCGGGCCGGGCCGACGGCATCGTGGTCACCCCCTCGCACAACCCGCCGCGCGACGGCGGCTTCAAGTACAACCCGCCGCACGGCGGCCCGGCCGACACCGACGCCACCTCGTGGATCGCCGACCGCGCCAACGAGCTCATCGCCGCCGGGCTCGAGGGCGTGCACCGCACCCGCCACGCCGACATCGACCTGGAGTCGCTCGGGCAGTACGACTTCCGCGGCGCCTACGTCGACGATCTCGCGACCATCATCGACATCGACGCGATCAAGGCCGCCGGCGTGCGCATCGGAGCCGACCCGCTCGGCGGGGCATCCGTGGAGTACTGGGCGCTGATCGCCGAGGTCTACGGGCTCGACCTGACCGTGGTCAACCCCGAGGTCGACCCGACCTGGAAGTTCATGACACTCGACTGGGACGAGAAGATCCGCATGGATCCCTCTTCGCCCTCGGCGATGGCCTCGCTCGTGGCGCGCAGCGCCGAGTACGACATCCTCACCGGCAACGACGCCGACGCCGACCGCCACGGCATCGTGACGCCCGACGCCGGGCTGATGAACCCCAACCACTACCTCGCGGTCGCGATCGACTACCTCTTCGCGAACCGGCCCGGCTGGCCGGCGGATGCCGCGGTCGGCAAGACCCTCGTGTCGTCGATGATCATCGACCGCGTCGCCGCCTCGCTCGGCCGCACGCTCCTGGAGGTGCCGGTCGGGTTCAAGTGGTTCGTACCGGGCCTGCTCGACGGCTCGGTGGCGTTCGGCGGCGAGGAGTCGGCCGGGGCGTCCTTCCTCCGCAAGGACGGCACCGTGTGGACGACCGACAAGGACGGCATCCTGCTGTGCCTCCTCGCCGCCGAGATCCTCGCCGTGACCGGCAAGACCCCGTCGCAGCGCTACGCCGAGCTCGAGGCGGAGTTCGGCTCCTCGGCGTACCAGCGTGTCGACGCGGCGGCCACGCCCGAGCAGAAGGCGGCCCTGGGCAAGCTGTCGGGAGACGCGGTATCGGCGACCGAGCTCGCCGGCGAGCCGATCACGGCGAAGCTGTCGCACGCGCCGGGCAACGGCGCGGCCATCGGTGGCCTGAAGGTGCAGACCGAGCACGCCTGGTTCGCCGCGCGCCCCTCGGGCACCGAGGACGTCTACAAGCTCTACTCCGAGAGCCTGCGCGGCCCCGAGCACCTCGCCGAGGTGCAGGCCGAGGCCCGCGCCGTGGTCACCGCCGCCCTCGGCGGCTGAGCCCGCGACATCCTCGCATCACACGCCCAATGCACGGCTGAGCACCGAGTGCACGGCCTTCGAGCATGAGCAGGCCGTGCGCTCGTGGCGAAGCCGTGCGCTCGTGCGAGTCCGCGGCGAGCGCGCGGACGCGGACGCCCGGTGCCGGTCAGGACGGACGGCGCCGGGATGCCGAACGCGGCGGCGCCGAGCGCAGGTGCCCAGTCACGCTGCCGAGGATGCGCGCGAGGTCGGCGGCATCCGTGTCGGACAGCGGCGCGAAGAGCAGGCGGTGCACGGTCTCGATGTGCCCCGGGAACACCGCGGTCAGCACGTCGCGCCCAGCGCTCGTCAGGGCGACCACCGTGCTCCGCTCGTCGTCGGGCGACGGTGATCGAGTGACGTATCCGCGCTGTTCGAGCAGCGTGGCCTGGTAGGTCAGGCCGCTGCGGCTGTACACCACCCCGTCCGCGAGGTCGGTCATGCGCAGGGTGCCATCCGGGGCGTCGTTCAAGCGCGCCAGCAGCTGAAACTGCACGTAACTCAAGCCGCCGGCATCCTTCAGCTGCGTCTCGACGGCCGGGCGCAGCAGGCTGCCCACCTCTGTGAAGGCGAGGTAGGCCTCGAGCTGCGTCGACGTCAGGGAGCGTGGCGCGTTCGTCATGCTTCGAGCCTACCCGTTGCTTCACATTCGAAGTAGTGGTACCTTCGGTTCAACGCTTCGAATTCGAAGCACCTCGAACGACTCGGACGAAGGATCACATCATGAAGGCAGTGCAGTTCTCCCAGACCGGCGGTCCCGACGTCCTCGAGGTCGTCGACATCGACCGCCCCGAGCCGGCAGCCGGGCAGGTGCGCATCCGGGTCGTCGCGTCGGCGTACAACGCCGCTGACGGCGGAATGCGCGGGGGCTTCCTCCCCATCCCGATCGAGCTGCCCCACGTGCCCGGGTACGACGTCTCGGGCTCCATCGACGCCGTCGGCCCGGACGTGACCGACCTCGCCGTGGGCGACGCGGTGATCGCCTTCCTCCCCATGGAGCGCGACGGCGGTGCCGCGGAGTTCGTGCTCGCACCCGCCGAAGCCGTGGTCGCCGCGCCGACGAGCGTGCCACTCGCGGACGCCGCCGCGCTGCCCTCCGTCGCGCTGACCGCCTGGCAGGCCCTCTTCGACGACGGTCGTCTCGAGTCGGGCCAGCGGGCGCTGATCGTGGGCGCGGGCGGCGTCGTGGGCAAATACGCCGTCCAGCTCGCCCGGCGTGCCGGCATCCACGTCACCGCCACCGCGAGTCCCCGCAGCATCGACGGCGTCCGCGCCGCCGGCGCAGACCGGATCGTCGACCACACCACGAGTGACGTGCTCGCCTCGCTCGACGGGAAGGTCGACGTGCTGCTGAACTTCGCGCCGATCGACCCCGATCTGTTCGAGAGCTACGTCGCAGCCGTCGCCGACGGCGGCGCCGTCGTCAGCACGACGGCCTTCATGGCCACGCCCGGCGACGAGGAACGGAGCGTCCGCGCTGCGACGGTGTTCGTCCGCCGCGACCGCGAACGCCTCGCCGAGCTGGTCGGGCTCGTGGACGAGGGCGCGCTGACCGTCGAGGTCACACGTCGCATCCCCCTCGACGAGCTGCCTGCGCTGCACGCGGAGGCCGCCGAGAGCGGCATCGCGGGCAAGGTCATCGTCCTCCCCTGAGCGAGGTCGCCTGTGGCCCTGGGCCGGGGAAGAAGCCCCGGCCCAGGGCATCCTCGCATCACACGCCCAATGCACGGCTGAGCACCGAGTGCACGGCCTTGGAGCGTGAGCAGGCCGTGCGCTCGCGGCGAAGCCGTGCGCTCGAGCGCGTCAGCGGGAGAGCAGGGCGGCGAGGCGGGGCAGCTGCGACTCGTCCTCGAGGGCCGAGCCGACGGCCACCACGCGCACGCCGGCATCGAGGAAGGCCCCGGCGTTCGTGGCGTCCATGCCCCCGGTGGCCACGAACCGCACGCCCGGGAACGGGCCGCGGATGTGCGTGAACCAGTCGGCGCCGAGCCACTGCGCGGGGAACGCCTTCAGCCACGTCAGGCCGAGGCCCACCGCCTGCTGCACCTCGCTCGGCGTCGAGACGCCGGGCAGGACCGGGATGCCGCGCTCTTGCGCTGCCCGCACCACCTCGGGGTCGAGCCCCGGCGAGACCAGATAGGCGGCACCGGCCGCCACGGCCTGGTCGACCTGGGCGATGGTGAGGATCGTGCCGGCGCCGACCGCTTTGCCGCGCACGGCGCCGAGCCGCACCACTTCGCGCAGCGCCCGCTCGTCCTCCGCCGTCTGCAGCGGCACCTCCACCGAGTCGATGCCGAGGTCCCAGGCCGCCGTCGCGAGGCGCACAGACCGGTCGAGCCCCATCCCCCGCAGGATCGCCATGAGCGGCGCCCCGGCGAAGATGTCGTCGAGGGCGGCGGTCGGGTCGGTGGAGGCGATGGTCATGACGGGGTCCTTTCGGAGAACGGGGTGGAGGCGACGACGGCGCCGTCGGGGAAGTCTCCGGTCGTCGCCATCGTCAGCGCGGCGCGGGCGTGGCCCGAACGGAGCCGATCGGATGCCGGCGCTCCGGCGAGGAGCGCCGCGAGATAGCCGCCGGCGAACGCGTCTCCCGCGCCGACCGGCTCGACCACGTCGACCACGAGGGCGGGTTCGAACACCCGCTCGTCACCCGCGAAGAGCGTCGCACCGACCGCACCGTCCTTGACCACCAGCTGCGGCACCGCCACGAGCAGTGCCCGCGCGGCGTCGGCCGTCGCGGCGTCCCAGAGCGTCTCGGCCTCGTCGCGGCCGACGAAGACGATGTCGGCGCGGCGCGCGAGCGCGAGGAGGGGCTCGGAAGCCGCGTCCGCGCGCCACAGCGGCGCGCGGTGGTTCACATCGACGCTCACCAGCACCCCGGCCGCCCGCGCCCGGTCCACGACGCGGTCGAGGAATGCCGGGGCGGTGCCGCCGAGCGCCGCGGTGATGCCCGAGACGTGGAGCACGGCCACCCCGTCCCACGACAGCTCGTCGGCGTCGGCGATCGTCAGGTGCGCCGCGGCCGATCCGGCGCGGTAGTACGCGACACCGGCGCCCGGGTCCTTCACGTACAGGCCCGTCGGACGGTCTCCGTCGACCACGACGCGCGAGACGTCGACCCCGCGCGCGCGGATGCGGCCGAGCACGCGACGCCCGAGGGCGTCGTCGCCGAGCCGCGAGAACCACGCCGCGGGCTGCCCGAGGGCGGCGACGTGGGCAGCGACGTTGGACTCCGCTCCCCCGGCGTCGACGCGGAAGAGCTCGGCCTGCTCGACCGGCTCCGCGGCGATCGGCGCGACCATCGCCATGGTCTCGCCGATCGCCAGCAGCATCCGGTTCACCGATCCGGTCACTTCAGGGTCGTGACGGGCGCGGCATCCATGTCGTCGAACGTCTGGTTCTCGCCCGCCATGGCCCAGATGAACGAGTAGGCGGCGGTTCCCACGCCCGAGTGCAGCGACCAGCTGGGCGAGATGATGGCCTGCCGATCGGCGACGACGAGGTGACGGGTCTCCTCGCGCTCACCGAGCAGGTGGATGACGCGGGCGTCCTCGGGGACGTCGAAGTACAGGTAGCACTCGGTGCGGCGGTCGTGCGTGTGCGCGGGCATGGTGTTCCACATCGAGCCCTCGTGCAGGCTCGTCACCCCCATGACGATCTGGCAGCTCTTCACGCCGTTCTCGTGGATGTACTGGTTGAGCGTGCGGCGGTTGCTCGTGGCCTGGTCGCCGAGCTCGCGCACCGTGCCCTCGCCGGGCGAGACGAGCGCGGCCGGGTAGGTCGTGTGCGCCGGAGCGGAGAACAGGTAGAACTGCGCCCCCGCCTCGGCGCCCTCGGCCGCGTCGGCGAAGACGACGTCGCGGATGCCGCGCCCGAGATACAGGCAGGCGCCCGTGACCAGCGTGTAGACCTCGCCGTCGGCGGTGACCGTCCCGGTGCCGCCGACGTTGATGATGCCGACCTCACGGTGCTGGAGGAAGTAGTCGCTGCGGATCTCCGGGTATCCCGGCAGCACGAGGTCGCGCCCGGCGGGCACGGCGCCGCCCAGGACGATGCGGTCGTGGTGGGTGTAGACGACCGTGATCTCGCCGGGCAGGAACACCTCGGGGACGAGGTACTGCTCGCGCAGGTCGGCGGTGGTCATGCCGGGGATCTGTGCGGGGTTGGTCGCGTAGCGCTGCTGCATGGGTTTTCCCTTCCGGGGTCGTTCGGGGGTCGGGGTCAGCGGACGAGCCAGCCGCCGTCCACCGGCACGATGGCCCCGGTGACGTAGGCGGCGGCATTCGAGGCGAGGAAGACGAAGGCTCCCTGCAGGTCGCCGGGAGTGCCCCAGCGGGCCGCGGGGATGCGGGCGAGGATGGATGCCTCGCGGTCGGCGTCGGCGCGGATGGGCGCGGTGTTGTCGGTGGCCATGTAGCCGGGGGCGATGGCGTTGACGGTCACGCCCGACGCCGCCCATTCGTTGGCCAGCGCCTTGGTGAGCCCGGCCACGGCGTGCTTGGAGGCGGCGTAGCCGGGAACGAGGATGCCGCCCTGGAAGGAGAGCATCGAGGCGACGTTGAGGATGCGGCCCGATCCCTGCGCGATCATGCGCCGCCCGGCGGCCTGCGAGAGGTGGAACACGGCGTCGAGGTTGACCGCGAGCACCTCGTTCCAGTCGGCGACGGGGTGCTCGGCGGCGGGGGCGCGGCGGATCATGCCGGCGTTGTTGACCAGGATGTCGATGCGACCGAGCTCGGCGACGGTCTCGTCGACGGCAGCGGCGAGCTGATCCGGCGTGGCGGTGGCCAGGTCGAGCCGGATGCGATGCGCGCGGCGGCCGAGCGCCTCGATCCGCTCCGCGGTCTCTGTGGCGTCACCGCGATCGAGCAGCGCGACGTCGGCGCCCGCCTCGGCGAGCGCGATGGCCGCGCCCTGGCCGAGGCCGCGGGTGGAGCCGGTCACGAGCGCGACGCGGTCGTCGAGGCGGAAGGAGTCGAGGATCATGCGGGGCCTCCGATGAAGGTGGTGGTGAGCTCGCCCAGCCGCTCGATGCGCACGGTGACCGCGTCGCCCGGGCGGAGCGGTCGATGCGATCCCTGCGCGGCAGGGAGCTTCTGGGGGGTGCCGGTGGAGATGATGTCGCCGGGCTCGAGGGTCATGACGCTCGAGAGGTACGACACGACGAAGGCGACGGAGAAGATCGTCGTGGCGGTCGACTGCGAGACGGTGACGACACCGTCGCGCACGACCTCGACGAGCATGTCCTGCGGATCGCCCGCCTCGTCGGGGGTGACGAGCCAGGGCCCGAGCGGCGCGAAGCCGTCGAAGCACTTGCCCATCGCCCACTGGCTCTGCCGGCGCTGCCAGGAGCGGTCCGACACGTCGTTGAGGATCGTGAAGCCCGCGACGTGGTCGAGGGCATCGTCGATGCCGACGTCCTTCGCTCGGCGTCCGATGACCACGGCGATCTCGCCCTCGTAGTCGACGTCGTCGGCCACGGCGGGCACCACGACCGGGTCGGCCGGGCCGCCCAGGGTGTTGGGCGTCTTCACGAACACGTCGGGGAAGTCGGGGTCGTCGGCGGTCGGATCGACGCCGTCGGGCACGTGACCGCGGTAGTTGTAGCCGAGGCAGAGGATCTTGCCCGGGCGCACCGGCGCCTCGAGTCGCACGTCCGACAGCAGCGGGGCCGCTGCCGCACCGGCGGCGATCGCGGCGTGCAGCGGCGCCGACCCTGCGGCCAGGAGCTCGGGAAGGGTGTCGGCGCCGAGGTCGACGACCCGGTCGACGCCGGCCACCTCGACGACGGCACCCGAACGGGCGACGTCCCCGCCGAGCGGGGACCGATAGCGGACGAGCCTCACCAGTACGGCTTCCAGTCGGGGCGCGCGGCGCGCACGAGGGCCTCGAGGTAGAAGTAGTCGCCCCACAGGGTGCCCTCGTCGACGCCCACCGACTTCGGGAAGTCGTAGACGCTGTGCAGGATCACCGCGTCGGACGCTTCGGGCGTCTCGGGCGTGTAGTTCTCGATGAGCGAGGCGAGGATCTCGTACGCGGCGGCGCGATAGCGACGCGCGGCCTCGGGGTCGGTCTCGACGCCGGCGAGCTCGAACAGGCCCGACACGGCGATCGCCGCCGACGAGCTGTCGCGGGGGGCGTCGGCACCGTCGGTGTAGACCATGTCCCAGAAGGGCACGCGGTCGCTCGGCAGGTGAGAGAGGAACCGCTCGGCGCAGCGACGCGATGCGTCCAGGAGCGCCGGGTCTCCCGTGGCGCGGTGGTTGAGCGCGAAGCCGTAGACGCCCCACGCCTGCCCGCGCGCCCAGCACGAGTCGTCGAAGGCGCCCTGCTCGGTGGCGCCCCGGAGCGGCTCGCCGGTCTCGGCGTCCCAGTAGAAGGTGTGGAAGGTGGTGTCGTCGTCGCGCAGGATGTGGGTGCGCAGCTGCGTGGTGTGGCGCCGGACGGCGTCGGCGAAGCGGCTCTGCCCCGTCTGCTCGCCGGCCCATGTCAGCAGCGGCATGTTCATGAGGCTGTCGACGATCGTGCGCCCGCGCTGGGCCGGGTCGGAGAGGTCGCCCCACGCCTGGATGATGCCCGCGGGTTCGAGGAACCGGCGCATGAGGTGATCGGCCGCCTCGAGCGCGGCTGCTCGGGCGTCCTCGTCGCCGAGGAGCCGCGAGGGTGCGACCGAGGCGAGCGTGTAGAGGAACCCGAGGTCGTGGGTGTCGAGGTCGTCCTCCTCGCGCACGCGACGCGCGAAGTCGGCGGCGTGGGCGAGGCCGGCGTCGCGGAAGAACGTGTCGCCGGTGATCTCCCACGCGATCCACATCATCCCGGGCCAGAAGCTCGTGGTCCAGCCGCGGTTCGCACCCGCGGCGAAGCCGCCCGCCGCGGGGCGGATCGGATAGCGGTCGCCGTCGGTGGTGTCGTCCGGGTAACTGAGGCCGAACGTCTCGATGTTGCGGCGCAGGGTCGCCAGGGCGTCGGCGATCGCCGCGTCGATCGCGGCGGTGGCCGCGGGCGAGACGTCGAGGTCGGTGCCGGGGAGGGATGTCATTGCGAGGGTTCCTTCGGGGGTCAGACGGTCTGGGGCTCGGGGTCGCCGAGAACCGGACGGAGGATGTAGCGGGCGTTGGCCCACGCGAGATAGAGCGCCGGTGCGGCGGTGAGCCCGATCGCGATCGCCGGCATGGTGACGAAGAGTCCGGCCTGCAGCGCGATGACCGCGAGTGAGACCAGGCTCAGCCACCAGCGCCGGACGCTGAGGTACAGCGCCGCGCGGGCGATCGCCCGGAAGGTGGCGCGCGGCTCCTCGGCCAGGGCGGCGAAGGCCACGAGTGCGCTGGCGAGCAGCAGCACCGTGAGCACGGCCAGCACCGGCACGACCGCGACCCCGGCCTGCAGGGGCGCGAAGAAGCGCACATCCACGAGCACGATGACGAGCCCCGCCGTGGCGGCGGTGCCCAGCAGCATCGCCTTGCGCCACGAGCGCTTCCAGTTGCGGGCGAAGGTGCGCACCACCTGGTTGTCGCCCTCGCCGTGGGCGCGGAAGGTCGCGAACGCCGCCGTGATGCCGGGTGCGCACGGAGGGGCGACCACGGCGAGCAGCGGCCACGACAGCGCCGGATCGGTGATGACCAGCAGGATCACGAACGGCAGGCACGACGCGAGCAGCAGCAGGTTGGTCATCAGGCCCAGATAGACCACGCCGAAGACCGTCGCGTAGGTGTTGTGCGAGATGCGCTTCACGGCCTCAGCCCTTCATGCCGCTCGTCGCGATGCCCTCGACGAAGTACTTCTGCCCGAGCAGGAAGATCAGCGCGATCGGGACCACCGAGATGACCAGGCCGGCGAACAGCAGCGCGTAGTTCGTGTCGTACAGGTTGCTCACGAAGCTCTTCAGGCCGAGCTGGATCGTCCACAGGTCGGGGTTGCGCAGGTAGATGAGCGGCCCGAGGTAGTCGTTCCAGGTGTTGACGAACGTCAGCAGCGTGAGGCTCGCGAGGGCCGGCACCGACAGCGGCAGCATGATGCGGCGCCAGATGCCGTACTCGCTCAGTCCGTCCAGGCGCGCAGCCTCGGACAGCTCCTCGGGGATGGTCTCGTAGAACTGCTTCATGAGGAACACCCCGAACGCGCCGAAGGCCTGGATCAGGATGATCGCCCACAGCGTGTTCGACACCTTGACGTTCGAGAGCAGGATGAACTGCGGGATCATGTACGACTGCCACGGCACCGCGATGGTGCCGATGTAGGCGAGGAAGAGCACGTCGCGACCGGGGAAGCGGATGCGGGCGAACCCGTAGGCCGCGAACGAACCGGTGAGCACCTGCAGGAAGGTCACGACCACCGCGAGCACGAGCGTGTTGCGGATCCAGGTCAGCATCCCGGACTGGCTCCAGATGTCGACGTAGTTCTGCCAGATGAAGACCTCGGGGATCCACTGGATCGGCACCGAGAACACCTCGTTCGCCGTCTTCAGCGAGCTCATGATCATCCAGAAGAACGGCAGCAGCAGCGCTGCGGCGGCGATGATGAGCGCGATGTAGCCGGCGATGCGGCCCACGCGGCGAAGCGGGGTGACGGTGTCGGGGCGGTGGCCCTCGGGGGTCGCGTCGGCGGCGAGCTTGCGCAGCGCGCGACGGTCGTCTTGGGGCACGAGCAGATCGGTCATCAGACGTTCCTCCGCTTGTTCCAGATGAACTGGATGATGGTCACGAAGATGCAGAGGAAGAAGAGCGCCACGGCCGCCGCGGAGGCGTAGCCGAACTGGTTCTCCTCGAACCCCTTGCGGTAGATGAACTGCGAGATCACGAGCGTCGACTGACCCGGCCCGCCCTCGGTCATGACGAGGATGAGGTCGAAGATCTTGAACGAGTTGATCGTGAGCATGACGGTGACGAAGAACATCGTCGGCCGCAGGCACGGCAGCGTGACGTTCACGAAGCGCTGCCACGCGTTCGCGCCGTCCATGCGGGCCGCCTCGTACAGCTCGCGGGGCACCGTCTGGAGCCCGGCGAGGAAGAGGATCATGTAGTAGCCCATGTCACGCCAGGTGCTGACGATGACGACGGCGGGCATCGCCCATTCCGACGAGGTGAGCCATCCGGGCGGGTTGGCGATGCCGATTCCGCGGAGGATCTCGTTGATGGGGCCGTACTCGGGGCTGAAGAGCAGGTTCCACACCACGGCGATCGCGACGATCGAGGTGATGTAGGGGAAGAACGCGGCGGTGCGGAAGAAGGCGACGCCGCGGAGCTTGTTGTTCAGCAGCAGGGCGAGACCGAGCGAGGCGACGATCGTCAGCGGGATGTGCAGCGCTGCGTAGTAGAGCGTGTTGACGAACGAGATGCGGAAGCTGCCGTCGCCGAGCAGCCGCTCGAAGTTGGCGAGCCCCACCCAGTTGGCCGTGCCGAAGATGTTCCAGTTCGTCAGCGACATGTAGAACAGCGTGATGACGGGAACGAGCGTCAGCAGGGCGAATCCGACGAAGTTGGGGAGGATGAAGCTCCACCCCAGCAGCGTGTTGCGCAGGGTCAGCTTCGATCGCCGACGGCGCTGCGTCGGCTCGGGGCGGCCGGCCTTCGGGGCGGCGGCTGTGGTGGTCATGGGTTCTCCTGGGGAGGACGGAGGGGGATGCGGCCGGCGCGGGCGCGCCGCGCCGGCCGCAGGTGCCGTCGCACGAGGCGACGGCGGGGCGGGCTCAGTCGAGTCCGACCTCGCTGGCGACGCGGTCCTCGGCCTCGGTGATGGCCTGGTCGACCGGAGTCGAGCCGGAGAGGATCGCGCTGTGCATGTCGTTGAGGATGTTCTGGATCGCCGCCGTCTTGTTGGACGTCGGGTTCTCCGGAGCCACCTCGCCGGTCGACCAGGCGAACTTCGACAGGTCGTCGGTGGGTGCACCCTCGACGGCGAAGTAGGCCTCGGTGACGTCGTCGTTGGCGACGGCCGGCGTGATGCCGATCTTCGCGAGCTCCTCCGCGGCCTCGAGGCTCGCGGCGTAGGCGAGGAAGTCCTTCGCCGCCTGAGTCTTGGCGCCGTCGATGTTCGCGTTGATCGAGAAACCGGTCGGGTCGCCGAAGGTCACCGGGGTGTTGTCGGTGCCGGCGGTCGAGTCGTCGAGCTGCGGGATGGGTGCGATGCCCCACTCGAAGTCGTTCGCCTCACCCGAGGCCTGCTGCGAGATGAGGGTCGCGACGTACCACGTGCCCATGGGCAGCATGGCCGCCTTCTGCGTGCCGAACTCGCCCTGGTAGGTGAGCTGGTTCGCGGTCGAGGTGTTGAAGTCGACCTGGGCGCCGGCGCTCTGGAGGTCCAGGACCCGGTTGTAGTAGTCGGCGAAGTAGCCGTAGTCGCCCGAGAGCACGTCGGTGTCCTCCTGCGCCGAGGCGAAGCCCTGGACGGTGGACTGCCAGCGGTGCTGGTAGGCGCCCTTGGCGACGCCGGCCTCGTTGATCGCCTCGGCCGCTGCGTCGTAGTCCGCCCACGTCCAGCTGCCGTCGGGGTACTCCTGGCCGGCGGCGTCGAACAGCGCCTTGTTGTAGAACAGCACCCAGCGGTCCTGGCGGTACGGCACGCCGTAGGCGGTGCCGTCGATCTCGTACGAGGATGCGCCGCCGACGCCGTCGGGGAGCTCGACGTCGGAGACGTCCATGAGCTGCCCGCCCTCCTGGAAGGTCGTGACGAACTTCACTTCCTTCTGGGTGATGATGTCGGGGCCGACGCCGGCTGCCAGGTCGGCGGTGACCAGCGTGTTGTACTCGGCGGCGTCGTACTGCTTCAGCTCGACGGTGACGTCGGGGTTCTTCTCGTGGAAGGCGTCGGCGAGGACCTGGAACTCCGGCGTGGTGTCGAGGCTCCACCCCGACAGCGTCAGGGTGACGGGTCCGTCGGCGGTCTCGGCGGGCTCGGATCCCCCACCGCAGGCGGCGAGCGACAGGGTGGCGACGACCGCCACACCCGCCGCGGCTGCGAACTTGCGCTTCATGCGTGCTGCTCCTTTGCGATTGCGTGCGAGGTCCCACTTCGGACCTCGTGGTGCCGAGCCGCCGGGGCGGGCGATTCGGAGTCGGTGAGGCGGCTGACGGTGCGGACCCCATCGGGCCAGCGGACCGTCACCGCGCCGTCGTCGAGGACGACGGCGGCCGTCGGGGCGATGCGCTCGCCGCCGGCCAGGTCGAGCAGGACCACGACGGGTTCGCCCGGTCGCACCGGGTGCTCCGTCGTGGGAACGAGGGTGCGGACCCCCAGCGGGTCGGCGTCGGTGCGTGTCACCACGCCCGGCACGGCGTCGCCGCCCAGGCTCCGGATGCCGCTGCTGCGTCCGCGCCCGTGGACCCAGGCGCCGGTCTCGTCGCTGCCGCCGGCGGGCTCGTCGCCCGAGAGCGGCCACCCGCCCACCCGCAGCCGCAACGCGGCGGCATCCTGCCCCGGAGCCAACTCGTCGACGACGACGATGCGCACCTCCGCCGAGCCGCGCACGAGCGAGTGCACGGTGATGCGCCCGACCGAGGTCGCGGTGCCGGCCAATCCCGAGCCGTGACGGTGGGCGGTGGGCGCGGGCTCGACGAGATGGGCGTCCCACGTCGAGGCGGCGATGCCGATACGGCCGCCGTCGTCGTCCTGCACCCGGGCTCCGAGCAGGGTCATCGCCGTGCGGTGCGTCGCCCGGCCGTCGGGGTGGACGAGGGCCACGGACTGCTCCAGCGGCTCGAGCCAGCCGCGCTCGTCGACGATCGGCGAGGTCGCGGTCGAGTACCCCAGGCGGGCGTACAGCGGGGAGTCGGCCGTGCGGGCGACGGGGAACGCGTGGTCGGTGCCGTGATTGACGACGCGCACGATGCCGTCATCCGTCGTGCCCGAGACGATCCAGCCCGGCGACGCGATCGCGCGGAGCAGATCGCCGCGCTCGACCGGGAGCGCTTCGGCGGGGGCGCTCCACACAGGGTGATCGGCGGGCAGCAGCAGACCGAGAAAGCCCTTGACCGCCCAGTACGGCGACCCCGGCCCCGAGTACGACTGCGCGAGCTCCCGCCAGGTCCCGTGCCAGCCCATCGTCAGGATGCCGTCGGTGTCGGGGGCGCCGTGGTCGGCGAAATGTCCGACGATGCGGTCGGCGGCGTGCCGCAGCGCTCCGGCGGAGTGGGAGGGCACCTCGGCGACGGCGCCCGCCCAGAACGGGGCGGCTGCGGCGAAGCGGTAGATGAGGCTGCGGCCCTGGATGAGCGGCGAGCCGTCGCCGCCGACGAGCGCCAGGGCGTCGTGGAGGAACTCGTCGAGGCGCGCCACGTCGGCGGCCGTGCGGTCGCCCGCCAGTTCCGCGGCCCCGGACATGCGCGACCACAGGATGGGGTACACGTGCAGCGCCCAGCCGACGTAGTGGTCGTAGGAGCGTTCGTCGCCGTCCGAGAGCCAGCCGCCCTCGCGCACGAAGGAGTCGTGCCGGGCGAGGTCGGCGGCGATGTCGTCGGCCGACCACGGGCCGTCGACCGAGCGCAGGAAGGTCTGCACGACCAGTCGGAACCAGACCCAGTTCGTCTGGGGGTAGGTGTCGTCGCCGACGACCGGCGCGAGGTACGAGACGACGCGCTGCTGGGTCGTGGTGTCGAGTCGGTCCCAGATCCACGGGCGCGTCAGGTCGAGCACGAGCGCGATGGACGCCGCCTCGACCTTGGCCTGCGCGTGCTCGTCCATCCGCACCCAGCGATCGTCGGCGTCGGGGTCGACGCCCGCGGCGATACCGCGGGAGTACTGCTCGATGAGGTCGTCGACTCCCGCGCCGCGGGCTCCCGCGATGCGGAATCCGGCGAGCAGGAACGTCCGCGCGAAGCCCTCGAGACCGTCGACCGCGTGACCGTAGCCGCCTTCGGCTCCCGGGAAGTGGATGCGGCCGCCGCCGGGTGTCGCGTGGCGACGGGCGGCGTCGAGCAGGACGTCGGCGCGGGCGATCCAGGCGTCGCGCGTCGCGGCGCCGTGGGGCGCGTTCGGTTGCTCGGGTGCCACCGGTTCTCCTTTGAAGGGCTGTCTCGGTCGTCGTCGTCGATCTCGACCGATTCGGAGATTAGCAACGCATTTCGATCATTGCAAGATCTTCTTCGTTTCCTTATGATCGATTCTGATCGGTTCGCAGGACCGACGCCGGAGATCGCACCACGCGGATCCGTTCGAACTCGACGAGGAGTCCCGTGCTCTGGAACACCGACGGCTTCGCCGGCCCGCTGGCCGCGCTCTGCCGCGACGTCGCCGCGACGCTGCTGCCCGTGGGCCGCGCCCTGCCGGTACCGGCCGCCGGGCTGCGCGGTGGGCGCGGGATCCCGCACGCCACGCTCGCGCCGCTGCTGGCCCGCGCTCGCGCCGATCTCGACACCGCGTGGCCGCAGCCGCTGGCGAGCCAGGCGGCCCGGGTGCACGGCGACGGCGATCGCGACATGTACGAGCAACGGGTCTTCGAGCGTCAGCGGAGGCTGAGCCGAGCCGTCGTGGCTGCGCTGGTCGACGACGACCCGCGATGGCTCGACGAGGTCGCCGACGGTGTCTGGCTGCTGGCCGAGCAGTCGTCGTGGTGCTGGCCGGCTCACGATGACACCCGCAGCCGGCACGGCAGCGTGCTGGCGACCGTCACCGATCCCTTCCTCGATCTGGGGGCGGGCGAAGTCGTCGGGCAGCTGGCGTGGATCGACCACGTGCTCGGCGCGCGCCTCGACGAGCGGTACCCCGGCGTGCGACGGCGCGTGCGACACGAGGCCGAGGTGCGCGTGTTCGCGCCGTTCCTGGAGCGCCGCGACTGGCACTGGATCGGCCTCGACGGCGACGTGCACAACTGGAACCCGTGGATCCACGGGAACGTCCTCGTGGCCGCGCTCGCCCTCTGCGACGACGAGGTGCGCCGGGAGCGGCTGGTCGCGCTCGCGGCCCAGGGCATCGATCGCTACGTCGCCGCCCTGCCGGGCGACGGTGCCATCGACGAGGGCTACGCGTACTGGTGGAACGGCGCGTGCCGCGCGCTCGAGGCCCTCGACCTGCTGGCCTTCGCCACCGGGGGCGCGTGGGATCCCGTCGCCGCGGTTCCGGCGCTGCGCGAGACGGTGGCCTTCCCGCACCGCTCCCACCTGGGCGGGCCCTGGTACGTCAACCTCGCCGACGGCCCCGCCCGGCCACCGGCCGACCAGCCTTGGCACGCCCTGCACCGCGCCGCCCGGGTCGTCGACGATGCGGCCGCGCAGCGCCACGCCATCGTCGCCCAGCGCACGCTCGACGGACCGGCGGCCGGCGAGGACGCCGGGCTGGGCCGGATGCTGCGCGCCCTCGCCGACCGCGAATGGCTCGCCGCGACGAACCCGGAGACCCCCGCGCCGGAGGCGAGCCCCCTGCCGCGCAAGGTATGGCTCCCCTCCACGCAGGTGTGGCTCGCCCGCGCGTCCGAAGGCTCGCCCGCCGGGCTGACCGTCGTGCTCAAGGGCGGCCACAACGACGAGAACCACAACCACAACGACGTCGGCTCGGTGATCGTCGCCTCGGACGGGGTGCCCGTGATCGTCGACGCGGGCCGCCCGACCTACACCGCGCAGACCTTCGGCCCCCACCGCTACGACATCTGGACGATGCAGAGCGACTGGCACAGCGTGCCGCGGGTGTCGGGCCTGTCGCAGCCGCCCGGGCGCGCATTCGCGGCATCCGATGCCCGCCTCACCCGTTCGGATGAGATACCGGCGATGGATGTCGAGATCGGCGGGGCGTACCCGCCGGGCGCCGTGGCGACGTGGCGGCGGCAGACGAGCCTGGACCGTCGGGCCGCTCGGGTCGAGATCCACGACCGCTGGCAGGGTGCGGGCCCGGCGACAGCGGTGCGCCTGCTGCTCGCCGGCGAGGTCACGGCGGGCCCGGGCTGGGCGCGCGTGGTCCCGCTCGACGGCGCGGGCCCCGTCCGCATCGCGTGGGCAGCCGACGCGCCCCACACCCTCGAGGCCCGCGACCTCGACGACCCGATGCTCTCGGATGTCTGGGGCCGCAGCCTCACGCGACTCGAGATCGGCGTCGACGGCCGCACCGAGCTGCGTGTCACGGTAGAACAGGAACGGAACGAGGACGAGCGATCATGACCGACCCCACACCGGCGCTGCTGGCCGCCGAACGCCGTGCGCACATCCTGGCCGCCATGGAGCGCGAGGGCGCCGTGCGCATCTCGCAGCTGACCGACGAGCTGGGCGCCGCGACCGTGACGCTGCGCCGCGACCTCGCCCAGATGGAGCAGGAGGGCCTGCTGCAACGCGTGCACGGCGGGGCGATCCCCACCGGCGCACAGCACGCCGGCCCGACCGCCGCCCCCGCCGCCCGCGAGCGCACCACCGGATCGATCGCCGTGCTCGTCCCCTCGCTGAACTTCTACTGGCCCGGCGTCGTTCGCGGCATGGAGACCGCGGCACGACGCCACGGCCTCAAGGTGCAGCTGCGCGGCGCCTCGTACGAGCTGCAGGACGAGCGCCCGGTGCTCGAGCGGCTCGTCGCCAGCGGCGACGTGCGCGGCCTCATCGTCGCCCCCAACACCGACACGCCCCACTCGCAGGACGTCGTGCAGTGGCTCGCGGAGTGCGGCACGCCGAGCGTCCTCGTCGAGCGCGACGCGACCGTGCAGCCGGCAGGGGTCCCGGTCGAGGCGGTGACCACCGACCACGCCCTCGGCGCGGTGCTCGCCGCCCGCCACCTCGCATCGCTCGGGCACCGCAAGGTGGGCCTGGTGCTCTCGCGCAACTCCCCCACCTCGCGCAAGATCGCCGCGGGCTGGCAGTCGGCCTGCGAGGAGCTCGGACTCACCCCGGGCGAGCACATCGAGACCACCCTCCCCGACCGCGCGAGCGCCGAGTTCTCGGCGGCGGTGGACGCGACGCTCGACCGGGCGCTCGGCAGCGGCGTGACCGCCCTCCTGGTGCATTCCGACCCCGAGGCGATGGCGTTCGTCGACCTGGCGCTGAACCGCGGCATCTCGGTGCCGGAGGACCTGTCGATCGTCGCGTACGACGACGAGGTCGCCGAGTTGTTCACCCCGGCGCTGACCGCCATCGCTCCCCCGCGGGTGAGCGTGGGCGAGACCGCGGTCGAACTGCTCGTCTCGCGCATGGCCGACCCGGGCCGGCCCACCCGCCGGGTCATGCTCAACCCCACCCTCGTGGTCCGCGAGTCCACGGTCGCGCCCCGGACGGACCCGGCATGATCGAGCGCCACGACTACTCGCCGTGGGACTTCTGGACCACCGCCTCGGATGAGGCGCGGGCGGCTCAGCGGAGCCGGCAGGACGACGCGCTGCGCGAGCATCCGACCTGGTCCATCGGCGAGGGGTGCTTCGTGTCATCGCTCGCAGCGCTCGACGCCGACGCCCTCGCGCTCGGCGACCGCTCGTACATCGCTGCCGGCGCGTACCTCACCGGCACGCTGCGAATCGGCGCCGACTGCTCGATCAACCCGTCGACGGTCGTGCGCGGCGACGTGGTCTTCGGCGACGGTGTGCGCATGGGCGCGCACAGCTCGGTCCTCGGCTTCAACCACTCGATGGAGCCGGGGACGCCGGTCTTCCGGCAGCCGCTGACCAGCCGCGGCATCCGTGTCGGCGACGACGTGTGGATCGGCTCCCACGTCGTCGTGCTCGACGGGGTGAGCGTCGGCGACTCGGCCGTGCTGGCGGCCGGAGCGGTCGTGACCAAGGACGTCCCGGCCGGTGCGATCGTCGGCGGGAACCCGGCCCGGCTGCTGCGATGGCGGGTGCCGCCGGCCGAGGGCGCACCCGTATCCGACCCGACGGTCCCCGCCCGCGCCGGCTCGCGCGACCGGCCCGCCGACGCCGCTCGCGACGCGCGGCTGCGGGTCTTCGCCGACACCGCCCGCGCCGAGGCCGTCGGCATCCTCGAAGGCGCGCTCGACGACCGCACCGGGCTGTTCGCCGACCGCCCCGGAGCAGCCGCCACGGTGCGCGCACAGGGCGACGCGATCGAGATCGCCGACCTCCTCCTCGGCACCGTGCCCCCGCGAACCGACCGCGACGAGCTCGTCGCCCGCCTTCGGCGGTGGCAGGATGCCGTCACCGGTGCGGTGCCTCCGCTCGGCGCCATCGCCCCGCCCGACTGGACCGACGGCGACACCGCCTACCACGTACTGAGCACCGGCTACGCCCTCGACCTGCTGGGGTCCTCGTTCGCGCACCCGGTCGGGCTCATCACCGACGCCACCCCGGCCTCGCTGATCGCGCGCCTGGAGGAGCTGCCGTGGGAGAGCGACCCGTGGAACGCCGGACATCACGTCGACGCCCTCGGCACCGCGCTCCTGTGGGCGCGGCGCCGCGGTGACGCGCTCGCTCCCGGTGCCGCCGAGGCCCTCTTCGGCTGGCTCATCACCCGAGCGGATGCCGCGAGCGGCATGTGGGGGCGAGCCACGCCCGACCGCGGCCTGCTGCTGCTCGTCAACGGGTTCTACCGCGCGTCGCGGGGGACGTTCGCGCAGCACGGGCTGCCGCTGCCGCATCCCGAGGCCGTGATCGACACGGTTCTGCGCCACGCCCGGGACGACCGGTGGTTCTCGCCCGGCGCCTTCGACGCCTGCAACGTGCTCGATGTCGCGCACCCGCTGTGGTTGACCCGCGCGAGCGGACACCGCCGCGCGGAGGTCGACGAGCTCGCCGGGCGCCTCCTCGATGCAGCCCTCGACGGTTGGCATGCCGGTTCTGGAATGAGCTTCCGGCTCCTCGGCGACGACCCGGGGCTGCAGGGCACCGAGATGTGGCTGGCCATCGTCTGGTACCTCGCCGACCTGCTCGGGCACGCCGAAGCGCTCGGCTATCGGCCGCGTGGCGTGCACCGCCCGGAGCCCGCTCCCCTTCGCTGATCTCGCCCGGCCTTTCCCGGTCAGGGTCGCCCGCGCGGTCAGGCGTGGCGCAGGGCCGCGGCCCAGTCATCGAGCAGACGCGCGACGGCGATGCTGTGCGCCCACGGCATCGCGGGCGACTCGATCTCGCCGCGGACGAGCAGCTCCGCCACGGCGTCGGCCTCGGCGGCGAACGGATTCACCACGGCGGGCCGCTCGACCCGCTCCCCCGCGTCGTCGACGATCCGCAGCTCGCCGGCCGAGGCGAGCCGCGAGCCCCACGCGTCGGGCAGGACGACACGGCCCCGGTCGCCGACGACCTCGGCCGAGCGCGGCAGCTCGGAACGGATCGAGGTCTCGACGTGCGCGGTGAACCCGGGAGCGATGACGACGGCCCGGGCGTGCTCGTCGACGCCGGTGGGCCCGATCCGCCCCGCGACGTCGCCGATCCGGAGAGCGCCGAGCGCCACACCGGCGGCCTCGGCCACCTGCACGGCGAGAGCGAGCGGGTATCCGCCCACATCCAGCAGAGCACCGCCGCCGAGTGCCGGATCGAACAGACGTCCCTCCCGGGGCTCGGCCCGGAACCCGAACGAGGCGCGCAGGCGCAGGCCGCCGCCGATGCCGCCGAGCGCCACGGCGGACTCCAATGCCCGCGCGAACGGCGAGAAGCGGTTCTTGTACGCCTCCACGAGGGGAACGCCGACCGCGGTCGCGGTCGCGATCAGATGGGCCGTGTCCGCAGCCGTCAGGGTCAGCGGCTTCTCGCACAGCACGGCTCGGCCGGCACGGAGGGCGGCCTCGGCCAGCTCGAGATGCGCCGGGTGGATGCTCGAGACGTACACGGCGTCGACGTCGTCCCGGCCGATCATGTCGTCGTAGCGTCCGGCGTGCTGGGCACCGAGACGATCGGCGACGGCGCGCGCGCGGTTGGGATCGGAGCTGCCGATGCCCGCGAGCACCCCGGTCCGGGTCTCGCGCAGGCCGGCGACGAAGCTCTCGGCGATCCGGCCCGGCCCGAGCACCGCCCAGCGCACCGGGCCCGCCTCGCCCGTCACGGCGCGTTCGACGACGCCGCGCCGTCGCGCCGTTGTCGCTGCGCCAGCATCGCTCCGGCCTCATGCAACCACCGGGCGGGTTCGGCCAGCGACGCCGCGGCGCTCCCGGCCCGCTCGGTGAGCGAGACGGATGCCGCGAACGCGGCGGTGTCCGCGTCGGCGGCGATGCGGCCGGCGACCAGAGCCGCCGGCGCGCCCGCGCGTGCGGCGAGCTCGGCGACGAAGGCCGGCACCTTGCCGGCGGCGGACTGGCCGTCGAACGATCCCTCGCCGGTGATCACCAGCTCCGCCTCGGCGACGGCCTCGGCCAGGCCGATGAGCTCGGCGACCTCACGCGCCCCGGGCGTCAATCGCGCGCCCCAGGCGAGCAGTCCGAACCCGGTGCCGCCGGCCGCGCCGGCGCCCGGTGTCGCCGCCAGCGACGCGCCGTCCGGCACGCTCGCGCTCCACCGCGCCAATCCCGCCTCGGCATCGGCGACGCCGGCCGGCTCGAGGCCCTTCTGCGGGCCGAACACGGCGGCGGCGCCGCGCTCTCCCAGGAGCGGGTTCGAGACGTCGCTGAGCACGACCGCTCCCCCCGCCGGGAGCGGTCGCAGCGCCGACAGGTCCACGTCGGCGATGGCGGACAGCCCGCGGACCCCGGGTGCGACCTCATGACCGGTGGCGTCGGTGACGCGGGCGCCGAGGGCGCGCAGCATCCCGATCCCGCCGTCCGTCGACGAGCTCGACCCGATGCCCAGGACGAGGCGGTCCACGCCGGCGTCGAGCGCGGCGGCGATGGCCTGGCCGAACCCGCTCGTGTCGGCGTCGAGGCCGCGACGCCGGGCGCCGAGCAGCTCGATGCCCGAGGTCGAGGCGAGCTCCACGACGCCGACCGTTCCCGCCGCGCCGCCGTGACCGGCGGGCAGGAGCAGCCAGGATGCCGCCACCGCGGTGCCGGCGGGACCGATGACCTCGACGGGCATCCGGCGCGCGCCGGGCACCGCGGCGGCGAACGCCTCGAGGGTGCCCTCGCCGCCGTCCGCCATCGGGCGCAGCTCGACGGCCGCCTCGGGGTCGACCGCATGCCAGCCCGCGGCGATCGAGCGCGCAGCGTCGGCGGCCCCGATCGAGCCCTTGAAGCTGTCGATCGCGACGACGACGCGGGACGTGCCGGTCACGGGCGCGCAGGGGTGCTCTCGCGCACCAGCACGTCGAGCGGCAGCGACGACGCGTCGGCACCGGCATCGCCGTCGACCGCCGCGCGGAGCGCGCGGTAACCGACGTCGGGCAGGGGGACGCGCACGGTCGTGAGCGGCGGGGTGACGTCGCGCCCGGTGGGGATGTCGTCGAAGCCGGCGAGGGCGATGTCGGCACCCGGCTCGCGGCCGGCTGCCCGCACCGCCGTCAGCGCGCCGATCGCGACGACGTCGCTGATGCCGAACACCACCGTTCCCGGGGCGACGCCGTCGGCGAGCGCGGCCGTCATGGATTCCGCGCCCGACTCACGACTGAACCCGCCGCGGTACACGCGCGGCTCGGCGCCGCCACCGGCGGTGAACCCCGCGGCGAAGCCGGCGAGTCGGTCGTCGCTGGTGACGACGCCCTCGGCGGCGGCGAGCACGACGGCGTCGCGGTAGCCCCGCTCGGCCAGCGCAGCCCCGAGCGCGTGCGCCCCGCCCCGGTTGTCGATCGCGATGCTGCGCACCCCGGGGGCACCCGGGCCGAGGGCCACGACGGTGCCGCCGCCGGCGGAGATGAGGTCGAGCTCGGCCGCCAGCTCGGGGGTCATCTCGCGCGAGGTGCGCGAGGCGGCCAGGATGATGCCGCGGGGACGCTGCCCGCGCAGCGCCCGCACGAGGCGCAGCTCACGGGCGGGATCGCGCTCGGTGATCGCGACGGTGACGACGAGGCCGGCCTCGTCCGCGCCGCGCGCGACACCGGCGGCGAGCTGGCCGAAATACGGGTCGGCGATGTCGGCGACCAGCAGCGCGACGATGGCCGAGGTGCCGCGGGCGGTGGCCTGGGCCGACAGGTTCGCGGTGTAGCCGAGGCGGGCGGCTGCCTGTTCGACGCGCTCCCGATAGGCGTCGGCCACCTTGCGTGTCGATCCGTTGAGGGCGCGCGATGCCGTCGCCAGCGACACCCCGGCCTCGCGTGCCACGTCGTGCAGCGTGGCCGACCCACGCGGCGACATCCCCGTCTGTCCCACGAGCAGAGTCTAGGCGGTGGCCGCTCGCGCAGCCGCGAGGTGCGGCGACACGACGGCGCCGAAGGCCGCGGCGGTGCGCTCCACCACGGCGGCGGCATCCGTCGCCCAGATGTCGGCGTTGAAGATCTCGACCTCGATGTCGCGGTCGTACCCCGTCGCCTCGACCGCACGGGTCAGGGTCGCGAAGTCGATGACCCCGTCGCCCGGGTAGTGCCGGCTCAGCAGCACGTCCGCCGGCAGCGGCGTCTTCCAGTCGCACACCTGATAGGTGGCGATGCGACGCTCGCGGCCCGCGCGCTCGATGGCGGGCAGGACGTCGGGATCCCAGAAGATGTGGAACGTGTCGACGGTGGCGCCGACGACCTCCGGCTCGAAGTCCGCCGCGATGTCGAGGGCCTGCCCGAGCGTCGAGACGACACACCGGTCGGAGGCGAACATCGGATGCAGCGGCTCGATCGCCAGCGTCACGCCCGCGGCCTTCGCGTGCGGCGCGAGCTCGCCGATCGCGTCGCGGACCAGCTCGCGGGCGCCGACGATGTCACGCGACCCCTCGGGGAGGCCCCCGGCGACGAGCACCAGGATCGCGGTGGATCCCGCGGCGCCGGCCGCCGCGAGGGTGGCCGCCTCGTCGATGGCGACGCGGTTGTCGTCGAGGGAGGCGCGGCGGGCCGGGCCCTCGGGCATCGTGAAGAAGCCCGCGCGGCAGTGCGTCGTGAAGCGCAGGCCCGAGTCCGAGAGCATGGCGGACGCCGTGGCGAGCCCGACCTCCTGCACCGGTTCGCGCCAGAGCCCGATCGCCTCGACGCCCGCTGCCGCGGTCACGCGGAGGGCCGTGGCGAGATCGGCGTACTTGATCGTGGCCTGGTTGATCGACAGCCGCGGGTCCGCGCTCATGCGCCGAGCCCGTTCAGACGGAGCATGCCGTGCCAGCGGTCGGCGGCGAGCTCGGGGTCCTCGAGAGCCGACGCCGCGTTGGCGAGCTCGACGATGCGCGAGAGGTGGGGCAGGCTGCGCGCGGAGTGTAGTCCGCCCACCATCTGGAAGGCGGCCTGATGGCCGTTGAGCCACGACAGGAAGGCGACGCCCGTCTTGTAGTAGAAGGTCGGGGCGGCGAACACCTGGCGGCTGAGCTCCTCCGTCGGCTCGAGGATCGACAGATAGCGTTCCGCGTCGCCGGCGTCGAGGGCCTGGATGGCCGCCGAGGCGACCGGGGTGATCGCCGCGAACGCGCCGAGGAGCGCGTCGGAGTGCTGCCGCGACGAGGCGGCATCCCGGTCGGGCTGACGCGCCTGCGGTACATCGGCGCCACCGATGAGGCCGACGTAGTTGAAGTCGTCGCCGGTGAACATGCGTACGCCCTCGGGGAGCCGCTCCCGCACCGAGACCTCGGAGGCGGCATCCAGCAGGCTCATCTTCACGCCCGCGACCTTCTCGACGTTCTCGCCGATGATCTCCACGAGCACATCGGCCGCGATCCGCCAGTCGGCGGCGCCGAAGTATCCCGCCAGGGTGGGGTCGAACGCGGTGCCGAGCCAGTGGAGAACGACGGGCCCCGACGCCGACGCGAGCACCTCGCGGTACACGTGGCGGTAGTCCTCGGCCGACTGCGCGGCGCGCGCCAGGTGGCGCGAGGCCATGAGCACGGGACCGGCACCCTGCTCCTCGGTGAAGGCGAGCTGGCTCTTGTACGCGTCGATCACCTCGTCGAGCGAGATGTGCTCGGCCTCGACGTGGTCGGTGTTGACGCCCACGACGACCGAGCCGCCCTCCTCGCGCGCGACCTCGGCCGAGCGGGCGATGAGCTCGCGCGTGGCCGCGGCGTCGAGGCCCATGTTGCGCTGGGCCGTGTCCATCGCATCAGCGACGCCCAAGCCCCAGGAGTACACCGCCCGACGGAAGCCGAGGGTCGCGTCCCAGTCGATCCGCGCCGGCTGGCCCGGGGTGTTGTCGCCGTGGGTCAGCGGCACGACGTGTGCCGCGGCGTACGCCACGCGGCTCCGCAGCGGGGCGGTGGGGCGGGTGAACGCGGGGGCGTCTGCGAGGGCGACGGACGACAGCGCGCCGTCGGCGCCCAGGAGGGTGAGCTCGGTCATCGTGATGGTCCCGTTCAGTCCAGCGCGAGGACCGGCAGCTCGACCTTGCGGCCTTCGCGGCTCGAGCGCAGGCCCGCCTCGGCGAGCTGCACACCGCGCGCACCGGCGAGCAGGTCGAACTCGTAGGGCGTCTCGGTGACGTAGGAGGTGAGGAACTCCTCCCACTGCTGGCGGAAGCCGTTGAGGAAGACGTCGTTGGTGGGGACGTTCTGCCAGTCGGCGTCGTAGTCGTGCCCGTCTTCGAGGTCGGGGTTCCACACCGGCTTCGGGGTGGCGTTGCGCGGCTGGATCTTCGCGCCGAACAGGCCCACGACCGCCGAGCCGTGGGTGCCGTCGACGTGGAACTCCACGAGCTCGTCACGGTTCACCCGCACGGTCCACGACGAGTTGATCTGCGCGACGACCCCGCCCTCGAGCTCGAAGACGCCGTAGGCGGCATCCTCTGCCGTGGCGGTGTAGTGCTCGCCCTGCTCGTCCCAGCGGTCGGCGATGTGCACCGCTGCCTGGGCGTAGACGGTCTTGACGCCGCCGAAGAGGTTCTCGAGCACGTAGTTCCAGTGCGGGAACATGTCGACGATGATGCCGCCGCCGTCTTCGGCGCGGTAGTTCCACGACGGACGCTGCGCGGGCTGCCAGTCTCCCTCGAAGACCCAGTAGCCGAACTCGCCGCGCACCGAGAGGATGCGGCCGAAGAAGCCCGAGTCGATGAGGCGCTTGAGCTTCTGCAGCCCGGGCAGGTAGAGCTTGTCGTGCACGACGCCCGTCTTGACGCCGGCCTCGGCGGCGAGCTTCGCCAGCTCGATCGCCTCTTCCACCGACTCGGCGGTGGGCTTCTCGGTGTAGATGGTCTTGCCCGCGGCGATCGCCTTGCGCAGAGCCGTGGCGCGCGCCTTCGTGACGAGGAAGTCGGCGTAGATCTCCCAGCGGGGATCGGCCAGCGCGGCGTCGAGGTCGGTCGTGTAGTCGTCGATGCCGTGGCGCGCGGCGAGCTCGGCGAGCTTGGCCTCGCTGCGTCCGACGAGGAGCGGCTTGACGGTGACCTTCGTGCCGTCGGGCAGCTCGATGCCGCCCTGGTCGCGGATCGCGAGGATCGAGCGCACGAGGTGCTGGCGATAGCCCATGCGCCCGGAGACGCCGTTCATGATGATGCCGATCTCGCGGACCTGCGGGGCGGTCGCCGAGGCCGGCGCGGGGCTGAGGGTTGTCGTCTCTGACACGGATCGTCCTTCGAATCGTTCGCTGTCCACCCAGAGTGGTAAGCGCTTTCCCATACTGTAGATCGAGGTGGTTGCCCCGCGCAACCGATCTCCGGCGAGAAGGTGGCGCACGCGCCGGAACCTCGACGGGACACCCGGCGGAAGCGCCACCTCCGCCGTCAGGACAGCCGGACGGCCGCCCAGGAGATCGGGGGCAGCGACAAGCTCAGTTCGCCCTCGTGCGTGCGGACGTCGGGCAGGGCCCGCACGCCGACGCGTTCCGGCTCGGCGAGGGTGTTGGCCGCGTACCGATCGTCCTCGTGGAGCAGGTGCGACTCGGCGACGCGCAGGTCCCGACCGAAGGATGCCGCGACCGCGGCGATGTCGATGCTCAGGGCCTCGGTGTCCGTCGTCGACCGGTTCACGACGAACAGCGACACCCCCTCGCCGTCGATGGTCGCGACGGCGTTGACGTTGGCGACCGTGCCGAACCGCTCGCTGTCGAACGACCCCGACGAGACGGGCACCGAGACGGCCCGCTCCCCCGCCAGGCGGGAGGTGAGGGCGAACGGGAAGAAGGTGGTCTGCCGCCACGCCGGGCCGCCGGGCTCGGTCATGATCGGCGCGATGACGTTGACCAGCTGCGCCAGCGACGCCGATCGCACGCGATCGCTGTGCTGGAGCAGCGTGATGAGCAGGTCGCCGAAGACGACGGCGTCCAGCGCGTGATAGCGGTCCTCCAGCAGGCGGGGCGCCACCGGCCAGCCCGCCTCGAGCGGCTTGTCGTCCTGACCGCCCTCGTCGTTGTGGAGGTACCAGACGTTCCACTCGTCGAAGGAGATCATGATGCGCTTGTCGCTCTTCTTCGTCGCCGCCACCGCGTCGGCGATCGAGACGACCGAGGAGATGAACCGCGACATGTCCACGCCCGAGGCGAGGAACTCCTGCGCATTCCCGAAGCGCTCCTGGTAGTAGGAGTGGCACGAGATGAAGTCGACGTCGTCGAAGGTGTGCTCCAGCACCGTGCGCTCCCACGAGCCGAACGTCGGCATGCCGCTGCCGGACGACCCGCAGACGACCAGCTCGACGTCGGGGTCGAGCATCCGCATCGCCTTGGCGGTGCGCGAGGCGAGCTTGCCGTAGTCGTCGGCGTTGCGGTGGCCGAGCTGCCACGGGCCGTCCATCTCGTTGCCCAGACACCACATGCCCACCCCGAACGGCGACGGCCGGCCGTTCGCCGCCCGTCGGCGCGTCCACGCCGTGTCGGCGTCGGCGTTGACGTATTCGAGCAGGTCGATGGCCTCCTGCGTGCCGCGCGTGCCGAGGTTGACCGCGAGCATCAGATCGCTGCCGACCAGCTCGAGCCACCGGGCGAACTCGTGGAGACCCACCTCGTTGGTCTCCGTCGAATGCCACGCGAGGTCGAGCCGGCGCGGTCGATCCTCCCGGGGGCCCACGCCGTCCTCCCACCGGTACCCCGACACGAAGTTGCCGCCGGGGTAGCGGATGGTCGAGACCCCGAGCTCGCGTACGAGCTCGATGACGTCGGCTCGGAATCCGTCGGCGTCCGCTGCCGGATGCCCGGGCTCGTGGATGCCGTCGTAGATGTGACGGCCGAGGTGTTCGACGAATCCGCCGAACACCCGGCGGTCGATGCGAGCGATCTCGAACCGGGGATCGATGACGGCGTTCGGGGTGGTCATGGGGTCTGCTCCTGGAATGGGCGGGGCTGCCGCGACGGTGCACGGCAGCCCCGGATGATCATCCGTTGATGACGACGTCGGCTTCGGAGAAGAACTGCTCCACCGCCTGGTCGACGGTCGTCGTGCCGAGGCCCAGCGACTTGCCGAGCTCCCAGAACGTCTGCTCCAGCGTGCCGTAGCCGGCGATCGGAACCGGCGGGGCGTCGCCGATGCGGTCGGCCGCGGACTCGATGTAGTCGGCGACCTGCTTGTCGGGCCCCTCGAGGGTCGCACCCTCGAGCTTCGAGGTCGAGGCCGGGAAGCCCAGCGTCGTGCCGAAGATCTCGCCTGCGGCGGCGGAGTTGACGACGAAGTCGAGGAAGAGCGCGGCGGCCTCGGGGTGCTCCGTCTTCGACGAGATCGCCACCTGCAGCCCGGCCTGACGGTACAGGTCCTTCGAGCCGGCCTTGGCGGTGGGCGGGGCGACGATCGAGATCGACGATGCGCCCGAGTCGGCGAGGTAGCCGCCGAGGAAGTTGCTCCAGCTCATCTCGCTCGCCGTCAGAGCAGCGCCGAAGCCGGACTTGGGCGAGAGCTCCTCGAGGCGCTGCTGCGGCACGGTGATGCCCTCGCGCAGTTCGGCACCGCTCTCCCAGTAGGCGCGCAGGTCGTCCTCGGTGAATCCGAGCTCGCCCTCCTCGGTGTACAGGTTGCCGCCGTCCGCACGCAGCGCGAGCTCGAAGCCCTGGATGCGCTGCGTGTAGTCGGTGCCGCCGTACACGGCGCCGCCCGTCTTCTCGGTGACCTCCGCCATCCAGTCGTCGAACTCGGCGACGTCGGTGCCGGACTCGGGCGCGGCGACGCCGGCCTGGGCGACGAGGTCGTCGTTGACGAAGTTCGCCCAGAGGCTGTAGCCCGTCGGGAGCGAGTACTGCGTGCCGTCGAGCGCTCCCGTCCCGAGGAGCCCTTCGTCGAAGGTCGACATGTCGATCTGGTCGGAGACCTGAGCGAGGTCGAGGAGGTTGCCCGATTCGCCGTACTGGCGCAGGTAGCTGTCGGAGAACTGGAAGACGTCGGGCAGACCGCCGCCGGCAGCCTCGGTCTGACGCTTCTCCCAGTAGCTGGGGAAGTCGGTGAAGCTGACGTTGACGGTGATGTTCGGGTATTCCTCGTTGAACGCCGCGATCAGCTGATCGTAACGCTGGGCGCGGTCGTCGTTGCCCCAGAACGCGTACGTCAGCGTGACCTTCTCGTCGGGGTCGAACGCAGCTGCGGTCGGTGTCGCTGCGCCGCCGCATCCGCTGAGGGCCAGCGCACCGGCGGCGGCGATGCCGATCGATGCGAGCAGCCGGGTGGTCTTCATGGGTGTCCTTTCATCGGGAATGAGCCCGGGGGGACGGGTCGGAGGGAGGCCGCCGGGGCGGCGTGCGGTGGCGGTCAGCCCCGGCGCGGGCGGGCGGGGATGGCGACGACCGCGAGGGCGGCGCAGCCGATGCCGGCGAGGAACAACGGCGGGAGCGCCCAGGTGACCACGACGACGAAGCCGGCGGTCGCGACGAGGTAGAGCACGCCGACGACGTCGCCTCGGGCGGCATCGGGGATGGCACGGACCGCGCCGCGCCAGCCGAGCTCGGGGCTCCAGGCCCCCGCGGCCAGGAGCAGCGCGACCGACACGACGGCGAGCCCGGCCCAGCCGACCGACTCGACGAGGGCGCCGCCGGGGAGGAACCCCGAGCGGGCGAGGTCGATGTCGATGAGCAGGACGAGCGTGGCGACCAGCGCGGCCGCGCCCACGGCCGAGCCGCCGAGGAGGCCGGAGCGGACGTCGACCCAGAACAGCGCGAACCGCGAGTCCTCGGCGGCGACGTAACGTCGCAGGTGGCGGATGCCGGCGGCGAGCGCCGCGGGCAGGGTGACGACCGCGAGCGACACCACGGTCACGAGCAGCCCCACGATCAGCACCTCGCCCAGCAGCGCGAAGGCACCCGCAGCGCCCGGGTGGCGCAGCTGCGGACGGGCGTCGCGGGTGGGCCCGCTGCCGGTACGGTCGGCGCGGATGGCCGCCCGCTCGTCGCGCCGCGTGCGCGGCCGCTCGTCGGTCGACATCGCTAGCCCTTCAGACCCTGGGTCGCGACGCCGTCGACCAGGAACTTCTGGAAGACGATGAAGAACAGCAGGATCGGCACCAGCGCGATGAACGAGGCGGTGACGGTGGCACCGTAATCGCTCGACGACGTCTGGTCGTTGTAGAGGCGCAGCGCGATGGGCAGCGGGTAGTTCTCGGGGCTCGTGAGGTACAGCAGCGGCCCGAGGAAGTCGTTCCACGACCAGATGAAGCTGAAGATCGCGCAGGTGATCAGCGCGGGCTTGATCAGCGGCAGGATGATCGACCAGAAGATCCGCAGGTGACCGGCGCCGTCGATCTTCGCGGCCTCGTCCATGTCACGGGGCATCTGACGGATGAACTGCACCATGAGGAAGACGAAGAACGCCTCGGTCGCGAGGAACTTCGGCAGCAGGAGCGGCCAGTAGGTGTCGACCATGCCGAGGTTGTTGAACAGGATGTACTGCGGGATGATCACGACGTGGAACGGCAGCAGCAGCGTGCCGATCATCGCCGCGAACAGGATCCCGAGACCCTTGAACTGCAGGCGGGCGAAGGCGTACGCCGCGAGGGCCGACGAGATGACGGTGCCGATGACCGAGACGCCGGCGATGAGCAGCGAGTTCGCGAAGAAGCGCCACATCGGCACGCCCGCGATGCCCTCGGCGACCTTGACGTAGTTGTCGATGGTGGGGGCCTCGGGCAGCAGCCCCATGTTCTGCCCGAACTCGCTGTTCGGCTTGAACGTCGAGAAGAGCAGCCAGACCAGCGGGTAGAGCACCACGACGGTGATGACGATGAGGACGGCGAACCAGAGGACCGTCTGCCAGGTCTTGCGCTTGACCCGGCGCCGCCGCGGCGGCGTCGGGGTCGTCTGCTGAGCGGCGAAGACGATGTCGGTCGCCAGCGGGGAGGTCGGTGAGGTGGTCATCGGTTGTCTCCCGAGTAGTGCACCCACGACTTCTGGGTGCGGAAGAGGATGAGGGCGATGATGGCGACGGCGACGAGGAGCACCCACGCGATGGCGGCGGCGTAGCCCATGCGTCCGTCGGCGAAGCCGGTCTTGTAGAGGTAGACCGTGATGAAGTTCGTCATGCCGGCGGGGCCGCCGGTGCCGTTCGAGATGATGTAGGCCGACCCGAACACCTGGAACGCGCCGATGAGGCCGAGGAGCAGGTTGAAGAAGATGACCGGAGAGAGCATCGGCACGGTGACCGCACGGAACCGGCGCCAGGCGTTCGCGCCGTCCATCTCGGCCGCCTCGTAGAGCTCCTTCGGTACCTGCTTGAGGCCGGCGAGGAAGATCACCATCGTCGCGCCGAACTGCCAGACGGCGAGGAGGATCATCATCGGCAGGATGAGCGAGGGGTTGCCGATCCAGCCGCCGAGTTCGATGCCGAGGACGTTGAGGCCGCTGTCGACCGGGCCGTCGGTGGCGAACATCGCACGCCACACGATCGCGACCGACACCGAGGCGCCGATGAGCGAGGGAGCGTAGAAGGCGGACCGGAAGAACGCGGCGCCCTTGTCGCGGTAGTTCAGCAGCAGGGCGATGAGCAGCGCCGCGATCAGCGAGATCGGGGTGCCCACCAGGACGTACACCAGGGTGATCTGCGCCGACTGCATGAAGCTCGGGTCGTCGGTGAACAGCCGGATGTAGTTGTTCAGGCCGATCCACTTGGGCGGCGAGAAGATGTTGTAGCTCGTGAACGACAGGTACAGCGAGTACGCCATCGGCACGAGGGTGAGGCCGAAGAAGCCGACGAGCCACGGCAGCAGGAAGGCGTACCCCGCGACGTTCTCGCGCACCGCGCGCTTGCGGGCGCCGGGCCGGTCGAGGCGTTCGGGACGCTGCTTGCGGACGAGGCCGCGACGCGACGAGTCCTTGGTGACGATCACCCGGGTGGCGGTAGTGGTCACGATGCTCCTGAGGATGCGGGGAGGAAGGGGAGCCCGTGGGCCGGCGCTGCGCGCCGGCCCACGGGGATCGGGTCATCCGTTGAGGACGATGTCCATCTGCGAGAAGAAGCGGCTCACCGCGTCATCGACCGTGATGGTGCCGAAGGCGAGCTCGAGGCCGATCTGGCGGAACTCCTCCTCGAGCGTGCCGTAGCCGACGATCGGCACGGGCGGGGCGTCGCCGAGGCGGTCGGCGATGGCCTCTTCGTAGTCCTTCACCTGCTGGCTCAGCGGGTCGAGGTCGGCCGCGTCCAGCGCGGTCTGCGAGGCGGGCAGACCACGGTTGGTACCGAAGATCTCACCCGACTCGGGCGAGTTCACGAGGAAGTTCACCAGCGTGGCGGCGGCCTCCGGGTGCGCGGTCTTGGCCGAGATCGTGTGCAGCATCGAGGGCTTGAGGTAGAGGTCCTTGGTGCCTTCCTCGGTGACGGGCGGGGCGACGAGGCCGAGCTCGGTGTACCCCTCGCCGAGTCCGCCGAGGTAGCCGGCGCCGAAGTTGTCCCACGTGAGTTCGCTCGCCGTCAGGGCGGAGTCGAAGCCGCCCTTCGGGGCGAGCTCCTCGACGCGGGCCTGCGGGATGATGGTGCCGTCCTCGCGGATGTCGGCGCCCTCTTCCCAGAACTCCGCCAGGCGCTCCTCGTCGAAGCCGGGCGTGCCGTCCTCGTTGAAGAGGTTGCCGCCCTCGGAGCGCAGCTGGAGCTCGAAGTTCTGGATGCGACCGGTCCAGTCGCCGCCGCCCCAGAACGCGCCGCCGGCACCCTCGGTCACCGAACGCATCCAGTCGTCGTAGTCCTCCCAGCTTCCGCCGGCGAACTCCTCGACTCCGGCCTGCTCGAGCAGGACGGGGTTGGTGAACAGGCCCCACGCGTTGGTGGAGGTGGCGATGCCGTAGGTGGTGTCGTTCACGACGCCGATGCCGAGGATGTTGTCGGCCAGGCCATCGGTCTCGATGATGCCGCCGAGGTAGGGCTCGAGATCGAGCAGGAGGTTGTTCTCGGAGTACTGGCGCAGGTACGAGTAGTCGAACTGCATGACGTCGGGGAGGCCGCCGCCGGCAGCTTCGGTCTGACGCTTCTCCCAGAACTCGGGGAACCCGAGGAACGTCGAGTTGACCGTGATGTTCGGGTACTCCTCGTTGAACGCCGCGATCGCCTCGTTGTAGAGCTCGGCGCGAACGTCGTTGCCCCAGAACGCCAGGTTGAGGGTGACCTCTTCGTTCGGGTCGAACGTGGCCTCGCCGGCCGGGGTGTCGCCGCCGGCGCATCCCGCCAGGGCCAGAGCGGCGCCGGTCGCGATCGCGACTCCGGTCAGTGCTCGCTTTCTGGTGAACATCGTTGTCCTCTCTGCCGAACGTCGTCGTCTCGGTGCGCGCGAACGTCCATTGTCCGTGTGTGCAGGTGCGCGCGTCCCCATCCGGGAAAGCGCTTGCCGGCAACCGTACTACGCCGTGAAACGTTTCGCAAGGATGACGGCGCATCCGATTCCATCCCGTGATCTCGGGGCTGTTACCGGTCTCAGTCCGCCGCCTCAGCCTCGCACACGAGACGGCCCCCGTCGACCCGCAGGCGCACGCGGTAGACCGCGCAACGGCGCGCATCGATCCCGTCGGCCGACGCGCCGTCGTCGCCCGCATCCGGTGTCGCGGCAGGCTGGGCGAAGAAGTAGTACCAGAGGTCCTCCCCGTCGCGCGCCGGGGCGCCGTGATGCCCGCACCCCGTTCCGGGCACGGTTCCCGGCCCGAGCACGACGTCGTCGGCGCCGCCCTGCCGGCGCCAGCTGACGGCGTCGTCCGAGACGTGCACGCCCATCCCCCGCCACTCGTCGACGATCATCCACCAGCGCCCGGCGAGCTCGAAGACGCTCGGGCCCTCGTGCGGACGCCCGCCGATCGCGACGCCCTCGTCGCGCCACGAGTCCAGGTCCTCCGACACCGCCGCCATGGTCACCGAGTCGGCCGCCTCGTCCTTGTACCACAGGCGCCACCGGCCGTCGGGGGTGCGCGCGACGGCGGCATCGATCACGCGATCGCTCGAGAGCGCGAGCGGGCCGACGCGCCGCCACACGGAGAGGTCGGCCGAGACGTACTCGACGATCGCCCGTGCGTGACCGGGCCAGCGGTCGGGAACGCCGTCGATCTCGGTGAGGTACATGCGCCACGAGTCGCCGTCGAAGACGACCTCGGGGGCCCAGTGGGTGCGGTCGGTCTCGCTCGGCGGTGCACCCGGTTCGAGGCTCAGGCCCGCAGCATCCGGCTCGAGCGTCCCCGCGTAGCGCCACGCGACGCCGTCGGCGGAGCGGGCGACACCGATGCGCGACCCGTGCACCCACGCGACCCCCGGGCCGGGGTCCGGGTGCGTCGCGCGGCGCTGCGTGTAGAACATCCACCAGCCGTCGGGCGCCACGACCACTACCGGGTCGGTCGCCCCGTCGTAGACCGGGTCGCGGTACAGCTCCGCGGGCCCGCCCCGCGCCGCGCCGTCGGCGGTCACGGGTTCGGCCGCAGATCGACGACCGGGCTCGCGAACCCCCGCCGATGGGTCGGATGCCCCGCCAGGTCGGTGGGCGTCACCACGGCCCCGTCGGCGGCCGCCGACGCGTAGACGGCGGCGACGAGCTCGAGCGAGCGCGCCGGGTCGGATGCGGTGTCGGGCAACGGCGTGCCGCCGATGATCGCATCGAAGACGTCGCGCAGCAGGGGCGCGTGGTCGCTGCGCTCCTCGGCCTCGGGGAGCGCCCACGCCCGCGCCTCGTCCTCGAATCCCGGCGCAGGCGTGATGGCCCAGTTCTCGTGGCCGTGCCCGTAGAGGTGGTCGACGGTGACCGTGGCCTTCTGTGTGTCGATGCGGATCGAGCTCGTCTCGCGCGGCGACACCGCGCTCGTGACGACCTGTGCCACGACGCCGCTGTCGAAGAGCACGGTCGCCGTCGAGGCGTCCTCGGTCTCGGTGTCGCGGTCGAGGCGCCACAGCCGCGCCTGGACCGTCCGCCAGTCACCGAGCAGGTACGCGAGCAGATCGAGCTGATGGATGCCGTGGCCCAGAGTCGTCCCACCCCCCTCGGTCTGCCAGGTGCCCCGCCACGGCACGGCGAAGTAGTCCGCCCCGCGGTACCAGAGGGTCTGGCAGGTGGCGATGAGCGGCCGCCCGAGCGCTCCGGAGCTCAGCAGCGACCGCACGTGGGCGGCGGCCGTCCCGGTGCGCTGCTGGAAGACCACCGCGAGGTGGCGGACGGCGGCCGAAGCCGCCGCACGCATCTCGTCGAGCTCGTCGAGCGAGGGCGCCGGCGGCTTCTCGACCACGACGTGCGCCCCGGCGGCGAGCGCGGCGAGCGCCTGGTCGCGATGCACCGCCGGCGGTGTGCAGATCAGCACGACATCGGGGCGCTCGGCGCTCAGGAGGGCGTCGAGGTCGTCGTGCACGCGCGGATCGCCGTAGCGGCCGGCGAAGGCCTCGGCCGCGCCCCGATTCACATCGGTGACGGCGACGAGCTCGGCCCGCGGGTGGGCGGCGACGGCTCGGGCGTGCAGGTTGGCCACCGAACCGGTGCCCACCAGAGCACAGCGCAACACAGGGCTCATCGATTCTCATCTCTTTCGGCGGTCGGGAACATGGTAGACGGCGCCGGCCGCCGATGGGAAAGCGCTTGCTGACATGATGGACGAGTCGTCAGGAGCCCGGATGCCACGCCCCACCACCATCGCCCTCGTAGGCGTGCACGGCTACGGAGCCGTTCACCTCGACAACCTCCGCCGCCTCGGCGATCGCGTCCGACTGGTGGCCGCCGCCGATCCGCGGGAGCCCGACACGGGCACACTGCCGAGCCACACCCGCGTGTTCCCGGACCTCGCCTCGCTGCTGACCGCAACCGACGGGATCGACGTGGTCATCGTCGCCACGCCGCTGCACACCCATCTCGAACTCGCCCGACTGGTCGTCTCGCGCGGGATCGATCTGTACCTCGAGAAACCCCCCGTGCTGACCCTGCACGACCTGCAGGTGCTCGAGGAGGCCGCCGACCGCTCCGGCACGCAGGTTCAGGTGGGTTTCCAGAGCCTCGGGTCCCGCGCGCTCGCGGCCTTCGCCGCGGACCGGTTCGACCTCGGCCCGGTCCGCGCGATCGGCGCCGTCGGACTGTGGTCTCGCGACCGGGCCTACTGGCAGCGCAGCCGATGGGCCGGGCGGCGGGAGCTCGACGGCGTCGCGGTCGTCGACGGTGTCACGACCAATCCGCTCGCCCACGCGACGGCCACGGCGCTCGCCCTGGCCGGGACGACCGCGGCGTCGGAGATCGCCCAGGTGACCGCGGACCTGTATCGCGCCAACCCCATCGAAGGCGACGACACGAGCCTGGTGCGGGTGACGACCACCGGCGGCATCCGGGTCACCGCCGGGCTCACGCTCTGCGCCGACGACCCTCACGAGCCCTACGTCGAGGTGCACGGGCGGCGCCGGTCGGCACGCTTCTTCTACACGGAGGACGTCGTCGAGGTCGACGGGCGCCGCGAGCGCTTCGACCGCGACGACCTGCTGGAGAACCTGCTCGACCATCGCGACGCGGGCACTCCCCTGCTCTCCCCCCTGTCGGCCGCCGGCGCCTTCGTCGCGGTCGTCGACGTCATCGGCCGCACCCGCCCCCTGCCCATCGACCCGGCGTATCTGACGGCGCACGGCGACGGGCTCGCACGCCGTGTCGTCGTGCCCGGGATCGAGGACGCCATCACGCGCGCCGTCGATGCCGAGGCCACCTTCGCCGAGCTCCACGTGCCCTGGGCCCGCCCGGCGACCGCTCCCGAGCCTGCGCTCGTTCTGCCGGGTCCGGACGACCCGCTCGCGGTCCTGGTCGACGGCACGGGCACGGCCCGGTCGTCGAGTCCGCGGCCCTACCTGCACCCGCTCCGCACGCCCGGCGGCGTCGTCGTCACCGATCACCACCCGGCCGACCACGACTGGCATCTCGGCGTCGGCGTCGCGCTGCAGGACGTCGACGGCGCGAACTTCTGGGGCGGACGCACCTTCACGCCGGCCGCGGGATACGTCTGGCGGGGCGACCATGGCCGGGTCGACATCGAGCGCGTCGAGCCCGGTTCCGACGGCGCGACGCTCGATCTGCGATGGGTCGGCCCCGACGGCAGCCTCCTGCTGCGCGAGCACCGCAGCATCCGCCTGCTCCGTCGCGCCGACACGAGCGTGGTCTGGGAGATCGACTTCGCGCTGACACCGGCATCCGATCGGACCGTGCTGCTCGGAAGCCCCGGCAGCAACGGCCGCGCGGGCGGCGGATACGGCGGCCTCTCCTGGCGTCTGCCCGCGTGCACCGACGTCGATGTGCGGACCCCGCACGCGCGGGGGGAGGGAGCCGTGCACGGCTCCCTCTCGCCGTGGCTCGCCTGGTCGGCGAGCTTCGCCGTGGCGCCCGGCGACGAAGGCACGCGCCACGGCCGCGACGACCTCGGCGACCGGGCGGCGACGATCGCCCTCGCCCCTGCCGATGAGGCCTCGGCCCGGGACCCGTGGTTCGTGCGCGTCTCGGACTACCCCGGCGTGGGCGCGTCGCTGGCCTGGGATCGTGCCGTGGCGGCATCCCGCTCGGCACCGGTGCGGCGTTCGTACCGCGTGCTCGTCGCGGACGGGCGTCTCGGCGACGATGCCGTCGCCGAGCTCGTGGCGCCCTGACCCGATCCCCGACTCGAAGGAGCGCCCGTGCCGCAGCATCCGATCCCCGTCGTCAGCGGCGTCGCCTGGTTCGACGACTCCGGCTCGCCCGTCAACGCGCACGCCGGCTGCATCGTCCGAGAGGGCGACCGGTTCTTCCTCTTCGGCGAGTACAAGACCGATGACCGCAACGCCTTCGCGGGGTTCTCGTGCTATTCGTCCCCCGACCTGGCGACCTGGACGTTCGAGGGACTCGCGCTCCCGCCGCAGCCCGACGGCCTGCTCGGCCCGGATCGCATCGGCGAGCGCCCGGCCGTGATGCGGTGCCCGAGCACAGGGCGATACGTGATGTTCCTGCACGCCGACGACCTCGGATACACCGACCCGCACATCGCCTTCGCCGTCGCCGACGACCTCCGGGGGCCCTACGTGCTCGGCGGACCCGTGACGTTCGCGGGTGAGCCGCTGCGCCGGTGGGACGTGGGGTCCTTCCAGGACGACGACGGCACCGGGTACCTCCTCGTCCACGAGGGCGATGTCTACCGGCTCGCCGAGGACTACACGAGCGCCGCGGAGAAGGTCGCCGCCGGGGTGGCGCCGGGCGGGGAGTCGCCCGGGATGATCCGGGCGGGCGGCCGGTACCACCTGCTGTTCTCGAACAAGACGAGCTGGGAGCGCAACGACAACTACGTCCTCAGTGCGCCGTCGCCCGCCGGACCGTGGGAGCCCTCGGGTCTGCTGGCGCCCGCGGGTACGCGCACCCACGACTCGCAGTGCGGGTTCGTCTTCGTCGACGCCGGACCCGAGGCGCCGCCGATGTACCTCGGCGATCGCTGGTCGTTCCCCCGCCAGGCCTCGGCGGCCACGTCCGTCTGGCAGCCGCTGCATCTCGACGATGCGGGCGTGCCCCGTCTCGGCCCCTTCCTTCCGGCTTGGCTCCCGACCTCGGGCGAGGCCGTCGACCTGCTCGCCGACGCGGCCGTGCTGCCCGCGGCAGCCGACCTCACCGCCGGGCGGTCGCACGTCACCGCACCGTTCGCCATCGACGCGGGAGACCGCGTCGCCCTCATGGGCACGGTCGGCCCCGACAGCGGCTACGCCCGCGTCACGCTCGAGTCGTCGGCTGCGGACGGCGACGGCGACCGTCTCACCGCGATCGTCGACTTCTACAGCGGTGTCGCCGCCGACGGCATCCGGTTCCTCACCGGGCCGCTCGCGGCGGGGCGGTATCGGCTGCGGGTCGAGGCGACCGGAGAGAGGCCGACGTGGAGCACGAAGGACGGCACGCCCTACGGCGCAACGGACTGCCGCGTGCGCACGAGCGCTGTGCGGGTGCTCCCGGCGACCTGACGCTCAGCCGGCGAGACCGGCCTGCGTGGCGTGCAGGTGCGCGTAGCGCCCGGCGGCGTCGAGCAGCTCGTCGTGCGTGCCCTGCTCGACGATGCGGCCCCGCTCGAGCACGACGATGCGGTCGGCCTGGCGAACGGTCGACAGCCGGTGCGCGACGACGAGCGTCGTCCGGCCGCGCATGAGGCGGCTGAGGGCGTCCTTGACCAGCTCCTCCGACTCGGGGTCGAGCGCCGAGGTGGCTTCGTCGAGCAGCAGGATGCGCGGGTCGCGCACGAGCGCACGGGCGATCGCGAGCCGCTGCCGCTGCCCACCCGAGAGCCGCGCGCCCCGCTCGCCGACCACGGTGTCCCATCCGCGGGGCTGCTCCTGCACGAACTGCCACGCGTTGGCGTCGCGCAGCGCCCGCTCGATGCGCTCGTCGGTGACATCGGGCAGCCCGTAGGCGACGTTCTCTCGGATGGTCCCCTCGAACAGCACCGACTCCTGCGGCACGACCGACACCGACCGGCGCACCGTGCGCAGGTCGAGTTCCTGTACATCCGCGTCGTCGATCGTGAGGCGGCCCGAGGTGGGGCGGACGAAGCCGAGAACGAGGTTGAGCAGGGTCGATTTGCCCGAGCCCGACGAGCCCACGAAGGCGTACGTGCGCCCGGCGGGGATGTGCAGGTCGATCTCGTGCAGCGCGTCGTCATCGGCGCCGGCGTAGCGGTGACTCGCTCGCTCGAGTCGGATGTCGCCGGTCACGGCGTCGACGCGGCGCTTGCCCTCGTTCTGCTCGAGGTCGGGCTCCTGCAGCACCTCGGCGATCGACCGCACCGATTCCAGACCGCGGGCTCCCACCGGGATGAGCATCAGCAGCTGGGTCAGCCCCTGCGTCAGGAGGGTGAAGTAGGTCGAGAGCAGCACCACCTCGCCCGGGGAGATGGGAAGGATGCCGGTCAGCGAGAAGATCGCGGCCAGGACGAGGCATCCGACCCCCAGCAGCTGCATCGCGACCCACGAGATCGAGGCGACGTGGCCGTTGAGCATGTCGAGGTGCAGCCCCGCCCGCCGCACGCCCTCGGCGCCCGTGCTGACCCGGGTGACCGCGGTCTCTTCGAGGCCGTGGGCTCGGGTGACGGGGATGAGGGAGGCCATCTCGCCCACACGGGCGGAGAAGACCTCGACCTCGCGGCGGAAGACCTCGTTGCGCTGCCTCGACCGGTTGCGCATGCCGTACCGGATGCCGATGGCGATCGGCACGGCGAGGGCGTACACGGGCAGGAACTGCGGAACGGCGACGGCCGTCATCGTCAGCGCCCCGATCATCACCATGGTGGCCGAGAGGAGGGGGTGCGTGACCTGCTGGAGCATGAGCTCGACGTTCTCGACGTCGCGTACGACCTTGGTCTGCACGATGGAGGAGCTCACCCGCGAGTGGTAGCCGATCGAGAGGCTCTGCAGCCGGGCCGCGAGCGCATTGCGCAGGTCGGCGCCGGTGTCGCGGACCACGGTCATGAAGTTGCGCGTGTACAGGATGTGGTTCGGGTAGTTCTGCAGCAACAGCGCCACGGCGAGGATGAACCACCCGACCACCGAGCTCACCGCGCCGCCACCGGCGACGATGTCGATGATCGCCGCCGTGATGACCGGGAGGAACCACAGCGGGATCTCTTTGAACGTGAACGCGAGCACGGCCAGCGACATCCGCCCGGGACGACGGGCCAAGAGCCGCAGGACGGATCGAGCGGGGTGAGCGCCGTCGATCAGGTCCGCGGGTCGGGAAAGCGGTTTCCTTGCCACCCCTCCATGCTAGGCCCGCCGCGGTGCATCACAAGGCCCGGGCCGGAATCGGATGCCGCCCGTTCCGCGCGGCCCGCGGCGCGTGCCCGCCGGCCGCGACGCGTCAGTCCGAGACGTCGTAGGGGCGCAGCCGCCCGCACATGCCGAAGCCGCGGGGTCCGTCCGCCGACGGGGCCACGTGGACCGCGGCCGCGGCGAGGTGTCCGCCCTCGCCGCGGGCGATGGCCGCGGCGCTCGCGACCGCCTGTTCCGCGAGGCGGAGCGGTCGCTGCCGGACGATCTCCTCCCATCCGGCGGCCCGCGGCGCGACGATGCGCACCGCGGCCGCATGGAACTCGGCGAGCGCGTCGGCGTCGCCGGCCTCGACGTGTTCCCGGAGTCGGTCGAATCCACGCACCGCCTCGTCGCGGCGGGCGGCCGCGGCGGCGGCGCGGTCGCGCTCGTCGGCGTCGGTGGGGATGCGAGCCGTCCGCGCGTAGCGCGCGGGATCGGCCAGCACCTCCGGGGGAAAGGTCATCACGGCGTCGCCCGCCTCCGGGAGCCCGGCGTTGCTCATGACGACGACGACCCGAAGGTCGCCGGTGTTCACGGCGCGGTGGATCGTTCCCGGGGTGAACCAGACCACGGCTCCCGGTGCCAGCGCCGTGCGCCGGAAGCCGCGGGCGTCGATCGTGTGCAGCTCGCCGGTCCCCGCGGTGACGATGTAGGCCTCGGTCGAGGCGAGGTGCATGTGCGGGGTCCCCCCGCAGATGCCGTCGGGCGCCGCGTCGGCATAGACGGCGAGGTCGGTGACCGAGGTGCCGCCGGGAAAGCTCGAGGGCGCGATCACGCCGCACCCGTCCGCCCGGCCGCGGCGGTGCCGGCGCCTTCTCGCGCAGCGAGCACCGAGCGAACGGCCGTCGCGACGGCCCCGGCGGCGTCGGCGTCGGCATCGGCGATCCCGACCCCGTATCGGAAGGCGACGGTCTCGCCTGCGGGCACGACGACCTCCTCGCTGAAGAACGGCGCGGGGTTGAGGCACGCGAACTCCTCGGAGCGCGCGAACCACTGCGGCGGGTGGTGCGGGTTCTCGGCGGCGTCGACCATCACGATGAGCGACGAGGCGTCGACGTCGTCGTGGCGCCCGGCGAATCCCATCCACTCGTGGCGCTGCCCCCGCACGTCATCCCCCGACCCGGTGCCGTCCGCGGTCACGAGCACCCCTCCGGTGAACGAGCGCGGCCCGCGCCAGAACAGCCCGCCGTATCCCGCGTTCTCACGTCCCTTGGTCGTGGGCGACCCGATCGCGATGGGCTCGGCGGTGACGTTGGTCATCTCCGTCTCGAAGGTCAGCGCCCAGCACGCTTCGTCGACGATGCGCGCGGTGATCGTGCGGCGCTCGGTGAACATCCGCACTCCGCCCTGCGAGATCCACTCCAGGTCGTGCGCGACCCGGGCGACCCGCCCCTCGGCGCTGCCCTCGGCTGCGGGGTCGACGGACAGCCGCGTGATCGCTTCGTGGCGCTGGGCGCCGTCGTTGTCGAGCTGCACGTAGAAGCGGCCGTGGATGTAGGTCGGGCCGCCCCAGAAATTCTCCTCCCCCACAACCGGCAGCGACCAGGCGATCCCCTTGTGCCAGACGTGGTCCCACGGGCGGAACAGGCTCACCGTGCGCCCGGCGCGGGTGCGGATCGGATGCAGGAACGGCTTGGGCGACTCCAGCTGCGGCGAGTCGGGCTCGTAGGTGTATCGGAAGAGCTCGACGTCGTCGTCCCGGACCGCGAGGGCGGTGCCGAGCTCGTGGACGATGGACAGCGTCATGCGGTGGCCTCCTTCAGTGCCGGCCACGGCACGGCTCCGCCGTCCATGGCCCGGTAGAACGGGTCGTCGGGGGCGATCTCGCCCGCGAGCACGGGCGCGCCACGGAAGGCGGACGCGTAGGTCGCCGCCGCGAACTCCAGCGTGCGCCGTGCCTCCTCCGCGGCGACCCCCGGGGTGCGTCCCTCGGCGAGCGCGTCGAGCACGGCGGCGAGCTGCGAGGTGTGGCTGCTGCGCTCGTCGGCGGGAGCGGCCGCCGACGCGGCATCCCATCGGTCGGCGAGGGCCTCGTGCCCGGGAGCGGCGGTGAAGGTCCAGTCCGCTTCGGTGTAGCCGTAGAGGTGCTCGACCTCGACGGTCGCGTACTCGAAGTCGAATCGCAGCCGCGAGACCTCGCGCGGAGAGACGATCGAGTTCGTGACGTTCGCCAGCGCGCCGTTGGCGAACTCGACGACAGCGAGCGAGACGTCCTCGGTGTCGGTGGGGAGCGCCTGGCGGGCGGCGAAGGCGGTCAACCGCCGCCAGGGACCGAGCACCGCGAGCAGCAGGTCGAACTGGTGGATGCCGTGACCCATGGTCGGGCCGCCTCCCTCGACGTCCCAGCGACCACGCCACGGGAGGTCGAAGTAGTCGGGGGTTCGGTGCCAGAGCGTCTCGCAGGCCGCGACCAGCGGGCGCCCGAGCACTCCCTCGTCGAGCATGGCCATCAGGCGCTGCGCCGGCGCGCCGAAGCGGTGCTGGAAAACGGTGAGCGCGGGCACGCCGGTCTCGTGCGACACCGCGACCAGCTCGTCCATCTCGGCCAGGCTCAGGGCGGTCGGCTTCTCGATGAGCGCGGGCGTTCCGGCACGGAGGGCACGCACCGCGAGGGGAACGTGGGTCTGCGGCGGCGTGCAGATGTGGACGAGGTCGAGGCGCTCCTCGCGCAGCAGCGCGTCGAGGTCGGCGTGCACCGCACCGGCGCCGAAGCGTTCGGCGAAGGCGCGCGCCCGCTCGGAGTCGAGGTCGACGACGGCGACGAGCTCGACGCGCGAGCCGAGAGCACGGATGGCCTCGGCGTGGGCATGGGCGATGGCACCGGTGCCGACGATGGCGGCACGCAGGAGGGTGTTCACGGATGTCCCTCTCGGGGAGTGGATGAGCATTCGATCGACAGTGAACGATCACTATTCAATGGCGACGGTAGCCAACGGTCGCAGGCCGCGTCAACCGGCGCTCACTCCGGACGGTCCGGGCGACCGACGTCGGGCCCGGTCGACTCCCGCCAGATCACGCGCTGCATGCCCTGCGGCGGGCCGTCGTCGAGGGGCGTTCCCGACATCGCCGCCACGAGGCGACGGGCCTCGTGCGCACCGAGCACGTCGAAATCGCTCTGGACGGTCGTCAGCGAGGGGAAGAGGAGCCCGGACAGCGGCAGATCGTCCCAGCCGGTGACGGCCACCCGCTCGGGCACCGGGATGCCGCGCCGCGCGAGCGCGCGCACCATCGCGGCCGCGACGACGTCGTTCGCCGCGAGCACGGCGATCGGCTCGCCCTCGGCGACGAGCTCGGCGGCCACCTCACCGGAGGCCGCCGACCAGTCTCCGATGTGCACGAAGTCGGGCCGGATGCCGTGAGCGCCGACCGCCGCCTCGAACGCCGTACGGCGGGCGCGTGCCGAGGCGTACGCGAGGTCTCCGGTGATGTGGGCGAAGCGGCGGAAGCCGCGGTCCACGAGCCCGTCGACGAGCTCGACCACCGGCGAGCTGTCGGCCAGCGCACCGATCACGCGACCGGCGTCGTCGTAGTCGGAGGAGGCCAGCACCGTCACGCCGCGGTGGCTGCCGAGCAGATCGCTCGGGAGCGGGGCGAAGCTCAGCACGCCCTCCACGGCCCCGGAGCCGACCAGCTCGCGCACCCGCTCGGCGCGCACCTCGCCCTCGCCGTCGACGGTGAGGATCTCGACGGCGTACCCCGCGTCCTGGACGACCTGCGACGCGCCCGCCAGCAGGCGTCCCGGATTGTGCACGCCGCTGCCCGCGAGGACGAGCGCAACCCGTCCGGATCGACGCGTCCGCATCGATCGGGCGACGAGGTTCGGCCGGTAGTCGAGTTCCTGGATCGCGGCGGCGATCCGCTCGCTCGTGGCAGGCTTCAGCCCACCGTTGAACCGGAGGTACCGCGACACCGTCTGGTGCGACACCGCGGCGCGCGTCGCGACATCGTGGATCGTCGCCGGCCGTCTGCCCTCACCGCTCATCCCGCACCCTCCCGCCGCCCGCCGGGGCCGCGGGATCAATCTAGTGCTTGACAGAAAAGTGATCGATCACTCACAGTGTGATCGATCACTTTCGCGTCGGCAACGTCGCCCGCGAACGAAAGGAACTGGCCCGATCATGAGACACCGCCCATTGCTCTCCGCCTGCGCCGCCCTCGGGACCGTCGCGCTCCTCCTCACGGGCTGCGCCGCCCCTTCCGGGGCCGATCCCGCCGCATCGCTCGACCCGGACGAACCCGTCACCCTCGACTTCGCGTTCTGGGGAAACGACGTCCGAGCGGAGATGTACGACGAGGTGCTGGCGGCTTTCGAGGACGAGCATCCGAACATCACCGTGCGGACGACCTTCCTCGACTACACCGCCTTCTGGGAGAAGCGTCAGACGGAGGCGGCGGGCGGCGGGCTGCCGGACGTCTTCCAGTTCGGCACCTCGTTCATGCGCCAGTACGACCAGAACGGGCTCCTCCTCGACCTCACGCCGTACCTCGGAGACGTCATCGACACCGAGCCGCTCGCCGAGCCGGTGCTCGCAACCGGTCGGATCGACGAGCGCACGGTCGCGGTCACCATCTCGACGAACTTCTGGTCGATGTGGTCGAATCCGACCCTCATCAAGCGCGTCGGCGCCGATCCGTGGGACGGCGGGACGTGGGACGAGTACGCCACGTGGATCTCCGACTTCACCGATCGCGCCGTGGCGGCCGGTGTCGAGGCATGGGGCGGCACCGACTATGCAGGCCGCATCCAGTCGTTCGAGCTGCAGCGGCGCGCGGCGGGAGAGGACCTCTTCACGGCAGACGGTGAGCCCGAGTTCACGGAGGACGACCTGGCGGAGTTCTGGAACAGCACCGCCTCCCTGCGCGAGAGCGGGGCGGTCGCTCCGCAGCAGCGGATCGAGGAGGCACTGCCGAAAGCCGCCTTCGATTCGGCACTGACGGCGACGGACGTCTCATGGGACAGCCTGGGCGCCGGATTCCTCCTCAATCTCGGGCCCGACTATCCGACCCTCGACCTGCAGGCCCCGCCCACCGGCGCACCGGGGGCGGCCGACATGTACCCCAACGCGGGCATTCAGCTGGCGGCATCCGCGCGGACGGAACACCCGGCGGCGGCGACGACGCTCATCGACTTCCTCGTCAACTCTCCGGTCACCGGCGAGGTCTTCGGCCTGAACCGCGGGATGCCGGCATCCGAGACGGCCCTCTCCGGGGCCGAGCTCAGCGGGCTCGACGCCGAGATCGTCGAATACGAGCAGTCGCTGGGCGACCGCGTCGGGGATCCGCCGCCGACCCCCATCGTGGGGTACGGCACGCTCGAGGAGAAGTTCCGCCAACTGGGCGTCGAGCTCAACTTCGGCACGATCACCGTCGACGAGGCCGTCGCGCAGTTCTTCTCCGAGATGGACGTCGTCATCTCGGAATGACGCCGACGCACCCGGACCCCTCCCACCCTGCGGGGTAGAGGGGTCCGGGTGCGTGACGCCGCGGGCATGCCGGCAGGGTGTGCCGGAGGCGGTCAGCCTGCGGCGGGCAGCCGGTCGATGAACAACTGGGTCGCCTGCGGCACGTAGTCGGTGTTGGTGGCGGGATCCCAGCCCACGAGGGCGATGGCGTTCTGCCCCACCCGGACGGTGGCACCCACCAGCGCGAACGGCGTCCCGCCGACGTCGCCGGTCACCCGCCAGCCGCGCGATTCGTCGGCGCCCGAGAGCGAGAGGTCGAACGGCTCGACGCTCGTGGTGACCGGCGTGCCCTGCATCGCGAAGAGCTCCTGCCCGTCGGCGCACCGGGCGATCGCGTCATCCGCCTGCGTGACGAGGTCGGTGGCGGCGGCGTCGTCTGCCGTGGCCGCGACCACGGCCGTCATCGACCGGTCGTTGCTGGTGCCGAACTCGACGGCACTGGCGGCGGCGGACTCCCACCCGGCACCGAAGGGGGCGAGGCAGCTCGCGTCCGAGACGGTGAGCCCCGGATAGATCGACTCGAGCATCGCGGCCGTGGTGTCGTACTGCCCCGGCTGGAACTGGATGCCGGTGAAGAGGGCCTCGAGATCGGCGTCGCTCAGCGCCGCCGATCCGGTCCCGGCCTCGACTGTCGGCGTCGCGCTCGCCTCGGGCGCCACTGAGGAACTCGTCGGGGCTCCGGAGTCGGGAGAGTCCGCCGGGGTGCAGCCGGCGAGGGCGACCAGCCCGACCGCGGCGACGATCACACCGACGTGGGTGCGGGCGATCGCGCGCTTCGAGGGGGCGGGGGTCTTGGTCACGAGCGGCATCACGTCACGTTCTCCTGGGGTCGATGGTGACTCGACGCTATCCGCCGGCCCAGACGCCCGTCGACGGGGAGCGCTGCCCATCGCCGACGCGGCCCGAGTGCCGTAGTGTGTCGCCTCGCGCGGTGCCGTGCGGTGCGGTCGTGGGGCGGTGCGGTGCGGTGCGGTGCGGTCGTGGGGTGGTGCGGTGCGGTCGTGGGGCGGTGCGGTGCGGTGGGGGCGGGGCGGTCGTGGGACGGTGCGGTGGGCGCGGCGCGGTGGGCGCGGCGCGGTGGGCGCGGTGCGGTCGTCGGGTCCTGGCGCGATGCGTGTTGCGGTGCGCAGCGACTCGCGCCGATCCCGTCGGAAGCCCGACCTCGATCCGGGTCGATGTCGGAGGTCCGTGACATGATTCGAACATGCATTCGAGTGTGGGGTATGGCAGCGACGGAGACGTCGCCGCGCTGGCCGCGCTCGTCGGAGACGCCGGGGCCGCGAAGGATGCTGTGCGGTTCGGGCAGATCCGCGAGGTCCGGGTCCTCGCCGCAGCCGGGCAACTCGCCGAGAAGCAGGCCGCCGGCGCGTCCGAGCGGGTGAAAGCCCACGAGATGGCGTTGCGGTCGATCGCCGCGGAGTTGGCGGGGGTATTCGTCGCCACCGACCGCACCCTGCAACGCCGGATCGATGACGCCCAGGACCTGGTGGAGAACTACCCCGCGACCATGTCCGCGTGGGAGGACGGCCGCCTCGTTCGCGGGCACGTGCTGGTGATCCAGGATGCCGGGGCGATCGTGCCGGGTGAGGTGCGGGGCGAGTTCGAACGGCAGGCCATCGTGGCCTGTGAGGGTGAGACCCCGAACCGGGTGCGGGAGCGTCTGCGGATGCTCGCCGAACGGTTGCACCCGCGGACGTTCACCGAACGCCACCGGGAAGCAGCAGCGGGACGTTGCGTTCGGGTGCAGCCCGGGGTGGACGGGATGTCGGACCTCGTCGCGACCGTACCGACCGTGATCGCGGAGGGGATCGTGGATCGCCTCACCCAACAGGCCCGGGAGATCGTCCACGCCAGAGACCGGGCGGGTGCGACCGAGCCGATCGACCCGCCGGGCTCGTCGTTCGTGGGCGACGCGCGCACGATCGATCAGGTCCGCGCGGACGTGTTCTCCGACCTCCTCCTCGCCGGAACACCCAGCCTGGACCCCACCGACACCGGAGACGGCAACGGGACCCTCGGCGCGATCCGCGCGAAGGTGCAGGTCGTGGTCTCAGCGCTCACCCTCGCAGGGCAGGACGAGCACCCCGCTGACCTCGTCGGCCGAGCCCCCATCGACGCCGCCACCGCACGGGTCCTCGCGGGCGAGAACACGTCCTGGGACCGGCTCCTCACCCACCCCGTCACCGGCACCGTCCTGGAATGCGACACCTATACGCCGACTGCGGCGATGAAACGGCTCCTCCGTGCCCGGGACCGGCACTGCCGGTTCCCCGGATGCCGGCAACCCGCCATCCGCTGTGAAAACGACCACACCATCGCCGCATCCGAAGGCGGACCCACCCACATCTGCAACCTCGCCAACCTCTGCAAACGACACCACGACACCAAACACCACACCCGATGGCGAGTCAGACAACTCCCCGGCGGAACCCTCGTCTGGACCTCACCCACCGGACGCACCTACCGCGACAACGCACCACCACCCCTCGTCACCTTCACACCCGCCGCGGGCTTCCCGGCAGAGCAGCCACCACCGCTCACCCCACCAAGGGAGAAACAACCCGGGGAGAAATCACCCGGGGAGAAACCACCCGGGGAGAAACCACCGGGCGAACCGCCCGGCCGGCTCGAACCACCCCCGTTCTGAGCCCGAACGCGCGCGGCCTGATCCCGCACGTGCCTGTGGAAGCCCGCTACCGCGCCTCGATCTCGACGCCACGGCTCCGAGCGCCCCGCGACTGCTGCGCCCACCCACCGCGCCACGGTGGTTTGCGCGCCCACGCACACGCACACCAGCGCCGAGCCCGAGCAGCGGCCCGGAAACGCCGACGGCCGCGGCATCCGATCTCCGGAGCCGCGGCCATCGGTGCGGTGGCAATCCTCGCCACCGCCGCGCTTCAGCGCTGGCGCTTCTCGCGTACCCGCATGTTGGTGACGATCGGCGTGCCCTCGAAGCCGAAGATCTCGCGCAGGCGCCGCTGGATGAAGCGACGGTACCCCGGGTCGAGGAACCCGGTGGTGAAGAGCACGAATGTGGGCGGGCGCGTCGACGCCTGCGTTCCGAACAGGATGCGCGGCTGCTTGCCCCCGCGCAGCGGGTGCGGGTGCTCGGCCACGAGTTCTGCGAGGAACGCGTTGAACTTTCCGGTCGGAATGCGCTGGTCCCACGACTGCAGCGCCGTCTCGAGTGCGGGCACGAGCTTGTCGAGGTGGCGCCCGGTGCGCGCGGACAGGTTCACGCGCGGCGCCCAGGTCACGTGCGCGAGGTCCTGCTCGATCTCCCGCTCGAGGTATCGCCGGCGATCGGCGTTGTCCATGTCGGTGTCGTTCAGGCGGTCCCACTTGTTGAACGCGAGCACGAGCGCGCGTCCGGATTCGAGCACCAGGTCGATGATGTTGAGGTCCTGCACGCTGATCGTCTCGGTCACATCGAGCACGACGACGGCGACCTCGGCCTTCTCGAGCGCGGCGGACGTACGCAGCGATGCGTAGAAATCGGCGCCCTGCTGCAGGTGCACCCGGCGGCGGATGCCGGCGGTGTCGACGAGGCGCCAGAGCTTGCCGCCGAGCTCCACGACCTCGTCGACGGGATCGCGGGTGGTGCCCGCGAGGTCGTTGACGACCACGCGCTCCTCGCCCGCCGCCTTGTTCAGCAGCGACGACTTTCCGACGTTCGGACGACCCAGGATCGCGACCCGGCGAGGACCGCCGAGCTCGTTCTTCGCGACGGCCGAGACCTCCGGCAGCACCTTCATGATCTCGTCGAGCAGGTCGGCCACACCACGACCGTGGATGGCCGACACCGGGTGCGGCTCCCCGAGACCGAGGTTCCAGAGAGCAGCGGCCTCGGGCTCCTGGCGAGCATCGTCGATCTTGTTCGCGACGAGGAAGACCGGCTTGTCGGACTTGCGCAGCAACCGCACCACGGCCTCATCGGTCGCCGTGGCTCCGACCATGGCGTCGACGACGAACATCACCACGTCGGCGAGGTCGATCGCGACCTCGGCCTGCGCCGCGACGGAGCGATCGATGCCGCGCGCGTCCGGCTCCCACCCGCCGGTGTCGACGAGCGTGAAGCGACGGTCCATCCACTCGGCCTTGTAGCTGACGCGGTCGCGCGTGACACCCGGGGTGTCCTCGACGACGGCTTCGCGCCGACCCAGGATGCGGTTCACGAGGGCGGACTTGCCGACGTTCGGGCGTCCGACGATCGCGACGACCGGCAGCGCCGGCAGCACCTCGACGGCCTCGCCGCCCGCGGTCAGCCCTGCAAGGAGCTGAGCGTCTTCGTCGTCGAGCTCGTAATCGGCCAGCGTCGCCCGAAGCGCCGCCGCCCGCTGCTCGGCGAGCTCCTCGTCGAGGTTCGCGAGCTTCTCCTCGATCTGGTCGGGGCGACCCTCGTACTCGTCGTCGGTCGTAGCCATCAGTTCTCTCCTGTCGCGGTGCGCACGACGTCGATGACGGCGTCCACGGTCCGATCGAAGTCCAAGTCGGTCGAGTCGACGACCACCACGCCGGGAGCGGCGGTGAGGAAGTCGACGACCTGCGCGTCCGAAGCATCCCGGCGGTGCAGCGCCTCCGCGACAGCGGCGGCATCCTCCCCCGTCAGCTCGGCGCTGCGGCGCGCGGCGCGCACCTCGGGAGCGGCGGTGAGCAGGATGCGCACCGGCGCGTCGGGGAAGACCACCGTCGTGATGTCGCGTCCCTCGACCACGACACCGGGAACCCCCGATGCGGCAACCAGCGCGCGGAACAGCGCGGTGACGTGCTCGCGCGCACGCGACACCCGGGCGACGCCGCTCACGGCTGCCGTGACGCGTGGCTCGCGGATCTCGGCGGTCACGAACGTGTCACCCACGCGCACCCAGTGATCATCCGGATCGAGCGAGATGGCGTAGTCGAACGTGTCGAGCGCACCGGTCACGGCATCCGCGTCGGCGGTGTCGTCACCGCGCGCGAGCACGTGCCAGGCGAGCGCACGATAGGCCGCGCCGGTGTCGAGGAAGCCGTATCCCAGCATCCGCGCCACCTGCTTCGAGACGCTCGATTTGCCGCTACCGGCCGGGCCGTCGATCGCGACGGTCGCGGGCTGGACGGGGTCGGGGGTGGTCACGGTGTCAGGCACGGGGCACGCTCGCGATCTTCCAGCCGCGCTCCTCGAGCCCGGCGACGGCATGGTGGACGACGCTCGGCACCACGCTCAGCTCGGCCAGACCGAACTGGGCGCCCGGGGAGTGCTCGAGTCGGAAGTCCTCGACATTGACCTCGAGCTCGCCGAGGTCGCCGAACAGGCGGCCGAGCTGACCCGGCGTGTCGTCGACACGGACGACGACCTGCTCGAACCGGCGGTTCTGACCGTGCTTGCCCGGGAGTCGCTCGACCCCCTCGTTGCCGCGCCGGATCGTGTCGGCCAGCGTGCGGCGGGCACCGGGGGCGGCCGGTGCGCGCAGTGCCCCCGCTACAGCGCGCAGATCGTGGGCCAGCTCATCGAGCACGGCGGCGACGGGCGCGGCGTTCGCACCGAGGATCTGCACCCACAGCTCCGGAGCGGACGCGGCGATACGGGTGGTGTCGCGCACGCCCTGGCCGGTCAACCGCAGCGATCCCTCGGGTGCCGCGACGAATCGGCCGGCCAGCAGGCTCGCGACCAGCTGCGGCACGTGCGAGGTCAGCGCCACAGCCTCGTCGTGCTCCTGAGGGGTCATCTCCAACGGCATCGCACCGAGGTCGAGCGCCAGCCCCTCGACCACGGCGAGGTCGGCGGCGAGCGTCTCGTCGTCGCGGCAGACGACCCACGGCCGTCCCACGAAGATGTCCGCCCGTGCGGAGATCGCGCCGCCACGCTCGCGACCGGCGAGCGGGTGGGACCCGATGTAGTGGGCCAGGTCGACGCCGCGCGAGCGCAGCTCGAGGTAGGGCTCCAGCTTGACGCTCGCGACATCCGTCACGACGGCTTCCGGATGCTGCCGCAGCTCGCGCTCCACGACGTCGGCGGTGACGTCCGGCGGGACGGCGACGACGACCAGCGCCGGACGATCGTCCGCGGCGGCGAGGCGTCCCGCGCCGTAGTCCACGGCGAGGCGCAGCTGGGCGGGCGAAGCGTCGTCGAGCACGACATCGACCCCGAGCAGGCGCAGAGCATGACCGATGCTCGATCCGAGCAGACCGGCACCGACGATGCGCACGGTGCCGGCCGTGCGCGCGGCACGGCCGGGGCGCACGGGATCGAGCGAGGAATCGGTCACGGGTTCTCCGGAGAAGTCGGGTGCTCGGCGGCACCGTCGGCGCTGCGCGAGAGCGTCAGCAGCGCACCGCGTTCCACTGTAGTCAACTCGCGGGCACGCCCCGCCGGGAGGGTTCCCAGGTGCAGCGGACCGAACTGGCGTCGGACGAGCTCGATGACCGGGTGCCCGACCTCCGCCATCATCCGGCGCACGATGCGATTGCGGCCCGAGTGCAGCGTCAACTCGACCAGACTCGTCTCTCCGGAGGTGTCGAGCAGCCGCGCCTTGTCGGCCGCGATCGGGCCGTCCTCGAGCTCGACGCCCTTCGTCAGCCGCGCGATCACCTGCGGGGTGACGCGGCCTCGCACCTTGGCGATGTAGACCTTGGTGACGCCGAACGAGGGATGGGCGAGCACGTGGGCGAGCTCGCCGTCGTTGGTGAGCACGAGCAGCCCGCTCGTCTCGGCGTCGAGCCGGCCGACGTTGTAGAGGCGCTCGTCCCAGTCCTGGGTGAACTGCCGCAGGTCGGCCCGCCCCTTCTCGTCCTTCATCGAGCTGACGACGCCGGTCGGCTTGTTGAGCATCACGTAGCGCTTGGTGGCATCCAGCTGCACCGCGGTGCCGTCGACGTCGACGATGTCGCGCTCCGGGTCGATGCGACTGCCGAGCTCGGTCACCGTGACGCCGTTGACGCGCACCCGCCCCGCGACGATCATCTCCTCGCACACGCGGCGCGACGCCACGCCCGCATTCGCCAGAACCTTCTGCAGGCGTACGCCCTCGGCATCCGTCATCGGATCCCCTCTCCCTCGAAACCCTCGGTGCCGTCGTCGAGCAACGGCGAGATCGGCGGCAACTCGTCGAGCGAGTTGATACCCAGATTCACCAGCAGCGCGTCCGTCGTGCCGTACAGGATGGCGCCGGTCTCGGCGTCGTTGCCCATCTCGGTCACCAGCCCGCGCGAGAGCAGCGTCCGAACCACCGAGTCGACGTTGACCGCGCGGATCGAGGCGACCTGACCGCGCGAGACCGGCTGCTTGTAGGCGATGACCGCGAGCGTCTCGAGCGCGGCCTGCGACAGCCTCGACGGCGCCTGCGTGTTGACGAACTCGCTCACGAGGGCGTCGTGCTCACCGCGCACGTACAGCCGCCACCCCCCACCGACCTCGCGCAGCTCGAAGCCGCGGCGGGGGCCGCCGGTGTCGCCGTCGTAGTCGGCGACGAGGCCGGCGACGGCCTGACGCACGGCGGCGACCGGGGAGCCCACGGCGGCGGCGAGCGCGACCAGGCTCTGCGGCTCGTCGACCACCAGCAGGATCGCCTCGAGTCGCCGCGCGACATCGGCGATCGGGGTGGCGACGGTGGGCGTCGGATCATCGGTCATAGTCGGCTCCCAGGGTGGCGAGGTTCTCCTCGGACCAGCGCTCGGCGGTCCAGCGCAGCGTCAGCTCACCGAGCGGCTCGAGCTGCTCGAACGACAGCGCCGCGTGCCGGTAGAGCTCCAGCACGGCGAGGAAGCGGGCGACGACGATGCCGGGCTGGCCGACACCGGCGACGAGGTCTCGGAAGTTCAGGGTACCCGCGCCGCGCAGCAGCGTGACGACGATCGCCGCCTGCTCGCGGATCGACACGAGCGGCGCGTGCAGGTGATCCAGCCCCACGACGGGGATCTCCTTCGGCGCGAAGGCCAGCATCGCCAGTGCCGCGAAGTCGTCGGGGGTGAGAGTCCACACGAGCTCGGGCGCCGCGGCCCGGTACCTCTCGTCGAGGCGCACCGAGCGGGTGTGCCGGCGGTCCTCGGCGACGACCCGCTCGGCGAACCAGCTCGACACCTGCTTGAACGCCCGGTACTGCAGCAGGCGTGCGAACAGCAGGTCGCGAGCCTCGAGCAGCGCCACCGACTCGGCATCGATGAGCTCGCCCTGGGGCAGCAGCCCGGCGACCTTCATGTCGAGCAGGGTTGCAGCCACCACGAGGAACTCCGATGCCGCGTCGAGCTCTTCGGGCTCGAGCCCGCGGAGATAGCCGATGAACTCGTCCGTCACCTTGCTGAGCGACACCTCGGTGATGTCGAGCTCGTGCTTGCCGATCAGGTTCAGCAGCAGGTCGAACGGGCCGTCGAAGTTGGTCAGCGAGACGCGGAAGCCGTCGCCGGAGACCGCCTCAGCGGCATCCGCGGGCCGGCCGGCGGCGGGATCGACGGTGTCGTCAGGCGACGGCGCCACGGGCGACGAGCTCCCGCGCGAGGCGCAGATAGGCCTGCGCGGCCTGGTGCTCCGGCGCGAAGGTGGTGATCGGCACGCCGGCGACCGACGCGTCGGGGAACTTCACGGTGCGGCCGATCACGGTCTCGAGCACGTCGTCGCCGAACGCCTCGACCACTCGCTCGAGCACCTCGCGGGAGTGCAGGGTGCGGGGGTCGTACATCGTGGCGAGCACGCCGTCGAGCATGATCGACGGGTTCAGCCGGTCGCGCACCTTGTCGATCGTCTCGATCAGCAGAGCCACGCCGCGCAGGGCGAAGAACTCGCACTCGAGCGGGATCAGCACGCCGTGGCTGGCGGTGAGCGCATTGACCGTGAGCAGACCGAGTGAAGGCTGACAGTCGACGAGGATCACGTCGTAGTCGGCGGCGACGTTGCGGAGCACGCGCGAGAGGATCGTCTCGCGCGCCACCTCGTTGACGAGGTGGACCTCGGCGGCCGACAGGTCGATGTTCGCGGGGATCACGTCGAGCCCGGGCACCGAGGTCGAGACGATGACCTCGCGCGGGTCGCGCTTGGTGTCCAGCAGGAGGTCGTAGATGGTGGGCACGTCGTGGGTCGCGATGCCGAGGCCCGCCGAGAGCGCACCCTGCGGGTCGAAGTCGACCGCGAGAACCTTGCGCCCGTAGTCGGCGAGCGCGGCGGCCAGGTTGATGGTCGTCGTGGTCTTGCCGACGCCACCCTTCTGGTTGCACAGCGCGATGATCCGCGCCGGGCCGTGACCGTCGAGCTTCGGCGGGGTCGGGAAACCTCGGTAGGGCCGACCGGTGGGTCCGATCGGGGTGTCTTCCGTGGGGGCCTTCCCGGCCTTCCGCGACTTGTCCGTCACCGAGACTCCTGCTTTCCGTAGCGTGCGATCGATTCTCGCACAGGCACGCACCGCGTGCCGTGACTCCTCGCGGCGGGGCGCCGGCGGCGGACCCCGCCGAGCTGCGTCTGCCCGGTCGCCGATGCCGGTGAGGCGTCGCACGGCTCCGACGACGACACGAGCCCCGCCGCTGCGACGGACGCACCGCTGCGGAGGTGCGTGTCACAGACTCCCGAGGACGTCGAGGCGCAGCTGCGCGGCGACGGCGATCACCAGGTAGTCGAGGACGACGATCAGCGGCGTCCACGCGAGGATCACCGCGCCCAGGCTCTCGACGCGGCGGCCCCAGATACCGGCCCGCAGACTCCATCCTGCGGTCGTCCAGAACAGCGGGATCGTCACGAGCCACACGACCATGCACCACGGGCAGAGCGAGCCGTACTCGAACACGCTGCGGTACGCGAAGACGTGGACGAGCACGACGGCCGCCGCGACGAACAGCGCGTACACCCGCCAGTACCACCGCCGCAGGCCCGCCGGCGCCGCGAGCGACGAGACCCCCGCGAACACAGCTCCCGGGAACAGCACGATGCCGATGATCGAGTTGCTGAAGCCGAGGAGATTACCGCCGGGGCTCAACAGGTTCGGGCCGCAGGTGACGATCGGGCTGATGTCGCACGAGATCATCGCCTCGGCCCCGGTGAGCTGGCCGATGTACTCGTGGTAGAGCAGAAACGACACCACCCACCCGACGACGCCCGCCACGACCCACACGATCGCGACGGCCGTTCCGGGCGCGACGGCGTGCCCGGGCGCGACGGCGCGCCCGGGGGCGACGGATGCGGTGGACATGCCGCCATCATCCGGCGGCGCGGTCGCGGGCGGCGGGGTCCGGGGCCGGGAGAAATCGACCGGCTCGGCGGCGGACCCCGCGGGCCCAGGCCCGACTCGGGGGCTCGTGCCCCGCTCAGCGGGCGCGGGGATGCGAGGTGGCGTAGATCTCGCGCAGCGCGTCGACCGTGACGTGGGTGTAGATCTGCGTCGTCGCGACCGAGGCGTGGCCGAGGAGCTCCTGCACGACGCGGACGTCCGCGCCGCCCTGCAGCAGATGGGTGGCGAAGGAGTGCCGCAGCGTGTGGGGCGATACGTGTGCGGTCAGGCCCGCGCGCTCGGCCGCCTGTTGGATGACCAGCCATGCGCTCTGTCTCGACAGCGGCGCCCCGCGCAGCCCGAGGAAGAGCCGCGGCGTCGCCCTCCCCCGCCGCGAGAGCTCCGGGCGGGCACGGGCGAGGTACGCGTCGACCGAGGCCCGCGCGTACGACCCCACCGGCACGACGCGCTCCTTCGCACCCTTTCCGCGCACCCGCAGCACATCGCCGCGGGCCAGGTCGTCGACATCGAGCTGCACGATCTCCGAGACGCGGGCCCCCGTCGCGTACAGCAGTTCGAGCAGCGCTCGGTCGCGGAGGCCGCCCAGGTCGGTCTCGGCCGTGTCGCCGGGGGCCGGGCCCGCGGCATCCAGGAGGCGCTCCACCTGGTCGATCGTCAGCGCCTTCGGCAGCCGGCGCGGCGTCTTCGGAGGTGTCAGGCGCTGCGTCGGATCGTCCGGGACGAGCCCCTCACGTGCGAGGAAGCGGTGCAGCCCGCGCAACGACGACTGCAGCCGCGCGATCGACGTCGCCGCCGGCGGTGGATCGGCCGACGCGGCATCCTCGGCGAAACGCGCGACGACCTCCGCGGTCACCGCGGTGACATCGTCGATTCCGCGCTGCGCCAGCCACGACGTGTAGGCGTCGAGATCACGCCGGTACGCGGCCACGGTGTGCGCCGACAGGCCCCGCTCGACCGAGATGTGGCGCAGGTACGCCGCGACGGCTCGGTCGAGTCGCACGTCAGCCCCGGCGCAGCCGTTCGGCGGCGGCGAGCACTCCGGTGGCGAGGATGCCGTTGCGGAACCGGCCCGCGAGCACGCCGTCCACCGCATCCGCCAGCGGCACACGCTCCACGCGCATGTCGGCCTCTTCGTCCTCGCGCTCGTAGGCGCTCGGGGCCGGGCTGAGTCCGCGCGCGAGGAAGACGTGGATGACCTCGTCGTTCCCGCCCGGCGTCGTGAAGATGCTCACGAGCGGCTCCAGGGTCTCGGCGACCAGGTCGACCTCTTCCGCGAGCTCGCGACGCGCGGTCTCGATGGGGGGCTCGCCGGCGACGTCCAGGAGTCCGGCCGGGATCTCCCAGTCGCGATGCCGGATCGGGTGGCGGTACTGCTGGATGAGCACGACGCGCTGCTCGTCGTCGATCGCCACCACCGCCGCGGCACCGGGGTGGTCCACGAACTGGCGCGTGATCTCACCGTCGCCGAACCGCACCGTCTCACTGCGGACGTCCCAGACGCGGCCGGAGTAGACCAGCTCGCTCGAGACGACATCGGGCTCGACGGGCTCGTCGCGCAGCTCAGGCATCCTCGACCTCGAACAGCTCGCTCGAGCGGTGCCGGTCCAGCGCCGCCGCGATGAGACCGCGGAACAGCGGGTTCGCCTCGGTGGGGCGGGAGCGAAGCTCGGGGTGGGCCTGCGTGGCGATGTAGTACGGGTGCACGTCGCGGGGCAGCTCGACGTACTCGACGAGGTTGCGGTCGGGCGACAGGCCCGAGAACACCATGCCCGCCTCGGCGATCTGATCGCGGTAGCGGTTGTTCACCTCGTAGCGGTGACGGTGACGCTCCGAGGCCTTCGTCGCGCCGTACACCTCGGCCGCGAGCGATCCCTCGGCCAGCTCGGCCTCGTAAAGACCGAGCCGCATCGTGCCGCCCAGGTCGCCGCCGGCGATGATGTCGACCTGCTCGGCCATCGTCGCGATGACGGGGAACTCCGTGTCGGGGTCGAACTCGCTCGAGGAGGCGCCGGTCAGCCCGGCCTCGTTTCGCGCGTACTCGATGACCATGCACTGCAGGCCGAGGCAGATCCCCAGGGTGGGGATGCCCTGCTCGCGCGCGAACTTCAGCGCGCCGAGCTTGCCCTCGATGCCGCGGATGCCGAACCCGCCGGGAACCACGATGCCGTCGACGGCGGCGAGCGCCTTCTCGGCGCCCGCGGGGGTCTCGCACAGATCGGAGGGGATCCAGGTGACGTTGACCTTCGTCTCCTGCGCGAACCCGCCGGCCTTCAGCGCCTCGGTGACCGACAGGTAGGCGTCGGGCAGATCGATGTACTTGCCGACGAGACCGATCGTCACCTCGTGCTTGGGGTTGTGGACCGCGTCGAGCACCTTGTTCCAGCGCGTCCAGTCGACCTCGTCGGCCTTCTCGGCCAGCCCCAGACGACGGGCGATGTAGGCGTCGAGTCCCTGGTCGTTCAGCGTCGAGGGGATGTCGTAGATGCTGGGCAGGTCGACCGTGTTCACGACACCTTCGACGTCGACGTCGCACATGAGCGCGATCTTGTTGCGGTTGCTCTCGCTGACGGGCCGGTCGCTGCGCAGCACGAGCGCGTCGGGCTGGATGCCGACCTGGCGGAGGGCGGCGACGGAGTGCTGGGTGGGCTTGGTCTTCTGCTCGCCCGAGGCGCCCATGAACGGCACGAGCGAGACGTGGACGAAGAAGACGCTGTCGCGCCCGAGCTCGTGGCGCAGCTGCCGGGCCGCCTCGAGGAAGGGCTGCGACTCGATGTCGCCGACCGTGCCGCCCACCTCGGTGATGATCACGTCGGGGCGGGGGTCCTCGGTCGCCTGCAGGCGCATGCGGCGCTTGATCTCGTCGGTGATGTGCGGGATCACCTGCACCGTGTCGCCGAGATACTCGCCGCGACGCTCCTTGGCGATGACCTGGGAGTAGATCTGGCCGGTCGTGACGTTGGCCGCCTGGCTGAGCTCGATGTCGAGGAAGCGCTCGTAGTGGCCGATGTCGAGATCGGTCTCGGCGCCGTCATCGGTGACGAAGACCTCGCCGTGCTGGAACGGGTTCATCGTGCCCGGGTCCACGTTCAGATACGGGTCGAGCTTCTGCATCACGACACGCAGACCGCGGGCGGTGAGCAGATTGCCGAGGCTCGCGGCGGTCAGTCCCTTCCCGAGAGAGGAGACGACACCGCCGGTCACGAAGATGTGCTTGGTGGTGTCGAGAGAAGAGGCCGCGCGATGAGTGTCCGTCACGGGCTTCTAATCTATCAGTCAACTGCGGGCGAGGCTCAGCAGTTCGCGCGCGTGCTCGATCGCGGCATCCGAATCGGGCAGTCCCGACAGCAGCCGCGCCATCTCCGCCTCGCGTGCACCGCCGTCGAGTCGCCGGACGCTCGAGGCCGTCACCGAGCCGTCGTGGGACTTCACGACCGTCAGATGGTTCGAGGCGAAGGCGGCGACCTGCGCGAGGTGCGTCACGACGATGACCTGACTGTTCTCGGCGAGCCGGGCCAGGCGGCGGCCGACCTCGATGGCCGCGGCGCCGCCGATACCGGCGTCCACCTCGTCGAAGACGAACGTCGGCACCGGGTCGGTCGCGGCGATGACGACCTCGATCGCCAGCATGACGCGACTGAGCTCTCCGCCCGACGCGCCCTTGGCCACCGACCGCGGCTCGGCACCGGGATGCGGCGCGAGCATGATCGTCACGTCGTCGCGACCCGCGGCCGACGCCGCGCCGGGTTCGACGGTGACGACGAGGCGCGCGTCGGGGAGCGCCAGCTCGCGCAGCTCGGCCGTGACGGCGGACCCCAGGCGCTCGGCGGCGGCCACGCGGGCGGCGGTCAGCTCGCCCGCGGCGGCATCGACACGCGCGGTGAGCTCGTCGCGCTCGGCCCGCAGCCTCTCGATGCGGTCGCCGTCGTCGTCGAGCTCGACGAGGCGGGCCGATCCGCTCCGGAGCAGGTCGAGGGCATCGTCCAGGGTGCCGTGCACGCGCAGCAGGGACCCGAGCGCGGCGCGGCGCTCCTCGACGGCCGCGAGCTCCTGCGGTCCTCCCTCGTCGAGGTCGGCGAGGTAGGCGCTGAGGCCGGTCACGAGGTCGGTCGCACGGTAGCCGAGGTCGGCGAGCGGTTCGACGAAGGCCGCCAGCGCGGGGTCGCTCGTCGAGGCACGCTCGACCGCGCGTCGAGCCTCGGCCAGCAGCGAGACCGCGTCCGGGAGCTCGTCGTCGTTCGAGAGCGCATCGTGCGCGACGGCCGCGGCCTCGCGCAGTCCCTCGACGTTCGCGAGCCGCTCGGCCCGCTCGGCGAGGACGGCGTCCTCGCCCGGCTGCGGATCCACCGCCTCGATGTCGGCGATGCGGGCGCGCAGGTCGTCGGCTTCGCGGCGTCGCGACTCGCGGTCGGCGTCGAGCTGGGCGAGCTCCGCGTCGACCGCGCGCCAGGAGTCGTACGCCTCGCGGTACCGTGCGCGGACGGCCACGAGGTCGGGGCCGCCGAAGCGGTCGAGAGCATCGCGCTGGGCCACCGCCGACTTCAGCCGCAGCTGATCGGACTGACCGTGCACGACGATCAGCTGCTCGGCGAGGTCGGCGAGCACGGCTGCGGGCGCGGGACGCCCGCCCACGCTCGCCCGGCTGCGCCCCTCGCTCGAGAGCACCCGACCGAGGTAGAGCTCGGCCCGGCCGCCCCCGATGGGCTCGACCTCTCCCCCGGCTTCGCGCACGCGTTCGGCGACGGGGCCGTTCTCGTCGACGATCCAGACGCCGTCGACGGATGCCTGCGCGGTTCCGGCGCGTACCGCACCGGAGTCCGCCCGCTGCCCGAGCAGCAGTCCCAGGCCGGTGACGACCATGGTCTTGCCCGCCCCGGTCTCACCGGTGATGGCGGTGAACCCCGGCCCCATCGGCAGCGTGGCCTCGGCGATCACACCGAGTCCGCGCAGCCGCATCTCCTCGATCACGACAGACCGCCCAACCGGCCCGGCGAGGGCCCGCGCCAGCCCACCACGGGCAGCCGGAACTTCTGCACCAGACGGTCGGTGAAGGCCGCGGGATGCAGCCGCGCGAGGCGCACCGGCGTCGCCGAGCGCCGCACGACGACGCGCGCCCCCGGGGGAAGCTCGTGCGAGCGGCGTCCGTCCGCCCAGAGGATGCCGGTGCCGTTGGTGCCCGCGCCGACCTCGATCGCCACGGACGCCTCGGGGCTGATCACCAGGGGGCGCGCGAACAGCGCGTGCGCCGAGAGCGGGACGACGGCGACGGCCTCGACCGTCGGCCAGATCACCGGTCCCCCGGCGGAGAAGTTGTAGGCGGTGGATCCGGTGGGGGTCGCGATCACCACACCGTCGCAGCCGAAGGCCGACAACGGGCGGCGGTCGACCTCGAGCACCACCTCGAGCATCCGCTCGCGGCTCGCCTTCTCGACCGTGGCCTCATTGAGCGCCCAGGTCTCGTAGACGACGGCGCCGGTCTCGTCCTTCACCCGCACCGAGAGCGCCATGCGCTCCTCGACGTCGTAGTCGCGGTCGATGGCCCGGCGCACGGCGTCGTCCATGTCGTCGGCCTCGATCTCGGCGAGGAATCCGACGTGACCCATGTTGATCCCCAGCACGGGGGCGGCGCCGCCCCGGACGAGGTCGACCGCGCGCAGGATCGTGCCGTCGCCACCGAGAACGATCGCCAGTTCGAGGTCGGCGACCGTGACGTCGCGATCGAGGGTGAGCACGCCGTCGAGCTCGCCGAGTTCGGCCACCAGCTCGGCCCGGTCGTCGGCCGCCAGCACCGGGCGCGCGCCCGCGCCGGCGAGCGCCCCCAGGACGCGCTGGGCCGCCGCGACCGTGGCGGGACGGCGCGCGTGAGCGACGACGAGGATGTTGCGCTGCGCGTCGGTCATCGGGCTCCCGCCAGTCGGTCCACGGTACGGATCCATTCTGTCGGATTGCCCGCGTCGCCTTCGCGGGCTCGCAGGTGGACGAGGTACTCCTGATTGCCGTGGGTACCCGGCAGCGGCGACGAGGTCACCCCGTGCGTCCCGAGTCCGGCATCCCAGGCAGACCACAGCACGCCGGCGACGGCATCGGCGCGCAACCCCGGCGAGGTGACCAGGCCGCCCTTGACGGCTGTGCGCCCGACCTCGAACTGCGGCTTGACCAGCAGCACGACATCCGTGCGGGGTCCCGCCACCGAGCGGACCGCGGGCAGCACGTGGGTGAGCGAGATGAACGACAGGTCTCCCGTGACGATCTCGGGCGACACCGTCCGGCCGGCCGCCTCGGCCAGCGTGTCGGGGGTGAGGGCGCGGACGTTGAAGCCCTCGACCGGGATCACGCCGGGGTCGGCGGCGATCTCGTCGGCGAGTTGCCCGTGTCCGACGTCGACGGCGACCACCGGCTCGGCTCCGCGCTCACGCAGCACCTGGGTGAACCCGCCCGTCGAGGCCCCCATGTCGAGCGCCACCCGACCGGAGACCTCGATGCCGAAGGCGTCGAGGCCCGCGATGAGTTTGTGCGCGGCCCGACTGACGTAGTGATCGGCGCCCGCGACGACGATGACGGCCTCGTCGGTGACGACGTGCGCGGCCTTGACCACGGCCTTCCCGTCGACGCTGACCAGACCCGACGAGATGAGCCCGGCGGCGTGGGTACGCGAGCGCGCCATACCTCGCGCGGCGAGCGCCGAATCGAGTCGGGGACTCACGCGTTGTCGGACGGGCCGGAGTCGAGCCGTCGCGACAGCTCGTCGTGGAGAGCCGCGTACGAGGCGGAACGCTCACTCAGCGGCTGGTCCTCGATGACGTCGAGGGTCGAGACGAGGTCGTCGCGCCAGCGATCGGCGACGCTCTCGCCGGCGGCGGGGTCAGCGGCATCCATCGACATGACTCCCACGATACGCGTGCTCAGGGACGGTGGAACGGATCCGCGTACAGCCGTTCGGGCACCCGGAACCCGTAGATCGCACGTCCGGTGGACCAGATGGCGGCCGCACCGGCTCGCACGAGGTCGATGGGCCGGTCGCCCTCATCCAGGATGACGATGTCGGCACCGTCGATGCGCACGCTCGCGCGGCCCACCATGGTGATGTCGCCCTTCGTGCGCGTCTCGGGATAGGGCTCGTGCAGTTCGCGGAGATCACCGACGATGTAGGTCGGGCGGGCGTTGCTCGGCGCCGCGAGCACGTGCTTGGGCCGGTCGATGCCGGTGAGCACGAGAGCGGATCGGATGCCGGCGGCCTGAGCACCGGCGATGTCGGTGTCGAGCCGGTCGCCGATGAAGAGGGCATCGCCCGCACCGAAGCGGGCGACCGCCTCATCGAAGATCGGACGCTCCGGCTTGCCCGCGACCGTCGCCAGCCGCCCGACGGCGGTGTGCACGGCCGACACGAGGGTGCCGTTGCCCGGCGCGACGCCCCGGGACTGCGGGATCGTCCAGTCGGTGTTCGTGGCGATCCACGGGATGCCGCCCTGCTCCTCGGGCAGGGCGAGGGCGTACGCCGCCTCCGCGAGCTGCGCCCACCCCACGTCCGGCGCGAAGCCCTGCACGACGGCCGCCGGTGCGTCGTCGGCGGACCGCGTCGGCACGTACCCGGCTTTCTCGAGCTCGTGGACGAGACCGTCCCCACCGACGACGAGGATCGTCGAGCCGACGGCCACGCGATCGCGCAGCAGCCGCATTGCGGCCTGCGGGCTCGTGATGACGTCCTCCGGGCGGGTGCGCGAGAGTCCGAGGTCGCGCAGGTGCTCGGCGACGACGGCGTCGCGCCGTGAGGCGTTGTTGGTGATGTAGCCCAGCCTGCGGGTCTCCCCGGCGAGATTCAGGCTCTCGACGGCATGCGGCAGTGCGCGTGCACCGGCGTAGACGACCCCGTCGAGATCGGCCAGCACCGCGTCGGTGCCGTCGAGCGGTGTCGCCCCGGCGCCGCGGGAGAACAGGCCCATCAGCGGGACGCCTCCTCGTCGGATGCCGCCGGCGCCTCGCTCCCGCCGTCGGCCCGGTCAGCCGTCTCGCCGGTGTCGCCTGTCGCATCGGCCTCGGCCGTGTCGTCGGTGTCGGACGTCTCGTCAGTGTCGGACGTCTCGTCAGTGTCGGACGTCTCGTCGGTGTCGAGAGCCTCGTCGAGCGTCTCGTCGATGTCGTCGACGACGATGAGTTCACGAGCGGCATCGGTCGCGCCCAGCGCGTCCTCCGCAACGACCGCGCGACGCTGCCACAGGGCGGCCTCGTCAGCACGCCCGAGATCCTCGAGCACCGCAGCGCGGGCGGCGAAGAGCGCCGGACTCCACGAGAACGCCCGATCGGGGTCGAGCTCGGGGATGTCGAGCTCCTGCAGGGCGCGCTCGGTCTCGCCGAGATCCAGGCGTGCTCCCGACATCGCGATGGCGAGTTCGACGCGCACCTCGATCGGCAGTGAGGCCCGGTCGACGGCACGTCCCACTTCGAGGGCCCGGTCGGGGCGGCCGACACCGCGTTCGCTGTCGACCATCAGCGCGATCTGGTCGTCGTTGCCGGAGATGCGGCGGTAGGTGCGCAGCTCGCGCAGCGCGAGCGCGTAGTCGCCCGTGGCGTACGCCGTGATGGCGACGGTCTCACGAACGACGCCGACGCGTCCGGCACGACGGGATGCCGCGAGCGCGTGCTCGTGCGCAAGCGCAGGATCCTCGTCGATGAGCTGAGCGACCATCGCGAGGTGGCGAGCCACCTGTTCGGCGTTCTCCTTGCTCAGGGTCTTGAGCTCGTTGCGGGCGGCGCCGGGAAGGTCGCGGGCGGTCACCTCGTCGGGGATCTCCGGCCCGCGCGGAATCTCGCGCCGATCGGACCCCTGCGGGGGACGGGATGCGCGATCGCCGTCACGACGCGGATACGACGGGCGATCCCCGTCGCGGCGGGGACGAGCGTCGCCGTCGCGGCGCGGGTACGAGGGACGATCCCCGTCGCGGCGCGGATACGAGGGACGGTCGCCGTCGCGGCGCGGATACGAGGGACGGTCGCCGTCACGACGCGGACGGGCATCGCCGTCGCGCTGCGGACGCGAGTCACCGTCGCGACGCGGGTAGGACGGACGATCCCCGTCGCGGCGCGGGTACGAGGGACGGTCGCCGTCACGACGCGGCCGCGAGTCGCCGTCGCGCCGCGGACGCGAGTCGCCATCGCGACGCGGGTACGACGGGCGATCACCGTCGCGACGCGGCCGCGAGTCGCCGTCGCGCTGGGGACGGGAGTCGCCATCGCGACGCGGACGGGCATCGCCGTCACGCTGCGGACGCGAGTCACCGTCCCGACGCGGGTACGAGGGACGATCCCCCTCGCGACGCGGCCGCGAGTCGCCGTCGCGCTGCGGACGGGCATCGCCGCCGCGCCGCGGGCGATCGGAGTTGTCGCGGCGCGGGCGATCGGAGTTGTCGCGGCCGGGACGGCCGTCGCGCTTCGGCGCATCGCCGTCGCGACGAGGGCGCCGTGCACCGGAGTCCGCAGCGGAGTATCGGGGCTTGCGCTCCGATCGCGGGCGGTCTTCTTCAGTCACGACGTTCCTTTCGTCCCGGAAACGAGAAATGGCCACCCAGCGTTGGGTGGCCATTTCACGAAAGAAGTCCGGCGGTGTCCTACTCTCCCACAGGGTCCCCCCTGCAGTACCATCGGCGCTGTGAGGCTTAGCTTCCGGGTTCGGAATGTAACCGGGCGTTTCCCTCACGCTATGGCCGCCGAAACACTATTGATGTTTCAGTCTGCACAACGATCAATTCGTTATGCGGTTCTCGACCGTACATCGAGAACCACTCAGTGGACGCAAGCACCAAAAACGGTGTGTTATCAAGTCATCGGCTTATTAGTACCGGTCAGCTTCACGTGTTGCCACGCTTCCACATCCGGCCTATCAACCCAGTAGTCTGGCTGGGAGCCTCTCGCCCGAAGGCATGGAAATCTCATCTTGAGGCCGGCTTCCCGCTTAGATGCTTTCAGCGGTTATCCATCCCGAACGTAGCTAACCAGCGGTGCTCCTGGCGGAACAACTGGCACACCAGAGGTTCGTCCAACCCGGTCCTCTCGTACTAGGGTCAGATCCTCTCAAATTTCCTACGCGCGCAGCGGATAGGGACCGAACTGTCTCACGACGTTCTAAACCCAGCTCGCGTACCGCTTTAATGGGCGAACAGCCCAACCCTTGGGACCTACTCCAGCCCCAGGATGCGACGAGCCGACATCGAGGTGCCAAACCATGCCGTCGATATGGACTCTTGGGCAAGATCAGCCTGTTATCCCCGAGGTACCTTTTATCCGTTGAGCGACAGCGCTTCCACAAGCCACTGCCGGATCACTAGTCCCGACTTTCGTCCCTGCTCGACCTGTCAGTCTCACAGTCAAGCTCCCTTGTGCACTTACACTCGCCACCTGATTGCCAACCAGGTTGAGGGAACCTTTGGGCGCCTCCGTTACTTTTTGGGAGGCAACCGCCCCAGTTAAACTACCCACCAGGCACTGTCCCTGAACCGGATTACGGTTCGAAGTTAGATATCCAGAGTGACCAGAGTGGTATTTCAACAATGACTCCACGGTAACTGGCGTCACCGCTTCAAAGTCTCCCACCTATCCTACACAAGCCACACCGAACACCAATACCAAGCTATAGTAAAGGTCACGGGGTCTTTCCGTCCTGCTGCGCGTAACGAGCATCTTTACTCGTAATGCAATTTCGCCGAGTTCGCGGTTGAGACAGTTGGGAAGTCGTTACGCCATTCGTGCAGGTCGGAACTTACCCGACAAGGAATTTCGCTACCTTAGGATGGTTATAGTTACCACCGCCGTTTACTGGGGCTTAAATTCTCAGCTTCGCCTTGCGGCTAACCGGTCCTCTTAACCTTCCAGCACCGGGCAGGCGTCAGTCCGTATACATCGTCTTGCGACTTGGCACGGACCTGTGTTTTTAGTAAACAGTCGCTACCCACTAGTCTCTGCGGCCTCCACACCCTTTCGGAGTAAATCCTAATAAGTGGAAGGCCCCCCTTCTCCCGAAGTTACGGGGGCATTTTGCCGAGTTCCTTAACCACGATTCTCTCGATCTCCTTGGTATTCTCTACCTGACCACCTGAGTCGGTTTGGGGTACGGGCAGCTAGAACCTCGCGTCGATGCTTTTCTCGGCAGCATAGGATCACCCACTTTTTATCCGCATCGTGTCTCAGCCTATGTGAGAGACGGATTTGCCTATCTCTCGGCCTACGCACTTGCCCCGGGACAACCATCGCCCGGGTTGGGCTACCTTCCTGCGTCACACCTGTTAATACGCTAGCCGCACCAGCATGGGTTCGAGCGTTAGACCGGCCGGCATCACCCCGAAGGGATCCACTCAGCCGGGTTAGGACTCTTAGCACCACTGGATTAGCTTGGGCGGTTCTTCGCCGGTACGGGAATATCAACCCGTTGTCCATCGACTACGCCTGTCGGCCTCGCCTTAGGTCCCGACTTACCCAGGGAAGATTAGCTTGACCCTGGAACCCTTGGTCTTTCGGAGGACGTGTTTCTCACACGTCTTTCGCTACTCATGCCTGCATTCTCACTCGTGTGGCCTCCACGGCTGGTTCACACCGCCGCTTCGCTGGCCACACGACGCTCTCCTACCCATCAACACGGCTGGACCACGAAGGCCTACCAATAATGCTAATGCCACAACTTCGGTGGCGTGCTTGAGCCCCGTTACATTGTCGGCGCGGAATCACTTGACCAGTGAGCTATTACGCACTCTTTCAAGGGTGGCTGCTTCTAAGCCAACCTCCTGGTTGTCAAAGCAACTCCACATCCTTTCCCACTTAGCACGCGCTTTGGGACCTTAGTTGGTGGTCTGGGTTGTTTCCCTCTCGACTATGAAGCTTATCCCCCACAGTCTCACTGCTGCGCTCTCACTTACCGGCATTCGGAGTTTGGCTGACGTCAGTAACCTTGTAGGGCCCATCGGCCATCCAGTAGCTCTACCTCCGGCAAGAAACACGCAACGCTGCACCTAAATGCATTTCGGAGAGAACCAGCTATCACGAAGTTTGATTGGCCTTTCACCCCTATCCACAGCTCATCCCCTCAGTTTTCAACCTAAGTGGGTTCGGTCCTCCACGACGTCTTACCGTCGCTTCAACCTGGCCATGGATAGATCACTTCGCTTCGGGTCTAGGACACGCGACTGAATCGCCCTATTCAGACTCGCTTTCGCTACGGCTACCCCACACGGGTTAACCTCGCCACGTATCGCTAACTCGCAGGCTCATTCTTCAAAAGGCACGCTGTCACCCCTACTAAGGAGGCTCCAACGGTTTGTAAGCAAACGGTTTCAGGTACTATTTCACTCCCCTCCCGGGGTACTTTTCACCTTTCCCTCACGGTACTTGTCCGCTATCGGTCATCTGGGAGTATTTAGGCTTATCAGGTGGTCCTGACAGATTCACACGGGATTTCTCGGGCCCCGTGCTACTTGGGATACTCTTCACGCCAAGAGAAGCATTTCGACTACGGGGTTCGCACCCTCTATGACCAGGCATTCAAACCTGTTCGTCTATACCTTCTTGTAACGTCGACCACTCGGCAGAATGATCAAAAAAGTCCCACAACCCCCAACGTGCAACGCCTGCCGGCTATCACACACGCAAGGTTTAGCCTGTTCCGGTTTCGCTCGCCACTACTAACGGAATCGCGGTTGCTTTCTCTTCCTGTGGGTACTGAGATGTTTCACTTCCCCACGTTCCCTCTACCCGCCCTATATATTCAGGCGGGAGTCACTAGGTCGGCACGCCGCCCAGCGGGGTTTCCCCATTCGGACACCCTCGGATCACAGTGTGCTTATCCACTCCCCGAGGCTTATCGCAGATTGCTACGTCCTTCTTCGGCTCCAGATGCCAAGGCATCCACCGTTTGCTCTTAAAGACTTGAAATCACATGAGTTGAATCGTCAAAAAATTGACTAATGATCTTTAAGATCATCTTCACGACACAACACCCGAAGGTGTCGCATCGAAGATGCTCGCGTCCACTGTGTAGTTCTCAAAGTACGGGCGGTACCCTCCCCCCACACCGACCAGCAGCATGAAGAAAAGGCCCAGAGGTTGCGGACTCTCATCCGGTCCCTCAGGACCCAACAGCGTGCAGGTGCGACACCCGAAACCCTCCCCGTTCCCACCGCAAGCGGCGTACTAGAGAAGAACCTCATCCTTCGCACCATGTCAAATGTTCCACCCATGAGCTCCCAGCGAAGAACATGTGCCTTCGAACTGGGTTCTGGAAGTCCGAAGACTTCAGATGCTCCTTAGAAAGGAGGTGATCCAGCCGCACCTTCCGGTACGGCTACCTTGTTACGACTTAGTCCTAATTACCGATCCCACCTTCGACGGCTCCCTCCACAAGGGTTGGGCCACCGGCTTCAGGTGTTACCGACTTTCATGACTTGACGGGCGGTGTGTACAAGACCCGGGAACGTATTCACCGCAGCGTTGCTGATCTGCGATTACTAGCGACTCCGACTTCATGAGGTCGAGTTGCAGACCTCAATCCGAACTGGGACCGGCTTTTTGGGATTCGCTCCACCTCACGGTATTGCAGCCCTTTGTACCGGCCATTGTAGCATGCGTGAAGCCCAAGACATAAGGGGCATGATGATTTGACGTCATCCCCACCTTCCTCCGAGTTGACCCCGGCAGTATCCCATGAGTTCCCACCATTACGTGCTGGCAACATAGAACGAGGGTTGCGCTCGTTGCGGGACTTAACCCAACATCTCACGACACGAGCTGACGACAACCATGCACCACCTGTTTACGAGTGTCCAAAGAGTTGACTATTTCTAGCCCGTTCTCGTATATGTCAAGCCTTGGTAAGGTTCTTCGCGTTGCATCGAATTAATCCGCATGCTCCGCCGCTTGTGCGGGTCCCCGTCAATTCCTTTGAGTTTTAGCCTTGCGGCCGTACTCCCCAGGCGGGGAACTTAATGCGTTAGCTGCGTCACGGAATCCGTGGAATGGACCCCACAACTAGTTCCCAACGTTTACGGGGTGGACTACCAGGGTATCTAAGCCTGTTTGCTCCCCACCCTTTCGCTCCTCAGCGTCAGTTACGGCCCAGAGATCTGCCTTCGCCATCGGTGTTCCTCCTGATATCTGCGCATTCCACCGCTACACCAGGAATTCCAATCTCCCCTACCGCACTCTAGTCTGCCCGTACCCACTGCAGACCCGAGGTTGAGCCTCGGGATTTCACAGCAGACGCGACAGACCGCCTACGAGCTCTTTACGCCCAATAATTCCGGATAACGCTTGCGCCCTACGTATTACCGCGGCTGCTGGCACGTAGTTAGCCGGCGCTTTTTCTGCAGGTACCGTCACTTTCGCTTCTTCCCTGCTAAAAGAGGTTTACAACCCGAAGGCCGTCATCCCTCACGCGGCGTTGCTGCATCAGGCTTGCGCCCATTGTGCAATATTCCCCACTGCTGCCTCCCGTAGGAGTCTGGGCCGTGTCTCAGTCCCAGTGTGGCCGGTCACCCTCTCAGGCCGGCTACCCGTCGACGCCTTGGTGAGCCATTACCTCACCAACAAGCTGATAGGCCGCGAGCTCATCCCTGACCGAAATTCTTTCCAACTGCTGAAGATGCCTTCGCAGCTCGTATCCGGTATTAGACGCCGTTTCCAGCGCTTATCCCAGAGTCAGGGGCAGATTGCTCACGTGTTACTCACCCGTTCGCCACTGATCCACAGAGCAAGCTCTGCTTCACCGTTCGACTTGCATGTGTTAAGCACGCCGCCAGCGTTCATCCTGAGCCAGGATCAAACTCTCCGTAAAGAAAATTTGCTGACCCCGATCGGAAAAAGACCGGAGCAGCGAGTTTGATGCTGACCAAAGAGATAAATCATTGCTGACTATCCATTGCCTCCCCGAAGGAAGGTCTTTGATCCAAAGGAATCTCACCCCACCGAAGTGGAGACGAGGTTATTTGGCATTTGACAAGTGCACGCTGTTGAGTTCTCAAGGATCGGACGCTCCCCCAACTGACCTCACAGCCAGCCCAGAGGGCAACTTCACAACCATACCCACCCCGCGCGCTTCTGACTGCTTCGGAGATCGAGCTCCGCGACAGTCGAAGACTGATGTTCGGGGTGGAGTTTCCATCCTAGACGCAAGCGTCTTGTTCTCGCAAGGAGGTTTGGGATGGGATTCGTTCTCCGCTTGAGGGGGCGTAGGCCTTCCGGCCTTCTCGCTCTTCCCTGTGGGGCGAACAAGTAATAAGTTACGCGGCGCGGGCCGACGTGGCAAAGCGGAGTGACATCCCGGGCGTGTCGCGCGGGCGCCGACGCCGCGGGATCCCTGTCACGACGCGGAAAACGGCGGATGCCGCGACCCATCGGCCGCGGCATCCGCCGTCGTCGCGCGAAGCGCTCACTCCCACTCGATCGTCCCCGGGGGCTTGGACGTGACGTCCAACACGACCCGGTTGATGTCTCGCACCTCATTGGTGATGCGGTTCGAGATCTTCGAGAGCACGTCGTAGGGCAGCCGCGTCCAGTCCGCCGTCATCGCGTCCTCGCTCGACACGGGTCGCAGCACGATCGGATGCCCGTACGTCCGGCCGTCTCCCTGCACCCCCACGGAGCGCACGTCGGCGAGCAGCACCACCGGGCATTGCCAAATCTCGGAGTCCAGCCCCGCCTTCGTCAGCTCGGCGCGCGCGATGGCATCGGCCTCACGCAGGATCTCGAGACGGTCAGCGGTGACCTCGCCCACGATGCGGATTCCGAGGCCGGGCCCCGGAAACGGCTGACGCCCGACGATCGCCTCGGGCAGCCCGAGCTCGCGACCGATCGCCCGCACCTCGTCCTTGAACAGGGTCCGCAGAGGCTCGATCAGCTCGAACTGCAGATCTTCGGGAAGACCGCCCACGTTGTGGTGGCTCTTGATGTTCGCGGTGCCGGCGCCTCCACCGGACTCGACGACGTCGGGGTAGAGCGTCCCCTGGACGAGGAACCGGATCGGCTCACCGTCCGCTGCCGCCTCGGCCATCAGGTCGCGTTCGGCCTGTTCGAAGGCGCGGATGAACTCCCGCCCGATGATCTTTCGCTTCTGCTCGGGGTCGCTCACACCCGCGAGCGCCTCGAGGAAGCGTTCCCGAGCGTCCACCGTGATCAGTCGCACGCCGGTCGAGGCGACGTAATCGTTCTCGACCTGCTCGCGCTCGCCCTTCCGCAGCAGACCGTGGTCGACGAAGATCGCGGTGAGCTTGTCGCCGACAGCCTTGTGGACGAGGGCCGTCGACACGGCGGAATCGACACCTCCCGAGAGCGCCGAGATCACCCGTCCCGAGCCGACCTGCTCCCGGATCCGGTCGACCTGCTCGGCGATGACGTTGCCGCTGTTCCAGTCGGCGGGGAGCCCCGCGGCCTTGTGCAGGAAGTTCTCGATGACGCGCTGGCCGTGATCGGAGTGCTTCACCTCGGGGTGCCACTGGACCCCGTAGAACTTGCGCGCATCGTTGGCGAAGGCAGCCACCGGCGTCGCCGCCGTCCGCGCGAGGACGTCGAAACCGTCGGGAGCCCGCGACACCTGGTCGCCATGGCTCATCCACACGTTCTGCTCGGGCGGCTGCCCTTCCAGCAGCGTGCCCTCGGTCACCACGGTGGCATCGGTCGCACCGTACTCGCGCAATCCCGTGTTGGCCACCTCGCCGCCGAGCGCCTGCGCCATCACCTGGAAGCCGTAGCAGATGCCGAGCGTCGGCACCCCGAGGTCGAACACCCCGGGGTCGAGCGACGGCGCGCCCGGTTCGTACACCGACGACGGACCCCCCGAGAGGATGATCCCGACAGGATCCTTCTCGGCGATCTCCTGCGCCGAGGCGGTGTGCGGAACGAGCTCGCTGTAGACGCCGGCCTCGCGGACGCGACGGGCGATCAGCTGCGCATACTGCGCGCCGAAGTCGACGACGAGGACGGGCCGCTGGGACGTTTCGGTCTGAGTGGTCACCGGGTGCCTTCCGTGGCGGGGATGGATGCGGCGGACTCCGCGGCTTCGCGCTCGGCGAGGTAGGCCCTCACCTCACGCCCGACGCGGGCCTCCATGAAGAACGAGAGGGCGGGGACGACCCCGCCGAGGGCGAGCAGGATGAACCGCGGGAACGTCCAGCGCATGAGACTCCACACGCGGAAGCACGCGAAGAGGTAGACGACGTAGAACCAGCCGTGCACGACGAGGATCGCGAGCGAGATGTTGAATCCGTCGCCGGTCGAGATCATCTCGCACGAGTTCGTCTGCGGCACGAACAGCGACCACCACTCGCAGTCGGCTCCGGCGATCACGGGAGCGAACCAGAGCAGACCGCCCGTCCCGCCGGCGAAGAGCTCGAGGTGGATGGGCGTGTACTTCAGGATCATCTCCGCCAGCAGCAGGAGCAGACCGACACCGGTGATGACCGAGCAGATCTGGTAGAAGCGCAGGGCGTTCCGGATCGCCGGGAACGTGGCGAGTTTCGGGGCGCGAGGCATGCGGTCCAGTCTAGTCGCGGGGCGCGGACGGGCTTCCCGTCGCGACGGGCGCATCGTTGGGGCCGGCGGCGACATCGCCCTCGTCCTCGAGGTCCTCGAGCTCCTTCTCCCACGCGTCCTTGGCGAGGCGGTACCACATGTAGAACGCGAAACCCGCGAACACGGCCCACTCGACGGCGTAGAAGATGTTGAGCCAGTTCACGTTCGACCGCTCGTCGGGCGCCGGCGAATCGATCGCGGTCAGACCCGCCAGCGGCTCGGCCGAGGTCAGATACCCGCGGTACACATCCAGTCCGGCGGTGTCGCTCCACCGGCCGAGGAGGGCTGCGGGCGACATCCGCGTCATCTCCTGCGGGTCGGCGCCCCGGGCGGGCGCGGCCGGCCCCTCGTCGGAGATGATGCGTCCCGTGAGCGAGACGTCGCGGGGCGCATCGGCGTCGAGCGCGGCTGCCGCACTCTCCGCCTCGGTCAGCTCGGCCGTCCAGCCGACCGCGACGGCCAGCGACGTCGGAGCCGCAGAGCGGGCATCGGCGGGGTCGACCCGCAGCTGGCCGGTCACCCAGTAGCCCTCGACGCCCTGATCGAAGCGCGACGAGACGATGTCGAAGTCACCCGGCACGAACGACCCCCGCACCTCGATGCGCTGGCCGACGAGCGGCTCCGGCAGGTACTCCCCCGGTGAGGCGACATCGGCGAGCGGGCGCACCTGCTCGGTCTGCCCGGGCGCCGGCGGCGAGGTGTCGACCGCTCGCGAGAGCTGCCACTGCCCGAGCCACGCGAACACCGCCGCCACGAGCAACGCGAAGGCGAGCATCCCGAGCCACCAGGGCCGGAGCATGACCTCGCGCAGCGTCGGCGCGAAGGCCGAGGCCGACGCGGCCGGGGGTGCGGAGCGGGTCGAGCTCATGTCACCGCACGCTGTAGGGCGCGACCACGACCTCCACGCGCTGGAACTCCTTGAGATCGGAGTAGCCGGTGGTCGCCATCGACTTCTTGAGCGCCCCGATCAGGTTGGCGGTCCCGTCGGCCACCGGTGCCGGACCGTAGAGCACTTCCTCGAGCGGGGCGACCTGCTCGACAGCCACGCGGTGACCGCGCGGCAGCTGGGCGTGGTGCGCTTCAGGACCCCAGTGGAAACCATGGCCGGGAGCATCGGTGGCACGGGCGAGCGCGACGCCGAGCATGACGGCATCCGCCCCCATGGCGAGCGCCTTGACGATGTCGCCCGAGGTGCCCACGCCGCCGTCGGCGATGACGTGCACGTAGCGGCCGCCGGACTCGTCGAGGTAGTCGCGACGGGCGCCGGCGACGTCGGCCACCGCCGTCGCCATGGGCGCGTGGACGCCGAGGGTGACCCGCGTCGTGGACGCCGCGCCACCGCCGAAGCCGACGAGGACGCCAGCGGCACCGGTGCGCATGAGGTGCAGCGCCGCGGTGTAGGTCGAGGCGCCGCCGACGATCACGGGGACATCGAGGTCGTAGATGAACTTCTTGAGGTTCAGCGGCTCGTCGACGCTCGAGACGTGCTCCGCCGAGACGGTGGTGCCGCGGATGACGAAGAGGTCGACGCCGGCGGCGACGACGGTCTCGTAGAGCTCCTGGGTGCGCTGCGGCGTCAGCGAACCGGCGACGGTCACGCCGGCGGCTCGGATCTCGGCGAGGCGGTCGCGCACCAGCTCGGGCTTGATCGGCTCGGCGTAGAGCTCTTGCATCCGGCGCGTCGCCGACGCATCGGGCAGAGCGGAGATCTCGGCCAGCAGCGGCTCGGGGTCGTCGTACCGGGTCCACAGCCCTTCGAGGTCGAGCACGCCGAGCCCGCCGAGCTGCCCGAGCATGATGGCCGTGCGCGGGCTGATCACGGAGTCCATCGGAGCGCCCAGCACCGGGATGGAGAACTGGAACGCGTCGATCGACCAGGCGGTCGACACGTCCTCGGTGTTGCGGGTGCGCCGCGAGGGCACGACCGCGATGTCGTCGAACGCGTAGGCCCGACGGGCGCGCTTGGCGCGGCCGAGCTCGATCTCCATGGTCACCCCCTCAGCCTACCGGCCGCCCCGGACGCGACATCCGGAACGGCCGCCCTCTCACCGCGCACGGACGACACGTCGCTCGTCCCAGACCGCCTCGTCGGACTCGTAGACCCGCCCGTCGCCGCCGAAGACGACGAACCGATCGAACGAGCGCGCGAACCATCGGTCGTGCGTCACCGCCAGGACGGTCCCCCTCGAATGCGGCGAGCGCCCGCTCTAGCGCCTCCGGTGCGTCTGGGCGAACCAGCCGGGGACGACACGCGCGCCGAGCGTCGCCCTCCCGGCGTGCGCGACGGGCTCGAGGGCGGCGCCGACCGCGGTGACGTGCCCGAGAAGGGAGTCCGGGGCCGATCCGCCCGCGGCGAGGAGGCGGAGGAAGTGCGACTTCCCCGAACCGTTCGAGCCGAGCACCGCGACGCGGTCGCCGAACCACACCTCGAGGTCGAACGGTCGCATGAGCCCGGTGAGCTCCAGTCCGTCGGCGACGACCGCTCGTTTGCCCGTGCGCGAGCCGCGCAGTCGCAGCTCGAGGTTCTGTTGCGGCGGACGTTCCTCGGGCGGCCCGGCATCCTCGAAGCGGCGCAGCCGCGTCTGAGCCGCCCGGTAGCGGGAGGCGAACTCGTCGCTGGCCGCGGCCTTCGCCTTCATGTCGGCGACGAACCTCTTCAGCTTCGCGTGCTCCTCGTCCCAGCGCCGACGCAGCTCGTCGAGGCGGGCCATCCGATCGTCGCGGGCGCGGTGGTAGGTCTCGAAGCCCCCACCGTGGACCCACGCCGTGCTGCCCGCCGCCCCCGCCTCGAGGGTGACGATCCGATCGGCGGCGCGTGCGAGCAGCTCGCGGTCGTGCGAGACGAGGAGGACCGTCTTCGCCGTCTCGCGCAGACGCTCCTCGAGCCACCGCTTGCCCGGGACATCGAGATAGTTGTCGGGTTCGTCGAGCAGCAGCACCTCGTCGGGACCGCGCAGCAGCGCTTCGAGCGCCAGCCGCTTCTGCTCTCCCCCCGACAGCGTCGTCAGCTCGCGGTAGCGCGCCCGCTCGAACGGGATGCCGAGGGCCGCGGTCGTGCAGGTGTCCCAGACGGTCTCGTACTCGTAGCCGCCGGCATCGGCGTAGTCGGCGATCGCGGCGGCGTAGCGCATCTGCGTGTCGAGCTCGTCGGAGGCGATCACGGCGTTCTCGGCGTCGTCGAGCTCGCGCGCGGCTCGGCGGACCCGCTCGGGCGCGACCGAGATCAGCAGGTCGTGCACGGTGTCGTCGGCACCGCCGTGTCCGACGAACTGGTCCATCACCCCGAGACCGCCGTCGATCTGCACGACGCCGCCGTGCGCCGCGGCATCCCCGCGGACGATACGCAGCAGGGTCGTCTTGCCCGCGCCGTTCTGGCCGATCAGCGCTGTGGTCGAGCCCGCGGAGACGCGGAACGCGACCTCGTCGAGCAACGGTCTGCCGTCGGGGAGGGTGAACGAGACACCCAGGATGTCGAGCGATCCCATGGTGGACCGGGCCTTTCCGCTCCGCTGCGGAGCCGACCAGGCTATCGCACCGCGGTGCGGCATGACGCCCGGGTTCGGCGGGACGGACGAAGCTCGGAGGATCGCGCGGGAGTCGGATGCCGCGGGCGGATGAGTCCGAAGATGACGCGTTCGTCCGACGACGACCCTGGCGCACGGGGTGGGTGGGAGGCTGGCCGCATGACTCGCATCGTGATCGTCGGGGCCGGCGTGATGGGCCTCGCCACCGCGTGGGCGCTGACCCGGCGCGGTGAGCGGCCGCTCGTGCTCGAGCGCTTCGGACGCGGACACGCGCACGGGGCGTCGCACGGCGAGACGCGTAACTTCAACGACGCCTACGCCGAGGCGCACTACCTCGATCTGCTGCAGCGGGCACAGGAGGGCTGGGACGCGCTCGGCGAGGTGGGCGGCGAACCGCTCCTGCGGCGGCACGGGCTCGTCACCCACGGCGGCGCCGGACTCGAGACGATCGCGCGAGGACTGCACGACCGCGGCATCCCGACCCTGATGCTGTCGGGAGCCGAGGCGCGAGCGCAGTGGCCGGGCATGCGCTTCGAAGCCGACGTGCTGTACTCGCCGGGCGCCGGCGTCGTGCGGGCGTCGGCAGCGCTGCTCGAGCTGGAGCGACGGGTGCTGGCAGCGGGCGGCGAGGTGCGGTGGGGCGCGCCGGTGGCGGGGCTCGACGACCTCGGCGAGCGCGGCGCGCGCGTGCGGCTCGCGAGCGGGGGCGAGATCGAGGCGGACGTCGTCGTCGCGACGGTGGGCGCGTGGACCGAGGGTCTGCTCGCCGGCATCCGCATGCCCCGCTTGACGGTGACCGAGGAGACTCCGGCGCACTTCGCGCCGACGATCGGTCCGTGGCCCTCGTTCAACCATCGGATCGACCCGGGACGCTATCCGGCCCCGGTCTACGGCATGCCGACGCCGGGCGAGGGGGTGAAGGTCGGCTTCCACCGCGTCGGCGACGTTGTCGATCCGGACGAGCGCCCGCACCGCGTCACGCATCACGACGCACTGGCCGAGTACGTGCGCGAATGGATGCCGGGGCTCGACCCGGACTCGGCGGTGCACCTGTCGTGCACCTACACCTCGACCGACGACGGCGCGTTCGTGCTCGATCGCGTCGGCTCGGTCGTGGTGGGCGCCGGCTTCTCGGGCCACGGGTTCAAGTTCGCCCCGGGCGTCGGCGCGACGCTCGGGGCGCTCGCGCTCGACCCGGCCGCGCGTGCGGCTGCGCCGTTCCGGCTGATGGCCGCCTGATCGGGCCGCGGACTGATCGGGCCGCGGGCACGTGCGAGACACCAGCTTCGGACGATGTCGCGGAATTCGGACCGATCAGCTCGATCCCTCCGACTTTCGGGGTCCTCTCCGACTTTCGGGGTCCTCTCCGATGTCCGCGCGGGCATGCCGGGCTCAGGGCCGGAGGTGGAGCCGTTGGGCGAGGGCGCGCTGGAGTGTCCACTCCACGCCGGCCCGCTCATGCACCAGCTGCCGATAGGTGAACCGCAGCACCGTGTAGCCGCGCAGCCGCAGTTCGGCGTCATGCGCGACATCCGCCGTGCGCTGCGCGCTCGAGGAGTGGAAGGCGAACCCGTCGACCTGCAGGACGAGCCGGTCACCGACGAGTGCGTCGACGAAGCGACCCGCGATCTTCGCCTGCTGCACGACGGGGAGGCCGCGCTCGCGCAGTGGCGCGAACAGGATCGTCTCGAGGCCCGAATCGGCCAGCCCCGTCACGGCGGAGGCGAGCTCGCGCGCCGCAACAGATGTCCACGGCACGGCCTGGAGGGTCTCGGGCGCGAGCGCCTCGACACGGGCAGCCGACTCCCAAACCACGAGTGCGTCGTTCCACGACAGGCACTGGGCGATGTGGCCGAGCGCGTCCTCGATTCCGGCTTCGAGATCGGTCCGGGCCACGGGGCACAGGGGCCGGGTCCAGTGCGTCGCCGTCGCGGCGTCGAGTCCGGTCGTCGACGCATGCGGCACGAGGTGTACGTGATGCTGCGCCGGGATGCCGTCCGGCATCCACCACCCGCGCCGCCGCGCGAGCGAGACGCAGGTCAGCCTTCCGCCGGCGGATGCCGCGGCGAGCAGATCGCCGGGAGCGGCGCCGGACACGCACCAGGCGCGGCGAACCATCCGCAGCTCTCCTCCGGCGACCGACTCGCGGAGCACGCCTACCGGGAATCCCGCAGCCAACACCGCGCTGCGATGCGCGATGCCGCCGGCGGCATCCACCCAAGCGGTGACATCGGATGAGGCGGGACGGCGCGGCATCCCGTCATCCTGGCGTCGATACCGCGCCGCGCGGCATCCCACCCCCGAACCCGGGACAGCCACCCGTCCCGGGCGCTCTGGGGAGGAGCCGGGGTCGGACGTCGGGGAATACGACGAAAGTCGGACGATCCGGGGGGATCGGTCCGACCTTCGTCAGAAACTCCGCTGCTCGCGGGTCAGCGCTTGTAGTTGGGCGCCTCCACGACGATCTGCACGTCGTGGGGGTGCGACTCCTTGAGCCCGGCAGAGGTGATGCGCACGAACTTGCCGCGTGCCTTGAGCTCGTCGACGGTGCGGGCACCGACGTAGAACATGGACTGACGCAGGCCGCCGATGAGCTGGTAGGCCACAGCCGACACCGGGCCGCGATACGCGACCTGGCCCTCGATACCCTCGGGGATGAGCTTGTCGTCGCTGGGTACGTCGGCCTGGAAGTAGCGGTCCTTCGAATACGACGTCTTCTTGCCGCGCGTCTGCAGCGCACCGAGCGACCCCATGCCGCGGTACTGCTTGAACTGCTTGCCGCCCTGGAACACGATCTCGCCCGGCGACTCGTCGGTTCCTGCGAGCAGCGAGCCCAGCATGACCGAGTCGGCACCCGCTACCAGGGCCTTGGCGATGTCGCCCGAGTACTGCAGGCCGCCGTCGGCGATGATCGGGATGCCGGCTTCGCGCGCGGCCAGCGACGCCTCGTAGATCGCGGTGACCTGCGGCACGCCGACACCGGCGACGACGCGCGTGGTGCAGATCGAGCCCGGACCGACGCCGACCTTGACGGCATCCACGCCGGCGTCGATGAGCGCCTGCGCGCCCTCGCGGGTGGCGACGTTGCCGCCGATGACGTCGATGTGCTCGAAGGATGCGTCGGACTTGAGGCGGCGGACCATGTCGATCACGCCCGCGGACTGACCGTTCGCGGTGTCGACGACGATGACGTCGACACCGGCGTCGCGGAGGGCCTCGGCACGCTGCCATGCGTCGCCGAAGAATCCGATCGCCGCGCCGACGCGCAGCCGGCCCTGATCGTCCTTCGTGGCCAGGGGGTACTTCTCGCTCTTGTCGAAGTCCTTGATGGTGATGAGACCGGCGAGCTTGCCGTCGTCGTCGATCAGCGGCAGCTTCTCGACGCGGTGCTGCGCGAACAGGGCGATCACCTCGTTGGCACCGATGCCGACGCGGCCCGTGACGAGGTTCTCGCGGGTCATGACGTCGCGCACCTTCGTGGTCTGGCGCTCGAAGCCCGAGACGAAGCGCATGTCGCGGTTGGTCACGATGCCGAGCAGGTGGCCCTCGTCGTCGATGACCGGCAGTCCCGAGATGCGGTACTGGCCGCAGAGGGCATCGACCTCGTCGATCGTGGCGTCGGGGGTGGTGGTGATCGGATCGGTGATCATGCCCGACTCGCTGCGCTTGACCCGGTCGACCATGGAGGCCTGATCCTCGATCGAGAGGTTGCGGTGGATGATGCCGAGCCCGCCCTCCCGGGCGATCGCGATGGCCAGTCGCGACTCCGTCACCGTGTCCATCGCTGCGGACAGCAGCGGCGTGGCCACCGTGATGCGGCGCGTCACCCGTGACGAGGTGTCGGCCTCGGAGGGGATGACGTCGGTATGCCCCGGAAGCAGGAGGACGTCGTCGTACGTGAGGCCGACGAATCCGAACGGGTCGTTGTAGTCACTCATGCGCGCTCCCTTGAAAGTCTCAACGATTCTAAGCGCCGCGAGCGCCGCGGAATTCCCGGCTCGCGGTCACGAAACCGACACACCGCGATCGAAGTTGCGCACCGGTAACACGCAGGCAACAATCGGCGCATACGTTCAGGTGTCGCCGAAGCCACCGAACCGGTACCTCTCGGCGCGTTCGACCACTTATCTCAGGAGGTGCCAGTGGCGATCACTTCGATGACGCGCGCTGCTCGTCGCCCGAGGCGCATGTTCTCGACGTTGATCGCCGGCCTCCTGGCCGCCGTGGCGTTCCTGGGCATCGCCTCTCCCGCAATGGCCGCTGGCGACGATTCCGAGTCGTTGCCCTTCACGATCGCCGGCAACGTCCGCACCGGCGGCGAACCGGTCGAGGGGGTGACCATCACCGTCACCGGCGGCGACTTCGAGGCCGAGGGCGAGACGGGTGAGAACGGCAGCTTCGCGATCGGCGTCCCCACGAAGGACGTCGCCTACACGGTCGAGCTCGTCGAGGACAGCCTCCCCTCGGGTGTGAGCGTGCCGGATGGCTTCGAATCGACCATCGAGGTCGAGTTCGGGGCGACGAGCACCATCACCCGCAACTTCACCCTCGAGGCCGCCGAGCGCCAGACCACGAGCTTCGTCGACCAGCTCATCTCGCGGACGGTCAACGGATTGAACTTCGGTCTGATGCTCGCCCTCGCCGCCATCGGCCTCTCGCTCGTGTTCGGCACCACCGGGCTGTCGAACTTCGCGCACGGCGAGATGGTGACTTTCGGAGCGCTGGCCGCACTGCTCTTCTCCGCCGGCCTCAGCCTGCCGATCTGGGTGGCCATTCCCCTGGCGGTGGGCGTCTCGGCGTTGTTCGGGCTCACGATGGATGCCGGACTGTGGCGGCCGCTGCGCCGCCGGGGCCTCGGCACCGTCCAGCTGATGATCGTCTCGATCGGACTCTCGCTGGCCCTGCGCTACGTCTTCCAGATGTTCGTCGGCGGCGGGACGGCCCAGCTGCCGGGCGGCTCGACCACCGTGATCGCCGGTCTCGGACCGGTGCGGCTGACCGTGACCGACCTGGTCAGCATGGGCGTCTCCCTCGCCGTGATCGGCGTGTTCGCCTGGTGGCTGATGCGCACGCGCATCGGCCGGGCCACGCGCGCCGTGTCTGACAACCCCTCGCTGGCGGCCGCCAGCGGCATCGACGTCGACGCGGTGGTCCGGGTCGTCTGGGTCGTCGCCGCTGCACTGGCCGGCCTGTCGGGCGTGCTCTGGGCGTACTTCCGACCCGGCATCAAGTGGGACATGGGAACCAGCATCCTGTTGCTCATCTTCGCCGCGGTCACCCTCGGCGGACTGGGCACGGCCTTCGGCGCCCTGCTCGGCTCCATCATCGTCGGGCTCCTCGTCGAGGTCTCGACGCTGTGGATCCCGTCCGACCTCAAGTACGTCGGCGCGCTGGTCGTGCTGATCGTCATCCTGCTGTTCCGCCCGCAGGGTCTCCTCGGGCGCCGAGAGCGAATCGGATAGGCATCGTGAACTTCCTCCAGATCCTCAGCAACACCGCGGCGCAGATCCTCGCGCCGGCCACGCTCGGCTACGTGCTCGCGGCGATCGGCCTCTCGGTGCACTTCGGCTTCGCCGGGCTGCTCAACATGGGCGTCGCCGGCTTCATGGCGATCGGCGCGTACGGCTTCGCGATCTCCATCCTGACGTTCGGACTGGCGTGGCCTGTCGCCGCGCTGATCGGGCTCATCGCCGCCGTCGTGTTCGCCCTCGTGATGGGCATCCCCACGCTGCGGCTGCGCGGCGACTACCTCGCGATCGTCACGATCGCGGCCGCCGAGGTGCTGCGGCTGCTCTTCCTCACCTCGGCCTTCCGCAACCAGACCGGATCGGCCGACGGCCTCTCCGGCTTCCAGGCCGGATTCCGGGCGAGCAACCCGCTCCCTCCCGGGCGCTGGGGCTTCGGCCCGTGGACCTATCAGTCCGACCAGTGGTGGGTCATCATCGTCGGCGTGATCGCGATCGCGATCGTGGTGACGCTGGTGTGGCTGCTGATGCGCAGCCCCTGGGGCCGCGTCATCCGCGGCATCCGTGAGGACGAGGATGCCGTGCGCTCGCTCGGCAAGAACGTCTTCGCGTTCAAGATGCAGGCGCTCATCGTCGGCGGTGTCATCATCGCCGCCGGCGGCATCGTCACGGCGATGGGCACCAACGTCAACCCGAACGTGTACGTCACCTCGCAGACGTTCTACGTCTGGACCGCCCTGCTGCTCGGCGGCGCCGCGACCATCTTCGGCCCGGTGCTGGGCGCGGTGCTGTTCTGGGTGGTGCGCGCGTTCCTGTCGAACCTGCTGCCCGCGCTCGTCAACATCGGATGGCTGCCGTTCCTGACCACCGAGCAGAGCCAGATGCTCGTGTTCGTCCTGGTCGGCGCCGCGCTCATGCTGCTGGTGATCTTCCGCCCGCAGGGCATCCTCGGAAGCAAGAAGGAGCTGACCTTTGTCCGCTGATGTCGTACCCCCCACGCCGCGCCCGAAGGCGACCGGTCTTCACCACGACGACGGCAGCGGCGAGATCCGCCCCGGCGTCGCGAAAGTCGACCCGATCATCGTCGCCGACGGCGTCAAGCGCGTCTTCGGCGGCCTGACCGCCGTCGACGTCGAGCACCTCGAGATCCCCCGGGGCGCGATCACCGCGCTCATCGGGCCGAACGGCGCCGGCAAGACCACGCTGTTCAACCTGCTGACCGGGTTCGACAAGCCCAACGCGGGGTCGTGGTCGTTCGACGGCACCAACCTCGCCGGGATCCCCGCGTACAAGACCGCCCGTATGGGACAGGTGCGCACGTTCCAGCTGACGAAGTCGCTCGGGCTCCTCACGGTGCTCGAGAACATGAAGCTCGGAGCCCCCAAGCAGACCGGCGAGGGCATCTTCGCCGGCATCCTGCCCTTCCTGTGGCGCAAGCAGGAGAACGAGATCGATGAGAAGGCCCGCGGCCTGCTGGCCCGCTTCAAGCTCGACGCCAAGGAGAAGGACTTCGCCGCGTCGCTCTCGGGCGGTCAGCGCAAGCTCCTCGAGATGGCCCGCGCCCTGATGAGCGACCCGGTGCTCGTCATGCTCGACGAGCCGATGGCGGGTGTGAACCCCGCGCTCACGCAGTCGCTCCTCGACCACATCCTGGATCTGAAGGACCTCGGGATGACGGTCGTGTTCGTCGAGCACGACATGCACATGGTGCGCCACATCGCCGACTGGGTCGTCGTCATGGCCGAGGGTCGGGTCGTCGCCGAGGGCCCGCCCGAGAGCGTGATGCAGAACCCCGCGGTGATCGACGCCTACCTGGGCGCCCACCAGGACGTCGACCTCGGCGTCGTCACCGGCCGCCATGCCGGTGAGCTACCGCCCGAGGCGGAGGATCTCGTCGAGAGCGTGAACGAGCTGGACCACGCGATCGACGAGGCGCCCGTGGCGGCTGCGGACGGCCCGACCTCGGGTGCTTCCGTCGACCAGAAGGCAGAGGACCAGAAGTGACCGATTACGTCGTCGAGCTCGCGGATGTGCACGCCGGGTATCTGCCCGGGGTCAACATCCTCAACGGCGCGAACCTCACCGCCGCGAAGGGCGAGCTCGTCGGGATCATCGGCCCGAACGGAGCCGGCAAGTCGACGATGCTCAAGGCCATCTTCGGCCAGGTCAAGGTGCGCTCGGGGTCGGTCAAGCTCAACGGGGACGAGATCACCGGGCTGCGGGCGAACAAGCTCGTCTCCAAGGGCGTGGGCTTCGTGCCGCAGACCAACAACGTCTTCCCGAGCCTGACGATCGCCGAGAACCTGCAGATGGGCGGCTATCAGCGTCCCAAGGCCGTCGCCGAGCGCACCGACTTCGTCACCTCGATCTTCCCCGACCTCGCCAAACGCCTGCAGCAGCGGGCGGGCTCGCTGTCGGGCGGTGAGCGCCAGATGGTCGCGATGGGCCGCGCGCTCATGATGGACCCCTACGTGCTCCTCCTCGACGAGCCGTCCGCGGGCCTGTCGCCCTCGCGTCAGGACGAGGCGTTCCTGCGCGTCTCGGAGATCAACAAGGCCGGCGTGACCACCATCATGGTCGAGCAGAACGCCCGCCGGTGCCTACAGATCTGCGACCGCGGCTATGTGCTCGACCAGGGCCGCGATGCCTACACCGGCACCGGGCGCGAGCTGCTGAACGACCCCAAGGTCATCGGCCTGTACCTGGGTACCCTCGGCACCTGAGCCCGGGCGGCGCGGGCTGTTTGCTGAGCGGCCTGTGTGCCGAGCCGGCGTCCTGGCCACCCGGGCCGCATGTCGAGCGTGGCCGCATTCGCCTGGCACCCGCCGCCGCGATCCTTCGAGGATGCGGGCGGCGGGCGCCAGGCGAATGCGCTGTTGCGGCACCTCCCTGGCGGGGGGCTCCTCCCCGGGCGGGGACTCATCCCCGGGCGGGGACTCATCCCCGGGGCGGAGCGCGAGACGGGTGTCCACGGATCGCGCGCGTGTGCACCGAGACGGAGGGCGGTCGGTCGACGCTCGGAGCATGTCCCGGCCACCTGCACCTCTGCCGAGCGCCCTCGGCGGCGAGTTCTCGTGCTCCGCCGCATCCGCGATCGGGATCTCAGCGAAACGGATGCGGGCACGCGACCTCGAGACACCGTTCCGCGGCGTGCGGCGCCGCGTTCCTCCCGCCGGCGACGGTGCCGCCACCGATGCCGCCGACCACACGCCGCTCGCCGCGGACCGGGCCCTCGAACGCCGAGTCCGCGCGGACGCTCGTGCCTATGCGCTGATCATGGGGCCGGGCTCCTTCTTCTGCGGCCGAACGGCGGCAGTGCTGTTCGGCATCGGCATCGGCCACGGTGACGAGCTCGAGGTCGGCGTGATCGCGCCGGCGCGCGCGCCGCGCCGGCGCGGCATCCGGGGCCGGCAGTGGGCCCCGAGCCATGTCGAGGTCACCGAGGTCGCGGGCCTGCGGGTCTCGACGCCGGCGTCGACGTGGGCGATGCTGGCGCGGGAGTCCGACGTCGCTGAGTTGGTGCGTGCGGGGGACGGATTCGTCCGCGTGCCGCGCGGTCCCGGCAGGCACCCGATGCCCCTCGACCGGCTGGCTACGCCGGAGGAGCTGGCCTCCGCCGCATCCGCGGGCAGGCGGGTCGGCGCCGCCAGGCTCGCTGAAGCGCTGACGCTCATCCGCGTCGGCTCGATGTCGCCACTCGAGACCGACTGCCGCCTCGTCCTGACGGCCGCCGGGCTGCCCGAGCCCGTGCTGGACGTCGAGATCCGCGATCGCGCCGGAAGGCTGGTCGGTATCGCGGACGCCGCGTGGCCCGACTACCGCGTCCTCGCCGAAGTCGAGGGCGACCACCACCGCACCTCGCGCCGGCAATGGGTACGCGACATCGAGAGGCACGCGGCACTCACCGCTCTCGGGTTCGACGTGGTCCGGCTGACCTCCGCGCACATCAGGCATCCGCGACCCGCCGCAGTCTCTCTGGTCGGCGACGCGCTGCGCCGCCGAGGCTGGTCGCCGCAAGCCTGAGCGTCTCACCTGATCCTCCGGGCGCTCACCTGGCAGCTCGTGCCCCCGCTCCCTCGGGACAGCGGCGCCACCTGCCAACCCAAGCCACACAGGACCCAACCCACTGCATCCAACCTGGCAGCTCATGCCCCCTCCCCCACGGGACAGCGGCGCCACCTGCCAACCCGACCCGCGCCCACCCCAGCCCCGGGGCAAAAAGGTGGGCCCCGGTCCGAAGACCGGGGCCCACCCTGTGTGTGACGAGATCAGCCCACGCGGACGAACTCGTAGTTGTTGTCGTCGCCGTACTCGAAGACACCGATGGATGCCTCGGTCGGGTCGCCCACCTCGTTGAAGGTGATCGGACCCGAGACACCGTCGTAGTCGGCGGCCTCACCGGCGATGATCAGGTCGGCGCACTCCGCGAACGTCGTGCACTTCGTGCCGTCGCCGGCACCACCCGAGACAGCCTGCAGGTTCGCCGCGACGTCCGGGCCAGCCGTGGATCCCGCCTGCAGCGCCGCGAGGGCGAGCAGGACGACGGCATCGTACGACTCCGGTGCGTAGGTGTAGTCCTGCAGCTCGGCGTTGCCGGCGCCCGTCCAGAACGCCTGGAGCTCGTCGCGGAACGACGAGATCGACGCGGGGTCGACCGCCGGGTAGGTGCCCTTGGCACCGGCGAGCGTGCCCGCCTCGAAGTCCTCGCTGAAGTTCGCGAGGTTGCCGTCGACGAAGTACAGCTTGTCGGCTGCGAAGTCGGCTCCGATGAGCTCGGGGATGATCGTCTTGACCTCCTCGAACGTGATCAGCGCGATCGCGTCGGGGCCAGCGGCCAGAACGTCCTCGACCTGAGCCGAGAAGTTCGTGTCACCGGTGTTGTACAGCGAGGTCGCGACGACCTCACCGCCGGCGGCCTCGAAGGCGGCCTTGGTGAAGCAGGCGAGGCCCGTGCCGTACGAGTCGTTGAGCACGATCATGCCGAGCGTCTCGTTGCCGTCGGCACCGATGAGGTTTCCGAGCACCTCGCCCTGGAGGACGTCGGAGGGAGCGGTGCGCCAGTAGAGGCCCTTGTCCTCGTAGCCGGTGAACGCCGCCGAGGTGTTGGCCGGGGAGAACTGGACGGCGCCGGCCGCGATCACCTGGTCGATGAACTGCAGCGACGTGCCCGAGGACGCCGCACCCACGATCGCCGTGGCGCCCTCGCCCAGCAGACGCGGGATCTCCGTCTCGTACGCCTTGTTGTCGGTGTCGCCCGAGTCGCCCTGCTTCAGGTCGATGGTGATGCCCTTGGCGGCCGCGTTGATCTGCGACGCGGCGAACTCGGTCGCCGAGATCTCGGGCGGGCCGAGGAAGGCGAGGTTACCGGTCTGCGGCAGCGCCGTGCCGATCGTGTAGGTGAGGTCGGTGCCGGGGCCGGTCGAGGTCGAGCTGTACTCGGGCGTGTAGGACGCGGGCTCGGCAGCGGCGCAGTCGATCGGGAAGTCGGCCGCCGCCGAATCGCCGCCGCCGGCGTCACCCGAGGCTGCGGGTTCGCTGCCTCCGGCACATCCGGCGAGGACGAGGGCACTCGCGCCGATCACGGCGATACCGCCGAGGACCTTCGCAGTGCGGGAACGGGTGAGAACGCCCATTGTGCTCCTTGATGAGTGGGAACGCGCGGCCGAAGCCCCGCGAGGTTGGGTCAAACCTAGTGGCGGCGCCGCACCGGGGATGTTGCGATGTGTTAACGGTCTGTTACGCGACCGAATCGTTACCTACGGGCCCGACTGTTCCGCGTCGCGGCGCGGATGGTACCGGTGCCACACCGCCCCTCGCCGCCCCGGGTCGGGGCGCCTGCGACGGACCGAGGTCAGACGACCGGAGCGACGTCGGCAGGGCCGCCCCGCCGCGGTCGGCGACCAGCGCGCAACGAGTCCAGGCTCAGCACGACGAGGGCGAGCCACACGAGGCCGAAGCCGATCCAGCGCTCGATCGGCATCGGCTCACCGAGGATCCAGGCGCCGGTGATGAACTGCAGGATCGGCGCGGCGAACTGCAGCAGACCGATGACCGTCAGGCTGCTGCGCCGCGCGCCCGCGGCGAAGAAGAGCAGGGGCGTCGCGGTGACCACGCCGGCCAGCAGGACCAGGAGGGTGTGTCCGCCGCTGACCGAGCCGAGCACCAGTCCGCCGGTGACGGCGACCACGATGGCCTGCACGATCGCGATGGGCGCGAGCCAGAGCGACTCGAGCGTCAGCCCGCTGACCGCGTCGACCGACGGCCCGATCTGCTTCTTGACGAGGCCGTAGGCGCCGAAGCTCGCGGCGAGCGTGAGCGCGATCCAGGGGAAGTCGCCGTAACCGACCACGATGACGCCCACCGCCACGACGGCGATGCCGATCGCGACCCACTGCGCCGTGCGCAGCCGCTCCTTCAGCACGAGGACGCCCAGCAGCACGGTCACGATCGGGTTGATGAAGTAGCCGAGGCTGCCCTCGATGACATGACCGGTGAGGGTGCTGATCAGGAAGACCTGCCAGTTGACGTAGATGAGGATGCCGGCGACGATCGTCCACAGCACGAGCCGGGGCGTGCGCAGGATGGCGATCAGCTTGGGCCACGCCCGCAGAACCGTGAGCAGCACGGCGCAGAAGACGAGCGAGAACAGGATGCGCCACGACACGACCTCGAACGGGCCCATCGGCGCCAGCACCAGGAAGTACAGGGGCATGAAGCCCCAGAGGACGTAGGCCGCGAAGGCGTAGACACCACCGAGCGTCCGTTCGCGGGCCGGGTCGAGGGGTGTCACGGGCCAAGCCTAGTTCGGTCGTGACATGCCCGCGGTCCGCGCGACTGCCAACGATCGCCGCTCCCCTGCCACGACCCGCCCACCGGGAACGACGAAGGCCCGGGTGCGGAGCACCCGGGCCTTCGGAAGAGCGTCGCGTCAGCGAACGACGACGGCGAGCACGTCGCGCGCCGAGAGCACGAGGAACTCGTCGGCACCGAACTTGACCTCGGTCCCGCCGTACTTGCTGTAGATCACCCGGTCGCCGACGGCGACGTCGAGCGGAACACGGTTGCCGTTGTCATCGATGCGGCCGGGGCCCACGGCCACGACCTCGCCCTCCTGGGGCTTCTCCTTGGCGGTGTCGGGGATGACCAGACCACTCGCGGTGGTCTGCTCGGCCTCGACCTGCTTGATGACGATGCGGTCCTCGAGCGGCTTGATGGAAACCGACACGGTCTACCTCTTTCTTCGACAAGACTGGTTGGCAATCTCACCCTGAGAGTGCCAAGTCCGAGTGTAGAGCGACGTTGGCACTCACGCAACGCGAGTGCCAATCCGATGCGGGGTCGGGGCGTAGGCTGGCCGAGTGGATCACGCCGAGCTCGCCGCGCTGCTGACCCCCGAAGGGCTGCGGCTGGTCGACTCGCTGCAGATCACCTCCACCGCCGACGCCGCTGCCGCCGTCTCGCGGCTGCGGCGCGAGGGGCTCTCGCCCGATCTCGTCTCCGCCGCCGTCGGACAGGCTCGACTTCGCGAACGTGCGATCCAGAAGTTCGGTCCCTTCTCGTCGCGGATGCTGTTCACCCGCGCGGGTCTCGAGCAGGCCACGCGACTCGCCGTCGCCGCACGCCACGCCGGGCGTTTCCGGGACGCCGGCGTCCGCCGCGTGGCGGACCTCGGCTGCGGCATCGGCGGCGACGCGCTGGGTTTCGCCGGCATCGGGCTCGAGGTGCTGGCCGTCGACGCCGACGAGACGACCGCGGCGATCGCCGCCTACAACCTCGCCCCGTTCGGCGATGCAGCGCAGGTGCGCCACGGCCTCGCCGAGGAGACGGCGCTCGACGAGGTCGATGCGGTATGGCTCGACCCTGCTCGTCGCACGGCCGGGCACGGCGAGACACGGCGCGTGACGGCATCCGCCTACACGCCCTCACTCCCCTGGGCGTTCGATCTGGCCCGTCGGCTGCCGACGGGGATCAAGCTCGGTCCCGCGTTCGATCGCGAGGACCTCCCCGGCGATGTCGAGGCCCAGTGGATCAGCGCCGACGGCTCGACGATCGAGCTCGTCCTCTGGTCGGGGTCCCTCGCCCGGGAGGGTGTGGGACGCGCCGCGCTGGTGCTGCGCGGCGACAGCGCGGCCGAACTCACCGCGACGGGCGACAGCCCCGACGCCGAACCCCGACCGCTCGGCGCCTACCTGCACGAGCCGGACGGCGCGGTCATCCGAGCACGGCTGATCGGCGAGGTCGCTCGATCCCTCGACGCCGGCATGCTCGAGGGGGGCACCGCGTATATGACCTCGGACGACGGGCGACGGAGTCCGTTCGCCACCACCTTCCGTGTGCGCGAGGTGCTGCCTCTGAAGACCCGCGACATCGACGCGGTGCTGCGCCGCGAGGGCATCGGGACCCTGGAGATCAAGAAGCGGGGCGTCGACATCGATCCCGCGCAGTTCCGCAGGAAGCTCGCACTGTCGGGCGGTGCCGCCGCGACCCTCTTCCTCACCCGTGTGGGCGAACGGCGCGTGGCCGTGCTCGCCGACCGTCTGCACTGAGCCGCAGCACGCGCTCAGCCGCCGATGAGCCCCGCACGGAACGCGCCCCACGTCAGCCACCCGGCGCTGTAGACGAGCGAGAGCGCTCCGAGCGCCAACGCCCAGCCCCCGACCAGCCGGCTCTCCCACGGGCGGCGGAGCGAGAGGACGGCCAGCACGACGGCGGCGATGCCGAGCGGGAACGCCCACCCGACGAGGAGCGAGAGGGCCAGCCCGACGACGGCCAGGGCGAGGGCCCATCCCCCCGACCGCGGCAGCACCTCGGGCTCGGGAGCCCACTCCACCCGGGGGCGTGCCGGCTCGGTCATCCGTGCACCTGGATCTCGGTGACCGGCAAGGTCGAATCGGCTCCGAAGCCGAGGGTCGACGGCGCCGCCCCCGACGCGATCAGCTCGGCGGCGAGCGCGGCGATCATCGCGCCGTTGTCGGTGCACAGGCTCAGCGGCGGGATGCGCACCGCGACCCCCGCCGCAGCGGCGCGCTCGAGTGCGACCTCGCGCAGACGCCGGTTGGCGATGACCCCGCCGCCGAGGAGGAGCCGCGGGACCCCGTGCTGCGCGCAGGCGTCGAGCGCCTTCGTGACGAGGACGTCGACCACCGCCTCGCGGAACGAGGCCGCGACGTCGGCGACGGGCACCGGGTCACCGGCCGCCTCGCGCTGTTCGATCCAGCGCGCGACGGCGGTCTTGAGTCCCGAGAACGAGAAGTCGTATCGATGCGCGGCGAGGTCGGAGGCTCGGGAGAGCCCCCGCGGGAAGCGGATCGCACCCGGGTCGCCGGTGGCAGCGGCGCGGTCGATCTCCGGGCCGCCCGGGTAGGGAAGACCGAGGATGCGGGCGATCTTGTCGAAGGCCTCGCCGGCGGCGTCGTCCATCGTCTCGCCCAGCATCTCGACGTCCGAGACGAGGTCGCGCACGAGCAGGAGCGAGGTGTGTCCGCCGCTGACGAGCAGGGCGACGGTGGGGTACTCCACGTCGTCGCCGGTGAGGATGTCGGCGGCGATATGCCCGACGAGGTGGTTCACGGCGTAGAGCGGCTTGTCGAGGGAGACGGCCAGCGACTTGGCGGCGCCGATGCCGACCATCAGGGCGCCCGCGAGCCCCGGGCCGCTCGTGACGGCGACGGCATCGAGGTCGGCGAGGGTGACGCCGGCCTCGGCGACCGCGGCCTCGATGGCGGGCTGAAGAGCCTCCAGGTGGGCGCGGGCCGCCACCTCGGGCACCACACCGCCGTAGCGGGCGTGCTCGGCCATCGAGCTGGCGATCGTGTTCGACAACAGGGTGCGCCCCCGGACGATTCCGATGCCGGTCTCGTCGCAGCTCGTCTCGATCCCCAGGACGAGGGGCTCGGCGCGGTGGTCGACGCGCGTCATCGGTCGGCCTCCCCGGCACGTTCGGAGCCCGGGCCGCCGGCGGGCGACGCGAGACGCAGCTGCATGATGATCGCATCGACGTCGTCGGGCTGGTAGTAGCGGGGACGCCGGGCGATCTCGACGAAGCCCTCCGAGAGGTACAGGCGCTGGGCGACGGGATTGTCGGCGCGCACCTCGAGGAACACCTCGCGCGCACCCCGATGGCGGGCCTCGTCGAGCAGCGCGCGCAGCAGGCCCCGGCCGCGTCCGGTGCCGCGGGATCCGGGGGCGAGCGCGATCGTCTGGATGTCGGCGTCGTCCGCTCCGCGCGCGGCACGCACCCCGCCGTACCCGATGACACGGCCGTCGTCGTCGTCGACGAGGTAGCGACCGTGCGGCGAGGCGAGCTCCGCCGCCATGGCGGTGCGACTCCAGGCGTCGGTCGGGAAGGACTCCTGCTCGAGCGTCATGATCGCGTCGAGGTCGTCGCGGGTCGCCGCGCGCAGCGTCACGTCCCCACCTTCTTCGGCCCGGCGGGCACCGTCACGTCGGGGGCCCGGAGATACAGCGGCTCGATCGCCGACACGTCGGCCGTGCCCGCGCGCAGGCGCGACGCGGCGATGCGGGCCAGCGCGACCGCGCTGATCCCGGTCGTCTCCGGCAGCCGAGCAGCGGGGAAGCCGAGCGGGTCGACGGTGTCGGCCGACGCGCGGAGAACCAGGCGGGGCTCGGCGACGCGGACAGGCGCGCCGTCCTCGACGCGGTAGACCGACACGGCCAGCTCACGCCGGCGCGCATCGGTGACGATCGCGAAGTGCTCCCCCTCGACGGCCGCACCGACGCCGTCCTCGTCGCCCGTCGGGTGCGTCCGTTCGAGGGCGGCGGCGTCGTGGCTCGCGACGGCGACGACGGGGATGCCGCGCCCGAGCGCGAACGCCCGCGCCGCGGCGATCCCGACGCGCAGTCCGGTGAACGGCCCCGGTCCCATCCCGGCCGCGACAGCGGTGATGTCAGCGGCACGGATCCCGGCCTGCGAGAGGGCACGCGCGAGCAGGTCGCCGATCACCTCGGCGTGACCTCGCGCGTCGCCGCTGACGGCCTCGGCGCGTACGGCCCCGGCCGGGTCGACGATCGCGACGGCCGTGCCGATCGAGGTGTCGATGCCCAGAATCACGTGATCCAGGGTAGTCGGCCCCGGCGCCGGCGCGTCCCTGTCAGGGGCGACGGCTGACCGTGACGATGCGGGGAGCGGCATCGGCCATCTCGGCCGCCGCGGGGCCGCTCGTGCCGCAGGCGTTGTCGAGGCCCGTTCCGCTCCAGCCGCGTTCGAGCTCGATCTCCCACCAGCTCTCGCGCAGTCCGTCGACCATGCCGCGCCCCCATTCGACGATCGTCACCGAGGCGTCGAGGTCGAGGTCGAGGTCCGACAGCTCCGCCGCGGACCCGAGCCGGTAGGCGTCGACGTGAACGAGCGGGGGGCCGTCGACGAGCGAGGGGTGGGTGCGGGCGATGACGAACGTCGGACTCTGGATCGGCCCGCGCACGCCGAGGCCCGCCCCGATTCCGCGGGTCAGCGTGGTCTTACCCGCCCCGAGGGGCCCGGTCAGCACCAGGAGGTCGCCGGCGCGCAGCCGCTCTCCGATCTCGCGACCCCACGCCTCCATGTCGCCGGCGGAGGTCACCTCGCGCTGACCCAGGTACTCGTCCAGTGAGCTCATGATCCGTCTCCCGTCGCCTCGTCCGTGACCGTGATGCGTCGCACGCGCGGCCCGACCCGCGTGACGATCTCGTAATCGATCGTGTCGGCGGCATCCGCCCATTCCGCGGCGCTCGGCGCGCCCAGGGTCGGGTCGCCGAACAGGACCACCTCGTCGCCCACCGACACCTCCGCGTCCCCCACGTCGACCACGAACTGGTCCATCGCGATACGACCCGCCACGGTGAACCGGCCTCCGCCGATCACGACGGGGCCGCGGCCCGATGCCTGCCGCGGGACGCCGTCGGCGTAGCCGATCGGCACGAGGGCGAGCGTCGTCTCGGCGGCCGCTCGGTGGGTGTAGCCGTAGGAGACGCCCTGTCCCGCGGGAACGCGTCGGACGGCGGCGACGGTGCTGCGCAGTGTCATCGCCGGGCGCAGCCCCAGGTCGGCCGAGGTGCGGTCCGGCGTCGGCGAGAGCCCGTACACGGCGATGCCCAGCCGCACGCAGTCCAGTCGCGACTCCGGAAGGGCGAGCGCCGCGTGGGAGGCGGCGATGTGGCGCAGCCGCGGCGAGACCCCGACCGCTGCCGCATCGGCCACGGCCTCGTGGAACCGCGCGAGCGCGGCACGGTCGTCGTCGATGCTCGTGTTGGAGAGATGACTGAAGACACCCACGACACGGATCCGGCCGATGCGCTCGAGCCGGGCCGCCTCGGCGCACACCCGACGCCATTCGCGCGGCTCGACACCGTTGCGGCCGAGACCCGTCTCGACCTTCAGATGCACTCCCACCGGGCTCTCCCCCGTCGCGGCCGCGGCGGCCGCCTCGAGCTGCGCGAAGCTCGAGATCCCGAGCTCGACGCGGTGGGCGGCCGCGGCGCGGAAGTCGGCGTCGGGGGCGTGCAGCCAAGCGACCACGGGGGCGGTGATGCCCGCCGCGCGCAGCGCGAGCGCCTCGTCGATGTCGGCGACGCCGAGGCGCGCGGCCCCGCCGGCCAGGGCCGCCTCGGCGGCGCGCACCGCGCCGTGCCCGTAGCCGTCGGCCTTGACCACGGCGATGACCTCGGTCTGCACGAGGCGACGCAGATGCCGGACGTTGTGCTCGATCGCGGCGACGTCGATGAGCGCTCGGCGCATGCTCGCGTGCGTCGATCCGCTCATGCGGACGCCTCGGCGATCACGTAGGCGGTGGCGATGTTCGCGTCGTGCGAGAGCGACAGGTGCAGCGCCGCGACACCCCGCGCCGCCACGGTGCGGGCGGTGTCGCCGGTGAGCGCGAAGACCGGGCGGCCGGATGCCTCGGACGCCACCTCGATGTCGACCCAGTGCACGCCCTCCGAGCCGCCGAGCGCCTTGATCAGCGCCTCCTTGGCGGCATAGCGCGCCGCGAGCGAGCGCGGCTTGAGCGTCCGTTCGGCGGGCGAGAAGAGCCGCTCGAGCAGGCGCGGCGTGCGCTCCAGCGAGCGCTCGAAACGCGGCACGTCGACCAGATCGACGCCGATGCCGACGATCACGGCATCCCCTCTCGCCCCGACGGGCTCACTCGACCGTGACCGACTTCGCCAGGTTGCGCGGCTGGTCGACGTCGAGCCCCTTGGCCGTCGCGAGCCCCATCGCGAAGATATGGAGCGGGACCACGGCCAGCAGCGGCTCGAACAGCGGCTCGGCGAGCGGGATGCGCAGCACCTCGTCGGCGAACGGCAGCACGGCGGCGTCGCCCTCCTCGGCGACCGCGATGATGCGGGCGCCGCGGGCGCGGATCTCCTGGATGTTGGAGACGACCTTGGCGTGCAGCAGCGGCGAGCTGCTGGGCGACGGCACCATGACGAACACCGGCTGACCGGGCTCGATGAGCGCGATCGGACCGTGCTTGAGCTCGCCCGCCGCGAAGCCCTCGGCGTGGATGTACGAGATCTCCTTGAGCTTGAGGGCTCCCTCGAGGGCGATCGGGTAGCCGACGTGACGGCCGAGGAAGATCACCGAGCGGGTGTCGGCCATCCAGTGGGCGAACTGCTCGATGTGCTCCTGCTCGGTGGCGAGGACACGCGCGATCTTCTCGGGCACCGCCTCGAGCTGGCGCACCTGGTCGGCGATCGTCTCGGGCGTCAGGCTGCCGCGCACCCGCCCGATGTGGAGGGCGAGCAGGTAGAGCGCGGTGATCTGCGCGACGAACGCCTTCGTCGAGGCGACGGCGACCTCGGGACCGGCGTGCGTGTAGACGATCGCGTCGGACTCGCGCGGGATGGTCGCGCCCTGCGTGTTGCAGATCGACAGCGTGCGCGCACCGGCCTCGCGGGCGAACTTCACCGCCATGAGCGTGTCCATCGTCTCGCCGGACTGGCTGATCGAGACCACGAGCGTCCGCTCGCCGATCACGGGGTCGCGGTAGCGGAACTCGTGCGCGAGCTCGACGTCCACCGGCACCCGCGCCCACTGCTCGAGGGCGTACTTGCCCACCATCCCGGCGTAGGCCGCGGTGCCGCACGCGATGACGACGATGCGGTCGATGCCGGTGAAGATCTCATCCAGCCCGTCGAGCTCGGGGATCTCGACGAGCCCGTCGTGGACCCGGCCGCGGATGGTGTTGGCGACGGCCTCGGGTTCCTCCGAGACCTCCTTGGCCATGAACGAGGACCAGCCGCCCTTGTCCGCGGCCGCGGCGTCCCAGACGACCTCGAACGGCTCGACGTCGACCGCGTCGCCGGAGAAGTCGGTGACGGTGACCTCCTGCGGCGTGATCGCGACGATCTCGTCCTGCCCGATCGCCAGTGCGTGGCGGGTGTGCTCGACGAAGGCGGCGACGTCGGAGCCGAGGAAGTTCTCGCCGTCGCCGAGACCGATCACCAGCGGTGAGTTGCGGCGCGCACCGACGACGAGGCCGGGCTGGTCGCGGTGGAGGGCCAGCAGCGTGAAGGCGCCTTCGAGACGCGACACGGTGGCCCGGAAGGCCTGCACCAGGTCGCCGGTCGCCGCGTACTCGCGGCCGAGCAGCACGGCGGCGACCTCGGTGTCGGTCTCGCTGCGGAACGTGTGTCCCTCGGCGACGAGCTCGGACTTCAGCTCGGCGAAGTTCTCGATGATCCCGTTGTGGATGACGGCGAGCTTGTCGTCGTCGGCCAGGTGGGGGTGCGCGTTGAGGTCGGTGGGGCCGCCGTGCGTTGCCCAGCGCGTGTGGCCGATGCCGGTCGTGCCGTCGGCGAGCGGGTGCGCCGCGAGATCGTCCCGCAGCACCTGCAGCTTGCCGGCGCGCTTGCGGGTGCCGAGCACCCCCTCGCCGTCGATGACGGCGATGCCGGCGGAGTCGTAGCCGCGATACTCGAGGCGGGCCAACCCCGAGATGAGGATGTCCTGCGAGGGCCGGGGGCCCACGTAGCCGATGATTCCGCACATGGGCTCCATCCTAGATCGCGCGAGCCGCGCGGCCCCGCGACCGGCCGGCTACCCCTGGGCCCGCGCCGTGGGCGGGTGACCGAGGTCCGAGAGCACGGCGTCGACGACCTCGAGGTTCGCGAAGATGGCGTCGTGTCCGCACGCGCCGCCGAACGGCGGCGCCGCCACCTCCCCCGACAGCACGCTCAGGATGCCGCCGAGGCCCGGGGCCAACTGCGTGCGGCACGTCACGACGGTCGCATCGTCGCTTCCGGCCGTGGCCGACGGCTCGGCGACCAGGCCGTCGCCCAGGTGCGCATCCCACGTCGCCCCGGTGGCCAGTGGCAGCGAGACCACCGCGTCACCGGCGATCGCGTGCACCCGCAGCCCGGAGGGCCAGTCCGGAAGGTCGGCGAGGTCGTCCGACCCCGCCCGCAGAGCCGTGCCACCCGGTCCGAGAGCGGCGATCCCGGTGCGGATGACCGGCGGCAGGTCGCAGCCGTCGAGAGCGTCGCCGGCGAGCTGGTTGTTGCAGACGGCCCCGATCCACGGGAGCACCAGGGTCTGCAGCACGGGCAGGGTCGACATCGTGGCGCGGATGACGGCGGCGATGTCGACGGCGACGTTGGCGATGTCGGAGCCCTCGGTGGGGGTCCCGACCGTGACCACCTCGCCGATGAGGTCGGTCAGGCCGGGGGTGTCGCGGAGGGCGTATCGCAGCGCGAGCCCGCCCATGGAGTGCGTCACGATGTCGACCGGTCCGTGCACGGCGGCGGCGATCGAGCGGATGGCGGCGGCGAGGTTCTCGGCCGACCCGTTCGAGCCCACCCAGCCCGCCGAGTTGGCCGAATAGTCGAAGGCGTACACCGCCAGGCCGGGCACCGCTTCGAGCCGCTGCTGGAGGGATGCCGACATGCCGCGTCCCACGGGTTCCCCCGAGCCGTCCTTCCACTGCACCGGACGGGCGAACGGCGAGCGCGCGAAGGCGGATTGGCCGGCTTCGGTCGGCAGCGTCGTGCTCAGCCATCCGTGCACCAGCAAAACGGCTCGTCCGTCCTCGGCCGCGGCGTCGCCGAAACGGACCACCCGGTCGCCCGCGGCGGCGGCCGCAGGGCCGGCCACCGTCGCCGGAGCGAAAGCGGACGAGGCTGCGGCCGGGGCCAGGGTGGCGGTGGCGGCCAGGAGCGCCACGGTGCTCAGCGCGACGGCGCCACGCCACCGGGAGGCCCGGGCGCGACGCCGCAGTCGTACACGCATGCGGACGGTCGCGCGCACGAGCGCGCGTGAGCGACGCCCCAGTTCCATGGATTCATACCTAGCAGGTCGTGATGACGGGTGCGTAACACGATCCGGCGCATGTATCGTTCGCCGGACGAAGACGAGGGCCCTCTCGAGTCAGCCATTTGGGGACTGATTTACTCGAGAGGGCCCCGCAACCCACGCGCTCTCGGTCGGGCCGTTGGGGACGGCGGGGCGACCGAATCACCGCTTGGGGAACGGTTCGAGTACTACGCAGGCGGTTGAAGCCTACCGGATGCGCGCGGCGAGAACACCGATCGCGGCGAGAAGTCCGACTCCCGAAACTGGCGTGTCCCCCTATTGGCGGACACCGACATCGGTTGTACGATCAACCACGACGCGCAGGCTCCCTGCTTTTGGGGGGTGTGGGAGTCACGAAAACGCGTCGAACTCAAGGTGTCGATGGGGATCTGTGCACCGTGAGGGCGTTGTGCAGTGCGCAGCCGCGCACGCGCACTGCACAACGCACACGGTCCGCTCTCGGTTCGGTCGCAAACCTTGCGAGATTCATGCTTCCGGCAACCACGACGCTCTGACATACTGAGCGCAGTCCGCGGCCACGGCCCGGACGAAACGCAGAGTGATTCGACACGCCGGGATGGGACCCGGCGCGATCGGCTCGGCGGTGTTGGGGAACGGGATCACGGCTACGGCCGGTCCCGCTGGGGAATTGGGGACGAGCATGACGAGGCGATTGCATGCGCTCGCACGGCTGCTGGGGAGCAGTCGTCGCGCCGGCGCACGCCGCGTCGGACCGACTCCGCCCGCGCGGCTGCGGCCGACGTCCGAACACGCGCCGTACGGATGTGGCGGCTTCTGCTCGATCACCGCGACCCGGGCCCCGGCCTCGACGGCTCTGCCGACCGGACCGCTCGGTTTCGGGTCGTACCCCTCCCCCTGAGCGGGGGCCGTCCACACCAGGTGTGCCCGTCGATCCTCCGGGGTCGGCGGGCATGCCGCTCTCGGGCTCAGACCTTGCGCAGCAGGACCCGCTCCACGGCGTGGGATGCACCCTTGTGCAGGATGAGCGTCGCGCGATGCTTCGTCGGCAGGACGTTCTCGACCAGGTTCGGCAGGTTGATGTCGTTCCAGAACGTCCGCGCCATCGCGACCGCCTCCTCGTCGTCGAGGTCGGCGAAGGTGTTGAAGTACGACGACGGATTGTTGAAGGCGCCGGCCTTGAGCGTCATGAACCGGTCGACGTACCACCGGCTGATGTGCTCGACCTCGGCGTCGACGTAGATCGAGAAGTCGAACAGGTCGCTCACCGCGACCTCGTGGGGCGCCGGCGGCGGCGCCAGGACGTTGAGCCCCTCGACGATGACGACGTCGGGTCGACGGACGGTGATCTGGGCGTCGGGGACGATGTCGTACCGCATGTGCGAGTAGAAGGGGGCGTGCACCTCGGCTGCGCCGGACTTGACGTCGGTCAGGAACGACAGCAGGGCCCGGCGATCGTACGACTCGGGGAACCCCTTGCGCGCCATCAAGCCGCGGCGCTCGAGCTCGGCATTGGGATAGAGGAAGCCGTCGGTGGTCACGAGCTCGACCCTCGGCGTGCCCGGCCACCGGCTCATGAGCTCGCGCAGCAGGCGCGCCACGGTGGACTTGCCCACCGCGACCGATCCGGCGACGCCGACGACGAAGGGCGTCGTGCTGTCGTCGTCGCCCAGGAAGGCATCGGTGTCGGCACCCAGCCGCCGGGTGGCGCTGGCATACAGCGAGAGCAGCCGGCTCAGCGGCAGGTAGACCTGAGACACCTCACCGAGGTCCATGCGATCGCCCAGACCTCGAAGCTGCACGATCTCGGTCTCGCTCAACGGCTGCAGCGCGCCGGCGGCCAGCCGAGCCCAGTCGGCGCGATCGATCTCGCGATACAGCGAGGGGGCGAGCGGCGCCAGCGCCAGCAGATCTTCAGGTGACATCGCGCTCATCGTAACGTCCTCGGGCCCCGCCGGCCCGGCACCCGGCCGCTACTGTGAAGCTGTGCGCCTGGGAGTCCTCGACATCGGTTCGAACACGGTCCACCTGCTCGTCGCCGATGTGCGCCCCGGTGGCCGGCCTCTGGCACGTACGAGCAAGCGCACGGTGCTGCGCCTCATGCGGTACCTCGAGCCCGACGGCTCGATCAGCGCGGACGGCGTGAGCGCCCTCGTCTCGGCCGTGAGCGAGGCGGTGGCTGTCTCGCGCACCGAGAACGTGGTCGAGCTGCTGGCCACGGCCACCAGCGCCGTGCGCGACGCGACGAACGGCGCGGCGGTCATCGCCGCGATCGAGGATGCCCTCGGCCAGGACCTGCAGGTGCTCGGCGGCGAGTCGGAAGCGCGGTTCACCTTCTTGGCGGTCCGGCGCTGGTTCGGATGGTCCGCCGGGCAGATCCTGCTCTTCGACATCGGCGGCGGGTCGCTCGAGGTCGCCGCGGGCGGCGACGAGCTGCCCGACGTCGCGGCATCCGTCCCCCTCGGCGCCGGCCGCATGACCGTGCAGTTCCTGCCCCAGGACCCGCCGGGCGAGGACGCCGTGGAGCGCTTGCGTGACCACGCGCGCGCCACGCTCCGGCCGGTCGTGGCCTCGATGGCCGACACGGCGCGGCCGGATCA